>NZ_JBBHZH010000002.1:0-706460 GCF_049843495.1 Agrobacterium sp. M50-1 | reverse complement strand
CGTCACAGATAATCTGACGGGCACGTTTTCGATTAGGTATTCCGGTCTCATCGTCAGCCTCTTGGTAGTAAGTCGCAGTCAAGTGACGTGATTTTATGGGAGGTGATGGGCAGGATTTTATTGCTGTAGGTCACTGGTATTTAATCATCGCCCAGCCTGCGGCGAACAAAGCGAAGGAAAGAGCCGCAGAAACAGCCATCACAACAATAGCTGGTTTCCGAGCTTCTTTACCCTTCGTTTCTCCAGTCCAGAAGACAGTGAGCAGTGCTGCCGAGAATGTGAAAATTGTGTAAATCGAGAAATTGCTGAGCCAATTAGCTGTGTATTCTACGGTTGTCATCGCGTCCCTTTCTTGATTGAGCCGCTATTAACAGCGCACGATCTAAAGGCGAGTTTCAATCGTCTGTAGAAGTTTAGGGATTGTCATGAGGGACAACGTTTTGTCCTCGATGGCAGCCCGCATTCAGGTGCGTGGCAATGATCATAGGCTTACGGTTCTCTTGGTTTTGCGCGCACTTGCGCATTCTCCGGTTCAAGAGTTCAAATCGTCCTAATTTTCCGAAAAGCACATACCGCCGTGCCAAGCGTCTAATTATGTTCTCGTTTGGGGAGGAATCAAGCAAGTGCCTGAAGAATCATTTTGAGGGGAGAGCTTGAAGCGAAAATCGCGTACGAAAAGAACCGTCGGTGAACACCAACTGTAAAACGGCTCTTTTTGTGTAAACTGCTTGAGGGTGGGGGATGCCTCAAGTCTTGGAAAAGATGGTCGGAGCGGCGGGATTCGAACCCACGACCCCTTGACCCCCAGTCAAGTGCGCTACCGGGCTGCGCTACGCTCCGAACCTGAAAGCCGTTTATATATAAGCCTGTTAGGGTGCAAGCGGAAAATGGTCTTTTCATAAAAAAAGGAACAGAGGGTGTGGACGGCGGGAGGGGGCCGGGGCAGGGTGGTGCTTCTCCAGCGTGAGCGACCGTCAAACGCGTGACACATCCTCTTTCCATCATGGCCGGAACAAGCTGCGTTCTTCGGCGTTCAACCGCAGCGGAATTGAAACTCAGGGAGACGAACTATGTCCGAACTCGTCGTTGTTGGTTTTGACGGAACGGAAGTGGCCGACAGGGTGCTTTTGAAGCTTGCAGGCCTGAAAAAGGAATATCTGGTCGATCTGGAAGATGCCGTGGTTGTCGTTCGCGATGAAGACGGCAAGGTGCATCTGAAGCAGAGCGTCAATCTGACGGCAATCGGCGCGAGCTCCGGTTTCCTGTCCGGCGGTCTGTGGGGCGGCCTCGTCGGCCTGCTGTTCCTCAATCCGCTGGCGGGATTTGCCATCGGCGGCGCGATTGGCGCCGGCACGGGCGCCCTTGCGGGTTCGCTGACGGATTTCGGTATCGATGATGATTTCATCAAATCACTCGGCGAAACCATTCCCAACGGTTCTTCGGCGCTGTTCGTGCTGATCCGCAAGGTGCAGCCGGAAAAGGTGCTGGCAGAATTCGAAGGCTTGCGCGGGCGGGTCATCAAGACCTCGCTGTCGCCGGCGCAGGAAGCGCAGCTGCAAAAGGCGCTCTCCGGCGGAGCCGAACCGGCCACCGCGCCTGCCGTCTGAGCAGACGAAAAAAGCGACGCTGCGGCATGTTCCATGTCGCAGTGGTCCGTTCCGCCAACGGGAAATCTAGCTTATACGGTGAGGGTCCCGTTTTTCGCCTGTGGCCAGGTGAAATAATAATAACGGCTGCCGACGCTGCCGAAAAACGCATTGTCGCCGGAAACAGTGTCGACATAGGCGCCGGTCTCGCTTCTGGCATAAGCCGAGCCGTCGCGTTTGAGATGGTCTTTCAGAAAGTCGCTCCATCCCGTCATGGTGATCTCCGTGGCCGGCATGGAGGTTTTTTTGTCGGAGGCCACGTCCCAGGCCTTGATTTGTGCTCCCTCGGCGGGATCGGAGACTGTCAGCGTGCCTGTTGCCAAAGCCTCCAGCATGGCCTTGGCCTGCGACGCCTTGTCCGGATCCCTGGCCAGTTCTTCCAGCATCTCCTTCAGCTCCTTCATGAAGTCGGCCTTGCTAATATCGCCGGAAGAAAGCTGCGTATCGGTATCGTCGGTCTGCGTCTCTTCGCTTGAGGTCTGGGCATATTGCGCCAGAAGCTGGGTGAGCCGCGTATTGGTGGAAGAGGAAGAGGAGGTGTCGAGCCCGTAGGAATCGAGGATAGACGCCCGCGTCGAGGAGGATGTGACGGGGGAATTGTCTTCCTGCTCCTTGATGGCCTTGAGGGCGAGCCTGGTGGCGGTGAGGCGGGTGGAAAGGTCGATGGAGGAGACCATTGCGCTAGCTGTTTCCTTGATCGGGCGATACGCATCATTCGTATCGAACCGGCGCAGCGGGCATCGATCCCGCCTTTCGTCTCCTCTCATAAGAAGACCGGGTGCACCCCTGCCGTGTTCGGCTTGGGATGCATCCGGTCTTAATGGCCGGACTTTGCGCGACGCTTGCGGATCAATTCTCCTGAACGGAAACGCCGTTCGGGCCGATATTCATCTCGATCCCCTTCGGCTTGCTTTCCTCATGCCAGACATAGGCCCCAAGGCCAACGAGGACAATCAGGAGGGCGCCGATGATGAGATAGAGATTATTGGTCTGCGTCATAAGATGTCTCCCCGTTTGACAATCAGAATCGGGGGCTAAACGCATGAAATGGCGTAGGGTTCCGTAAGGGGAAGCGTTTTAGGCAGCCCGTGCGCGGCGGCGCAGGCTTTCGCGCTTCTCAAGCGCCATGCATCCCCACAATATGCCCAGCAGCAGGAAGAAATGCCGCCAGTGGTCGGTATCAATGACGGCGCCGATCATCACATGTCCGACGAAGGTCACCCAGGAAATGATCAGGAACGGCTGCCACGGGCGTGGCCGCAGCAGATGCCTGAAACCTGCGGCAACGGTCCAGCAGATCAGGACCAGATAGATGACGAAACCGAACCAGCCATGCGTGGTCAGGCTCTTCAGCCAGATATTATGTTCGGCGGCGGGGAAGATATTGTCGAACACCATGGGGCCGATTCCGAGCGGGTGTTCCATGGCGAGCAGGAAGCCGAGATAGTGGCGTGCAAAACGCCCGAGATGGCCGCCATCATAAGATTGTACCGCCGAAGCGCGGCTGGAGAACAGATCCGCCACCTGCTTGAACTGCAGCGCGATGATGACCGCCGCAACCATCAGCCCGGCGGCGACGAGAAACAGCACGAGGATTTTCAGACGAAACGCAGCCGTCCGTTCCTTCAGCAGCATGACGAAGACGAGGAGGATGGTGGCGAACAGAAACAGGCCCCAGGCCGCGCGCGAGAACGACAGGAACACGCCAAGCGACAGGATGAGCAGCCCGGCGATCCGCCAGGGCGCATGCATCGCCTTGCCGGTGAGAAGGCCGTAGATCAGGTAAAGCGAAGGTGTCACCAGAAAGGGACCAAAGACGTTCGGGTCCTGAAAAGCGCCTTTTGCACGATCGTAGAGGGTGAAGACCTCAAAACCCGGGATGGCGTGGAAATATCCGATGATGCCGAGCAGCGCTGTGATCAGCGCTGCCGTAAGCCAGGCCCGGAAAATCAAAAGCAGCCGTTGGTATTTGTCTTCCACGATCGCCGCATAAAAAACCGAGGTTAGCGCCAGGAAGGTCGAGACAGCGAGATAGAGCGGCCCCTCATCCAGATCGGCCATGGTGGTGAGCGAAAGATAACCGCCGACATTAAAGGCAAGCAGCAGGCATAAAAGCAGGACGACGGTGCGCGAAAGGCGAAGGCCAAGCAGGAACCACAGGGCCACCTGTCCCACCATCATCAATTCATAAGGCGCCGGTTCGGAGATGACGAAGCCGGAAAGGAACACGCCGAAGGCAATGAAGAACGATCCGATGAGCCGCATGGTGGCCAACGGTGCGTCGAAATTCGCCGCGTGCTGGTAACCGGTGTGGGTCAATAGGCGTTTTCCGATTTGAGCAGCCGTATCGGCGTGAGGAACAGGATCTTCAGATCGAGGAACAGCGACCAGTTCTCGATGTAATAGAGATCATATTCGGTGCGGAACTTGATCTTGTCGCCGTGGTCGATCTCGCCGCGCCAACCGTTGATCTGCGCCCAGCCGGTAACGCCGGGCTTCACCTTGTGGCGCGCGAAATAATGCTCCACCACCTCGGTATATTTCAGATCGCCCGTCTGGGCATGAACGGCGTGCGGACGCGGCCCGACGAGCGAAAGATCGCCATAGAGAACGTTGAAGAGCTGCGGCAGCTCGTCCATCGAGGATTTGCGCAGGAAGCGGCCGACCGGTGTGACACGCGGGTCGTTCTTCGTGACCGCCTTTTTCGCGGTGGGGTCGCTGAGTTCCGTATACATGGAACGGAACTTCCAGACGTTGATCGTTTCGTTGTTGAAGCCGTGGCGCTTCTGCTTGAAGAGAACAGGGCCTTTCGAGGTAGCTTTCACGGCAATTCCCGCCCCCAGCATCACCGGCCACAAAAGGGCGATGCCGATGAGGCTGAAAGTGATGTCGAACACGCGTTTCGCCACCGAGTCCCAGTCGCGGATAGGCTTGTCGAACACATCCAGCATCGGCACCTTGCCCACATGGGAATAGGCGCGGGGGCGGAAACGCAATTTATTGGCATGCGCTGCGATGCGGATATCGACCGGCAGAATCCAGAGCTTGTGCAGAAGCTGGAGAATGCGGGCCTCGGCACTGAGCGGCAGGGCGATGATCAGCATGTCCAGCTTCGTCAGGCGGGCAAACTCCACCAGTTCCGCAAAGGTGCCGAGCTTTGGATAACCGGCGACAACTTCGGGAGAGCGGGCGCTTTTCCGGTCGTCGAAGATACCGCAGATGCGGATATCGTTATCGGATTGCTGCTCCAGCGAGCGGATAAGGTCCTTGGCGGTATCGCCGCCGCCGACGATGACCGCACGGCGCTCCATGACGCCGTTGCGGCCCCAGTGGCGAATGGCAAAGCCGAGGATCAGTCGACCGGCGAAGATCGCGATCGCACCGGTTGCATACCAGATGCCGAAAGCCTGCCAGGAGTGCAGCGCATCGGGAAAGAAGAGGAGAAGGAAACAGGCGATTCCCACGAAGGAGAGACAGACGGCGCCCTGGATGCGGGCGAACATCTTCAGCGGCGTGCGCAGTGTCGGAAGCTGATAACAATCACCCGCCTGCAGAAGAAAGACGCAGAGCGCCGCCCCCAGCACGCCACCGCCGAAAACCGCCAGAAACGTTTCGAGACCGCGATCGGCTGCGATGCCGTTGACGATGGCGGCGATGACCACGAGCATCGTGAATTCGAGAAGCCGCAATTGCCCGATCACCATATTGGGCGAATGATTGCCGGCGCGAAGCTGGTTGGCGATCTGCCGAGCAAGCGGATTGAGAACGACGGGTTCGGATGCGGAGGATTCTCCGGTTTGATGCTCGGAGATTTTCTTGCGCAATGACGCCAGATCGAATTGCAGTCTGTCCTTGTCAGTCTTGGTCATTGCTTTGGTCCGCACCCTCCAGCGCATCGACCTGAAAACCGCACAGATTTTCAACCGGAACGATACGCAACCTCAAAGTGGTAGTGCGCCCTTTGTGCATCCGGATGGATGGCGGCGCTCTACGAGCAGAAAACTAGCCGAAACATGCTAAGAAACGTTTATGATCAGTTTCTACAGGACGGCTGGAATATACAATTAAAAATCGTGTTTTTAAAATAACTTTAGCTCGTCAGCAGGTCGCGATAGAGCTTCATCATCTCATCGGCCATAACAGGGGTTGAAAATTTCGCCTTGAAGCTGTCGGGGTGCGGCATGACCCGCTGCGCCCAGTCGGCGTCCTCGGCATCCTTGACCATGATCCGCGCCAGCGCATCGGCATCACCGGCCGGGACGAGCGCCTCGCTGTCTTCTCCGAGGATTTCGGGAATACCGCCGACATGCGAGGCAATGACCGTCTTTCCCGCCGCAAGCGCTTCCAGCACGATATAGGGCATGGCTTCGGCGCGTGAAGGCACCACCACCGTCGTCGCCAGTTCGAAGGCCTGTCTGGCGGGCATGGCCGCATGCATGGAAATCCGCCGGGAAAGCCCGGCCTTGTCGATCATCGCCGCATATTTGTCCCTGTCCGGTCCGTCGCCGACGATCACGCCGGACATGGGCTGGCCGAGGCTGCGTTCCATTTTCGCGAATGCCCTGATGAAGACATCCGGTCCCTTGAGATCACGCAGCATGCCGATATAGAGAAAACGGGCCGCATCCTCGCGGGCGGATACGGTTTCGAACTCGCTGTCCTGCACGCCATTATAGATCATCGCGGTGCGGGTGCGGGGCTTGCCGACCTTGGCTTCATACGTCGCCTGCTCGAAATTGCAGACGAAACAGAGCGCATCGGTGAAATGTTCCTGGAACCGCTCCAGCCGCAGGAAGAGCTGCCCCTTCAAGCTGTTTCTGGCATAATGCAGGCTGCCGCCATGCGGGGAATAGAGGCGGGCTACGCGATACCTGTTCGCCCGCAGGAGTGAGCCGATCAGCCGGGCAAGAGCGCCGCCCTTGGCGCTGTGCCCGTGCAGAATGTCCGGCCGCAAACTTTTGATGTGCTTGTAGGATTTCCACAGCGCCATGAGGTCGCCGGGGCTGATGGACCGCCGGATGGGCAGGCGGGTGAGGCCAAGTTCCAGCATCGGGGTGATCTGTGCGAAAAGCCGTTCCTCATGCGCACCGCCGGTGGAACTGTCGCAGACGATGCCAACCTTGTGGCCCTGTTTGACATGTTCCTCGATAAGGTCACGTACATGGCGGAAAACGCCGCCCACCGGGGAGCGGAAGCAGTGAATGATGCGCAGGGGAGGGCCGTCATCCGACACGTTCGCCGCTCCGTTTTCAGAAGAAGCGTTCGCGTACATAGACGGTATCACCCGCCAGAATGGGCGCGGTAATCCCGATCCGGCCGGTCATCACCTCGGCATTGATCTTGCGGGTGATGTCGACATCGGCCTGATTTGCGCGCGGGGTGAAGCCGCCGGCAATAGCGATGGCGTTTTGCACCGTCATACCAGGCACATAGGAATATTGGCCGGGACGACCGACTTCGCCCATGATGAAGACGGGGCGATAACGGTCGATTTCGATGGTCACGTCGGGATCGCGCAGATAACCCTGGCGCAGCTTGGCGGCGATGGCCGCTTCGAGCTGCGGCAGCGTCTTGCCGCGGGCAGGAACCTGGCCGACCAGCGGGAAGGCGACATAGCCGGCCTGATCGACCGTATAGGTATTGGTCAGCCCGGCCTGCTCAAAGACGTTGATGCGCAGCCTGTCGCCGCTATCGACATGATAGGGTTGCAGGGCGGTCTCATTGAAGGACCTCGGCGCGGGTTGATATGCCGCGCAGCCGGAAAGGGCCGTCAGAACGGCAAGCGTCAGTGCGGTGACATGTCGTGATCCGGCGAGCGGCATCTGATCTGGCTCCGAGTCGATCTTTGATCATTCTTATCGTTCTGTTAGGGTTAATGTGCGGTAAACAACCCCGGCGAGCGATGGTAATATCAGCTTTATTTCGTCGGATTCTCCGGGATTAACTGTTGTGTTACCGGCAAGACTTAAACTTCGCGAAAATTGGCCATCTATATTTGAGCGCCCGAGGTTTGTCTCGGTTACGGAGCCTGCATGAACGGCGATCGCATTGACGACAGGGATGTGGATATCGATCTTGCGCAGCTTGTCGCAGCCATATGGCAGCGCAAGGGACGGATCGCGGCGATAACGCTTCTGGCCGGAGGCTCCGCCTTCGTGATATCAAGCATGATGTCGCCCGCCTACAAGGGCGAGGCGCGCGTGCTCATCGAATCCCGCACGGCCTCCTTCGGCGCTTCGCAGCAGTCGAATGCGCCCGCCGAGCCCGTACTCGATGAATTGACCGTTTCCAGCCAGGTGCAGATCCTGCAATCGGTCGACCTCATCAAGCAGGTCGCCAAAGACATGAAGCTCTACGAGCTGGATGAATTCGATCCGGAGGCTCATCCTTCGCTTGTTTCGCAGCTGCTGGTCGCCGTCGGCGTCAAGAAAGACCCGCTTCAGGTGCTGCCCGAAGAGCGGGTGCTGAAGGCCTTCCGGGAGAAGCTTCAGGTCTATCAGGTTGAAAGCTCACGCGTCATCACGGTCGAGTTCTCCTCGCAGGACCCCAAGCTTGCCGCCGCCATCCCCAATGAGATGATGAAGGCCTATATCGCCCTGCAGAGCGGCGCGAAACTGGATACAAGCACGGAAGCGGCACGCTGGCTGGAGCCGGAAATCGCCAATCTGCGTGAAAAGGTGCGCGACGCCGACAGGAAGGTCGCGGATTATCGGGCCTCGTCCGATCTTCTTTCGGCGGGGCAGGGCGAAACCCTCGCCACCCGCCAGCTCAGCGATATCTCCACCGAACTTGGCCGCATCCGCGGGGAGCGCGCCAATGCGGAGGCGCGGGCGGAAGGCGTGCGCAGCGCGCTTGCTAACGGCCGTCCGCTTGATACTTTCCCCGATGTCGTCAGTTCCCCGACGATCCAGCGGCTGAAGGAAAACGAAACCACGATCCGCAGCCAGATTTCCGATCTCTCGTCTTCGATGCTGGAAGGCCATCCGCGCATTCGGGCGCTGCGCAACCAGCTCGACGGCATACAGCGGCAGATTCAGGAAGAAACCCGCAAGGTGCTGGCAAGTCTCGAAAACGAGGCCAATGTTTCGCGTCTGCGGGAACGGCAGCTGGTCCAGCAACTGAACATGCTGAAATCGGAAAGCGTGCGTGCGGGTGAACAACAGGTTGGCCTCAACGATCTGGAGCGGGAAGCTTCGGCGCAGAGGCAGCTTCTGGAAACCTATCTTGCCCGTTACCGGGAAGCGACGTCGCGCGCCGGCTCGGTGGATTCCACGCCGGCCGATGCGCGTGTCATCTCGACGGCGGTGGAGCCCCGCGAACCCTATTTCCCGAAGACCGGCGCGATTACCATCGTCGTCACGCTGGCGGCCTTTCTGCTGTCCTGCATCGTGGTCATGCTGGTGGAGCTTTTCACCGGCCGGGCTTTGAAACCGATGGGCCGGAACCAGGTTCCGCCGCTCTCCGATCCGCCTTCCCCTTCGCGTGCTCCAGCCGATCCGGACAAGGCAACGGAGGTGCCGGAACAGCCTGTTGCCGCGCATCATGAGACTATACCGTCTGCTGCGCGGGCCCTGCCGGTTGCGGCATACCAGCCCGCCGCCGAAGAGGAACAAAAGCGCATGCCGGCCGTAGCCGCCGCTGCCATCCCGGCCTCGCCGGTGGAAGATGTCGCCGCTGCGAAGGAAGAGGCAGCGGAAGAGGATGTCGACACTTCTGACGATTTTTCGATTGATGCTGTCGCAGGTTTCCTTGCCACCCGTCTTGCCAAGCCGGTTGCCGCCATTGTGTCTCCAGCCGGTGATAGCGGTTCGACGACGACTGTCATGCTGGCGCGCGCTTTGTCCGAGATGGGTCGTTCGGTCGTTCTCGTCGATATGACGGCGTCTGCCTGTCCGACGCGGCTGATGGCGCCGGAAGCCGGGCTTCCTGGTGTCATGGACCTTCTGGCGGGTGCGGCCGCCTTTGGTGAAACCATTCACAGCGACCGCCTGTCCGACGCCCATATCGTGCCGCGCGGTAATGCGCAGCCGCGTGAGGCCATGCGCGCCATAGATCGCCTGACGATGATCCTCGGCGCGCTCTCCGACGCCTATGATACTGTTCTCGTCGAATGCGGCGCGGTGCAGATTTCGAGCCTGGGGAAAATGCTGCGCAACCTGCCGGCGGAAATCATCGTCTCTGTGCCCGGCAAGGATAGCGAACTTCTGGAAAAGACACTCGGTGAACTGGTTGCCGAGGGCTATGAACAGGCATTGCCGATGACCGGCATGCGCAAGCCGGACCATCTGAGCGCGGCGTGATCTGCGCTCAGTCGGCGGCGGTGTCCGTCTTCGGCCGTCCGGCGCGAAAACGCTGAATCAGCGCATAAAGCGCTGGATTGGATTTTATCAGGCTCTTCGTCCGGGCAATGGCGACATAGATCGAGGCCGCTGCTCGACCCTTCAATGTCACCGGCAGGAATATATCGTGCTGCACGGTAAAAAGCGGGCACCAGCTGCGCTTGTAGAGCTGGTCGCCGACGCCGAAATCGAAGATCGAAGCCTTCTCGCGACACGCCCTTTCGATCATCAGCCAGAACAGCAATTCGCCGGGGCTGAGTTCCGAAACGGACTCATCGATTGAGCCGAACTGGCAGATGATGTGATCCTGCTTGCGCGAAAGGCCGGCTATCGCGGCAATGACGCCCTCGTTTTCCCCATGCAGGCGAATGGCATGCAGTTCCAGCAGGCTGCCTGTCCCCGTCTCGGGAAAGTTGGCGAGATCGTAGAAGAAATCCTTCACCGATTGATTGCGAAAGACATCCGGAATGCCCTGCGAGGCGAAACGGGCGGCCTTCTGGCGGAAAAACGCCTGCAACAATTCGCATCTTTCCTGTGGCGAACGCGCGATCACATGGCTGTAACCGCCCATTTCCTCGGCCCTTCGGCTCTGGATGCGGAATTTCTTCCGTCGCCTCTTGGCATTGACCTGCCGAAGCGTCGCCTCGAAGCTCTCGAGCAGGGGAAGCTGGAAGGCCGGATTCTGGTTTTCGACGGAAGCAAGATGCGAGAGAGGATTGGTCCTGCCGCGCCACGTTAGCGGTATGTTCTGCAAAGCCAGAATATCGGCCCGGCCATGCAGCAGCTTCCGCGCCTCGCGGGCAATCGCTGCCGCGATTTCCTGTCCAGCCTGTTCGGCAAAAGAGGGGCAGAAAAGGCCCGTATTGATATTGTTGAAACGGCCGCCTGGAAAACGCGCCTTGCGAATGCCGCCTTCCAGCACGATTTCAAGCGGCAGCAGGAAGATCGTTTTGCCGCCCTGCCGGCCGCGAAGTGTCAGGAGCGCGCTGTCCTGCGTTTGCGCCCAGATGGAGCACCAGCCAAAACCCTGATGCAGCGAATTGAGCGGGTCGTTTTCCAGCTGCTCCCAGTCGGAACGGATGGTCGCGGCGTCATCGACGAGATCGATCAATAAACGATCAGCACTCCGCCGCTCGTTTTGCACGGCGGTCGGCGCTTGCTTGTCGCTGATAAAGACCGGCCCCTCAGCCGCCATTCACTCTCTCCGGTTGTTTCGGTCGGACTATATCGTTGAGCGGCAAACAATCGGTTTATAATATTGCGACCTGTGGGTGTTATATAACGGCCGGCGCTCAGCCCTGCTTTTTAGGCCCGGCCATCCATTTGATGATCAGCATCGCCGGCAAAATCCACAAAACCCCGGTAAATACGAAATAAGCCAGATGCACCCACCAGGGCGATTGCGCCAGGGTCGCCGATGCAATGGCCGTCGCCACCACGGCGTAAACGACGACGAGGCAGATGATGACGACGGTGCCGATGAGCGATCTGAGGCGAGGGTGCATGAAATCTTCCGTGATTGAACAGCTGGCGCGACTATACCGCCGCGACCGCATGCCGCAAACCCTGAGGCCTTGTTTTGTGGTGCCGGTTGGGGCTAATCAACATGACTGTATGAGGGAGACCTGAAAGATGCGTTCGAGCGGCATGACGATGGCAAATGGTTCTGCGGAAATGGTGGTGGAGGCTGCCCTGCAGAAACAGGAGAAGGATCGCCGCCTGCTGCGCATCTGGCTGCGCGTCGTGCTTTTCACGCTCGTCTGTCTGGTCCTCGTCGGCGGCGCCACGCGGCTTACCGAATCCGGCCTGTCGATTACCGAATGGAAGCCGATCCATGGCGCCATCCCGCCGCTTTCCGTTGCTGAATGGGAAGAAGAGTTCCAGCTCTACAAGCGCATTCCCCAATATCAGGAAATCAACAAGGGCATGTCGCTTGACGAGTTCAAGACGATTTTCTGGTGGGAATGGGCGCATCGCCTGCTTGCCCGCACCATCGGCATCATCTTCGCACTGCCGCTCGCCTTCTTCTGGCTGACCGGCCGCATCGAAAAGCGTCTGCGCCTGCCGCTGGTCGGCCTTCTGGCGCTTGGCGGCTTTCAGGGCTTCATCGGCTGGTGGATGGTATCGTCAGGCCTCGTCAACCGCACGGATGTCTCGCAATATCGCCTTGCCACGCATCTGACCATCGCCTGCCTCATCTTCGCGGGCTGCATGTGGATATTGCGCGGCCTGTCGCATCATTCGCCCGACGCCGCCGACGAAAAGACGGGCAGGGGCTTTGCTGCGTTGCTGACGGTGCTCTGTCTGTTCCAGATCTATCTCGGCGCATTGGTTGCGGGGCTGAATGCCGGCCTTTCCTATAATACCTGGCCGCTGATGGACGGCTCGCTGGTGCCGGGCGATCTCTTCCTGCAGCAGCCCTGGTGGATCAACCTCTTCGAAAACCCCAAGACGGTGCAGTTCATCCACCGTCTTGGCGCCTATACGCTGTTTGCCGCCACGCTGTGGCATATGGTGTCGATGGCCCGTGCCCTGCCGAATACGCCACACGCCCGCCGCGCCGTACTGTTCTTCGTGCTGGTTTCCATTCAGGCGGCGCTCGGCATCACCACGCTTTTAATGCATGTGGATATTCATGTTGCGCTTGCCCATCAGGGCATGGCGCTGATCGTGCTTGGTTTTTCCGTCGCCCACTGGCGCGGGTTCATCGGCGAATATCCTGCGCCGGTTTCGGTCGAAATCAGGGACTAGAGTCTGTCGGGTTCATTCTCAACCTGGCAGACTCTGGATTCTTTTGTTTTGTTTGTCTTTTCGGGAAAACCGGGTTCCACTTTTCCCTGACAAACTCTGAGCCTGCTCAGAACTGTTTCAGGACGGCCTTGATGGTTGCCGCGACGGCGAGTTCGTTGTCGCGCTCTTCCGCATTCTCGTCCTCCTCGTGCCACGTGGCCGAAAGGCAGCCATAGGCAAAGGCATATTGCAGCAACAGCCGTTCATCCCGTTGCAGCGTCTTCGCGAAAATCGCCGCCATGGAGGCGATGCGCGCCTCGCTACGAGTGAGGTCGAAACGGTCCAGCGGATTGGAGAACATGTTGGCGACGTCGAATGCCGCATCGCCGATCAGGCCTGACGGGTCGATGATGATCCAGCCGCGTTCGCTGCGCATGATGTTCTCATGGTGCAGATCGCCGTGCAGCGGCTTGATATCCCGCTGCTTGCCGATCAGTTCCTGCGCAAGCGTGGCCGCCTCGATATAGGGGCTTTCCACGCCGTCAGTGCGGCCCTGTTCGGCCTTGCGGAACAGGCTTTCGAAATAGAGCGGCAGCGTCAGCAGGCTTGAGGGCGGCGTCTGCTGCGATGGCTGATGATATTCCAGCAGAACGTTAGCGGCGATTTCCGTGGTGGCATCGTCGTCACCGTCGCGGAACAGCACGTCGCGCAGCGTCTCGGTTCCGGCATGCTCCATCAGCAGAATGTCGTCCGAGCGGTCGAGCAGCTCCACGCAGCCGACACCTGCGCGCCATGCGATGAAATCCGCACCGCGAAGGCTGTCTTTCAGCACTTTCTTTTTCAGGACCTTGGCAACGGCAAGGGAACCGTCCTTGCGCGTCAGTTCGTAAACGATGCCGGCTGGTGTATCGGCGATGCGTTTTGCGGCCTCGATATTCCACGAGGCCGGAAAAGATGGCGTGGTGCTGTTCATGCAAGTCTCATGCGGAAAGCATCAGTTCCATGTTCTGGACGGCCGCGCCAGACGCACCCTTTCCGAGATTGTCAAGCAGCGCGACGAGATTGATATGCTCGCCGCCCGGCGTACCGAAAACGAAGAGCTTCATCGTGTCCTTGCCCGCCAGTTCTTCGGCGTCAATGCGCGCGAGGCCCTTGCTTTCGGCAAGCGGCACCACGCTGACGATGTCCTGTCCCGCATAGTGGGCGCTCAGCGCCGCATGGATCGTTTCGATGGTCGCGCCGTCCTTCAGGTCAGCAGCAAACAATGGCACCTGCACGATCATGCCCTGCGGGAAACGACCGACGGAGGGCGAAAACAGCGGTGCACGGTCGAGCTGGCCGTGAATGGTCATCTCCGGCACATGCTTGTGCTTGAGCGTCAGGCCATAAAGGAAGTTATTGGCGCTGATTGAGTCATCGCGGCTCTGGTCTTCCATCTGTGCGATCATCTGCTTGCCGCCTCCGGTGTAGCCGGAAACCGCATTGACGCTGACCGGATAACCGTCGGGCAGGAGGCCTGCGGCGCGCAGCGGGCGCAGAAGGGCGATCGCGCCGGTCGGGTAGCAGCCCGGATTGGCGACGAGGCGGGCGGAACGAACCTTTTCGCCCTGTTCCTTATCCATTTCGGCAAAGCCATAAGCCCAGTCCTGATGGACGCGATAGGCGGTCGAGGTATCGATGATGCGGACATTGTTGTTGCCGGCCACCATCGAGACCGCTTCCCGGGAAGCATCGTCCGGCAGGCAGAGGATCGAAATGTCGGCGTTGTTGAGCATATCCTCGCGCATCGCCGCATTGCGGCGCTCGGCTTCGGGTATGGACAGCAGCTCGATATCGCGGCGACCGGCAAGGCGCGTGCGGATCTGCAGACCCGTGGTGCCGTGTTCGCCATCGATGAAGATCTTCGCTGTCATATCCTTGTCCTGACTTTTCAAAGGGTTGCGAGAGTATTCGGAATCAGTTCGGTAAGCGCCGTTTTCCTTGTCAGCCGGCCTTCGCCAGCCGTTCGGCACGCAGGCCAAGCATATACATTGCAACGGTGGCTCCGGCAATGGCGGTAATATCAGCATGGTCGTAAGCGGGCGCGACTTCCACGACGTCGGAACCGCGAATATCCAGCTGGCCAAGCCCGCGCAGGACCGAGAGAATTTTCGCACTCGTCGGCCCGCCGGCGACTGGCGTTCCGGTTCCCGGCGCGAAGGCTGGATCGAGGCAATCGATATCGAAGGTCAAATAGGCGGGCATGCCTGCCGTGTGCTTGACGATCAGCGAGGCGATATCGCTTGCCCGCATTTCCTCCACCTCGTAACCATGGAGAATGCGAATGCCGAAATCGTCAGGCGCATGGGTGCGGATGCCGATCTGGATTGAACGGTCGGGGTCGATCAGCCCGTCGCGCACGGCGCGCGCCACGAAGGAGCCGTGGTCGATGCGCTTGCCGTCATCAAACCAGGTGTCCTGATGCGCATCGAACTGCACCAGCGCCAACGGCCCGTGTTTGGCGACATGCGCCTTCAGAAGCGGCCAGGTAATGAAATGATCGCCGCCGAGCGTCAGCAGATAATCCGTCTTGGAGATGACCCGGCGCGCTTCCTTTTCGATCGTATCAGGCGTCTTCCAGTGATTGCCGTAATCGAGCAGACAGTCGCCGTAATCGATGGTCGGCATGTGGGCGAAGAGATCACGTGCGAAGGGATATTGCGGGTCATTGTCGAAAATCGCCGAAGCCCTGCGGATCGCCTGCGGCCCGAAGCGCGCACCGGGGCGGTTGGACGTCGCCGCATCGAAGGGGACGCCCCAGATGGCCGTCGATACACCCTTGAGGTTCTTGGTATATTTACGCCGCATGAAGGAGAGGACGCCGGCATGGGTCGGGTCGGTGGCGGCCGAGGTCAGCGTCGTTGCGGTAAAAGCATGGTCAATTGTTTTCATCTCAATCATCCGCGTCAACTAACGCCATCTGTTCATCGTCGTCATCGCCGGCTAGGACCTCAACCCCAAACTGGTCTAGCAAATTGTCGAATTTGTCGTGCCTCTGAGAGAACAATCTCAAGGACGATGGAGATATGCCGTTCCAATTTTCATCCCAGCAATCCCTAAAATATCGCTCTGGGTCGTGCCACAGCATAATGTTTCTTATTAATCCGATCGATGTCTCCGAATTCTCATATTTTCTTTCTGCATCTAAAAATTCTTTAGTTATCAATTGTTCAATATCGCTGATATTCTGAAACCCAAAATTTAAAGCCTCATTTGTAACAACTTCATCTATAGATAATCGTTTATTGAGTTTTATATGATTCTTTTCTGCGACGTCATCTAGAAATTTGTTAAGACTCAGAGCATTGACGCTTTCTTGAGAAATATCAGTATGTAGTAATTCTTCTTTATATAACTCGACCTTCCTCACTATATCGCTGAATGATTTATCAGCTATTTCCAGTAAGCCCGCATATAGATTTACTTCTCGTTGGATTTTCTGCGGGAGACCACCGCTGAGCTTATAGGCTCTATCGTGCGCTAACTCCGCCCACGCGTGTTGCAAAACGGTTCTGATCTGTATTTCAAATCTCTGGTCTGCAATATTTTTATATTCCTTCAATTGCGCTCTATGGGAATTGATGCGTCCAGTTAAATGCAGCGATCTGTATCCAATCCTGTCATTGCCAAGCTCGGTATTTTTGTCATGCGAGTTATTTTCGTCAACTTCAATGTTGTCTCGTAATAGTTTCTCGATGTCTTTTATCTGATGCTCGAAGTACACGATCACTCTGATGCCGACTAGATCGGTCATTGATTGTAAAGGGTCCCGATATTTCTTTCTGGATATTTTGTCCAGGCAAGATTTTAGTTCTTTTACCCGGTAAGTAATTGAAAGATATTCGTGGTTATCTACATCGAGTAGGCTACTTAAAAGAGTTTTCACGGAGGTGGCAGTCTGATGCAGAAGCGCCTCGCGCTCGCGATAATATTGCTCAAATTCAGTCATCTGTTATTGCTGCCGGTTGAATTCTTGTGTGGTCATCGCCAAAGTGGCATCTTGCCCGCGAAAAGCAATAAAAAAAGGCGGAGCCGAAGCCCCGCCTTTTGAAGTTCTGAACGAACCGTTCCGAGAAGCGATTAGCGCTTGGAGAACTGGAACGAACGGCGGGCCTTGGCCTTACCGTACTTCTTACGCTCGACAACGCGGCTGTCGCGAGTCAGGAAGCCACCCTTCTTCAGAACGGAGCGCAGGCCCGGTTCGAAGTAGGTGAGCGCCTTGGAAACGCCGTGACGTACGGCGCCGGCCTGGCCGGAAAGACCGCCGCCTGCAACCGTTGCAATGATGTCGAACTGACCGGAGCGGGCAGCTGCGACCAGCGGCTGCTGGAGGATCATCTGCAGAACCGGACGTGCGAAATACGTGGTGAAATCGCGGCCGTTGATGATGATCTTGCCAGAACCGGCCTTCACCCATACGCGGGCTACGGCGTTCTTGCGCTTGCCGGTCGCGTAGGAGCGGCCGAGGGTATCAACCTTGCGGACGTGCACGGGAGCCGAAGCTTCCGATGCCGGGGCGAGGTCTTTCAGAGAGGAAAGATCGGCCATTATCAGGCGCTCCTTACGTTCTTCTTGTTAAGCGCGGCCACGTCGAGAACGGTGGGCTGCTGTGCTTCGTGCGGATGGTTCGAGCCGGCGTAAACGCGCAGGTTCTTCATCTGGCGACGGCCGAGCGGGCCGCGCGGGATCATGCGCTCGATGGCCTTTTCAACGACGCGCTCCGGGAAGCGGCCTTCGATGATCTGGCGAGCCGTACGCTCCTTGATGCCACCCGGGTGACCGGTGTGCCAGTAGTACTTCTTGTCGGAGTACTTGTTGCCGGTGAAGGCAACCTTTTCCGCGTTGATAACGATGACGTTGTCGCCATCATCAACGTGGGGGGTGTAGGTAGCCTTGTGCTTGCCGCGCAGGCGGGTTGCAACGATGGTGGCGAGGCGACCAACAACGAGGCCTTCGGCGTCGATGATGACCCACTTCTTCTCCACCTCAGCGGGCTTCTGAACGAAAGTAGACATAGATTTCACTTTCTAACGTGGACCCGTAATCCTCTTCATGAAAGAGCATACGGGCGTTTCTTGTTGCTTGGTTTGGTTGCCATCAAGGGCAACCGCAAATGATCCTATTCCGGCTGGAATCCGATCTGGCGCGCTTATACGGTGCGCGAGCGAAAGCGTCAATATGACGGATTTTGGAGGTCGTAAAAATAATATAGCAAAAACAATGGCTTGATGATGGGGTATTATTTTACCTCACCAAGCGAACCCGTTTTACCCCAGTCGCATCACCAGAACGCCCGCTGCAATGATGCCTCCGGCGAGATAACGCCAGATGCTGGCGCGTTCTTTGAGGATCACCACGGAGATTACCAGCGCGAAGAGAATGGAGGTTTCCCGCAGCGCCGCGACGACGGCGACGGGCGCCTTGGTCATGGCGTAAAGCGCAAGCCCATAGGAGAGAATGGAACCGCCGCCGCCGATCAGGCCGCGCCACCAGTTGCGTCTGACATGCTGAACGACTGGGCGGACGCCGCGCTGGAAAAAGGCAAAACCGAAAAGCAGCACCGGCGGCAGAAGCGACATCCAGAGCGTATAGGAGATGGCGTTGCCGGAAAGTCTTGCGCCGACGCCGTCGACGAAGGTGTAGGACGCGATCACGAAGGCGTTGAGCAACGCGACCAGAATAGCCTTGCCGCCGCCACGCCTTGCCTCGAATACGAGTGTCAGGATGCCGCCGGAGATGATCGCGATCCCGGCAAGGGCCAGCGGGCTCAGAACCTCGCTCAGGAACAGGCTGCTTGTCGCCGCGACGATCAAGGGAGCCACGCCGCGCATGACGGGATAGACAAGGCCGATATCGCCGATCGTATAGGCGGCGGCGACAAGGCGAAAATAGGCGAATTGTAGAGCGGCCGAAGCGATCAGGAAGGGAATGGCGACCGGCGCGGGGAAGGGCAGGAAGGGCAGAAACGGCAACGAACAGGCCGCAGCACCCGCCGCGATCAGCGAGGCATCGAGTGATTTGTCGGAACCGGATTTGACCAGCGCATTCCATCCGGCATGCAGCATCGCGCCCAGGAGCACCAGAAGAAGAATGTCAAATGTCACAATAGAGACTCGCTCGCGGGCTACTTTGGGCAACCTACAGCATCGGCCTGAAAACCGGAATCGATTTTCGGTGAGGGCGACGCGACCTTCCGAATTGTTCGATTGAGCGTTTTGCGCCCGTGGAACGTCCCGCAAACGATGTGTGACGGCGGCTAATATTGCAACACGCGTAAAATTTCTACTTTGTGCATGTCGTGGGGTTGCGGAATGATTTTGCGCTGGCGCGATGTGGCATTCTGCTCAGGATTTCATCCGTCAGAGGGTGGCATGAGCGCTGGGCGCACAGCTTGTGGTTTCGCTTCGGAGCGTGTTCGTGTCTGGATACCAGCTTTTTTGTCAAAAAACTCCGCTGGGCGCTTCGGTTGGAAGGTGTATCAATTGGATGGCAGGTGTGTGAAAAGAAATTTCATATATGCCTATAACGGCTTGCTGTAACGTTGTAGATTTGTTTATAGATTGATTTACAGAATAACTTTCTGAAAATTAGATAGCTCTAATTCATCTGCGAACGGAATGAAAACAAACAGGAGACGAAGGGCGCATAACTTGCACGCTAATGTTGTTTGAGCCGCTTTTGTGCCGGTTTGCGCCATTTTGAAAACTGGACAAAATTAGTCAATACAACCGGGATTCTGGTATTTTGGTGAAATCATTTTGCGTGGACGAAAACGTGCCGCTGAGCGACGATGGGTCTGTCGCGGTGGTGATTTTCGGCCGGGCAGGGGTTCAAGATGGCAGTGAAGCTTCCTAGATGGGGAAGGCAGGCGCAATCCGCAGTGTCAGGAATGCGTCGGTGGAATTATGCAGGAGAGGCTGTGCTCGCGGAGCTTTTAAATGGCGCACCTGCATTGGCATTCTTCTAACCATGTGACCTTCCAAAAGGGATAAGTTGACATGCAGCATGATCGTTACGAGCCCGACTACCTCAGAAAAATTCTGACTGGCGTCAAAACCATCGCCCTGCTCGGCGCTTCGCCCAATCCGGACAGGCCGAGCCACGGCGTCATGCGCTTCCTGCTGTCCAAGGGTTACCGTGTATTTCCGGTCAATCCCGGCCAGGCGGGTAAGGAGATATTGGGACAGAAGGTCTACGCCAGGCTCGCCGATATTCCCGAGCCGGTGGACATGATCGATGTTTTTCGCGCACCAGAATATTTATCGGCAATCGTCGAAGAGGCGATATTGCTGCCCGAGCGACCATCGGTGATCTGGGGCCAGCTTTCCGTTCGCGATGACAATGCCGCCGCCAAGGCGGAAGCCTATGGCATGGAGGTTGTGATGGACCGTTGCCCTGCAATTGAGTATCCGCGTCTCAATATTGTGCGATAGTTGGTACGGATCGGACTTATCATTTGGCGGCAAGGCATTATGATCCCTTCAAAATTCCATTGGAGGAAACATCATGCCGAGCAGCAATCCCGGGTTTTCAACGCTGGCCGTCCACGCGGGCGCACAACCTGATCCGACCACCGGCGCGCGTGCGACACCCATTTATCAGACGACGGCCTTTGCTTTTCGCGACGCCGATCACGCCGCCGCCCTGTTCGGATTAAAAGAGTTCGGCAATATCTACACCCGCATCATGAACCCCACCCAGGCTGTTCTGGAAGAGCGCGTGGCGGCGCTGGAAGGCGGCACGGCGGCGCTTGCCGTCGCGTCCGGCCATGCCGCGCAATTGCTGGTCTTCCATACGCTCCTGCAGCCCGGCGACAATTTCGTCGCCGCCCGCCAGCTTTATGGTGGTTCGATCAACCAGTTCGGTCACGCCTTCAAGGGTTTCGACTGGCAGGTGCGCTGGGCTGACGCCACCGATCCCACCAGCTTCGAGGCGCAGATCGACGACCGTACCCGCGCCGTCTTCATCGAAAGCCTTGCCAATCCCGGCGGTACTTTCGTGGATATCGCCGCGATTGCCGATGTCGCCCACCGGCATGGCCTGCCGCTGATCGTCGACAACACCATGGCGAGCCCCTATCTGCTGCGGCCGCTGGAACACGGCGCTGACATCGTGCTGCATTCATTGACGAAATTCCTTGGCGGTCACGGCAATTCCATGGGCGGCATCATCGTTGACGGCGGAACCTTCGACTGGTCGGCGACGGACAGATATCCGGCGCTGTCGCAGCCCCGACCGGAATATTCCGGCGTCGTGCTGCATCAGACCTTCGGCAATTTCGCCTTCGCCATCGCTTGCCGTGTTCTGGGATTGCGCGACCTCGGCCCGGCCATTTCGCCCTTCAACGCCTTCCTCATCCTGACGGGCATCGAGACGCTGCCGCTGCGCATTCAGCGCCATTCCGACAATGCGCTCGCCGTCGCCAAATGGCTGAAGGCGCATCCCAAGGTGGGCTGGGTGCATTATGCCGGGCTGGAGGACAGCGAAAACCATGCCCTCCAGCAGCGATATTCGCCAAAGGGCGCAGGCTCCGTCTTCACTTTCGGCGTCAAGGGCGGTTATGCGGCCGGTAAGGCGCTGGTGGAAGGGCTGCAGCTCTTCTCCCATCTCGCCAATATCGGCGATACGCGCTCCCTCGTCATCCACCCGGCCTCCACCACCCATGCGCAGCTGACGCCTGAACAGCAGACGGCCGCCGGCGCAGGGCCGGATGTGGTGCGCTTGTCGATCGGCATCGAGGACGTCAAGGACATCATCGCCGATCTCGAACAGTCGCTTGCCAAGCTGTGACGTGGTTCGTCACGCGGGTTTGGTACTCGCGCGACCCCCGATGATATCTAGTGTGATTGTGCGGCCGCCGGAAAACCATGAAACAAGGGGTTTTCGGCGCGCCGAGCGCCGGCGAAGTGCTTTGGCGACTGCCCATCAAGTTGTTCGCGGTGATTTTCCTGTTCATTGCGCTGGCGAAATCAGCGGCAAACTGAGCGTGTCATTTCGCTTTACGGAAAAGCCCGGTGCCAGTGCTGGAAGCGGTTGGCGCGCCAGGCGGACGAACGGTGCGCCGCTTCCATTCATCGGCCACCATCTTACCGGGAGCGTCGAATCTGCCTAGAACAGGCCCTTGCACTCCCATCGCGAAAGATAGGCCATATGAAAAACCGAACCGGAATGCTCCGCATCGTCACCCTTCTCCTTGCGATCGGGGTCGCGGGTATGGCTGATATACCTGTCGTCGCTTCGGTTTCGCCGGCAAAGGCGGAAGCGGAATATTTCCCGACTCAGAAGGATTTCGTCGGAAAGTGGAAACTCAGCGGTGCGACCAGTCGCCCGCCGCGCGATATGAAGACCGCGCCGACCTCCCAGCAGGAAGCGGATGCGACACTGTTCCAGGAGACGGTGACGACATTTTACTCCACGTTCGACTATCTGGAGATCACAGCGGACGGTCGTTACAATTTCCATCAGGCCGGTGATCCCTCAGGTTCATGCGTCTGGTGCGGAACATGGTCTTTCAACAAGAGTTCGCTTTGGCTGAAGCTGGATACGGCGCCCAGGCTCGATATTTATGCGAAGGACGGCGATATACAGATGACCTACACCGCCGAACCCGACAAGAAGTCGAAATACACCTGGCTGGTTTTTGGCTGGACAAGGATGGAGTGAACGGCATCTTCTCCCGCTGCGAGGCCGCGACGGGAAAGGGGGCAACGAGCAAGTGCTCTCCACCCATAAAATCAATTTTAAGTTGTGAATGAAGTTGAAGACGTTTGACGAAGCGCTCACAAATGAGCAAAGCTATTTTACCAACCACATTTGATGGATCCGGATGTCATGGCGAATTTTCTGTCCTTTGATGATACCACCGAGGTGGAGCACGGCGCGCCCGCGCCGGAAAGGCTGATCTCCGGCGATCCGAGATTCACCACATGGAATCTCGAGGAAGCTGCCGGCGGCATCTATGCCGGTATCTGGCAATCCACCCCCGGCAAATGGCGGGTGGTTTATGACGAATGGGAATATTTCAACATTCTCGAAGGTCATTCCATCCTGACCGAAGACGGCGGTGCGCCTCGCGATCTCAGACAGGGTGACCGTGTTATCCTGCGCCCGGGCTTTACCGGCACGTGGGAAGTGGTGGAAACGACACGCAAGGACTACGTCATCCGGCTCTGAGGCCGGATACGGTCTGGTGCTTATTGCTCATCGAATTTGAGAATTGATGGAAGCAGTCCGGGAAAACGGGCTTCCATGTCCTCAATGCGCACAACGCTGATATTTTCGACGCCCTGTTTGTGGGTGCGGATCAATCCTGCCTCACGCAGGACACGCATATGGCTGGAAAGGGTGGAGCGCGGCATATCCTGACAGGGGGCTGCCGCACCGCAATTCTGCCCGGCTTCCGACACCCATAATTTGCGGATGATGCCCATGCGCGCGGGCTCGCCAAGGGCGGACAGCACGGCGGTAAGCGATATGTCCTCGCGAGCGGGATGAAAAAACTGAACCATGGACCGCCTGTAGCATATGGATTGACAAGCTTCAATATTTCAATAAAACCGAAATACCGAATTATGGTAATTCGGAAATTACGATATTCATGGAGTTTGCAATGTCTGGACTATTCAGCGGGCAGGTGGTCGTCGTCACGGGCGGATCGACAGGCATCGGCTTTTCAGTCGCCAGGTTGTTTCTGGAAGGCGGAGCCTCTGCGGTCTATGTGACGGGCCGCAATTCGGCCAATCTCGATGCCGCCGTCGCCAAGCTCGGGGAGCGGGCAATCGGCTTCGTTTCCGATGTTGCCAAGCTTTCGAATCTGGAACAGCTCAAGGCCCGCATAGAAGCCGACGGGCGAAAGGTGGATGTGCTGGTCGCCAATGCCGGCATCGCCGAGAACAACGATCTTGGCGCGACCCATGAGGCGCTTTACGACCGGATTTTCGATATCAACGTGAAGGGCGTGTTTTACACGGTGCAGACGTTGTTGCCGGTGCTGAAGGACGGCGGTTCGATCGTATTGACCGGGTCGATCGTCGGCAACAAGGGTATGGAAAAGCTGAGCGCCTACAATGCTTCGAAAGCGGCAGTTCGCTCATTCGCCCGCAGTTTTGCCAATGATCTGAAAGCGCGGGAAATCCGCGTCAATACGGTGAGCCCCGGCGTCACCCGCACGCCAATCATGGAAAATGGCCTGAAAATGGACGATGAGAAGATCGCCGGTTTCAAGGCCTATCTGAAGGATGCAGCACCGATCGGCCGTATGGCCGACCCTGACGAAATCGCCGAGGCGGTGCTGTTTCTGGCGTCTTCCAAGGCCAGCTATATCACCGGCGTCGAGCTTTCGGTTGATGGCGGCCTGGCCCAGATTTAAGGCCGCATTCTCCTCTGCCTCACCAGCTGAGATCGAGCCGCTCCAGGCCATGGAAATGATAGACATCCTTGACCTTGGGCGGCTCGGCAATCTTCAGGCCCGGCAGGCGTTTGAAAAGCAGGGGCAGGGCGAGATTAAGCTCCAGCCGTGCAAGCGGCGCGCCGATGCAGAAATGGATGCCGGCGCCGAAAGAGACGTTGGCGCCCTCGTTCCGGTCCGGCTGGAAGGTCAGCGGATTGGAAAATTTTGCCGGGTCGAGATTGGCGGCTGCCAGGATAAGGCTGACCTTGTCGCCGCGCTTGAATGTGACGCCTTCGATTTCGACCGGTTCCAGAACCCAGCGCTGGAAAATATGGACCGGGGCGCAGATGCGCAGGGTTTCTTCCACCGTGCGTTCCGTGGCGGCCTCGTCGTGGAACAGGGTCTCCGGAGAGATACCGCTTTCCAGAATGATGCGCACGGAATTGCCGATCTGGTGCACGGTCGCCTCGTGTCCGGCATTCAGCAGCACGATGGTGGTGGAGACTAGCTCGTCATCCGTCAGGTACTGGCCCTTGTGTTCCGTATGGATCATGTGGCTCAGCAGGTCGTCCTTGGGCTCCGCCCGCCGCTCGGCGATCACGCTGCGCACATAGTCTGAAAATTCATGCGCGGCCCTGTCGGCCAGAAGCTCGTCCTCGGGCGTGCGCTTGAACATGTACATGCCGACATAGGCATGCGACCATTTCAGAAGCTGCGGCCCCATCTCCTCGGGAATGCCGATCATACGGGCGATCATCGTCACCGGGATGATATCGGCATAGGAGGAGAGCAGTTCCGTATCGCCCCTGCTTTCAAAGGCATCGATCAGGCGGTTGGCGAGTTCCTCGATTTCCGGTTTCATCTTGTCGACGTGCCGGGAAACGAAGGCGCGGTTGATGAGCGTGCGCAGCCGCGTGTGCTCCGGCGGCTCGAGCTCCAGAAGCGAATGCTGCTCGGCGGCGTCGAAATGCTTCACATGTTCCAGCGGCTGCGGCAGGCCGATTTCCTCGCGGCTAGCCACATGCAGGATCTGCCGTCCGAAGCAGCGGTCGCGCAGAAGGGCGCTGACATGGTCGTAACCGGTGAAGAACCATTGCCGCTGCTCTTCCCAATAGAAGGTGGGACATTGCGCGTGCAGAGCCGCATAAACCGGGTTCGGATCGTTGTAGAAGGCCGGGTCGCGGGCGTCGAGGGAAACGCGGCGGGTGGCGGGATCGATTTTGAGAAAGGGAAATTTCGCTGTCATGCCCATGGTTTATTCCGCGCGTGGCGCTTTGGGAAGGGAGGGGAGCTCCCTTCCGTCTGTCGCTGGATGGTTACATCGTCATCGACTGGCGATGGCGGATATCCGGTTCAGTGCCGCAACCTGGCGGTCGGCATTATTGTCCATCGGATTTTCGTCACGGTCGGTGGCGGGCACGACGACATTGGCCGAATTGACGTGGATGACGGTCCGGTTGCGGCCGGCCTTCTTGGCGGCATAGAGCGCACGGTCGGCTTCCGTCATCATGGTGTTGAGGTCGGCATCCCTGATCATGGCTTCGGCGATGCCGACGCTGGTGGTCACCTCGATGCTTTCACCACGCGAACTGATCTTCGACAGGCGTAGATTGCTGCGGATGGCTTCCGCAAGCGTCGCTGTGCTGGAAGGGCTTTCGACTTCGGCAACCAGCGCGAATTCCTCACCTCCCATTCTGACGAAAAGGCCGCGATCGCCGATCACACGCTGGGCGATATTGCAGAAATGCACGAGGACCGCATCGCCGGACTGATGGCCGTATCTGTCGTTGATCTTCTTGAAATGGTCGATGTCGAACAGCACCAGCGCCACATAACGGCTGGAGGCTGGCGACCTTTTCTTGATGCGCTCGAACTCCTCCAGCAGACCGCGCCGGTTGAGAACGCCGGTCAGATGATCGGTCATGGCGAGGCGGTGGAGACGAATCTCCGTGTCTTCCATGATGATCTTGGCGCTGATCATGATGATGGCCGTGAAGCCGAGCATGCCGGAAATGGAGAGCGCCGATGTCATGGGAATGGCATTGGGGATTGCGGCATTGGCCGGGATGACGATGGATGCGACGATCGCTCCGGCAAAAGCCTGCAGGATCAGGATCGTGGCCAGAACCTTTCGGCTGCGAGATGCACGCGCCCTGCTGGCCAGAAGCACGCCCGCGAGCATGAAATAGCCCGTGGCCGCGCTGGCATGATAAAGCAGGATGCGGGCGACCATGTCTTCGCGCACGGGCGGCACGAACATTCCGGCGATCCACAGCAGGGCCGGAATAGCAACCCAGCCGCCGAGTTTGCGCTGCTCGAAGCAGAGCAGGCCAGCCAGCCAGAAACCAAAGGCGGAAAGCGCCAGCGTGTTGCCGACCTGAATGGACAGAAAACTGGAAATATCGCCGCGAAACGCCACCATGACAGTGCCGATGCCTGTGGTGAGGAAACCTGCGGCGAAATAGAGATTATGCCGGCGGGAAGGACGGTGCAGCCACAGCGTTCCCAAAAGCACGGCAAGGGTGAACGTTTCCGCCGCCCACAGTAGCGTGCTCGTCTTTGCATCCAGCATTGCAAAATCCTATCTGCGCCATCATGCGGTAAAAGCGGGCCATCTCGCACAAGGTGCGTTATGCCCGCTGGAATTGTTGAGCTGCCATTTCGCCCGGATGGGCCCATTCCCCAACGGGAACCGGAAATTCGCTGGCCAGTATCAGCAGCAAATACTAACGAGTTCTTGCCGGTGAGAAGTTATATCTGTGTATGGCGGACGATTTTTGCCCCGTCGCGCGCCATAGTAAAAAAATGGTGGCGGTGAGGGAAAGAGGCCCGGCCGGCCCCGCCCGGTTCGAAACCCTTGCCAAGCCGGCCCCCGACGGCCTGCAAACGCTGTTGAGCCGTTAAGGATATGCGGCTTCGTGTCTTGAAGTACGGGGCAGGGACACTCTATGTAGGGAGTATGAAGGTTAGAAGTGATTCCGGAGCGGTTTTCCGCGAAGGGCAGAGTTTGACAAAGGACGGACATGAAAAATCCAGTTGATACCGCCATGGCTCTGGTGCCGATGGTCGTAGAGCAGACCAATCGCGGCGAACGCTCCTACGACATATTTTCCCGTCTTCTCAAGGAACGCATCATTTTCCTCACCGGTCCGGTGGAAGACCAGATGGCGTCGCTCGTCTGCGCGCAGCTTCTTTTCCTCGAGGCTGAAAACCCGAAGAAGGAAATCGCGCTCTACATCAATTCGCCGGGTGGCGTCGTGACCGCCGGCATGGCGATCTACGATACGATGCAGTTCATCCGCCCTGCGGTTTCCACGCTCTGCGTCGGTCAGGCCGCGTCCATGGGTTCGCTGCTTCTGGCTGCCGGGGAAAAGGGAATGCGCTTTGCCACCCCGAACGCCCGCATCATGGTTCACCAGCCGTCGGGCGGTTTCCAGGGGCAGGCATCGGATATCGAGCGCCATGCCCGTGACATCATCAAGATGAAGCGTCGCCTGAATGAAGTCTACGTGAAGCATACCGGCCGCACGCTCGAAGAGGTTGAAAAAACCCTTGATCGCGACCATTTCATGGATGCAGACGAGGCGAAGGACTGGGGCGTGATCGACAAGATCCTGACCTCGCGCCAGGAAATCGAAGGCGCCGCCGCGAATTGAGGCGCGCCGCTTTTTGACGTTTGTTTGAACCCGCAAAAGTAATTTCGGGGCTTTCAACCGCAACAGAAAGCGATATTAGTATATATAAAGGCTATGTTGAATTTTTATGACGTGGTCTTTGGTTTGATGGGGAATTCGTTGCAGCCGGTTGTCAGCTCATGTATCTGATACCGGTTAGTACCCCGGGAAACGAGGCGGATACGGCGATGCACCCCAAGGGCTGCCGTATCGGCGGGCGGTAAGTTGACCGCGATCCGTTTGGCGGACCTGCGGCGTGCTGGAAGGAAAGAGATATGAGCAAAGTCAGCGGCAGCAACGGCGGCGACTCTAAGAATACACTCTATTGTTCATTCTGCGGCAAGAGCCAGCACGAAGTCCGGAAACTCATTGCCGGACCGACGGTATTCATCTGCGATGAATGCGTCGAATTGTGCATGGACATCATCCGCGAGGAGAACAAGACGTCGATGGTGAAGTCGCGCGAGGGTGTTCCCACCCCGCAGGACATCATCAAGATCCTCGACGAATATGTCATCGGCCAGAAGCAGGCGAAGAAAATCCTGTCGGTGGCCGTTCACAACCACTACAAGCGCCTCGCGCACGCCTCCAAGAACGGCGATGTCGAGCTTGCGAAGTCGAACATCATGCTCGTCGGTCCGACGGGTTGCGGCAAGACCTATCTTGCCCAGACGCTCGCCCGCATCATCGACGTTCCCTTCACCATGGCGGACGCAACGACGCTGACCGAAGCCGGTTATGTCGGCGAGGACGTGGAAAACATCATCCTGAAGCTGTTGCAGTCTGCGGATTACAATGTCGAACGCGCACAGCGCGGCATCGTCTATATCGACGAAGTCGACAAGATTTCCCGCAAGTCGGACAACCCGTCCATCACGCGTGACGTGTCGGGCGAGGGCGTTCAGCAGGCGCTTCTGAAGATCATGGAAGGCACGGTCGCTTCCGTTCCGCCGCAGGGCGGCCGCAAGCATCCGCAGCAGGAATTCCTGCAGGTGGATACGACCAACATCCTGTTCATCTGCGGCGGCGCTTTTGCCGGCCTCGACAAGATCATCTCGGCCCGTGGTGAAAAGACCTCGATCGGCTTCGGTGCGACCGTCAAGGCGGAAGACGATCGCCGCGTTGGTGAGGTTCTGCGCGAGCTGGAGCCTGAAGACCTGGTGAAGTTCGGCCTCATTCCGGAATTCATCGGCCGTCTGCCGGTTCTGGCGACGCTGGAGGACCTCGACGAGGATGCGCTGATCCAGATCCTGTCCGAGCCGAAGAACGCGCTGGTCAAGCAGTATCAGCGTCTGTTCGAGATGGAAGACGTGGAACTGACCTTCCACGAGGACGCTCTGCGCGAAATCGCCCGCAAGGCGATCACCCGCAAGACCGGCGCCCGCGGCCTGCGCTCGATCATGGAAAAGATCCTGCTGGATACCATGTTCGAACTGCCGACGCTGGAAGGTGTGCGCGAAGTGGTTATTTCCAACGACGTCGTCAGCGGCGTCGCCCGTCCGCTCTACATCTATGCGGATCGTCAGGAAGAAAAGACCAACGTTTCGGCCTGATCGGCCGGTCCGGTACTTTGATGAAATCAAGAGGCCCGCATCCCGTGCGGGCCTTTTCTGTTGTGGTCGGGTGTGAAACTTGCGCCTAACTTGGCGAAGCCCGATTTTGCGTTTGGAGCGGATTGCGCTTTGCTGATAAAGTCTTACAACTGATTTGCAGCGCGATATGACGGAAATGTGAATTCCCGTCGGCGACCCGGTTCCTGATCCTGAGGGATAACCGGAAATGTCGGGAGTACTAGCCGGCGCTGGGTTTTGTTGAATTTCACGGTTCTGCCGCTCAGCGGGATCGTCTGTTCCGGCGACTTGAAATCGGTGTTTCGAAACTCCACTTTCAGTCTCGAGAAATGAATGTGCCGGATGCCCCAAGCTGTCCGGCAAAGTGTCCCGAAAGGGACCATGAAAGGAAATGATATGACGAACATCACGTCTGCGGCATCTGGTGGTACCTATCCGGTACTTCCCCTGCGCGACATTGTCGTTTTCCCGCATATGATCGTTCCCCTGTTCGTCGGGCGGGAAAAATCCATTCGTGCGCTCGAGGAAGTCATGGGTTCGGACAAGCAGATCATGCTTGTTACCCAGATCAACGCCAGCGATGACGATCCGGCTCCCGAAGCCATCCACAAGGTCGGCACGGTCGCCAATGTCCTGCAGCTTCTGAAGCTTCCCGACGGCACCGTGAAGGTGCTGGTGGAAGGCAAGGGCCGCGCCCAGATCGACAGCTACACCGGCCGTGAAGACTTCTATGAAGCCACCGCGACGCCGTTGCAGGAGCCTGCCGAAGATCCGGTGGAGATCGAGGCGCTCTCGCGTTCGGTCGTTTCGGAGTTCGAGAGCTATGTGAAGCTCAACAAGAAGATTTCGCCCGAGGTTGTCGGCGCTGCTGGCCAGATCGACGATTATTCGAAGCTCGCTGATACGGTCGCTTCGCACCTGTCGATCAAGATCACCGAAAAGCAGGAAATGCTGGAAACCGTCAGCGTGAAGCAGCGGCTTGAAAAGGCGCTCGGCTTCATGGAGGGCGAGATTTCCGTGCTGCAGGTCGAGAAGCGTATCCGCTCGCGCGTCAAGCGCCAGATGGAGAAGACCCAGCGCGAATATTACCTGAACGAGCAGATGAAGGCGATCCAGAAGGAACTCGGCGACGGCGAGGACGGCCGTGACGAGATGGCCGAACTGGAAGAGCGCATCGCCAAGACCAAGCTTTCCAAGGAGGCCAAGGAAAAGGCCGAAGCGGAAATGAAGAAGCTTCGCCAGATGAGCCCGATGTCTGCGGAAGCGACCGTCGTGCGCAACTATCTGGACTGGCTGCTCGGCCTGCCCTGGGGCAAGAAGTCGAAGATCAAGGCCGACCTCAACGCGGCCGAGAAAATCCTTGATCAGGATCATTTCGGTCTCGACAAGGTCAAGGAACGCATCGTCGAATATCTCGCCGTGCAGGCGCGCGCCTCGAAGATTCGCGGCCCCATCCTGTGCCTCGTCGGCCCTCCCGGCGTCGGCAAGACCTCGCTCGCCAAGTCGATCGCCAAGGCGACCGGCCGCGAATATGTGCGCATGGCGCTGGGCGGCGTGCGTGACGAGGCGGAAATCCGCGGTCACCGCCGTACCTATATCGGCTCCATGCCTGGCAAGATCGTGCAGTCAATGAAGAAGGCCAAGAAGTCCAATCCGCTCTTCCTGCTCGACGAGATCGACAAGATGGGCATGGATTTCCGTGGCGATCCGTCTTCCGCACTGCTGGAGGTTCTCGATCCGGAACAGAACTCCACCTTCATGGATCACTACCTTGAAGTGGAATACGACCTGTCCGACGTGATGTTCGTTACCACGGCCAACACGCTGAACATTCCGGGTCCCCTGATGGACCGTATGGAAGTGATCCGCATCGCCGGCTACACCGAAGACGAAAAGCGCGAAATCGCCAAGCGTCACCTGTTGCCGAAGGCGATCAAGGAACATGCCCTGCGTCCGGAAGAGTTCTCGGTCAGCGATGACGCTCTGATGATCGTGATCCAGCAGTACACCCGCGAGGCGGGCGTGCGCAGCTTCGAGCGCGAGCTGATGAAGCTGGCGCGCAAGGCCGTCACCGAGATCATCAAGGGCAAGGTCAAGTCCGTGGAAGTCACCGCTGCCAATGTTCCGGATTATCTGGGCGTTCCGCGGTTCCGCCATGGCGAGGCCGAGCGCGAGGATCAGGTTGGCGTCGTCACCGGTCTGGCCTGGACGGAAGTCGGCGGTGAGCTGCTCACCATCGAAGGCGTGATGATGCCGGGCAAGGGCCGCATGACGGTCACCGGCAACCTCAAGGAAGTGATGAAGGAATCCATTTCGGCAGCGGCATCTTATGTCCGTTCGCGCGCCGTGGATTTCGGCATCGAACCGCCGCGCTTCGACAAGAGCGACATCCACGTCCACGTTCCGGAAGGCGCAACCCCGAAGGACGGACCGTCCGCCGGTGTTGCCATGGCAACCGCCATCGTCTCCATCATGACCGGCATTCCGGTCTCCAAGGATGTGGCGATGACGGGCGAGATCACGCTTCGTGGTCGCGTGCTGCCGATCGGCGGCCTGAAGGAAAAGCTGCTCGCAGCCCTTCGCGGCGGCATCAAGAAGGTACTGATCCCGGAAGAGAACGCCAAGGATCTGGCGGAGATTCCGGACAATGTGAAGAACGAGATGGAAATCATCCCGGTTTCGCGCATGGGCGAGGTCATCAGGCACGCCCTGATCCGCCAGCCGGAACCCATCGAGTGGGACGGCAGCATCGAGACGCCTGTTATCGCTACGGTCGAAGGCGTCGACGACGGCAGCCAGACCATCGCACATTGATACATGCTTCGTCGCGAGGGGCGGGAATCGCCTTTCGCGACGGGTGCTGCATAGATTCAATATGTTAGGTGTCGGAAGGCGCATGCTGCGCTCAGCTGCGCGTAAGTGATGCGAATTTGGCACGAATATGTGGAAGGCCGGCAGAAATGTCGGCCTTTTTTGTGAAAAAAATCGCAGACCCCTTGTTTTTCAGGCGATTCCAGCGCTTTTGGGTTGCTGCGCGCGGATGCAAACGTATTCTGCGCCGGCTTAATTCCGAGTCGTTTCAAACCATTGAAAGGGGTGGAAACATGAACAAGAACGAGCTCGTCTCTGCTGTTGCCGAAAAGGCTGGTCTCACGAAGGCAGATGCTGCTTCCGCTGTTGATGCCGTATTCGAAACCGTACAGAGCGAACTGAAGAACGGTGGCGACATTCGCCTCGCTGGCTTCGGCAGCTTCTCCGTTAGCCGCCGTGAAGCCTCCAAGGGCCGTAACCCTTCTACGGGTGCTGAAGTCGATATCCCGGCTCGCAACGTACCGAAGTTTTCCGCAGGCAAGGGCCTGAAGGACGCCGTCAACTCGTAAGGTTTCCGGAAAGCCGCAACGCCCGGCGGCGGGCGGGCGGCTTTTCAGGTTCACGAGGAAACATGTTTTGACGCGCTGACGCCTTCATGCCGGCCCAAAACCGGGCGCTTTTTCGAAATGCTTTTCGGACAGCCCGGTTCTTAATCCGGCAGGATGTGAACGAAAGTAGGGAGCGCGCCTGTGCAGCCTCCATCCGGTCACACGGTGCTCCGATACGCGGAATGTGCGCAGAAACAAGAAAGCCCGGTCTCCATGGCCGGGCTTTTTGATTCCCGACAGGAAATGTCATGCCACTGTCATGTCTTTGACGCAGAAGCCATGGGGTATTTCTGGACCCAAGGGGGATTAAAATGGCGTTCCGATTTTCTCAAATGGCTTTGACCGCTGCTCTGCTCACATCCGCGGCCTTCCCGGCCGCTGCCGAGCCGGTTTTCAACCGCATCGCGTCTTTCCCGGTGGCTAAAAACCTTCCCGCGGACAAGGACGCCAAGTCCGTCACCTCGGCTGAAATCGTTACCGCCAGTGAAGACGGCAAGACGCTGATCTATTCGGACAGCCCGCTTGGCGGCATCGGTTTCATCGACATCACCGACGCGAAGGCCCCCAAGGCCGGCGGCGCATTGCTGCTGGAAGGCGAGCCGACCTCCGTTGCCGTTGCTGGCCTCAAGGTTCTGGCCGGCGTCAATACCTCGGAAAACCGCGCCAATCCGTCCGGCAAGCTGGTGACGGTCGATATCGCCACCAAGAAGATCGAGGCAAGCTGTGATCTCGGCGGCCAGCCTGATTCCGTCGCCGTTTCCCCCGACAAGACCTTTGCCGCCATCGCGATCGAAAACGAGCGTGACGAAGAGGTGAACGAAGGCGCCCTGCCGCAGATGCCCGCCGGTTATCTGGTAACCGTTGGCCTGAAAAACGGTGTTGCCGACTGTGCGACGCTGAAAAAGATCGAACTGACCGGCCTTGCTGAAATTGCCCCGGAAGATCCGGAGCCGGAATTCGTATCGATCAACGCCGATGGCGAGATCGCGCTCACGCTGCAGGAAAACAACCACATCGTCATCATCGACGGCAAGACCGGCACGGTGAAGACGCACTTCTCCGCCGGCAAGGTTGATCTGGAAGGCATCGACACGAAGACAGACGGCCAGCTGAAGTTCACCGACAAGCAGGAAGGCCGCAAGCGCGAGCCTGATGCCGTGAAGTGGCTCGACAACGACCGCATCGTCATCGCCAACGAAGGCGACTGGCAGGGCGGCTCGCGCGGCTTCACCATTTTCGACAAGACCGGCAAGCTTCTCTATGAATCCGGCTCCTCGCTGGAACATGCGGTTGCCGCCATCGGCCACTATCCGGAAAAGCGCTCCAAGGCCAAGGGCATCGAGCCCGAGGGTCTGGAAGCGGCGACCTTCTTTGGCCAGAAGTATTTCTTCGTTCTTGCCGAGCGCGCCTCGGTGGTCGCCGTCTACAAGGATACCGGTGCGGAGCCGCAGCTGACGCAGCTCCTGCCTTCGGGCGTTTCGCCGGAAGGCGCCGTCGCCATTCCGTCGCGTAATCTTCTTGCCACGGCCAATGAGGTCGATCTGGTCGAGGACGGCGGTGTCCGCTCGCATGTCATGCTTTATGAGCGTGCTGAAGGTACGGCTGCCTATCCGCAGCTCGTTTCCGCCACCGTCGACGGCGCGCCGATCGGCTGGGGCGCTCTTTCCGGCCTGGTCGGCGATGCCGAGAAGCCCGGCATTCTCTATGCCGTCTCCGACTCGGTCTATGGCAACCAGCCGTCGATCTTCACCATCGACGCTACGAAGAAGCCTGCCACCATTACCAGCGTGCTGCGCGTCAAGCGTGACGGCATCGCTGCTCAGAAGCTCGACATCGAAGGCATTACGCTTGATGGCAAGGGCGGCTTCTGGCTGGCCTCTGAAGGCGACAGCGCCAAGCTTGTTCCGCACGCGCTCTATAACGTCAACGCCAAGGGTGAAATCAAGGCCGAGATCGCTCTGCCGAAGGAACTTCTCTCCGGCGACACCCGCTTCGGTTTCGAAGGCGTGACCATGATCGGCAAGGGCGACGACGCCACGCTGTGGATGGCCGTGCAGCGCGAATGGGGCGCGGACGAGAAGGGCTTCGTCAAGCTCGTCTCCTATAATCCGAAGTCCAAGGAGTGGGGCGCCGTGCGTTACCCGCTCGACAAGACCGAGGCAGGCTGGGTCGGCCTTTCCGAAATCACCGCGCAGGGCGATAATGTCTATATCGTCGAGCGCGACAACCAGATCGGCGACAAGGCCAAGATCAAGAAGCTCTACCGCGTTGCGATCGCCGACCTGAAGCCGGGCAAGATCGGCGGCGAGTTGCCGCTGGTGGCCAAGCAGGAAGCCCATGATTTCCTGCCCGACCTGAAGGCCCAGACCAACGGCTACGTCGTCGACAAGCTGGAAGGCTTCACCTTTGACAAGGCTGGAACGGCCTATGCCGTGACCGACAATGACGGCGTGGACGATTCTTCCGGCGAAACGCTGTTCTTCACCATCAACATGAAGGCGATCAACTGATCGAGCCGAAAGGCGCTGCAAATGAGAAAAGCCGGGCTATGCCCGGCTTTTTTGTGCGGCGAGGGAACCCCAAGGCCGGGATGCCCGATTCTGGCGATGCAAGCTGTTGAAATCAGCATTGCCGCTTGGGTATCGGATCGTGGAGGATTTCGTCTGGAGACCGTCCAGGAAAATACTGCGGGTTGACCGTAACGGATCAACGCCCCATGGAATTTTTGCTTTCGGGAGTATCTTGTTTTTCTGAGTCCTGCTGTACCCAGCGGAAAAAAATATAAACAGGCAGCGCAATAAGCGCGAGTGTTACAAACGCGTCGATCGACATGGTTTCATCCATTAGTTCAACCGTTCATCATGAAACGGTGCGCAAACAATGCCCGAAATCTCTTTAAAAAGTCTGAATCTGCTTATTTTTCGGTATGTTACGCAGTGACACAGGGATTCGGTGAAGCTGTCGGAATCCGGAACAGGCGTATCGATATGGAATAGATGAGGGCCGGAAAAACGATTCCCGTGGTTCCGGGCTCGGATTGATACGCCCAGCGACGAGATGCGGGGCAGGGCCGGCTGATTCCAGCTGCGGAAAATGCAGGACAAAAGATCGCATCAGCTGAAAAACATTCAGCTCATAACATATGGATTTGAGAGGCTTGGAAAATGGTGGGCGATGAGAGACTCGAACTCCCGACATCCTCGGTGTAAACGAGGCGCTCTACCAACTGAGCTAATCGCCCTTCGCGTCCTGCGGATCATGTCCGCCGCGTCGGTGGCCGTGATGTATTCGGATCGGAAAAAAACCGCAAGGGCTTTTGTGAAGTTTTTTTGTTTTTTTTCGGAGCGGCTTTTCCCTCCGCCGAAGGGGAGGGGCAAAAAGCCGGGAACTGTGGGCTTTTTGGTGAAATCAGAAACCAATGACGCCTTGATGGCCTGGGGGAAATGCCCCTGGGGAAGTCGCTGGCTGTGGACAAGTTTTTTGTTTTCGTTGGGAAAAGCCCGCAAAACAAGGCGTTTGCCGGAACGCTTATCAATGGCCTTCAGGTTTTTCCCGATCAAAATGAAAAAGCTTATTCTTTTGTCGTGAAACCTGCTTGACACCCCCGCACGAACGCCGTAGTTAGCCGCTCAACGAACAGCCGAGGCTGGTTCGTACGGCGGGACAAGGTCCTGTCCGTCAGGATAAGCGGGTGTAGCTCAGTTGGTTAGAGTGCCGGCCTGTCACGCCGGAGGTCGCGGGTTCGAGCCCCGTCACTCGCGCCATCCTGTTCCTCGGAAAAAACGCAGATGAATGTCTGTGGAGCGCGGGTGTAGCTCAGTCGGTTAGAGTGCCGGCCTGTCACGCCGGAGGTCGCGGGTTCGAGCCCCGTCACTCGCGCCATTTCTTTCTCCTGAAATGTCTCCTTAAAACCAGATCGACGCGCTGTTTGCGCGCCTCGATTTTTGATGATTCCGGCGCGTGATTCCAGCCGTTTTAAACGCGATTTTTCCTGCTTTTTTTAGTCAAGTTTCGATATCAGGATATCGTCACTTCACCGCCGTTCCGACGTAAAATTCGTGTGACTTTTTTGCGGTTGCGTCGTTCAATCGATTATTATTGTATTTGAGGGGCTTAGGTCGGAATTGTGGCCCAAATTTGCGTCAATTCCGGCAATATTGTTGCCAATCAATGCGGCAGGTGTCTTGAAATGGTGCCTAAACTCTTGCAGAGAGGGCGCGGCTGCGCTAACCACTTTGGCGTTGCAACATATTTGTCCGCTCTTTGAGACTTAAGGTCACAAAGGCAGGTCCGGCACCCGGCCGGACAGGGAAGAGACCATGACTGAACTCCTCAGTTCCTACATTCCGATCGCAATCTTCATCGGTATCGCTCTCGTCATCGGCCTGGCGCTTCTCATTGCGCCCTTTGCGGTCGCCTACAAGGCGCCGGACCCGGAAAAGCTCTCCGCTTTCGAGTGCGGTTTCAACGCCTTCGACGACGCCCGCATGAAGTTCGATATCCGCTTTTATCTGGTGTCGATCCTCTTCATCATCTTCGATCTGGAAGTCGCCTTCCTGTTTCCCTGGGCGGTGTCTTTCGGCGAGATGGGCTGGTTCGGTTTCTGGTCGATGATGGTGTTCCTTCTCGTCCTCACCATCGGCTTTATCTATGAGTGGAAGAAGGGAGCGCTGGAATGGGCATGAGCCAGAACAACAGCACGCTCGTTGCGCCGCAGCCGAAGGGGATCATCGATCCCTCGACAGGCAAGCCGGTTGGCAGCAACGATGCCTACTTCACGGAAATCAATGACGAGCTGGCCGACAAGGGCTTTCTCGTCACCTCGACCGACGAGCTGATCACCTGGGCGCGCACCGGCTCCCTGATGTGGATGCAGTTTGGTCTCGCCTGCTGCGCCGTCGAAGGCCTGATGCAAGCGTCCGGTCCGCGTTATGACATGGAGCGCTTCGGTGTCGCCCCTCGCGCTTCACCGCGCCAGTCGGACGTGATGATCGTTGCCGGCACGCTGACCAACAAGATGGCGCCGGCTCTGCGCAAGGTCTATGACCAGATGCCTGAGCCGCGTTACGTCATCTCCATGGGCTCCTGCGCCAATGGCGGCGGTTATTATCATTATTCCTACGCTGTCGTGCGCGGCTGCGACCGCGTCGTGCCGGTGGATATCTACGTTCCGGGCTGTCCCCCCACGGCGGAGGCGCTGCTTTACGGCGTACTTCTGCTGCAGAAGAAGATCCGGCGTACCGGTACGATCGAGCGCTAAGGGCAAAGGACGGATTTAGGAATGAGCGAAGCTCTCAACGATCTTGCTGCTTACGTTAAGGAAGCGCGCGGTTCCCTCGTGGTGTCGGCTGATATCGCCTATGGCGAACTGACGCTGAACACGACGCCTGAAAGCGTGATCGCGCTTTTGACCTTCCTGCGTGACGATGTGCAGTGCGGTTTCGTCAATATCATAGACATCTGCGGCGTCGACTGGCCGCAGCGCGAAAAGCGTTTCGATGTCGTCTATCACCTGCTGTCGCCGCGCCAGAACCTGCGCGTTCGCGTTAAGCTGCAGGTGGCGGAAGACGAAGGCGTGCCGTCTTCGACGTCAGTTTTTATGGGTGCGGAATGGTTCGAGCGCGAAGCCTGGGACATGTACGGCATTCCGTTCGAAGGCCATAAGGACCTTCGTCGTATCCTCACGGACTACGGTTTCGAAGGCCACCCGCTGCGCAAGGATTTTCCGGTTACCGGCTTTGTGGAAGTGCGTTACGATGACGTGCTGAAACGGGTTCTTTATGAACCGGTCGAACTGAAGCAGGAATTCCGTAATTTCGATTTCCTCTCTCCTTGGGAGGGGACTGAATATGTTCTCCCGGGTGACGAAAAGGCCAAGCAATGAGCGAAGCCCCTGCGACAGAGCGCGCCCAATGTCTTTGCGGTGCCGTCGGCCTCAAGGCCGCGATCGGCGCCCGCGAATTCGGCGTCTGCCATTGCTCCATGTGCCGCCGCTGGTCCGGCGGTGCGTTTCTGGCTGTCGAATGCGCTGATATCTCCGTCGAAAACGAAGAGAACCTCGGCGTCTATTCTTCGTCGGAATGGGGTGAGCGCTGCTTCTGCAGGAATTGCGGCAGCACGCTGATGTGGCGTTCCAAGGATGGCAAGCATTTTGCCGTTTCGTTGCAGGCTTTCGAAAACCCTTCCAGCTTCAAGTTCGCGTCGCAGATTTTCACGGATGAAAAGCCCTCAAGCTATTCCTTCGCTGAAACCACGCAGAACATGACCGGCCCCGAATTCATCGCCATGATCACCTCGGCGGAGCACTAGAATGACTGAGCATAACGTCCGCAACTTCACGATCAACTTCGGTCCGGAACATCCGTCCGCGCACGGCGTGCTGCGTCTGGTTCTGGAACTGGACGGCGAAATCGTCGAGCGTGTCGATCCGCATATCGGTCTTCTGCATCGCGGCACCGAAAAGCTGATCGAGACCAAGACCTATCTGCAGGCCGTTCCCTATTTCGACCGTCTCGACTATGTCGCGCCGATGAACCAGGAACACGCTTTCGCGCTCGCCGTCGAAAAGCTGCTGGGCCTCGAAATCCCGATGCGCGGCCAGCTGATCCGCGTGCTTTATTCTGAAATCGGCCGCATCCTGTCGCACATCATGAACGTGACGACGCAGGCCATGGACGTCGGCGCGATGACGCCGCCGGTCTGGGGCTTCGAGGAACGCGAAAAGCTGATGGTGTTCTATGAGCGCGCCTGTGGCGCCCGCATGCACTCGGCCTATGTCCGTCCGGGCGGTGTTCACCAGGACCTGCCGCCGGAACTGGTCGATGATATCGGCAAATGGTGTGATCCGTTCCTGACCGTGCTCGACAATATCGAAGGTCTGCTGACCGACAACCGCATCTACAAGCAGCGTAACGTCGATATCGGCGTCGTCTCGCTTGAAGACGCCTTCGCCTGGGGTTTCACCGGCGTGATGGTCCGCGGTTCGGGCGCTGCCTGGGATCTGCGCCGCGCGCAGCCCTATGAGTGCTATTCCGATCTGGAGTTCGACATTCCTGTCGGCAAGAACGGCGACTGCTACGATCGTTACCTGATCCGCATGCAGGAAATGCGCGAATCCGTAAAAATCATGAAGCAGTGCGTCGATCTTCTCTCCGGCAAGCACCGCATCGGCCCGGTATCCTCGCTGGACGGCAAAGTGGTTCCGCCGAAGCGTGGCGAGATGAAGCGGTCGATGGAAGCTTTGATCCACCACTTCAAGCTTTATACCGAAGGTTACCACGTTCCCGCCGGCGAAGTTTACGCTGCTGTCGAAGCGCCGAAGGGCGAGTTCGGCGTCTATGTGGTTGCTGACGGATCCAACAAGCCTTACCGCTGCAAGATCCGCGCTCCGGGTTACGCGCATCTGCAGGCGATGGATTTCCTGTGCAAGGGCCATCAACTTGCCGACGTTACAGCCGTGCTTGGCTCCCTCGACATCGTGTTCGGGGAGGTCGACCGCTGATGCGTCTGCCGTTGGCCATATTGGCTCTTCTTGCTGCGATGTCTGCCCCCGTTCTCGCCCAGACGGCGACGGGCGAGGGTGGCGTGTCGCTGTCAAGCGGCGGCGGTTCAACCATCAAGCAGCTTCTGTCATCGGGATATGAGATCAAGGCCTCGGTTCCCAATGGCAGCAAGTTCATCGTGTTCATGCAGAAAGACAAGGCGGCTTACGCCTGCGAATTCGTCACGGTGGCGAGATCGCGTTGTGAGACGTTAAACTGAAAAGGCGTGAGGAAGTATGTCCGTTCGTCGACTAGCCGAAGATCAATTCCAGCCCGTGGCATTTGCCTTCAATGCGGAAAACACCGCATGGGCGGAGAAGACGATTCTGAAATATCCGCAGGGACGCCAGCAATCGGCGGTCATCCCGCTGCTCATGCGTGCGCAGGAGCAGGACGGCTGGGTTACCCGCGCCGCCATCGAAAAGATCGCCGACATGCTGGATATGGCCTATATCCGCGTCATGGAAGTGGCGACCTTCTACACCCAGTTCCAGCTGAAGCCGGTCGGCACGCGCGCCCACGTTCAGGTGTGCGGCACCACGCCCTGCATGCTGCGTGGCTCGGAAGCGCTGATGGATGTCTGCCGCAAGAAGATCCACCACGATCCGCTGCACACCAATGAGAGCGGCACGCTCTCGTGGGAAGAAGTGGAATGTCAGGGCGCCTGCGTCAACGCGCCGATGGTCATCATCTTCAAGGATGCCTATGAGGACCTGACGCCCGAGCGTCTGGAAGAGATCATCGACACGTTCGAAGCGGGTAAGGGCGACACCGTCAAGACCGGTCCGCAGATCGACCGTCACGAATCCGTGCCGGTCGGTGGACTGACGACGCTGACGGAAGAGATCAAGCCGGATCGTTCCAATCTCGACAAGCCGGCCGAAGCGCCTGCGGATGCCGCACCGGTTCCGCCGTCCAACGCCGCCAAGCCGAAGACCGATGCGCCGGAAACCGATCCGAAGCTGAAGACGCCGGCCAATGAGCCGAAAGCTGCCGAAGCCAACGTGAAGACTGCGGAAAAGGAAGCTTCGGGATCTGCAAAGCCGACGCTCGATTCCAAGGATCGCCCTGCCAGCATCGAAAAGCCTGCAACGCCTGACGACCTGAAACTGATTTCCGGCGTCGGTCCGAAGATCGAGGGCACGCTGCACGAGCTCGGCATCTTCACCTACGCGCAGATCGCCGGCTGGAAAAAGGCCGAATGCGACTGGGTTGACGGTTATCTGAATTTCAAGGGCCGCATCGAACGCGACGAGTGGATCAAGCAGGCCGAGGCGCTCGCCAAGGGTGGCGAAGCCGAGTATATCAGGGTCTTCGGCAAGAAGCCGCGGTAAGAGGTGAAGCATGTTAAAAGATCAGGATCGCATCTTTACCAATCTCTACGGCCTCAAGGACAAGTCCCTGAAGGGCGTGAGAGCGCGCGGCCATTGGGACGGCACCAAGCAGATCATCGAAAAGGGCCGTGACTGGATCATCAACGAGATGAAGGCATCAGGCCTTCGCGGTCGCGGCGGCGCAGGCTTCCCGACGGGTCTCAAATGGTCCTTCATGCCGAAGGAAAATGACGGCCGTCCGCATTATCTCGTCGTCAACGCCGATGAATCCGAGCCCGGCACCTGCAAGGACCGCGAAATCCTGCGCAACGATCCGCATACGCTGATCGAAGGCTGCGTGATCGCCGGTTTCGCCATGGGCGCACATACCGCCTATATCTACGTGCGCGGCGAATATATGCGCGAGCGTGAAGCGCTGCAGGCTGCCATCGACGAATGTTACGACGCCGGCCTGCTCGGCAAGAACAACAAGAACGGCTGGGATTTCGACATCTACGTCCATCACGGCGCCGGCGCCTATATCTGCGGCGAAGAGACGGCTCTGCTCGAAAGCCTCGAAGGCAAGAAGGGCCAGCCGCGCCTGAAGCCGCCGTTCCCTGCCAATATGGGCCTTTACGGCTGCCCGACGACCGTCAACAACGTTGAATCGATCGCCGTTGCGCCGACCATCCTGCGCCGTGGCGCTGCATGGTTCTCGTCGATCGGCCGTCCGAACAATGTCGGCACCAAGCTGTTCATGGTGTCAGGCCATGTCGAGCGTCCCTGCACCTTCGAAGATGCGCTGGGCCTGTCCTTCCGTGAGCTGATCGAACACCATTGCGGTGGCATTCGCGGCGGTTGGGACAATCTGCTCGGCGTCATCCCCGGCGGCGCATCCTGCCCCATCGTGCGCGGTGAGGACATGAAGGACGCCATCATGGACTTCGACGGCATGCGCGAAGTGAAATCCTCCTTCGGCACCGGCGGCATGATCGTCATGGACAAGTCCACCGACGTCATCAAGGCGATCGCCCGCATTGCGGCCTTCTTCAAGCATGAAAGCTGCGGCCAGTGCACGCCGTGCCGCGAAGGCACCGGCTGGATGTGGCGCGTGCTGGAACGCATGGTGAAGGGCAACGCGCAGAAGCGCGAAATCGACATGCTGTTCGAAGTGACCAAGCAGATCGAAGGCCACACCATCTGTGCGCTGGGCGACGCCGCCGCATGGCCGGTACAGGCGCTGATCCGCAATTTCCGTCCGGAAATCGAAAAGCGCATCGACCAATATACCTACAGGGCCATGGATGATGGCGCTGTTCTGGAAGCCGCTGAATAAGCATCGAAGGCTTCGAGCGGAGCCGGAAATTTCCGGCCCCGCAACACCATGAAACGTCTGGCAAACCTTCGGATGCCGGGCGCGATTAAGGATTTGTTGCGGACCGTGTGAGACATGGGACGAACAGGCAACAGGACGTAGTAGGACCATGGCAAAGCTCAAGGTTGACGGTAAAGAGATCGAGGTTCCGGATCATTTCACGCTGTTGCAGGCGTGCGAGGAGGCTGGCGCTGAAGTTCCGCGCTTTTGTTTTCATGAGCGCTTGTCGGTCGCGGGTAACTGCCGCATGTGTCTCATCGAGGTGAAGGGCGGACCGCCCAAGCCCGCCGCCTCCTGCGCCATGGGCGTTCGCGACGTTCGCGGCGGCCCGAATGGCGAGTTGCCTGAGGTTTTCACCAACACGCCGATGGTCAAGAAGGCCCGCGAAGGCGTGATGGAATTCCTGCTCATCAACCACCCGCTCGATTGCCCGATCTGCGACCAGGGCGGCGAATGCGACCTGCAGGACCAGGCCATGGCCTTCGGTATCGCCGGTTCGCGTTACGCGGAAAACAAGCGTGCGGTTGAAGACAAATATATCGGACCGCTCGTCAAGACGGTCATGAACCGCTGCATCCACTGCACGCGCTGCGTCCGTTTCACCACGGAAGTTGCCGGCATTGCCGAACTTGGCCTTATCGGCCGCGGCGAAGATGCCGAAATCACCACATATCTCGAGCAGGCCATGACCTCGGAGCTGCAGGGCAACGTTGTTGACCTCTGCCCGGTCGGCGCGCTCACCTCCAAGCCTTTCGCCTTCACCGCCCGTCCGTGGGAACTGAACAAGACCGAAACCATCGACGTGATGGACGCGCTCGGTTCGGCTATCCGCGTCGATACCCGTGGCCGCGAAGTCATGCGCGTCATGCCGCGCGTCAACGAGGCAATCAACGAAGAGTGGATTTCCGACAAGAGCCGCTTCATCTGGGATGGTCTGAAGACGCAGCGTCTCGACCGGCCTTACGTCCGCAAGGATGGCCGTCTGCAGCCCGCAAGCTGGGGCGAAGCCTTCGGCGCGATCAAGCAGGCGGTTGCCGCAACATCCGGCAACAAGATCGGCGCGATCGCCGGCGATCTGGCCTCCGTTGAAGAAATGTTTGCCCTGAAGTCGCTGTTGGCGTCGCTCGGTTCGGCCAATGTCGATTGCCGTCAGGATGGCGCTGCACTCGATCCTTCGCTCGGCCGCGCCAGCTACCTGTTCAACTCCACCATCGAAGGTATCGAACAGGCCGACGCCCTGCTGATCGTCGGTTCCAACCCGCGTTACGAAGCGGCCGTGCTCAACGCCCGCATCCGCAAGCGCTGGCGTCGCGGCGGTTTCCCGATCGGCGTGATCGGCGAAGCCGGTGAGCTGCGCTACAATTACGAATATCTCGGTTCCGGCGCTGAAACGCTGTCCGACTTGGCCAACGGTTCGCACAGCTTCGTCGACAAGCTGAAGTCCGCCAAGAACCCGCTGATCATCATCGGCCAGGGTGCTCTGGCGCGCGCCGATGGTGCAGCCGTACTGGCTGCCGCCGCCAAGCTCGCTACCTCGGTAGGTGCTGTCACCGAAGAGTGGAACGGCTTCTCGGTTCTGCACACCGCCGCTGCCCGCGTCGGCGGTCTCGATATCGGTTTCGTGCCGGGCGAGGGCGGTGTTGCCGCCGCTGAAATGGTCGCGTCCATGGATGTTCTCTTCCTGCTCGGCGCCGATGAACTCGATCTCTCCAACAAGGGCGCCAAGTTCACCGTCTATATCGGCAGCCACGGCGATCACGGCGCGATGCACGCCGACGTCATCCTGCCGGGTGCGGCCTATACCGAAAAATCCGGCATCTGGGTCAACACCGAAGGCCGCGTTCAGGTGGGCAACCGCGCCGGTTTCGCACCGGGCGAGGCGCGTGAAGACTGGGCGATCCTGCGTGCGCTTTCCGACGTGCTCGGCAAGAAGCTGCCGTTCGACTCGCTCTCGGCTCTGCGCGGCCAGCTTTATGTCGCGCATCCGCATCTGGCGGAAACCGACGAGATCGTTGCCGGCAAGGCCACGGATATCGAGGCTCTCGCCGCTCATGCGGGCAGCCTCAACAAGTCGGCGTTTGCCTCGACCGTAAAAGACTTTTATTTGACGAACCCGATTGCGCGCGCATCCGCCGTCATGGCCGAGTGCTCCGCATTGGCCCGCAACAATTTCCAGGCTGCGGCAGAGTAAGGGTAGGGGATTTATGGAACAGTTTTTCTGGAGCTACGTCTGGCCCGCGCTGATCATGGTCGGCCAGTCCCTGCTGCTTCTCGTTTGCCTTCTGGTGGCCATCGCCTTCCTGCTGCTCGCTGACCGTAAGGTCTGGGCAGCCGTGCAGCTGCGCCGTGGTCCGAACGTCGTTGGTCCCTTCGGTCTCTTCCAGTCCTTCGCCGACCTTTTGAAGTTCATCTTGAAGGAGCCTGTCATTCCGGCTGGCGCCAATAAGGCCGTCTTCCTTCTGGCGCCGCTGGTTGCGGTGACGCTGGCGCTCGCAACCTATGCCGTCATTCCCTTCAATGAGGGCTGGGTCGTCGCCAATATCAATGTCGGCATCCTCTACATCTTCGCGATTTCCTCGCTTGAAGTGTACGGCATCATCATGGGCGGCTGGGCTTCCAACTCGAAGTATCCGTTCCTCGGCGCGCTTCGTTCCGCCGCGCAGATGGTGTCCTACGAAGTGTCGATCGGTCTCGTCATCGTCACCGTGCTGCTCTGCGTTGGTTCGCTGAACCTGACGGATATCGTGCTTGCCCAGAAAACCGGCCTCGGCACCATGCTCGGTCTGCCGGCCTCGTTCCTCGACTGGCACTGGCTGTCGCTGTTCCCGATGTTCATCGTGTTCTTCATTTCGGGCCTTGCCGAAACCAACCGTCCGCCCTTCGACCTTCCGGAAGCGGAATCGGAACTGGTTGCCGGTCACATGGTCGAATATGGCTCCACGCCCTACATGATGTTCATGCTCGGCGAATATGCTGCGATCGTCCTGATCTGCTGCCTGACGACGATCCTGTTCATGGGCGGCTGGCTGCCGATCGTGGATGTGTGGTTCCTGAACTGGGTTCCGGGCATCGTCTGGTTCGCACTCAAGGGCTGCATGGTCTTCTTCATGATCGCGCTGACCAAGGCTTTCGTTCCGCGTTATCGTTATGACCAGCTCATGCGCCTCGGCTGGAAGGTGTTCCTGCCGCTGTCGCTCGCCATGGTCGTTATTGTTGCATTCGTATTGAAGCTGACGGGGTGGGCCGGTTGATGTCCGCACTCCTCGCTCAGAAATCTGGAGTTTGAGATGGCAAGCCTTTCCCAAGCCGTCAATTCACTGTTCCTCAAGGAGTTCGTCGGGGCCATCTTCCTGACGATGCGCCACTTCTTCAAACAGAAGGCGACGGTGAACTATCCCTTTGAAAAGGGACCGGTCTCTCCACGCTTCCGTGGCGAACATGCGCTGCGCCGTTATCCCAACGGCGAAGAACGCTGCATCGCCTGCAAGCTGTGTGAGGCGATCTGTCCTGCTCAGGCGATCACCATCGAAGCCGGCCCGCGCCGCAATGACGGCACCCGCCGCACGGTGCGTTACGACATCGACATGGTGAAGTGCATCTATTGCGGCTTCTGCCAGGAAGCCTGCCCGGTCGATGCCATCGTCGAAGGCCCGAACTTCGAATTCGCGACGGAAACCCGCGAGGAGCTTTATTTCGACAAGCAGAAGCTTCTCGACAATGGCGACCGCTGGGAGCGTGAAATCGCACGCAACCTCGCACTGGATGCGCCTTACCGTTAAGGCGCAACCGTCTTTCCGGGGGAGCCTCCGGAAAGCGATGAAAAGTAAAATGCCTGCGCGGTTTTCGCCGGCGGGGACGAAACGGGTGAGGGGGCTTTCAGCCATCTTCTCCCGATGAGGACAAGAAGGCACCAAGATGGGTCTGCACGCTGTATTCTTTTATATATTCGCTTTCGTCGCCGTGGCGTCTGCGTTCATGGTCATCGCATCGAAGAACCCTGTTCATTCGGTGCTGTTTCTGATTTTGACCTTCTTCAACGCAGCCGCGCTGTTCCTGCTGACGGGGGCCGAGTTCCTCGGCATGATCCTGCTGGTGGTCTATGTCGGCGCTGTCGCGGTGCTCTTCCTCTTCGTCGTCATGATGCTGGATGTGGATTTTGCGGAGCTGCGCTCCGGCGTGCTGCAATACGCCCCGATCGGCGCGCTGATCGGCGTCATCCTCGCGGCGGAGCTGATCGTCGTTGTCGGCGGCAGCGTGCTCAACCCGCAGGCGGCGAAATCGATCACCATGCCGATCCCGCCGGTGACCGAGCGCACCAATACGGCCGCGCTGGGTGACGTGCTCTACACCAATTACGTCTATTTCTTCCAGCTCGCCGGTCTCGTGCTGCTGGTGGCCATGATCGGCGCCATCGTGCTGACGCTGCGTCATCGCACCGACATCAAGCGGCAGGATATCTCCACGCAGGTCGGCCGCGACCCGAAGACCGCCGTCACCACGGTCAAGGTCAAGCCGGGTCAGGGCATCTGAAGGCGCGAACGGGTTCAAGGAAACACAATATGGTAATCGGTCTTTCCCACTATCTGACGGTCAGCGCCATTCTCTTCACGATCGGCGTGTTCGGCATCTTCCTCAACCGGAAGAACGTCATCGTCATCCTCATGTCGATCGAGCTCATCCTGTTGGCGGTCAACATCAACATGGTGGCGTTCTCGGCTTTCCTGAACGACATCGTCGGCCAGGTCTTCGCACTTTTCATTCTGACCGTCGCAGCCGCAGAAGCGGCCATCGGTCTTGCAATACTCGTTGTCTTCTACCGCAACCGCGGATCGATCGCCGTCGAAGACGTCAATATGATGAAGGGCTGATAAGGCTATGATCTACAAGGCTATCGTCTTTCTTCCCCTGATCGGCTTCCTGATCGCCGGCCTGTTCGGCCGCTCGATCGGCGCCAAGGCTTCGGAATATGTCACCACCGGTCTGATGATCGTGGTCGCCATCCTGTCCTGGATCGTCTTCTTCACCGTCGCGCTCGCCCATGGTGAGCCGGGCGAGGTGATCAAGGTTACGGTCTTGCGCTGGATCCAGTCCGGCGGCATCGATGTCGAATGGGCCTTCCGCATCGATACGCTGACTGCTGTCATGTTCGTCGTGGTCAACACGGTCTCGACGCTCGTGCATCTCTATTCGATCGGATACATGCACCACGATCCGCATCGCCCGCGCTTCTTCGCCTATCTGTCGCTCTTCACCTTCGCGATGCTGATGCTGGTGACCTCCGACAACCTGCTGCAGATGTTCTTCGGCTGGGAAGGCGTGGGTCTGGCGTCCTATCTGCTGATCGGTTTCTGGTTCAAGAAGCCTTCCGCATCGGCTGCGGCCATGAAGGCGTTCATCGTCAACCGCGTTGGCGACTTCGGTTTCATTCTCGGTATCGGCGGCGTGTTCGTGCTGTTCGGCTCGATCAATTTCGAAACGATCTTCGCCGCTGCCAGCACCTATCTGCCGGCCGAAGGCGCCGCTTCCACCGAAACCGTCATCAACCTGTTCGGCATGCAGCTGGACAAGGCCAATGCGATGACGGGCGTTTGCCTGCTGCTCTTCATGGGCGCCATGGGTAAATCGGCGCAGTTCCTGCTGCACACCTGGCTGCCGGACGCGATGGAAGGCCCGACCCCGGTGTCCGCCCTCATTCACGCCGCAACCATGGTTACCGCCGGCGTCTTCCTCGTCGCCCGCATGTCGCCGCTGTTCGAACTGTCGCATGATGCGCTGACCGTCGTGACGCTGATCGGTGCGATCACCGCCTTCTTCGCGGCGACCGTTGGTCTCGTACAGAACGACATCAAGCGCGTGATCGCCTATTCGACCTGCTCGCAGCTCGGTTACATGTTCGTGGCGCTCGGCGTCGGCGCTTATGGTGCTGCCGTGTTCCACCTTTTCACGCACGCCTTCTTCAAGGCCCTGCTGTTCTTGTGCGCCGGCTCGGTCATCCATGCCGTCGATGGCGAGCAGGACATGCGTTACATGGGCGGCCTGCGCAAGCATATCCCCATCACCTTCTGGACCATGACCGTCGGCACGCTGGCGCTGACCGGCGTCGGTATTCCGGGCACGATGATCGGTTTTGCCGGCTTCTTCTCGAAGGACGTCATCATCGAATCCGCTTACGCGTCCCATTCGGTTCTCTCTGGCGTCGCCTTCACGCTGCTGGTCATCGCAGCCCTGTTCACCAGCTTCTATTCCTGGCGTCTGGCCTTCATGACCTTCTTCGGCAAGCCGCGCGCTTCGGCCGACGTCATGCACCATGTGCATGAATCGCCGATGGTCATGCTGATCCCGCTCTTCATCCTCACCGTTGGCGCGATCTTCGCCGGTGTGGCCTTCGAAGGTTATTTCTTCGGCCATGAATATGCCGAATTCTGGAAGGGCGCCCTGTTCGTGGCTCCGGAAAATGAAATCCTCGAAGAGTTCCACCACGTTCCGTTGTGGGTGAAGTGGAGCCCGTTCTTCGCCATGGCGCTTGGTTTCGTGACCGCATGGTACATGTACATCAAGTCGCCGGAGACGCCGAAGCGTCTGGCCGAGACCCATCGCGGCCTCTACCAGTTCCTTCTCAACAAGTGGTACTTCGACGAACTCTACGACTTCCTGTTCGTTCGTTCCGCAAAGGCGCTTGGCCGCTTCCTGTGGAAGAAGGGCGACGTCGCCGTCATCGACCACTATGGACCGAACGGCATTGCAGCGCGTGTGGTTGACGTGACCAACCGCATGGTCCGCCTGCAATCCGGTTACCTTTATCACTATGCCTTTGCGATGCTGATCGGCATCGCGGCGCTTGTCACCTGGATGATGCTCGGGAGTGCCCTCTGATGACCGATTGGCCCATTCTTTCAACGGTCACCTTTCTGCCGCTCGTCGGCGTGGTGCTGCTGCTTCTGACGAATGAGAACGGCCCCTATGGTCGCCGCAACATTCTCAATGTCTCGCTGCTGACGACCGTCTTCACCTTCATCGTGTCGCTGTTCATCTGGATCGGATTCGACAATTCGAACCCGGGCTTCCAGATGGTCGAGAAGCATCAGTGGTTCGGCAACATCGCCGCCTATCATCTCGGCGTCGACGGCATCTCCATGCTGTTCGTCATCCTCACCACCTTCCTCATGCCCTTCTGCGTGCTGGCAAGCTGGGATTCGATCGAAAAGCGCATCAAGGAATACATGATTGCCTTCCTGCTTCTGGAAGTCGTCATGATCGGCGTCTTCGTGGCGCTGGATACGGTTCTCTTCTACGTCTTCTTCGAAGCGACGCTGATCCCGATGTTCATCATCATCGGCGTCTGGGGCGGCAAGGATCGCGTTTACGCCTCCTACAAGTTCTTCCTCTACACGCTGCTCGGCTCGGTTCTGACCATGCTCGCCATCATGGCGATGTACTGGCAGTCCGGTACGACTGATATGACCGAACTGCTGAAATACGGCTTCCCGGCCGGTATGCAGACCTGGCTGTGGCTTGCCTGTTTCGCGGCCTTCTCGGTCAAGATGCCGATGTGGCCGGTGCACACCTGGCTGCCCGACGCCCACGTTCAGGCCCCGACTGCAGGTTCGGTCATCCTTGCCGGCGTCATGCTGAAGCTCGGCGGTTACGGTTTCATCCGTTTCTCGCTCTCCATGTTCCCGCTGGCGTCTGATTATTTCGCCCCCTTCGTCTTCACGCTGTCGGTTCTCGCCATCATCTACACTTCGCTCGTGGCGATGATGCAGGACGACATCAAGAAGCTGATCGCCTATTCCTCCGTCGCCCATATGGGTTACGTGACCATGGGCATCTTTGCCGCCAACGTTCAGGGCGTGCAGGGCGCAATCTTCCAGATGCTGTCGCACGGCATTGTCTCTGGCGCACTCTTCCTCTGCGTTGGCGTGGTTTACGACCGGCTGCACACCCGCGAGATTTCGGCCTATGGCGGTCTCGTGAACAACATGCCGAAATATGCCGTCGCCTTCATGATCTTCACCATGGCCAATGTCGGTCTCCCCGGCACGTCAGGCTTTGTCGGTGAGTTCCTGACCCTGATCGGCGTCTTCCGCGCCAACACGCTGGTCGCGCTGTTTGCGGCAACCGGCGTCATCCTCTCGGCCGCCTACGCGCTGTGGCTATACCGCCGCGTCATCTTCGGTGCGCTCGAGAAGGAAAGCCTGAAATCGATGCTCGATCTGTCGACCCGCGAAAAGGTCATCCTTTACCCGCTGGTTGCGCTGACGATCTTCTTCGGTGTTTATCCGGCTCCGGTTTTCGATGCCACCGCCGCATCGGTCGATCTTCTGGTAAACAACTATACGGCTGCACTGCAGGCGGCGCAAAATGTTGCGCTCACTATGAATTGACGACAGGACCCGTTGGACATGACCGCTGAAATCCTTTTTGCCAGTCTGCACATTGCGACGCCCGAGCTGATCCTTGCGGTCGGCGCGCTGGCGCTGCTCATGATTGGTGTCTTCTCGGGCGACAAGTCGACAACGACGGTCACCGGCCTTGCCGTTGCCCTCCTGCTCGTCGTCGGTCTCTGGATCATCTTTGCCCCCGCATCGGGCGTGGCTTTCGGCGGTGTCTACATCGCCGATGCCTTCGGTAACTTCATGAAGGTGCTGGCGCTGATCGGCTCCATCACCTCCATGATCCTGGCCGTCGGCCAGGGGCGCTTCGAGCCCATCGGCCGTTTCGAATATCCGGTGCTGCTGGTTCTTGCGACACTCGGCATCCTGCTGATGATCTCGGCCAACAACCTGATTTCGCTCTATATGGCGCTGGAACTGCAGTCGCTGGCGCTCTACGTCGTCTGCGCCATCAACCGCGAAAGTCTGCGCTCCACGGAAGCGGGTCTGAAGTACTTCGTACTCGGCGCGCTGTCCTCCGGCATGCTGCTTTACGGCATGTCGCTGGTCTACGGTTTCACTGGCAATACCGGCTTTACCGAAATCGCGCAGGTTCTGGCGTCTGAAACCCGTTCGCTTGGCCTCGTCTTCGGCCTGGTCTTCATTCTCGCCGGTCTGGCCTTCAAAATTTCGGCCGTGCCGTTCCACATGTGGACGCCGGACGTTTATGAAGGTGCGCCGACCCCAGTCACGGCATTCCTCTCCGCTGCGCCCAAGATCGGCGCCATGGCGATCCTCGTTCGCATCGTCATCGAGGCGTTCCAGCCTGTCTTTGCCGACTGGCAGCAGATCGTCGTCTTCATCTCCATCGCCTCCATGCTGCTTGGCTCCTTTGCCGCGATCGGCCAGAAGAACATCAAGCGCCTGATGGCCTATTCCTCCATCGGCCACATGGGTTATGCGCTGGTAGGTCTTGCCGCCGGCACGCAAGCCGGTATCTCGGGCGTCATCCTCTACATGACCATCTACATGGTCATGACTCTCGGCACCTTCGCCTGCATTCTCTCGATGCGCCGCAAGGAAATCGGCAATGTCGAGACTGTCGAGGATCTTGCCGGTCTTTCGTCTTCCAATCCCTTCATGGCGGTTGTGCTGACGATCCTGATGTTCTCGCTTGCCGGCATCCCGCCGCTCGCCGGCTTCTTCGGCAAGTATTACGTCTTCCTCGCCGCCATCGAAGCGAAGCTCTATCCACTCGCCGTCATCGGCGTGATCGGCTCGGTGGTCGGCGCCTACTACTATATCCGCGTCGTCAAGGTCATGTGGTTCGATGAGGCCAAGGACAAGTTCGAGCGCCCGGCTGGCGAACTGAAAGTCGTTTATGCGCTTTCGGCCCTGTTCGTTGTCGCCTTCATCGTCTTTGGCGGTGCGCTCGGCAACGCGGTGACTGTTGCGGCGAAGACCTTCTTTTGAGCAGCACACACAAGCATACGGGTCGGATGTCCATCGATGATTTCCGGCACGAGGCGATGGCGGAAACGCCATCGACCAATCTGGAATGTTTTGCCCGGGCAAGGGCAGGCGATGGCGGCAATCTGTGGATTACCGCCATCCGCCAGACCGGCGGCCGGGGCCGTCGCGGCCGGCCATGGGTTTCCGAACCCGGCAATCTCTACGCCTCGCTTCTCCTGATCGATCCCGCGCCGATGGAGCGCATCGGCTCCCTGCCGCTCGCTTTTGCGCTCGCGGTCTATCGCGCCATTCGTGCGGTGCTGCCGACGGGTGGTGAACCGCTCGAGATCAAATGGCCGAATGACGTGCTGATCGGTCGCCGCAAGACCTGCGGCATCCTGATGGAAGCGGAGCTGCTGCCTGACGGCCGGCGCGCCATCGTCATCGGCATCGGCATCAATATCGCCCACAAGCCGGACAATCCGCTTTATCCCGTCACCATGCTCTCCGAACATGGCGCGTCCTGCTCTCCCGACGAGCTGTTCGCCCATCTCTTCCGCGAGACGGCTGATGTGCTGCGGGACTGGGACGAGGGCAGGGGCGTTTCCGGCATCATGACCGGCTGGCGGGCGGCCGCCTGCGGTATTGGCGAACATATCACCGTCAATTTCCCGGATCGTTCGATTGGCGGGCGTTTCGTCGGAATTGATGATAATGGTTATCTGCTGCTGGATGAAGACGAGGGCGCCAGGCGCTCCATCGCCGCCGGCGACGTATTTTTCGGATGAGGTGAACGGCGCGGCCCAAACCGCGCCGAACCGGTTCCAGAGGTTGGAGCTTTCCTGCGGCTCACGAAATGCAGGGTGAAAAACCGGTTCCGCATCGGCCCGGTCGATCAGATGGTTTAACAGGTCCGATGCTGGATACAGCTGGCGGGGGCGGCAAAATGCCGTCCTCCGTGTGCTTTCGTGAATGGATAAGAAAAATAATGGCTAAACAGGACGAACTGGTCTTTGTGCCGCTCGGCGGCGTGGGTGAAATCGGCATGAATCTGGCTCTTTACGGCTATGGGCCGGAAAGCAAGCGCCAATGGATCATGGTGGATTGCGGCGTGACATTCGCCGGTCTCGATCTGCCGGGCGTCGATCTCGTTCTGCCTGACATCAGCTATATCGCCGAGCAGAAGAAGAACCTCAAGGGCATCATCATCACCCACGCCCATGAAGACCATTATGGCGCGCTGAATGATCTGTGGCCCGGCCTCAACGTCCCTGTTTATGCCTCGCCCTTCACCGCCGGCATGCTGGAAGCCAAGCGCGCCTATGAGGGCACGCGCGCCGAAATTCCGGTGACGATCTTCAAGGCTGGCGACCGTATCAATGTCGGTCCGTTCGAAATCGAAGCGGTTGGCGTCAACCACTCGATTCCGGAGCCGATGTCGCTGGTCATCCGCACGCCGCTTGGCAATGTCATCCACACGGGTGACTGGAAGATCGACGAGGCCCCGTCGCTCGGGCCGTTGACGGATGAGGCTCGCTTCCGCGCCATCGGCGAAGAGGGTGTGCTGGCGCTGATGTGCGACAGCACCAATTCGGTGCGCGATGGTGTGTCGCCCTCCGAACACGAGGTTTCCGAAGGCCTGCGCCAGATCATCGAAAATGCCGAGGGCCGGGTGGCGGTCACCACCTTCTCCTCCAATGTCGGGCGCATCCGCTCGATTGCGCAGGCTGCTGAGGCCGCGGGCCGCGAGGTGCTGCTGCTCGGCTCGTCGCTGAAGCGGGTCGTCAATGTCTCGCAGGATCTTGGCATCATGGAAGGCATCAAGCCGTTCCTCGCCGAGGACGAATATGGCTATATTCCGCGCGACCGTGTGGTGCTGATCCTGACCGGTTCGCAGGGCGAGCCGCGCGCGGCGCTCGCCAAGCTTTCGCGTGACGAGATGCGCAATGTGGCGCTCGCATCCGGCGATACTGTCGTGTTCTCGTCGCGCGCCATTCCCGGCAATGAAAAGGCCATCATCGACATCAAGAATGGCCTGATCGAGCAGGGCGTGCATATCGTCACCGACAATGAGGCGCTGGTGCATGTTTCCGGCCATCCGCGCCGAAACGAACTTCTGAAGATGTATGAGTGGACGAAGCCGCAGATCGTCGTGCCTGTTCATGGCGAGGCGGCGCATCTGGTGGCGCAGAAGGAACTGGCCGAACAGGCCGGCATTTCGCAGGTACCGAAGGTGCGCAACGGCAATGTTCTGCGCCTCGCTCCCGGTCCGGCCGAGGTTATTGACGACGTTCCGCATGGCCGTGTCTTCAAGGACGGCAATCTCGTCGGTGACATGGACGAGATGGGCATCAGCAATCGCCGCAAGCTTTCTTTCGCTGGCCATGTCGCGGTCAACGTCGTGCTGGACAGCCGTTACGATTTCCTCGGCGATCCCGATGTGGTGCCTTTCGGCCTGCCGGAATTCGATGACGAGGATGAGGCGATGGAAGATACGCTTTATGACGCCGTGCTCGGCGCCGTCGAAAGCATTCCGCGCGCCCGCCGCAAGGATCTGGATCTGCTGCGTGAGGCGGTGCGTCGCGCCGTGCGCGCCGCCGCCAATCAGAGTTGGGGCAAGAAGCCGATCGTGACGGTTTTCGTCACGAAAGTCTAAGCCGGGAGGCGGGGGTATCTTTTGCACGCTGCCACCCCGGACGAGGTCCACTGCTGTCCGGTTTAAATTCTGGACGGCCCGCAGCCCTGCTCGAAGTCAGGGATGGAGGGGCAACATTCTCTCGGCGTCATCCTCGGCCCTGTGCCGAGGATCTAATCACGTCGAATAAAATCAATCGGTTGCAGATCCTCGGGACAGGCCCGAGGATGACGTCGGCGTGATTGGCTCGACCAGTCATCCTTTCAGAGAACGTCACTTCAATTTGGTGTCCAGAACGCCGCGAAACGTCTGAAACCGATTAGAAACAATGCGATGCACCTTGTCCCAAAATTTAAACCGGACAGCAGTGGACGAGGTCCGGGGTCCAGCGCGATCAAGTCCTTGAGCGCAAAAGAGTCTCTTTACGGCGCGGACGCGCCGTGGCTGGATGCCGGCTCAAGGCCGGCATGACGGAGGAGACGTCGTTCAGGACGGCCAGCGCGTCTGTTCGCCCTTCCAAGGCTTTTTGCGCTTCTTGCGGAGAATTGATTCCGGTTCGCGGATGAATGCGTTACAAGAAACGCATTGTGCAGGAGGATCACATGCCGCTTCTTTCGCTCTTCGCCGTTTATTTCATCGTCTGGTGGACGGTGCTTTTCGTCGTTCTGCCTATCGGCCTGCGCACCCAGGCGGAAGAGGGGGATGTGGCGCTGGGCACGGTGGCCAGTGCGCCATCGCGGTTCAGGGGCGGGCGGATCGTTTTGTGGACGACCCTGATTTCGGCCGTGATCTGTGGGCTCTGGTATGGCGGAACCTGGTGGTTCGGTGTCAGCCTTGACGACTTGCCGCGAATTATTCCGGTTTTCGACTGAGTTCTCTCTTCTCATTCCTGTGCTTGTCACGGAAATGCAGCAGACGCGGCTCTCGCGCGACAAGAAAAGTCCTTTCAGTCCAAGGACTTGGGCTGGCTGGATTCCTGTGACAAGCACAGGAACGAGGGGAGGAGGCGCAGCAAAAATCCTCGCATGGCAGCCTAGCCACCGCATCCCCAAGCACACGCGGTCTAAGCCGGCGCACCGAATATTGTCATATGGATGTCATCTGTTTCGTGCACACACCATGAGCGTGTCTGGCGGCCGATTCACCGCCATAATTTTACCGGAATAACGATCCGGGGCATTGTTGTGTGTAGAGATCAAAAAAAAACAAGGCCTTTCAGCCTTGTTTTCAGGTTTCGCGTGATCTGTAACCGTTACCGGGGCTGCGAACGAGCGCGCCTAAGATCTGATCCTCCCAAGACTGACCGCGAAAATGACAAGAATTTAAACTTCCTGCCTCTTTTGTAAGCTAAAGCTAGCTCAAACCCCCATGCTTGTCATCTCATTTTTTGCATATTTGTTACAGTCGGCAAAAAATTCTCTGTGGTGCAATTTGTCGCACCGGATCAAGAATAATATTCCGGTCAAAGCGTTTTGACGCGAATTAGCTATCGCGAAAATACCACAAAATCGCCTTTAACGCTCTTTGCATGGCGGGTTTTCATCTGAGCCAGAAACCGCTATATCCGGCGCCAATATCCCTCTATTCGGGGCGATTCCCGCGCCTTTGGCGCTGTCGTCCACATCAATGGAAGCCGTCATGCGTCTTAGCCGTTATTTCCTGCCCATCCTGAAGGAAAACCCCAAGGAAGCCGAGATTGTCTCTCACCGCCTCATGCTGCGCGCCGGCATGATCCGGCAGCAGTCGGCTGGCATCTATTCCTGGCTGCCGCTCGGCAAGCGCGTGCTGGACAAGGTCAACAAGATCATCCGCGAGGAGCAGGACCGTTCCGGCGCCATCGAGCTTCTGATGCCGACGCTGCAGACCGCCGAGCTCTGGCAGGAAAGCGGCCGTTATGACGACTATGGCAAGGAAATGCTGCGCATCAAGGACCGCCAGGACCGCCAGATGCTCTATGGCCCCACCAACGAGGAGATGATCACCGACATCTTCCGTTCCTATGTGAAGTCCTACAAGAACCTGCCGCTGAACCTCTATCATATCCAGCTGAAGTTCCGCGACGAGGTGCGTCCCCGTTTCGGCACGATGCGTTCGCGCGAGTTCCTGATGAAGGACGCCTATTCCTTCGACCTCACCAAGGAAGACGCGATCCATTCCTATAACAAGATGTTCGTGGCTTACCTGCGGACCTTTGAGCGCCTTGGCCTGCGCGCTATTCCCATGCGCGCCGATACCGGCCCGATCGGCGGCAATCACAGCCATGAGTTCATCATTCTGGCCGATACCGGCGAATCCGAAGTCTTCTGCCACAAGAGCTTCCTCGACCGCGGCATTCCAGCTGAAAGCACCGATTTCGACGATGTCGCGGCGCTGCAGGGCGTGTTCGACGAGTGGACGACCGATTACGCAGCTACGTCCGAAATGCACGACGAGGCCGCCTATGACGCCATTCCCGAAGGCGAGCGCCTTTCCGCGCGCGGCATCGAGGTTGGGCACATCTTCTATTTCGGCACCAAATATTCCGAGCCTATGGGCGCGAAAGTGCAGGGCAAGGACGGCAAGGAACACTCCGTCCACATGGGTTCTTATGGCATCGGGCCTACACGCCTTGTTCCCGCCATCATTGAAGCATCGCATGACGAGAACGGAATCATCTGGCCGGCCTCGGTCGCTCCTTTCGACGTCGTGATCATCAACATGAAGGCTGGCGATGCGGCCTGCGATGCGGCCTGTGAAAAGCTGTATTATCAGCTCTCCAACGCCGGCAAGGATGTTCTCTACGACGATACGGACGACCGGGCGGGCCAGAAATTCGCCACCGCTGATCTGATCGGCGTGCCGCTGCAGATCATCGTCGGCCCGCGTTCGGTCGCGAATGGCGAAGTCGAAGTGAAGGATCGCAAGACCGGCGAGCGGGAGACCGTGACGATCGAGGCGGCGATGAACAAGGTGCTCGCCTAAGCGCGAATGGAAGACGGAGCGGCTTCACCCGAAGTCCGCTCCGGTTTCGTAGCGCAGATGCAGCAGAAATATGGGCCGGTTTTCGGAAAAGACCGGCCTTGCAGTTTGAGATCAGGGAGACGACATGGCACAAGCCGAGGCTGACAAGGGTGCGGCTGTTTCCGCCGGGGCAAAGACCGCCCGGCCGTTTTCCGCTTTCGAACGCATGGTGGCCTGGCGCTATCTGCGGTCGCGGCGCAAGGAAGCATTCATTTCCGTCATCGCCGGTTTTTCCTTTGTCGGCATCATGCTGGGCGTGGCGACGCTTATCATCGTCATGGCCGTGATGAACGGGTTCCGCACGGAGCTGATTTCCCGCATTCTCGGCATCAACGGCCATATGATCGTGCAGCCGATCGACCAGCCCTTCAACAATTATGATGAGCTGGCTAAGAAATTCGCCGCCGTACCCGGCGTCACCATGGCTCTGCCGCTGGTGGAGGGCCAGACATTGGCCTCCGGTCGTGGCGGTGCGGGTTCCGGCGCTCTGGTGCGCGGTGTGCGCCAGGAGGATATCGACAAGGTCAAGGAAGTCGCCACCAACATCAAGACCGGCGACCTCGTCGGCTTCATGGCGGGTGACGGCGTTCTCGTCGGCTCCAGGCTCGCCGCCCAGCTTGGTGTTACGGCGGGTGACGATATCACCCTCATATCACCAGAAGGTGACGTAACGCCGATGGGCGTCAATCCGCGCGTCAAGTCTTACAAGATTTCCGGTGTCTTCGAGATCGGCATGTCGGAATACGACGCATCGATGATCTATATGCCTCTGTCCGAAGCCCAGCTTTATTTCAATGCCGACGGCATCGTGCAATCCATTGAGCTTTATGTGAGCCGCCCGGATGATGTCGATGGCATCCGTCCGCTGGTGGAGCAGGCGGCCGAAAGGCAGATCTACATTACCGACTGGAGGCAGCGGAACCAGACCTTCTTCTCCGCCCTGCAGGTGGAACGAAACGTCATGTTCATGATCCTCACCCTCATCGTATTGGTGGCGGCGCTGAACATCATTTCCGGCCTCATCATGCTGGTGAAGGACAAGGGCAGCGACATCGCCATTCTGCGCACCATGGGTGCAAGCTCGGGCGCGGTGATGCGCATCTTCTTCATGACCGGTGCGGCCATCGGTATGGTCGGCACCTTCGCCGGTGTGGCGCTCGGCGTCATCGTCTGCCTCAACGTGGAATCCATCCGGCAGTTCTTCTCCTGGATTTCGGGCACGGTGCTGTTTGACCCGCAGCTTTATTTCTTGAGCCAGCTTCCGGCAGAAATGGATATCAGCGAAACGATTTCCGTTGTCATCATGGCGCTCACGCTCTCTTTCCTGGCAACGATCTTCCCGGCATGGCGGGCTTCCAAGCTCGATCCGGTGCAGGCCCTGCGTTACGAATAAGGACCGCTTCGCAATATGGCAAAAAAAACAGTGCTGCGGCTCACCGGCGTTGAGAGAACCTATGGTCAGGGCGAGACGTCGCTTTCCATTCTGCGCAAGGCCGATTTTGAATTGAAGAGCGGTGAGATGGTGGCGCTGGTCGCCCCTTCAGGCACCGGCAAATCGACGCTGCTGCATCTGGCGGGGCTGCTGGAACATCCCGATGCAGGCGAGGTCTATATTAACGGCGCGCCCTGTAACGGCCTGCCGGATGAAACGCGCACCGCGATCCGCCGCAGCGATATCGGTTTCGTCTATCAGTTCCATCACCTCCTGCCGGAATTCTCGGCGGTGGAAAATGTGATGATGCCGCAGCTCATTGCCGGTCTCACCCAGGCGGAAGCCCGCAAGCGCGCCAGCGCGCTGCTCGACTATATGCGCGTGGGGCATCGCGGCGAACACCGTCCAGCCGAACTCTCGGGCGGTGAACAGCAGCGTGTCGCCATTGCCCGCGCCGTCGCCAACGCGCCGCTCCTGCTGCTCGCCGACGAGCCGACCGGCAATCTCGATCCGGAAACCGCGCATTACGTATTCGACGCGCTGGAGGCGCTGGTGCGCCAATCCGGCCTCGCGGCGCTGATTGCCACCCACAATCATGAACTCGCCGCCCGCATGGATCGGCGTGTAACGCTCGCCGACGGCAAGATCGTCGATTTCTGACCATGGGATTGCGCGGGGGTTGGTCCTCGCGCATCACATGCCTCCGCTGCGATCGAACCGAGTAAGCCGGTCGTTGCCGTGAAGGAGAAAGAACAAGCCGTCGCGAGTGCGGATTCAATCCCTCCCGACGCCTGCTGAAGAACACCTGTTCCCTGAATCTATTTTTTTTTCCCGAACCCGGAGGCGTTTTTACCTTCGGGTTTTTCGCTTTGGAGTCAGCGAGTTGCCGTTTCCTTGATCGGAACCGAAGGCGATTCTCGTACATTAGCAAGAGGAATATCAGCAGAACCCTGTTGACAATCGAACAAAATGAGAACAAAATTGGAACATAACGAGTAAGGAGAGACCAATGACTGATTTCATCCGTGACGTTGCTGCTTTCGCTTCCATCGCTGTCTTTGTTGCCAGCTTTTCGGTGATCCTCACCGCCCTGTGAAGAAGACACCGGCGCAGAAGCCTGTATGGATGCCGCAAAGCGGTGGACATTAAGCGCCGGAAATCGGAAAATCGCCCCCTCGATTCAGAATGACAGGATGATGATATGGGCGATACGGTTATGCGTGGAGAGATCTCTGGCGAAACGTTGAAGACGCCCGGTTTCGTCCATCTTCGGGTTCATTCCGCTTATTCCCTGCTTGAGGGGGCCTTGCCCCTCAAGAAAATCATGTCCAAGGCCGTCGCCGACGGCCAGCCGGCCATTGCCATTACCGACACCAACAACCTCTTCGTCGCGCTGGAGTTTTCCGAAAAGGCGCGCGATGAGGGTCTGCAGCCGATCATCGGTTGCCAGCTGTCGATCGACATGCAGGATGCGGCGGAAGATCGCCGCAACCACAACAGCCATCTTCAGAAACTTCCCGCCATCGTTCTGCTGGCCGCCAATGCCGAAGGTTATGAGCGGCTGGTGGATATCGTCAGCCGCGCCTATCTGGAAGGCGAGGGCAGTGGCGGTCATTCCGTGCATATTACCCGCGCATGGCTGGAGGAAGCCTCCAATGCCGGCTTGATCGCGCTGACGGGCGCTTCCGGCGGACCGGTGGATATGGCCTTGAAGGAAGGCCATGCAGCGCAGGCGAAAGAGCGGCTGCTGACATTGAAGTCACTCTTCGGGGACAGTCTCTACATCGAATTGCAGCGCCAGTCCGGCTACGACCGTTCCCATGAACGGCGCATGATAGGCCTCGCTTACGAGCATGATATTCCGCTGGTTGCCACCAACGAAGCGTTCTTCCCCTCCAAGGCCGATTACGAGGCGCATGACGCGCTGATGGCGGTGGCGCACAACGCCATCGTTTCCGATGACAGCCGGTTCCGGCTGACACCCGATCACTACCTCAAAAATCGCGAGGAAATGGCGGTGCTTTTTGCCGACATTCCCGAGGCGCTCGAAAACACCGTCGAGATCGCGCTCCGCTGCTCCTTCGTGCTGAAGAAACGCGGGCCGATCCTGCCGCGCTTCACGGGCGCCAGCGACGACCCGGAAGCGGCGGAACGCGCTGAAGCCGAAGAGCTTCGCCGCCAGGCAGTAGAGGGGCTGGATCAGCGGCTGGCAGCGCTCGGCATGGCGGCCGGTTATACGGAGCAGGAGTATCGCGACAGGCTGGATTTCGAACTCGGCGTCATCTCGCGCATGAAGTTTCCCGGTTACTTCCTGATCGTTGCCGACTTCATCAAATGGGCCAAGCAGCATGATATTCCGGTCGGCCCGGGCCGTGGTTCGGGCGCGGGTTCGCTTGTCGCTTACGCGCTGACGATTACCGATGTCGATCCCCTGCGCTTCTCGTTGCTGTTCGAACGCTTTCTCAATCCCGAACGCGTTTCGATGCCCGACTTCGATATCGACTTCTGCCAGGACCGCCGCGAAGAGGTGATCCGTTACGTGCAGGCCAAATATGGTCGCGAGCAGGTGGCGCAGATCATCACCTTCGGTTCGCTGCAGGCGCGCGCGGCTTTGCGCGATGTCGGCCGCGTGCTGGAAATGCCCTATGGGCAGGTGGACAAGATCTGCAAGTTGGTGCCCAACAACCCGGCCAATCCGACACCGCTGTCAAAGGCGATCGAGGAAGAGCCGCGTCTGCAGGAAGAGGCGGACAAGGAGCCGGTCGTCGCCCGCCTCCTGGATATCGCCCAGAAGATCGAGGGACTTTACCGCCACGCCTCCACCCATGCCGCCGGTATCGTCATCGGCGACCGCCCTCTGTCGAAACTGGTGCCGATGTATCGCGATCCGCGATCCGATATGCCGGTCACCCAGTTCAACATGAAATGGGTGGAAAGCGCCGGCCTCGTCAAATTCGACTTTCTCGGCTTGAAGACGCTGACGGTGCTGAAGGTGGCCGTCGATTTTGTTGCCAAGCGCGGCATCAAGGTCGATCTCGCCGCCATCCCGCTCGATGACGCCAGAACCTATGAAATGCTGTCGCGCGGCGAAACCATCGGCGTGTTCCAGGTGGAAAGTGCCGGTATGCGCAAGGCGCTGATCGGCATGCGGCCGGACTGCATCGAGGACATCATCGCGCTGGTGGCGCTTTATCGTCCCGGCCCGATGGAAAACATCCCGGTTTATAACGCCCGCAAACATGGCGAGGAGGAGCTGGAATCGATCCACCCGACCATCGACCATCTTCTCAAGGAGACGCAGGGCGTTATCGTCTATCAGGAACAGGTGATGCAGATCGCCCAGGTCCTGTCGGGTTATTCGCTCGGCGAAGCCGATCTTCTGCGCCGCGCCATGGGCAAGAAGATCAAGGAGGAGATGGACCAGCAGCGTGAGCGCTTCGTTGATGGCGCCATCAAGAATGGCGTCTCGAAACCGCAGGCCAACACCATCTTCGACCTTCTGGCGAAGTTCGCCAATTACGGCTTCAACAAGAGCCATGCCGCCGCCTACGCCATCGTGTCCTACCAGACCGCCTATATGAAGGCGCATTATCCGGTAGAGTTCCTCGCGGCCTCCATGACGCTCGATATGGCGAATACGGAAAAACTCAACGATTTCCGTCAGGATGCCGGTCGCCTTGGTATCGAGGTCGTCGCACCTTCGGTGCAGACGTCCTTCCGCCAGTTCGAGACGGGTGAAAACCGCATCTATTATTCGCTGGCGGCCATCAAGGGCGTAGGCGAGGGTGCAGTGGAACACATCGTCCAGGTTCGCGACGGCAAGCCGTTCACGAGCCTTGAGGATTTCTGCCTGCGCATTGACCCCAAACAGATCAACCGCCGTGTGCTGGAAAGCCTGATCAATGCCGGCGCTTTCGATTGTTTCGGCCGCGACCGCGCCGAGCTGATCGGCGGGCTGGACCGCATCATCGGTTATGCGCAGATGGCGCAGAACAACCGCACCATCGGCCAGTCGGACATGTTCGGTTCCGGCGGCGGCAACGGCCCGGAAAAGCTGGTCCTGCCCGCTTTCCAGCCCTGGCTCGCCTCGGAAAAACTGCTGCGCGAATATCAGGTGCTCGGTTTTTACCTCACTGCTCATCCGCTCGATACCTATCGCCCCGTGCTGGAAAAGTTGCGGGTGCAGAATTTCGCCGATTTTTCAGCGGCGGTGAAACAGGGTGCGACCGCCGGGCGTCTGGCCGGAACCGTTACCGGCAAACAGGAACGCAAGACCCGCACCGGCAACAAGATGGGAATCGTCACCTTCTCGGATGCATCAGGGCAATATGAAGCGGTGCTGTTTTCCGAAGGGCTCGGCCAATTACGGGATCTGCTGGAAGTCGGCAAATCGCTTGTTATCACCGTGCAGGCGGAAGAGCGCCCGGAAGGCATTGGCCTGCGTATCCAGACGGCGCAGTCGCTTGAAGAGAAATCCGTGCAGATGCAGAAGGCTCTGCGCGTTTATGTCCGCGATTCTGGTCCGCTGAAAACGGTCGCCCGCCATCTCAACACCAAGGGTGACGGCTCGGTCTATTTCATCGTCATCAAGGATGAAGGCAGCCGCGAGATCGAGGTGGAACTGACGGAGAAATACCGTATCTCGCCGGAAATCGCCGCTGCGCTGCGGTCCGCACCCGGTGTCGTTGACGTGGAACTGGTGTGAGGCTCACGCCTCACACGTCGCTCATACCGGCCCTTCCTTCGTCACGGTGATGAAGTCCGTTCCGGCGCCTGTCTCCATCTGGTGACTAATGTCGGAAACGGTAATCGAGCTGCCGCTTGAAAGCTCCTGTTCGATACGGCTGCGGATTTCCGCGGGTATTTCGAGGCGGCTGAGCACGGCGCTCAATTGATCGAAGCCGCCAGGGGCTTCGGCAACGGTGATTCCGAGCCGCTTGCGGGCTGCCGCCGGCAGGTGGTTTTCGAGCGTCACGCCGTTCCATTCGGCCGTTCCAGCCGCGCGGTCCACGGTAACAGCCTCGAAGAAGTGGGTTCCGAGCGCCACTTCCGGGTCCTTGATGTCGATGGCTGCTTCGAACAGTGGTTTGAAATCCTGCCGCACCATGATCTGGCCGGTCGGCGGATGGTCTTCACCGGCGGAGGCATAAAGCGCCGCCACGAAGGCGTCGGTCAGAAGCGGTCCGGTGGTCTTCAGCCCCTTCCAGCGCTTGAAACCATTGATGGCGCTGATCGTCATCTCTCCGGTGTAACCATCGGCAGAACCAGCATCGAAGCCGAGACGGGTCAGCACGGTTTGAATATCCATCACCTTTTCGCGCTCGCCACGGCGGGTGATGAGAATGCGCAGGGGTGAGGGTTCTCTGGCCTTCGCCGCCGGCTTGAGGGACTGGGTCTTTTCATTGACGGCAACCTCAACCGCGCCCAAGGCTGCATCGAATGTCGCCGGGCGCAACTCCACATCCGAAAGAAGCAGCTTGCCGTCATCGGCATCGTCGCGTGGAACAAACAGCGCCGGGTGCTGTACGAAACGCAACGAGACCGGGCGGTCGGTGATGATGACATGAACGCCAGTGCGCGTGTCGCCGAAAAGTGACTTGGCGAATTTGGAAGGCAGACGCACGCAGCCATGCGAGGCGGGATAGTTCGGCACCTTGCCTTCGTGCAGCGCGATACCAGACCATGTCAACCGCTGCATGAAGGGCATGGGTGCAGCCGAATAGATATTCGACTCGTGGTATTTTCGCTTTTCCAGAATGGAGAATATGCCGCTCGGCGTCTCATGCCCGGCCTTGCCGGTGGAGACTTTCGAGGTGGCGACGATCTCGCCATTTTCATAAAGCGCGAGCGACTGATCGCTTTTTGATACCAGAATCTGCAGCGCGCGGCTGTCAGCGGCAAGCGCCGGAAAGGCAAGAATGCTGGCTGACAGCATGCCAGCCATAAGACGGAGGCGAAGGGACATGACGCAATACACCACATGCACAAAACTTGCCTCACTCAACCACGCGAAGTTTAATGAAGTTTAAGGACTGCTCACCCCGAACATCACTAATTTGTGTAAAATCTAAAATATATCGGTCGCGACGAGGCGGGAGGGATTACGCGCCCCTTCGCACCACCCAGCGGGCTTTATTTGCGCGTTCCGAAAGTATAGCCGGTCTCGACGCTGCCCTTGCCGAACTTGTCGCGCAGCTTGTCCATCGCCGCTTCCGCCGCCGCCCGCCGCCCCGCCTGTCTGTCGACGAGATCGGGAGGGTCGGCGAGGCCCGCATCGCGCAGATCACTGACGCCTATGCCGATCAGGCGAAACTTGGTGCCGTCGGTTTCTTTCGCAAGCAGCGAAAGGCCGGTGCGGAATATGCGGTCGGCAAGCTGGGTAGGGTCGTCAAGCTTGCGGTTGCGGGTGCGGAGTTTAAAATCGGACGTCTTCATTCTCAGCACAACCGTCTGGCCGGAAATGCCGCTCTTCTTCAGGCGCCAGGCAACTTTTTCGGAAAGCGACCGCAGGATCGGTACGAGGTCCTCGTGCCGGGAAATATCGTTGAAGAAGGTGGTCTCGGAAGACACGCTTTTCACGGGGTCGTTATTGTGCACGTGCCGTTCATCGATGCCGCGCGAAAGCCGGAACAGCCGTTGTCCCATCACGCCATAGCGGCGCATCAGGTCGCCTTCCTCCATCTCCTGCAACTGCGCGATCATGCGGATGCCGTCCGCCTCCAACGTCGCCGCAAACGCCTTTCCAACGCCCCATATCGTCGTGACGGGCCGTGCTGCCAGAAAGGAAAGCGCTTCCGCTTCGCCGATCACCGAAAAGCCGCGCGGTTTTTTAAGTTCGGACGCGACCTTGGCCAGAAATTTGCAGTAGGACAGCCCGGCCGAGACGGTCACGCCCACTTCTTTTTCCACCCGTTTCACGAATTTCGCCAGAACCCGGGCCGGCGGATCGTGATGCAGCCTCTCCGTGCCGGAAAGATCGAGAAAAGCCTCGTCTATGGAAATTGGCTGCACGAGCGGCGTCAGTTCCTGCATCATCGCCCGGATTTCGCGCCCGACACGGCTGTATTTCTCCATGTCCGGCTTGATGACCACCGCGTCAGGACAGGCTTCCAGCGCCTTGAACATGGGCATTGCGGAACGCACGCCCTGAATGCGGGCGATATAACAGGCGGTGGAAACCACCCCGCGCTTGCCGCCGCCAACGATTACGGGCTTGTCGGCCAGTTCCGGATTATCCCGTTTTTCAACAGAGGCATAAAAGGCGTCGCAGTCGATATGGGCAATGCTCAGATCGTAGAGTTCGGCGTGATAAACAAGGCGCGGGCTGCCACAGGCGCGGCAACGCCTCAACCCTTCTGGCTGGCCGGCCAGACAGTCACGGCAAAAACCGGGATCATAGGGGTGCGACGTGGACATGAGCCGAAAACAAAACCAGAACGTTGCCGACCATACTCCGGCCGCGACGACGGCTCAAGGGCCTCGTCCGTCAATACACGCCCGAATCGAGCCCCGGGCCGGAAAAGTGATGCCAGGCGGCCGCCACTGTTTCGGGTGACGTGTCGGTCGCGGCGCAAAATGCCATGAGATCGGGTTCGTGGCTCATCAGAAAATCGGTGAGCCCTGCCAGAAAGCCGGGATCGTTGACGGCCTGGCGCAGCATGTTGGCCTGCAATCCGCTCAGCGCCAGAAAACGCGCCAGCATGTCCGGTTCGTTTGCCAGCCAGCCAAGTATGGCGGCCGCCGTTTCTTGCGGATCCTGACCGGCATTGCCTTTGTTTTTCGTATCGCGCAGCATTTCTTCCCCGAAGTTACCTATTTTGAAACCAAATCCCTCTAGCCTTGCGCAACAAATGGACGATGGAATCGGTTCTCTGACACCCTATATGTCTGGATGAAGGTTTCAAAGCGAAACGGGGACTGCTCACCATGCCCAAGCAGGTCATGATAGTCGAAGATAACGAGCTGAACATGAAGCTCTTTCGCGACCTGATCGAGGCGTCTGGTTACACGACGATCCAGACGCGCAATGGCATGGAAGCGCTCGATCTCGCCCGCAAGCACCGCCCGGACCTCATCCTCATGGATATCCAGCTACCGGAAGTTTCGGGGCTGGAGGTGACGAAATGGCTGAAGGAAGATGACGAGCTGCATGTCATTCCGGTCATCGCGGTCACGGCTTTCGCCATGAAGGGCGACGAGGAACGCATTCGCCAGGGCGGATGCGAGGCCTATGTGTCGAAGCCGATTTCCGTTCCGAAGTTCATCGAAATCATCAAGACTTATCTGGGCGATGCGTGAGGCGACTGGGGAACGGTTATGACGGCGAGAGTTCTGGTTGTTGACGATATTCCGGCCAATGTGAAGCTTCTCGAAGCGCGTCTTGTGGCGGAATATTTCGATGTCGTCACCGCCGAGGATGGTTTCAAGGCGCTGGCGATCTGCGACGAGGAGCAGGTCGATATCATCCTGCTCGATATCATGATGCCGGGCATGGATGGGTTTGAGGTCTGCGAAAGGCTGAAGGCCAATCCGAATACGGCGCATATTCCGGTCGTGATGGTCACCGCACTTGATCAGCCGTCGGATCGCGTGCGCGGCCTCAAAGCCGGCGCCGACGATTTTCTGACCAAGCCGGTCAACGACCTGCAGCTGATCGCCCGCGTCAAAAGCCTGGTCCGTCTCAAGGCCGTCAGCGATGAGCTGCGGCTGCGCGCCGAAACCGCACGGCAGATCGGCATCGAGGAGATGCTGCGCAGCGACGGCCTGATGCAGACGCCCGGCCGCGTATTGGTGGCGGATGGCCGCGCCAGCTCACAGGAACGTATCGTCCGGGCGCTGAAGCCGATCGCAGAGGTCGATGCTGTCACGGAGCCGCAGGCGGCGCTGCTCAAGGCGGCGAGCAACCCCTTCGAGCTCGTCATCGTCAATTCCAATTTCGAGGACTATGATCCACTGCGGCTATGCTCGCAGCTTCGCTCGCTGGAGCGCACCCGTTTCCTGCCGTTGCTTCTGGTGGCGGAACAGGGGGCGGATGAGATGGTGGCGCGCGCGCTCGATCTCGGCGTGAACGATTATATTCTCCGTCCGATCGATCCGAACGAACTCGTCGCCCGCTCGCTGACGCAGATCAGGCGCAAGCGTTATAACGAGCATCTGCGGCTCAATCTCCAGCACACGATGGAACTTGCGATTGTCGACGGGCTGACCGGCCTTAACAATCGCCGTTACCTCGACAATCATCTGAAGATACTCTTCGACCGTGCTGCCGTTCGCGGCCGTCCGATCTCCATCTGCATGACCGATATAGACCGTTTCAAGCTGGTCAACGATACCTATGGCCACGATGTCGGCGACGAGGTGCTGCGGGAATTTGCAGCACGCATCCGCAGCACGGTGCGCGGTGCGGATCTTGCCTGCCGCTACGGCGGGGAGGAGTTCGTCGTCGTCATGCCCGATACACCGATGGAGCTTGCGGCAAGCGTCGCAGAGCGCCTGAGGGCGATCGTGGAGGACAAGCCTTTTTATGTCCGTTCCATCGACCGGGAATTGAGCATTACCGCCTCTCTCGGCATAGCCACCAGCAGCGGCGCCTTCGGTGCGCCGGATGAGATACTGAAACATGCGGACAAGGCGCTTTACGAGGCGAAACACGCCGGCCGCAACCGCGTCGTGGCGGCCGCTGCCTGACCCGGCGGCGGCAGATTAACTAAAAAATATTGCGCAATTTCTCCGTCATGTCCCGGCGAAATATTCAGCCGGAAATCGGGAATGGACATCGCCAGACCGCAAGCTACTGACCTTGGATGTATTTTATCGTTTTGCAATGAAAGGATGCAGCTTAACGATATAAATAGAGTTCCAGTTGAAAAACACGTTGAATTCAATCTCTCCGGCAACTATAGTGTGCCAGCTTTGTATACTTAACCATGTTTCCCAGGTGATATGTCTCTGGCTTAAGAATTTCTTGATTTTTATTTTACTTCTGCGCACACTCACAATCGAGAATAACAGTTCTTCCGGCGGTTTATCCGTCTTGCGATGATGAATGATTGCGGCTTAGCCGTCGCGATTTTGCTCGTCAGGGGCTGGTATTGCGTAGTTTGAATGCCCCATGATGCTCAGGTCCGCCGCATCTCCTGAATCGTGGGGTCGGTCGGCTGGCGATGTCCGAATCGGTTCCTCGTGCCGTAATCGCATCGTTGGCCGACCGCCTTATTTCTGAAAATTTCCTGTTCTTGGTACACGCGTTGCAGCGTAGCGGCTTGTGCAGTCGTCTTCCTTACGCGGCGCGACGATGTCGTCACGGGGCGCGGGCGGATGGCTGCAGCCCCAGCATATCTTCTGAACACATGAATGATTGCTGTGGTGAGCGGTGCGTCAGACCATGGGGTCTGCGTCCACGCGTTGCCAATGACCGCCCAATTTCCGCGGCGGCAGGAGGCGGGCCCCGTTGGGAAGCCTCTTGGCGCGAAGGGCTCTTGGCCGCTTCTTTCCCCTCTGCACAAACAAAAAACGCGCCCATTGGGCGCGCTTTTTGCCGGAGACCCGATCAAGAAATTACTTGATCTTGGTTTCCTTGAATTCAACGTGCTTGCGTACAACCGGGTCATACTTCGTCTTCGTCATCTTGTCCGTGAACGTACGGCTGTTCTTGGTGGTGACGTAGAAGGTACCGGTGTCGGCTGTCGACAGCAGCTTGATCTTGATTGTTGTAGCTTTCGCCATGGTCGTCCTGCCTTTAAACAAAAGAGAAGCCGCAGGCGCTTCTCACCTCGGCTAAATCTGGCGCGAAACTACGTATCGCGCCCGAAAAGTCAAGCCTGTTTTGCCCGGAAAACAAAACGGAACCCATAAAGCACCACGTAAAGCCCGAAAAATACGGCAAGCGCCCAGGCGAAACCATCGGTGCCCGCGACATCCATGGAAATGCCGACGGCCTGTGGTCCTGCAATGGTACCCATGGCGTAACAGAAGATGAAGGCGGCATTGGCGGCCACGAGATCTGCGCCCTTGAGGCGCGAGCCGAGATGGGTGAGGCCAACGGTATACATGCCGGAGACGAGGCCGCCCCAGAACAGCAGCAGCGCCGCCACCAGAAGCCAGCTTTCCACCAGAACCGGAAGCGCCAGCGTGCCGCAAACGCCCGCAAAGGCCATGAGGGCGAGCATGGTGCGCCGATCCTTCATTCGGTCGGAAAGCAGGCCGATCGGTATCTGGAAGACCATGTTGCCGATTCCCATGACGGTTAGCAGCAGCGCCGCCTGCGATTCGTTGAAGCCCTCACGGGTCGCGTAGATGGGAAAGAGCGACAGGCCGCCCGCCTGCACCGAACCGAACACGAAAGCCGCCGCCGACGCCATCGGCACCAGCCAGACGTAGCGGACGAAGTGATGATTGGGCCGCTCGTCCAGCTCCGGGCTCTCACCGCGCGCCATGAAGATGGGGATGGCGGCCAGAAGGATGATCGCCGCCCCGACGAGGAAGGGCAGGATGCCTTCGCTGCCGACGGCGGAAAACAGCAATGGACCAACTGCGAAACCGACCGCAAGGCCGGTCGCGTAAATGCCGAGAACCATGCCGCGTTTTTTCGGCGGCGCGGTCATGTTGATCCAGTATTCGGAGAGAATGAAAAGCGTGGTGGTCGCGCCATGGAAGACGATTCGCAGCGGAAACCACATCCAGAAGGCTTCGGCGAAATAAAAGCCGAGTGCGCTCAGCGCCGAAATCAGGACCGCGAACAGCATGGTTCGCGCCACGCCGAAATCATGGGCGATCTTGCTGGTCACCGAGGCGGCCATCATCGCCGCGACACCCGCCATCGCCGAATTCACCCCGATCATGGTCGAGGAGATGCCGCGCTTCTCAAGGATGATCGACAGGAGCGGCAGGCCGAGACCGATGGCGACACCCACCGCACTGATGGCGGAAATGGCGGCGATCAGTGAGGGCCAGTGAATGGCGTCCGCTTCTTCGCATTTCATTTGTGACATGACGGCCTTTATACAAAGTCTCGAATGAACCGGCCGTGGCGCGTGATATAGAGCCGCGCGGGGCTTTCAAAGGGCAGTGAGGGATCACCTATCATGAGTTTTGTGACATCTTCGAGAACCGTGCGTGTGATTTTGGGCATGTTCAGACCGGAAAGGTCTGTCATGTCAAGCCATTGCACATTGGAGAGCTCTTCGGAATCACGGGTGAGCCTGACATCGAGCCCCAACTCATCGGCATAACAGCAGAAGAATCGCGTGTCATAGCGCCGCACATTACCGGGTGGGGTGATGGCGCGGGCAACATATCGGAAATGGGAAAGATCAGGACCTTCGGCACCCATTGCGAGGTCCACGCCGGTTTCCTCGAAAAGCTCGCGCGCGGCGGCAAGCGCCAGAGCCCGTGCGCCGGCGGCGCTCAGGCGGCGCGCCGCCGAAGCGGTGAGGCTGTTGAGGACGGCAGGGTGCAGATCACCGGAAAAGGGCAACGCATGGTCGCGCGGATCGCGTTTGCCGCCCGGAAAGACATAGGCGCCCGGCATGAAGACGTGGGCGCTGCTGCGCTGGCCCATCAGGACCCTGGGTCCTGAGCCGGAACGGTCGAATAGGATGATGGAGGCAGCGTCGCGCGGCCGCATGGGAGCGGTCGCGGTTTCGGCATTCCGGGAAAGCGCAGGCACGTGCAAGGTCCTGCTCACGTCAGTGAGACGAGCCGTCTATCTGCACTTTTTGCTGTTTTCGATCAAAGCCGTGCATCCGCAGCGCCCATTGCAGGCCGATAACGCCGCCCTTGATCGGTTGCAGCGTCAAAAGCGCAGCCAGAATGGTGATCGGCACCCAGATGGCGAAATGCGCCCACATGGGAATGTTGAGGACCATATCCGTCATCATGAAGCCGCCAACGGCGATGTGACCGATGATGACGATGGAAATATAGGGCGGCAAGTCATCCGAACGGTGATGATGCATTTCTTCGCCGCAGGCCGCGCAGGCGTCCACCGGCTTCAGCCAGGCCCGGAACAGGCGACCGCTGCCGCAGGCGGGGCAGCGGTTGGCCATTCCCCGCATGATCGAGCGGCCAAGCGGCCGTTCCGCGCTATCGTCTCCGAAGGTGACCGTTTCCGAGCCCTGATGTGCACTCATCCTTAAGTCCTTCTCCCGTTCGTTCAACCGCCTGCAGCGGTCTTGTTATCGTCGTCTTCTCGGCGGCCGTGTTCCAGGCTTGGCGGCAAGACGCGATGTCCGCCGGCCTGCCTTGTGGAACGACCGCGAGCCGACCGGCATCTTGCGCCCCGGGCTAAGCATATCGAAGCGCAGCGCGCCTGCCAGAGGCACCGCTTCCGCAAGCCGCACCTGAACCGTATCGCCAAGCTGGTAGCCGAGGCCGGTCTTTTCCCCTGTCAGGGCCTGATGGGCCTCATCATAGAGGAAATAATCGGTTCCGAGTGTAGATATAGGAACAAAACCATCAGCGCCAAACTGCGGCAGCGCGACAAAGAGTCCCGCCTTGGTGACACCGCCGACGCGGCCCTCGAATTCTTCGCCCACCCGTTCAGACAGATGATGCGCGATGAGGCGGTTGACGGTGTCGCGCTCGGCGGCCATGGCGCGCCGCTCGAAGGTGGAGATTTCGGCGGCGATATCGTCGAGCGTCGCTTCTTCCTGCGGTGTGATGCCGCCTTCACCCAGTCCCAGAGAACCCACCAGCGCGCGATGCACGATCAGGTCGGCATAACGGCGGATCGGTGAGGTGAAATGCGCGTATTTCATCAGGTTGAGGCCGAAATGGCCGATATTCTCGGGGCTGTAGATCGCCTGGCTCTGGCTGCGCAGCACCATCTCGTTGACCATGATCTGGTGAGGCGTGTCGAGTGCGCGGGCCAGAATGCCGTTGAAGGAATTGGCGCGCATGGCCGCACCCTTGGCCATGGTAATGCCGATGGTGCCAAGGAATTCGCGCAAAACCTCCTGCTTGGAAAGCGTGGGCGCATCATGGATGCGATAGACCAGCGGCTGCTTTTTCTTTTCCAGCGTCTCGGCGGCGGCGACATTCGCCTGGATCATCATTTCTTCGATCAGCTTGTGCGCATCGAGGCGTTCGGGAATGACGACCTTGTCCACCGTACCATCAGGCCGAAGCAGGATCTTGCGCTCCGGCATGTCGAGTTCCAGCGGCTGGCGGCGGTCACGGCCGCGCTTCATCACCTCATAGGCATGCCACAGCGGCTTCAGGATAGGTTCCAGCAGCGTACCGGTCTTGTCGTCCGGCCTGCCGTCGATGGCTGCCTGTGCCTGCTGGTAGGAAAGCTTCGCCGCGCTCTTCATCATGATACGGTGGAAGGTGTGGCCCGCCTTGCGGCCTTCCTTCGAAAAGGTCATCCGCACGGCAAGGGCAGGGCGGTCGACGCCTTCTTTCAGCGAGCAGAGATCGTTGGAGATGCGCTCCGGCAGCATCGGCACGACACGGTCGGGGAAATAGACGGAATTGCCACGTTTCAGCGCCTCGCGGTCCAGCGGCGAACCGGGCCGCACATACCAGGAGACGTCGGCGATGGCGACGGTGACAATAATGCCGTCAGGATTGTCGGGTGAGGTGTCGGGCTCGGCATAGACCGCGTCGTCATGGTCCTTGGCGTCGGCCGGATCGATAGTGATGAGCGGCAGGTCGCGCCAGTCCTCGCGGTGCGACATGCTGGCAGCCTTGGCGGCATCCGCTTCTGCGAGAACATTTTGCGGGAAAATGTGAGGAATGCCGTGCGAATGGATCGCGATCATCGAGATCGCCTTTTCCGACGCAACGGAGCCGATGACCGACAGGACCTTGGCGCGTGTCAGGCCATACCGGCCGCTGTTGCGCGAGGTTTCCACCTCGATCAGATCGCCGTCCTTTGCATCGCCGACGCCGTCAGGATCGATAACCATTTCCTCGCCGCGCCGGTCGATCGGCATAAGCCGTCCGCCGCCGCCCGCCGTCTCCTTGAACACGCCGAGCAGCGCGTTCTGGCGGCGGTCGATCAGTTTGACGACGCGGGCAGTATAGGCCGGGCCGGCGCTTTCCTTGGAGGGGAAGATCTTCGCCAGAATGCGGTCGCCGAGACCCGCTGCCGGAGCCTTCTTGCCGCGGTCCTGCGATGACTGGCGGATGAGTACGGCCGGCGCCGCACCCTGATCCTCCGGCCACTCCGCCGGCCGGCCGATCAGTTCGCCGTCCTTGTCACGGGTGGTGATGTCGAGAACCGTCACCGGAGGCAGACCGCCCGGGCGCGTCAGGGACTTGCGGCTCTTCTGGACCATGCCGTCGGTTTCAAGCTCCTTCAGCAGCGCCTTCAGGACCACGCGGTTTTCACCCTTCAGGCCGAAAGCCTTGGCGATTTCGCGTTTGGAGGCCTGCTGCGGATGATCGGCGATGAATTTCAGCAGCACTTCGCGGGAAGGCACCTCGCCATGGATGATGCCTTCACCTTCATTCACACGCTTGCCGCGCCCGGTGCGTCCGAAACCGTCGCTGGCGGAACCCTGTCTCTGACGCGGCGCCTTGCTCACTCTGCTGCCTTCTTGGGTTTGGCCGCTGCCTTCGGCTTGGCGGCCGTCTTGCTCTTTGTTGCCGCCTTGGCCTTGGTCGCCTTCGGCTTTGCTGCGGCGTCGCCATCGGCCTTTTTGGCGGCGGTTTTCTTGGCCTTTGCGGGCTTGCCGCCGGTGCCGGTCTTGGCAATACGCTCGGCAATCAGCACCAGCGCCTCGTCCAGGGTCACGGACGCCGGGTCCTGTCCCTTTGGAATGGTCGCGTTGACCTTGCCCCAGTTCACATAAGCGCCGTAACGCCCGTCACGAACGGTGATCGCGCCGCCATCGGGGTGGTCGCCCAGTTCCTTCAAAGCAGCCGGCGTGCCGCTGCGGCCGCGTCCCGGTCCCTTGCTCAGCTTTTCGGCAATCACCGTCACAGCCCGGTTCAGACCGATCGAGAACACGTCCTCGATGCTTTCGAGGTTCGCATAGGAACCGTCATGCAGCAGAAACGGTCCGTAGCGGCCGAGACCGGCCGAGATCATCTTGCCGGTTTCCGGGTGCTTGCCGATATCGCGCGGCAGGTTGATGAGCGCCAGCGCCTTTTCGTGGTCGATATCCTCGGGTTTCCAGCCCTTGGGCAGCGAGGAGCGCTTGGCTTCCTTGCCGTCGCCACGCTGGATGTAGGGACCGAAACGGCCAGAGCGAAGCGTGAGCTCTTCCCCGGTCATCGGATCGGCGCCCAATGCCTTCGGCTCATTCGATGCGGCAGCTTCCGCTTCCGAACCGTCCGAGGTCAGCTGGCGTGTGTAGTTGCATTCCGGATAATTGGAGCAACCGACGAAAGCGCCATATTTGCCGAGCTTCAGCGAAAGATTGCCGGTGCCGCAAACCTGACAGATGCGCGGATCGGAACCGTCCTCGCGCTTGGGGAAGACCAGCGGCGCCAGAACCTCGTTCAGCGCATCCAGCACGTTGGTGACGCGCAGTTCCTTGGTATCTTCGATCTGGGCGAAGAAATCCTTCCAGAAATCACGCAGAACCTGCTTCCAGTCGAGCTCGCCGGCGGAGATGCGGTCGAGCTTTTCTTCAAGGGCGGCGGTGAAATCATATTCGACGTACTTGGTGAAGAAGCTTTCGAGGAAAGCCGTCACCAGCCGGCCGCGCGAATGCGGCACCAGCTTGCGTTTGTCGACGACGATATATTCGCGGTCGCTCAGCGTTTTCAGCGTCGCAGCATAGGTGGAAGGACGGCCGATGCCGAGTTCTTCCATCTTCTTGATCAGCGAGGCTTCCGAATAACGCGGCGGCGGCTCGGTGAAGTGCTGGCTCGCATTGATCTTCTGCTTGGCGAGGTTTTCGCGCTCGTTGATCGGCGGCAGACGGCCTTCGTCATCACCGTCGTCGCTCTGCTCGCCATCTTCCTTCTGGTCGGTATAGGCGGCGATGAAACCGTCGAAGCGGATCACCGAGCCGACGGCACGAAGACCGGCCTTTTCGCCGTTCTTGTCGGCAAGGATTTCAACCGTGGTGCGTTCGATTTCGGCCGACGCCATCTGGCTCGCAATGCCGCGCTTCCAGATCAGGTCGTAAAGGCGCAGCTGATCGGGATCGAGGTAACGCTTCACCTGATCCGGCGTGCGGTTGAAATCGGTCGGGCGGATCGCCTCGTGCGCTTCCTGGGCGTTCTTGGCCTTGGTGGAATAGAAACGCGCCTTTTCCGGTACGTAACGATCGCCGAACTGCTCGCCGATGGCAAGGCGTGCGGCGTCGATCGCTTCCGGCGCCATCTGCACGCCGTCGGTACGCATATAGGTGATCAGGCCGACGGTCTCGCCGCCGATATCGATGCCTTCGTAAAGCTTCTGCGCCACCTGCATGGTGCGCGAGGCGGAAAAGCCCATGCGTGAGGAGGCCGCCTGCTGCAGCGTCGATGTGGTGAAGGGCGGGCCGGGATTACGCTTGACGGGCTTTGCCTCGACGCTGTCGACCACATAGGTCGCGCCTTCCAGCAACGCCTTCAGCCGGTTCGCATCCTCGCCGGTCTTGATCGCGCGGTTCTGCAATCGCTTGCCGTCGGCGGAAACCAGCTTGGCCTCGAACTCATCACCGCGCGGTGTCTTCAGAAGGGCGCTGATGTTCCAGTATTCTTCGGAAACGAAACGCTCGATCTCGGATTCACGGTCACAGACGAGACGCAGCGCAACAGACTGCACGCGGCCGGCGGAACGCGCGCCGGGCAGCTTGCGCCACAGCACGGGTGACAGGTTGAAACCGACGAGATAGTCGAGCGCACGGCGGGCGAGATAGGCGTCAACCAGCGGCACGTCGATGTCGCGCGGGTTCGCCATGGCGTCCAGCACCGCCTTCTTGGTGATGGCGTTGAAGACCACGCGCTTCACCGGCTTGTCGCCGAGGACACGCTTCTTCTTCAAAAGATCAAGAACGTGCCAGGAAATGGCTTCGCCTTCGCGATCCGGGTCGGTTGCGAGAAAGAGGCCGTCGGAGGATTTTACCGCATCGGCAATATCCTTCATGCGCTTGGCAGAGGCGCTGTCGACTTCCCAGGACATTTCGAAATCCTGGTCGGGCAACACCGATCCGTCCTTGGCAGGAAGGTCCCGGACGTGGCCAAAAGATGCAAGAACCTTGTAGCCGGGACCAAGATATTTGTTGATCGTCTTGGCTTTGGCGGGAGATTCTACGACGACGACATTCATATTGTTTTTCTCTGGAACTGGTCCGTTAACATGGCCGGGTCGCCGCGCAATGCCGCAATTGGCCTTCTTTATATTTCGACATGGACAGGTAATGCGCGCGGGTCAAGAGGCAAGGCCGATTTTATCACTCCAAGGTGATTGCAACCTATGGATAATCTATTGTTGTATTGCAATCTTTGGTAAATTGGTTATGATGGGCAACATCATTTGAATCTACTTAATGCTCTTCGTTTCAGGCGTAATTCTTAGGATAAATATATGGTCCCGAACGCAACAAACAATAATGCCGACAATGAAGGGACCAGAGAGAACTTGGCTTACATTCGCCAGATGCTGGCGGAGCTGCGCCAGGTCGCCAGCCGCGAGGGCGCCGACATGCTGTGTTATCTGATCGAGATGGCCTATGTCGAAGTCGGTGATATCCAGAGCGGACGACGCAAGCTGTCAATCCGCGATGAAGAGCGACACGCGCCCCCCGGCATGCCGGTTTAGACGTCCTGCAATATCAAGCTCCAGCAGCACCAGGTGAACGGTGGCGGCGGAGAAACCTGTGTGACGGATGATATCGTCCGTTTCCACGGGCGAGGGACCGAGAGCGGCGGCGATGATGCTGCGCTCGTCGTCCCCTGGTGGTGACATCTCCGTGTCGGATCTCGGTTCCTCGATCTTGCGGTCATAGGGCAATTGCGGCTCCATCAACGGTCGCAGCGCCTCGAGAATATCGTCGGCGCCGGTGGTCAGCATCGCGCCTTCCTTGATCAGCCGGTTGGTGCCCTCGCAGCGTGCATCGAGCGGGGAGCCGGGCACGGCAAAAACGAGCCGTCCCGCTTCGCCGGCGAGACGCGCCGTGATCAGTGAACCCGAGCGCTCCGCCGCCTCCACGATGACGACGCCGAGCGAGACGCCTGATATCAGGCGGTTGCGGCGCGGAAAGTCACGCGCGCGCGGTTCCCAGCCGAAGGGCATTTCGCTGATCGTCGCGCCGCCCTGATCGTATATCTCCTGCAACAGCCCGAAATTTTCCTGCGGGTAAGGGCGGTCGAGACCGCCTGCCAGCATGGCAACCGTGCCGGTTGCAAGGCTTGCCCTGTGCGCCGCCGCATCGATGCCGCGCGCCAGACCGGAGGCGATCGTATAACCGGCACGTCCGCAATCGCGCGCCAGCATGGCGGCGAATTTAGCGCCGTTGATGGAGGCGTTGCGCGAGCCGACGATGCCGACGCAGGGCCTTGTCGCCGCGTCCGCAGATCCCTTCATGGCGATCAGCGGCGGTGCGCCATCCAGATGTCGCAGGGCAGGCGGGTAGTCCGGTTCGCCGATGCCGACGAAACGTGCGCCGAATTTATCAGCGGTTTCGATCTCACCTTCCGCTTCCGCCAGTGTCGTGATGCGTGGACTGCGGGAGGAGCCGCCACGCCGTGAAAGCTCGGGCAGGGCGTCGAGCGCCTTTTCGGCGCTGCCGAAATGATTGATGAGTTCGCGAAAGGTAACGGGGCCGATATTGTCGCTACGGATCAGCCGGAGCCAGGCAACCCGCTGCCGCGCGGAAAGCTCTATGCCATGCCGTGTGGTTTCCTCATGCGGCATGGCATATCCTCAAATGGGTCTCAGCCCTTTTGCCCTATCCGGCTTTCCGTGCCCGCCATCAGGCGCTTGATATTTTCGCGGTGCTTCCACCACGAAATCACGCTGAGCAGCGTCACCAGCAGCGCCGTCTTTTCAGGTCCGAGCACCCAGAGGGCCACGGGAATGACCAGCATGGCAAGCAGCGCCGACAGCGAGGAATAACGGGTGATGAAGGCGGTCGCGAGCCAGATCAGGGCAAAGGCCAGCATCATCAGCGGTGCTGCACCCAGAAGCACGCCGATATAGGTGGCCACACCCTTGCCGCCCTTGAAGCCGAGCCAAACCGGAAACAGGTGGCCGAGAAAGGCGAAGAAACCGGCGACCAGCGACGCTTCATAACCCCAGAGCGCATTGGCGACCAGCACGGCAGCGGTGCCCTTCAGCGCGTCGAGCAGAAGGGTCGCCGCCGCAAGCTTCTTGTTGCCGGTGCGCAGCACGTTGGTGGCGCCGATATTGCCGGAGCCGATCTTACGCACGTCGCCCAGCCCCGCCATGCGGGTGAGAAGGAGGCCGAAGGGAATGGAGCCGAACAGATAGCCGATCAGCGCCGAAAGCGCGAGAAGGGCAGGCGCCGTCTGCCAGTCAGTCAAAGCACTCATTCAAACGTCCCCTCTGTCGCGCCGGCCGCGTGATCTCTGTTGGTGATCTTATGCCAAGGAATGAACGGCTTTGCCAGCCACATAAGTGGCGACCGCGCGGCCGCTGAAACGGGCATCCTCGAACGGCGTGTTCTTGGATTTCGAGACCAGCTGTTCCTTGGACACAAGCCATGGTTCGTCCAGGTCGATCAGGGTGATATCAGCCTTCGCGCCGACTTTAAGCGTCCCGGCATCCAGTCCGAAAATCCTGGCCGGGCGGGTGGAGAGCGCATCGATCAGCCGCATCAGCGGAACCTCGCCGCTATGATGAAGGCGCAGCGCCGCCGCCAGCAGGGTTTCAAGCCCGATCGCGCCGCTCGCCGCATCCGAAAACGGCAGGCGTTTGGTATCGACATCCTGCGGGTCGTGCGAGGAGACGATGATATCGATCGTACCGTCCTTCAGCGCGTCTACCATCGCCTTGCGGTCGTCTTCGGCGCGCAGCGGTGGCGAGAGCTTGAAGAAGGTGCGGTATTCGCCGATATCGTTCTCATTGAGGGTGAGGTGATTGATCGAGATGCCGCAGGTGGCCTTCACGCCCCGCTGCCGCGCAACGCGGATCGCTTCTGCCGATTCCGGAACGGAAATCTTGGCGGCGTGGTAGATCGCCTGCGTCAGTCCGGCAATGCGCAGGTCGCGCTCCAGCGGAATGATCTCGGCTTCCTTCGGAATACCTGACAGACCGAGCCAGCTTGCGAAAAGCCCCTCGTTCATGTCTCCGCCGCCGATATATTTGTCGCGTGTCTCGAGCGCGATGACAGCGCCCAGTTCGCGCGCATAGGTCATGGCGCGGCGCAGCACCAGCGTGTCGGAAAGCGCCTTGCGGCCGTTGGTGAAGGCAACCGCACCGGCTTCTTTCAACATGCCGAATTCGGTCATTTCCTCGCCGTTCAGACCCTTGGTCAGGGCTGCCGCAGGGTGGACATTGACAAGCGCCTTGTCGCGCGCCGTCTTCTTCACATATTCGACCAGCGCGATGTCATCGATGACGGGATCGGTATCGGGCATGACGATGATGCTGGTGACGCCGCCGGCCGCTGCCGCGCGCGAGGCGGATTCGATGGTTTCGCGGTGTTCCGCGCCGGGTTCACCAACGAAGACACGGGCGTCCACCAGACCGGGAACCGCCAGCAGTCCCTTGCAGTCGCGTATCGCCGCGCCCTCAGGTGCGCCCTGATTATGCGCATCCTTGCCGGCTGCGAGAATGGTGCCGTCGGCGCCGATGATCACACTGCCGGTCTCGTCGAGATTACGGGACGGATCGACGATGCGGAGGTTCTTGAGAACGGTAACGGCACTCATACGCGCTCACCCTGATTTTGCGAGACAAGCAGGGTTTCCATGACGGCCATGCGCACGGCAACCCCCATTTCCACCTGGCTTTCGATGACGCTCTGCGGACCGTCGGCCACTTCTGAGGCGATTTCCACGCCGCGGTTCATGGGGCCGGGATGCATGACCAGCGCATCCTCTTTCGCCGCTTTCAGCTTCTCGGCATCGAGACCGTAGTAATGGAAATACTCGCGCACCGAGGGCACGAAGGAACCGGACATGCGTTCACGCTGCAGCCGCAGCATCATCACCACGTCGGCATTCTTCAGCCCTTCCTTCATGTCGTGGAAGACTTCCACGCTCATGTCGCGAATGCCGGAGGGAAGAAGCGTGGCAGGGGCGACGACGCGCACGCGCGCGCCCATCTGGTTGAGCAGGATGATGTTGGAGCGAGCCACGCGCGAATGCAGCACGTCACCGCAGATCGCCACCGTGATACCCGAAAGCTCGCCCTTGGCGCGACGGATGGTCAGCGCATCGAGCAGGGCCTGTGTCGGGTGCTCATGCTGGCCGTCGCCGGCATTGACCACGGAGCAGGCGACCTTCTGTGCGAGAAGAGCGGCGGCGCCGGCGGAGGAGTGGCGCACGACCAGCACATCCGGGCGCATGGCGTTCAGCGTCATCGCCGTGTCGATCAGCGTCTCGCCCTTCTTCACCGAGGAATTGCCGACTGACATGTTCATCACGTCTGCGCCGAGACGTTTTCCGGCAAGCTCGAAGGAGGATTGCGTGCGCGTCGAGGCTTCGAAGAACAGGTTGATCTGCGTCAGGCCCCGGAGCGTCGAGGTCTTTTTCTCGCGCTGGCGGCTGATTTTCACCGCCTCATCGGCCTTGTCGAGAAGCAGGGTGATATCCTGATGGGAAAGCCCCTTGATGCCGAGGAGATGGCGATGGGGGAAGAAGACCATGCGGTTTGCCTCCTGACGGGCGCCGCATTTTCCCGTGAAAATGCCCGGAACGCCCGAATGCTGATCCGTGCGCTCCCATTCGCTGTGAACACGCCTCAGGAGTGCCGCGGAATTCGGTCCTGCGCTCTATAGAGATTGCGTGGTCGCGGGGCAAGCGCCCGCAACCCCTGAAATGAAAACATGGCGATGTTTCCCCAACCCTCGCGGACAAGTGGCCTGACGATGGTCCGAGCATGCATCAGATGACGCCATGCTCCTTCAAAAGCGCCTGCTCGTCGCCTGACGCCCAGCCGAAAACTCTCGGCGCACCTTCCAGCCTCTGGACGAAATAGTGAACATCGAAGTTGATTGCGATATCCGGTTGTTGCTTGCGGCCAAAGTTCGCTGTCCACGCAACATGGGCGACGCAATGATGTTCATCGATCGGCGAGATACGGATATTGCGTATCCGCATCTCCTTCGTTCCGATCGCTCGATAGCGGTCATAACTCTTCTTCATGACCTGCTTTAAGTGGTCGTCGTTCTTTCCGGTCATCACCCCGGCAGGGGATGCGGCGATGAAGTCGGAGGCATAGAGGGAGGCGACCTCCTCCATATCCATGTCGCCTTTGAGAGACTTGTTGAAAAATCGCTCATACCGCTCGAAAAGCTTCCTTACGCTGGCCTCCATGGTTTCCTCCCTGTGCAGCCGTTCAGCAAGTCGGCAACCGAAAAGGCCTGCCGCAGGTTCCACATCAGGCGGCGGCCCATGCAGAATCCCTGACGATGGTGCTTTAAACGGGATCGGATGCCTGCCGCGGGCGGAGCGAATTGACCTAGCGGAACCCGACATTTGATCCTGCTTGGGAATGGTTCGCCGCTTGCTTTACATCAAGGCGCGGCACTTCGGCATTGGGCAGTTTCGGGCGGCGATCACTTCTCGCAGGGTTTCCTTCTGGTGCTGTCGCTCGGTCTTGCCGGAAACGTGTTTGGCATTCTCTAGACCGGATACCTAGATCAGGGGCACTCCCGAAAAATGCTGAAAGCGGCGGTTTAATCGTCTCAATCGCTTCCTGCGGGTGGAATTATGCAATATCACCCCACTATGCAACGCCAGTACAAAACAGCTAGAAGCAGCGGATGACCCAGAATTCCCGGACAGAAGAAACGCTCGCCGAACTGAACCAGCCCAGCCTCTGGTCCGGTATCAACGCCTATCGTTCCGATCCGCTGATCGTCGATCTCACGTCCGGCCTGTCGCGCAATCTGCGGGACGAATACGACCAGCTCGGCCGTTACGTCACGTCACATGAGGCGCAGGAACTGGCGCGTATGGCCAACCAGGGCGTGCCGCAGCTGCACACCCACGGCCCGCGCGGCGAACGTCTGGATCAGGTGGAGTTCCATCCTGCCTGGCACGCGCTGATGCGCCGTTCCATGTCATCGGGCCTGCATTCCAGCGTCTGGGAGAACTCTCCCGATACGCGCGGCAATGAACACAAGGCGCGCGCCACGAAATTCTATCTGACCTCGCAGCTCGAGGCCGGCCATCTCTGCCCGCTCACCATGACCAGCGCTTCCGTTGCCGCCATCATGGCCTCGCCTCGCGTGCAGAAGGAATGGGCGCCGAAGATCCTCTCGCGCAAGTATGATTCCTCGCAGAAACCGGGCCTGCAGAAAACCGCCGTCACCATCGGCATGGGCATGACGGAAAAGCAGGGCGGCACGGATGTGCGCGCCAACCACACCACGGCCGAGCGGGTGGGTGAGGGCATCTATCGCCTGTCCGGCCACAAATGGTTCCTCTCCGCGCCGATGAGCGATGGTTTCGTCATGCTCGCCCAGATGGGCGACGGCATGGGCTGCTTCCTCGTGCCGCGTTATCTGGAGGACGGTTCGAAGAACGGCCTGCACTTCCAGCGCCTGAAGGACAAGCTCGGCAACCGCTCCAATGCGTCAGCCGAAGTCGAATTCACCGATGCCTTCGGTTATCTGCTGGGTGATCCCGGCAGCGGCATCCGCACGATCCTCGACATGGTGACGCTAACGCGGCTGGACTGCGCGCTGGCATCATCGGGCATGATGCGCGCGTCGCTTGCCGAAGCGGTGCATTACGCCCGCGGCCGTTCGGTTTTTGGCAAGATGCTGGTCACGCAGCCGATCATGACGCGCGTTCTCGCCGACATGGCGCTGGATGTGGCGGCGGCCACAGCGCTCTCCTTCCGGCTGGCGACGGCTTTTGATGCCGCCCGTAACAATCCGGCCGAAGCCGCCTATGCGCGGGTGATGACGCCCATCGTGAAATACTGGTGCTGCAAGATTGCGCCGGCCCTCATCTACGAGGCCATGGAGTGCCTTGGCGGCAATGGTTACGTGGAAGAGCGGCCGATTGCCCGCCACTACCGCGAAGCGCCCGTCAACGCCATCTGGGAAGGTTCCGGCAACGTCATGGCGCTGGATGTGCTGCGGGTTCTCCAGCGCGGCAAGGACCTGTTCGATCTCGTCTTCCAGACACTGGAGCGCGATCTCGGAGCGGCCGGCAAGAAGACCACCGACGTGCTGCGCGCCGCGATCGCCCTTGCCGAACGTGACGAGGGTGCGGCCCGCCTGCTTGTGGAGCAGTTTGCACTCGCGGCCGCTGCCGCCGAGCTTTGCCGCCTTGGCGCCGGCAAGATCGCCGATGCCTTCCTCGAAACCCGTTTGGCTGGCGGCTGGCGGCATACTTACGGCATGCTCGATTCCCGCTTCGATCCGAATTATATAATCGATCTTCTTTATCCGCCTGCATCTTGATCGATGCATGCGGATGGAGGTTTTACAGTCCCGGCGGGAGGGGTCTCGGATTTGAAAAATAGCAATGGCGTAAGGCGTGTTCTTATCCGTCACAATGTCTTCGCGCGTCGATGCGCGGCAAGGGAAGGCGGCTGCCAATGCTGACCTTCCGTTCCGCCCGCGCTGAGGACGAAGACGCGCTCTACGCCATAAGTCTCGCCACCGGTGATGCCGGGCAGGACGCCACCCCGCTCTACAATGATGGCCGCATGGTCGGGCATATTTATTCGGTGCCCTATCTGCATCTCTGGCCCGATGCCGTTTTTGTGGCGGAGGATGAGGAGGGCGTGTGCGGTTATATTGTCGGCGCGCTCGATACGGCGGTGCACGAAGAGCGGCTGGAGCGGGAATGGTGGCCGCATCTGCGCACCCTTTACCCCGATCCCGGCGGCGACCAGCAGACATGGGACGCCGATCAGCGCCGGGCCCAGTTCATCCACCATCCGCGCCGCACGCCCACCTGGCTCACCGATCCGTTTCCGGCCCATATCCACATGAACCTCTTGCCGCGTACGCAGGGCAAGGGCGGCGGCACCCGGCTTCTGTCGCGCTGGCTCGATATGGCAAGACAGAACAACGTCTACGGCATCCACCTCGGCGCCAGCGAACGCAACCATGCGGGCATGCGCTTCTGGGAAACCCGCGGCTTCAAACGCCTCGAAAGCCACGAAACGCCGGGTAGCGTGTGGTTTGGTACGGCGCTGGAGTAATTCAGGTTCTAATGACCCGCGCTGCCCCCGCCGCCAGAAACGGTGCAAAGGCAGTGCGAATGTCTTCAAGAAATGTCTCGCTGAAACGCCCGATGGGCTGTTGAAGAGCGTTGAAATGGTAGGATCGTTCGATCACGTCGTAATTGCATTCGCTGACGGTGATCCAACCGCGATCATAGCCTGCTAGTTTTGCGCGCCGAAGCTCAAGCTTTGGTATTTCGATTGCCCGCTGCTGGCTGTCCTGCGGCGGTTTCGATGAAATGGGCAGCAGCAATATATGGGAGAAGCCCTGCGCGTCCGTAATCGTCAGGATCATGCAGACGGGGCGATCTTTTTCCCCATGGTCACGCGTTGGATTAGCCGCAGACTGCCATCGCCACAAATAGGGATAGGAAACGATATCACCGCGTCTGAACTTAGATATTATCTGTCCTGCTCATCGCGGGATGTCCGATATTCTTCGGAGTCTTTTTCCAGCTGGGTGTTGAACAGGGCGGACAACTCATAGGGCATTTCACCGGCAGCGTAAGACCTGCGCGGATCGTCGCCCCCCAGCATTTTTTCGAAAAGTTCGACCGGTACCACCACGACCGAAGGTCGGCCATGCTTCGTCAGCAAAATGGGCGATTTCTGCGCTTCGTCATGGTAGCGACCGAAATGTCGCATAAACTCCGCTGTGGAAATAGATTTTCTGTTCATGAGAAATCCTCAAATCTGTATTTCCTGAATAATACAAAAAATACAGAAAATTTAAAGCCGTCGATTTTGGTCGGGCGGCCGGCTCATCCACAAGAACCTTCTCCTCATCCGCTCCGCCACGTTGTTCTTCCCTTCATGCTTTGTTAACCCGTTGAGTAAGGCCTTTCAGAAAACGTGTAGGGAATCATGCTGGCGACCGCAGAGGCGATTTCAGCCGACAGACCGGAAAAGCGCATCAAGGATCGCGCTCAGACCGAGAAGGCGATTTTTAATGCGGCCCGGTCGCTTCTTGCGGAAGAGGGATTTCAGGGTTTCGGCATCAACGCCGTCGCCCGCCGCGCCGGCTGCGACAAGCAGCTGATCTACCGTTATTTCGGCGGCCTCGATGGCTTGATCGAGGCAATCGGCGAGGATCTCGGCTCCTGGGTGAAGGATCGCATTCCGGAAGATACCGGCGGCATGTTTCTTTTGACCTATGGCGATCTCATGGAAAAGCTGGCGCTCTATTTCATGGATGCGCTGCGCAGCGATCCTCTCGTCTGCAAGATCATCGCCTGGGAAGTGTCGGATGGCTCCCCGCAGGTGCGGCAACTGGCCGAAGCCCGCGCCAAGTCGCTGGGCAAGTGGCTGGAGCGCATGCGCGGTTCGCTGGCGGCGCCGAAGGGGGTGGATACAGCGGCGGTCAATGCCGTGTTGTTCGCCGCCATCCAGCACCTCGTCATCTCCGCTGCCACCAGCGGCCAGTTTGCCGGCGTACCGCTCAAATCGGACCGTGACTGGGACAAGATCACCACTGCCGTCAAAAGACTGGTGCGTGGCGTTTACGGCTGAACCGGCTTCAGCGGGTGTAGGGCGGCCACGTTCAGGACCAGCGCGTTAAAGAAAAATCAACCATATTTTCACCCGGTGGGCAACCGCCTGGCGCATCAGCTCGTTCACGGGATCGCATGCTTTTCCACACGCCGCCCGCCCGTCATTAACCATAATGACAGCTTTCATTTGCCTCGCCAGGGCTGCCGGTCCAGTGTGGATTAACGAAATGTTAACCATGCGCAATGACTGCGCATAAGGGAGCCGCAAGTGAGCCGCTGGACAGCTTTAGGCGTCATGATGACGTTTTTTGTGATGCTGCCGTTGGATATCGACGTGCCGGCGCTGAACCTCTGCCTGATGGCCGTGGCGCGCTGGGCGGTGCTTGCCGGCGTTCCCGATGCGATGTTGGCGCGGGGGCAGGTGGCATGAAGTGGTTTCTTATCCTCTGGGCCGGTCCCGTCGCATTGCTGGGTAGCTGGTACTGGCTTTCCTATTACGACATGAGCTTCGGCTTCTACATGCTGACCCGCCAGACCCATGATCTGGTATTTGCGATTTACGGCAACATTCTCGGCCTGCCGCCGGAAAGTCTGCCGCCGCTGGTGGCGCGCGCCATCGCCGTCGACAGCCTGATCGTTTTTGCGGTTCTCGCCTTCCGCAAGAGAAAGCAGATTGCCGCCTGGTGGCAGGGTCGTCAGTCGGCAGCGCGGGTGAGTGCGGAGAGCCTGTCCAGCGCGCCCTGAAGAATGAAGCTCGCGGCGGCCGAATCGATGCGTTCGGCCCGCTTGGCGCGTGAGACGTCCATTTCCAGCAACGCGCGCTCGGCTGCGACGGTTGAAAGCCGCTCATCCCAGAAGATGAAGGGCAGGGCGGTTTTTTCGCCCATGGTGCGCACGAAGGCGCGTGTTGCCTGCACGCGGGGACCGGCCGAACCATCCATGTTCATGGGCAGGCCGATGATGAAGGCGGAAACTTTTTCCTTTTCGGCGAAGGCCAGCAGCACTTCCGCATCCAGCGTAAATTTCACCCGTTTGATGACGGGGCGCGGCGTTGCGAAACGCCGCGACAGGTCCGACATGGCAAGCCCGATGGTCTTTGTGCCGAGGTCGAGGCCGGCAATCGCCTGCGCGGGCTGAAGCGTCTGCGCCAGTTCCTCGATGGTGAGTATTGCCATGTCGCGCTGTCCTTACCGTTTGCGGACAAATTCGGTGCGCAGCACCAGACCCTTCACCGCATCATGCCTGCAATCGATCTCTTCCGGATTGTCTGTCAGGCGGATCGACTTGATGACGGTGCCCTGCTTGATGACCGTGCTGGTGCCCTTGACCTTCAAATCCTTGATCAAGGTGACGGAATCGCCATCTTCAAGCACATTGCCGGTGGCATCGCGCACTTCCTTCGCGCGGGCCGCTTCTGCGGCCAGTTCGGAAGCCGGCCGCCATTCGCCGGTGGCCTCGTCGTACACATAATCGTCATTGTCAGCGGCCATTGTCGCCTCTCTTAAATACAGGTAGTGCGGTTTCTCAAGTCGTATCGAGCACGTCCGGTCGGACGCGCTCTAGATCTTTGATTTTACGCATTTTCCGGACGCAAAACCGCTACGCGCTTTTACTGGAAATGCTCTATGTCATAATATACCGGCAATACAAAGGAGAACTTCCCATGAAAATCACCTGGCTCGGCCATTCCGCCTTCCGTCTTGAAAACGGGAGTGCGAAGATCCTCATCGATCCGTTCTTCACCGGCAATCCCGGTTTTGCCGGACAGGATGGGAAGTCGGCGGCCGAAGGCATCACCCATATTCTCCTGACCCACGGCCATGGTGACCATGTCGGCGACACCGTTCAGCTTGCGCGCGAGACGGGCGCGACCGTGCTGGCCAATGCCGATCTTGCCGCGTGGCTTTCCGCCAAGGGTGTCGCGAAGGTCGATATGGGCAATACCGGCGGCACGGTGCATTTTGACGGTTTTTCCGTCACCTTCACCAATGCGCTGCATTCCTCCGCCCAGATCACCGAGGATGGCGTCTCCCATTCGCTCGGCAATGCCAATGGCCTGATGCTGCATTTCGAAGACGGCCCGGCGGTTTATCACATGGGCGATACCGACATCTTTTCCGACATGAAGCTCATCAATGAACTGCACCAGCCGGATATCGGCCTCGTGCCGATCGGTGACCGCTTCACCATGGGGGGAGCCGTCGCGGCGCTCGCCTGCCAGCGCTTCTTCAAGTTCGAGAATGTCATTCCCTGCCACTACGGCTCCTTCCCGATCATCGACCAGACGCCGGAGAAGTTCGTGACCGGCATGGAAGGGTCGGAAGCCCGCGTCCATACGCCAAAGGCGGGCGATACGCTGTCCTTCTGACGTTTTGCTCAGGCATGTCGTGACCGCAAAAGCACCTCACACTTTGACGCGACATGCTTTCTACCGTTGCGAATGGCGGACATGGTGATTATAGCGGGTAGGAAAATTCTGACCGGAGTAGAACCATGTCCGTCGATCTCGCCACCGTAAAGCGCGTTGCGCGCCTTGCCCGTATCGCAGTCAGCGAAGAAGAAGCACAGAATATGCTTGGCCAGCTGAACGGCATACTCGGTTTCGTGGAGCAGCTTTCGGAAGTGAATGTCGACGGCGTCGAGCCGATGACATCAGTCACCCCTGTGGACATGAAAAAGCGTGCCGACGTGGTGACCGACGGCAACAAGGCGGAAGACATCGTCGCCAATGCGCCTGCGACCGACCGGGACTTTTTCATGGTTCCGAAAGTGGTCGAATAATCCGACCGCCGTTTGCCGCCCGATTTTTCCAAGATTTCGAAAGCCGTTGCCGACCATGACCGACCTGACGAGCCTGACCATTGCCGAAGCCCGCGAAAAGCTGAAGGCCAAAGAGTTTTCCGCCCTCGAGCTGACCGACGCCTATCTCGCCGCCATTGATGCGGCAAACGGCGCGCTGAACGCCTATGTCGTCACGACGCCTGAAAAGGCGCGGGACATGGCGAAAGCCTCCGATGGCCGTATCGCGTCCGGTTCGGCTGGCGAGCTGGAAGGCGTTCCGCTTGGTGTGAAGGACCTTTTCGCCACCCGTGATGTGCACACGCAGGCGTGTTCGCATGTTCTCGACGGCTTCAAGCCGAAATACGAATCCACCGTCACCCAGAACCTCTGGGACCAAGGCGCCGTCATGCTCGGCAAGCTCAACATGGACGAATTCGCCATGGGCTCGTCCAACGAAAGTTCCTGGTACGGACCGGCCATCAACCCGTGGCGCGCCAACGGTTCCGAGCAGAAGCTCGTGCCCGGCGGTTCCTCGGGCGGTTCGGCCGCAGCCGTTGCCGCGCATCTGTGTGCAGGCGCCACCGCAACCGACACCGGCGGCTCCATTCGCCAGCCGGCAGCTTTCACCGGAACCGTCGGCATCAAGCCCACCTATGGCCGCTGCTCGCGCTTCGGCATCGTCGCTTATGCTTCTTCGCTGGATCAGGCCGGCCCGATCGCCCGTGACGTGCGCGACGCAGCGATCCTGCTCAAGACCATGGCGAGCGTCGACGCCAAGGACACGACCTCGGTCGACCTGCCGGTGCCGGACTACGAAAAGGCCATCGGTCAGTCGCTGAAGGGCCTGAAGATCGGTATCCCCAGGGAATACCGCGTCGATGGAATGCCGGACGAGATCGAAAAGCTCTGGGCCAAGGGTGTCGAGTGGCTACGCGATGCCGGCGCCGAGGTTGTCGACATCTCGCTGCCGCACACGAAATACGCGCTTCCCGCCTATTACATCGTCGCGCCGGCGGAAGCTTCGTCGAACCTCGCCCGTTATGACGGCGTTCGCTACGGCCTGCGCGTCGACGGCAAGGACATTGCCGACATGTACGAAAAGAGCCGCGCCGCCGGTTTCGGCAAGGAAGTACAGCGCCGCATCATGGTCGGCACCTATGTGCTTTCGGCCGGTTATTACGACGCCTATTACCTGAAGGCGCAGAAGGTTCGCACGCTGATCAAGCGTGACTTCGAGAACGTCTTCCATGAAGGCGTCGACGCCATTCTCGCGCCGATCACCCCGTCTTCCGCCTTCGCAGTCGGTGACGAGGAGCTCGCCTCGGATCCGGTGAAGATGTATCTTCAGGACGTTTTCACCATCACGGTCAACATGGCCGGTCTTCCCGGCCTTTCGGTTCCGGCCGGCCTTGACGGCAAGGGCCTGCCGCTCGGCCTGCAGCTCATCGGCAAGCCTTTCGAAGAAGAAACGCTGTTCAAGACGGCGCACGCCATCGAGCAGGCAGCCGGCAAGTTCACCCCCGCCAAGTGGTGGTAAGCGGCCTCAAACTTAGACAGATGCACGAAGCCGATCGCCATGCGGTCGGCTTTGTCGGTTTTGCCGCCTGGCGTTCTGGCGAGGCCTTCCACGAGAGCTATCTCGACCCTGATGTCATCGAGCGGGTGAGGGGCGAATTCGAGAGCTTCGCCAAGTCTCCAACTGGTGATGTTGTCGTCGCTGAAATGGGAGGCGTAGTTGCCGGCTGGGGCGCATGCGATGCGGCGCCGCATCACATTTCCGATCTCTGGGTGGACCCGACCTGGCAGGGCAAGGGGATCGGCAAAGGCCTGATCCTTCATTTTCTCGACAGGATGCGCGCGCAAGGCCTGCCGCTTGCCACCATCGACACCCATGCCGGAAACCGCGCAGCCATCGGTCTTTACGAGCGTTGCGGATTTGAGATCGTCTGGCGCGGCATGGAATGGTCCGACATCATGAAAGTCGAGCTTGAAAAGGTGAAGCTCGAGCACAGGCTCTCGCCATAACCCGCTTTTACGGCCGCAGCTGATTCTCGGCGAAATGCCGGGCGGCAGCATTGCCGCCGCCCGGTCGATTTATCTGTTGTCCAACTCACCCCTCACGAGTTCCAGCCCGCGCGTGGTAATGCGGTAAGGTTTGCCGCCCGAGGAGGCGATCGCTCTCTTCCGTTTCAGCTTGCGGAAGGTGAGGAGATTGAGGCCGCTGAAAATCCAGCCGTCACGCGTATAAAGCGCGAGTTTTTCGATTTTGTGGGCGTCATCTCGAACGATTTCAATTCTGCCGCCCTGGGCGAGCAGGTGAAGAATGCGCTGTTCGGCGCGGGAAATGTCCATTTTTGGAAGTCCGGTCGGCGTCATATAGACGCGTGAAAACAAATCCGGGTGCCGTTAAGGCAACCGGCTCGGTTTCAGCATGGCCCGGCGCGCAATAAACTTGCGGGCAGGGCCTTTACCGGGACTCCGATTGAGCGAACATAAAAACTCCGTTCTTGCTCCTTTTGGGTAGCGGGCGAACCCGGCGCGGTCAAGCCCCGCCAGGCGCGAGAAAACCATGCTGGTCGAATCGCGCTGGCAATGGTTTAATTTCAACGGCCATGGAGGGCGCGGCTTGATCGTCATTCGCAATGCGCATGAGCAGGAAGCGGAGGTTCTGGCGGCCATCGGCCTCAGGGCATGGCGACAGGCAACCGCGGCTCTCGGCATCACCCCGACCCTGTACGACAATGCGGCCAGTGCTTTTTCCAATTTTACCCGCTCGTCATGGCTGGCGATCAGGGTGGCGGAATTCGGTGGCTCGGTTGCGGGCTGGGCGGCGCGGGAGCATTTCGACGAGACGATTTCCGATTTCTGGATCGATCCGGATTTTCAGCGCCGGCGGGTCGGCAGTCGTCTGCTGGGTGATGTGGAAAGGCTGATAGAGGACAGGGGGTTCGAGACCATCCGGCTTGAAACCCACGCCCAGAACGAACCGGCCGTCGCCTTTTTTCGCCACCATGGCTACAGCGTCCGCTGGCTCTCCGTCTCCTATGCGCCAAAGCTCGATCGCGAAGTGCAGTCGGTAGGCCTGCAGAAGCAATTGGCCGAGGTCGAGAGCGGTCTTTACGGACCGGCGTTCTGAAGCAGGATTTTCAGGACGCCTGCAAGCCGCATCGGCCAGTCGGGTATGATGACAAGCGATCCGACAAGGCCCACCTGCAATATCACGATCAATATCAGGATGCTGCGGAATGGCTCCTTGCGTGTTTTATGCCGCAGCAGGCGTTGCGCCGAGATCGCGCCCAAGCTGCCGCCAATGAGCGCAAGCGATAATAGCGTGCTTTCCCGGACACGCCATCCGCCCTTCTTCGCCGCTTCCTTGTCCCACCAATAGACAAGAAAGACGAAAAGATTGAAGGCGATATAAGTCATGAAGCAGAGAGCGATCGTCACCATGGCGTGAATTGAAACCGGGAAGCGTAAAAAACGCGTATCCGGTATTGGCTAAAATCCCGGACCTGGCGTGACAGGGTGCAAGATGTCTTGCGCCCGCGCTCCATTTGTTCTACCCACCAAGGCCAAAGAACCCGTATATCGTGAGCTTCAGATGACCCTTGTAGACGTGCGCACCCCCGACTCGAAACGCTTCATTCCCGGCGCCACCGGCGATTGGGAAATCGTGATCGGCATGGAGGTGCATGCGCAGGTTCTCTCCAATTCCAAGCTGTTTTCCGGTGCATCGACCACCTTCGGCAATGCGCCAAACTCCAACGTGTCGCTGGTGGATGCCGCCATGCCCGGCATGTTGCCCGTCATCAACGAGGAATGCGTCAAGCAGGCGGTGCGTACCGGTCTCGGCCTGAAGGCGAAGATCAACAACCGTTCGATCTTCGACCGTAAGAACTACTTCTATCCGGACCTGCCGCAGGGCTACCAGATTTCGCAGTTCAAGGACCCGATCGTCGGTGAGGGCACCATCACCATTTCGCTCGGTCCCGACCGTCAGGGCAATTTCGAGGATATCGAGATCGGCATCGAGCGCCTGCATCTGGAACAGGACGCCGGCAAGTCGATGCACGACCAGCACCCGACCATGTCCTTCGTGGACCTGAACCGTTCGGGCGTGGCGCTGATGGAAATCGTTTCCAAGCCGGATATGCGCTCATCGGACGAAGCGAAAGCCTATCTGACGAAGCTGCGCTCGATCGTGCGTTATCTCGGCACCTGCGACGGCAACATGGATGAAGGCTCGATGCGCGCCGACGTCAACGTTTCCGTGCGCCGTCCGGGCGAAGGTTTCGGCACGCGCTGTGAAATCAAGAACGTCAACTCCATCCGTTTCGTTGGTCAGGCCATCGAATATGAGGCGCGTCGCCAGGTCGCCATTCTGGAAGATGGCGGCGTCATCGATCAGGAAACCCGCCTGTTCGATCCCGGCAAGGGCGAGACGCGTTCCATGCGCTCCAAGGAAGACGCGCATGACTATCGCTATTTCCCCGATCCGGACCTTCTGCCGCTCGAATTCGACGATGCTTTCGTCGAAGCGCTGAAGGTCGATCTGCCGGAACTGCCCGACGACAAGAAGGCACGTTTCGTGGCCGATCTCGGCCTGTCGGTCTATGACGCCTCGATCCTCGTTTCGGAAAAGGCGATCGCCGATTATTACGAGGCCGTCGCCGCCGGCCGCGATGCGAAGGCCGCCGCCAACTGGGTCATCAACGATCTTCTCGGTGCGCTGAACAAATCAGGCAAGGATATCGAGACGACGCCGGTTTCGCCGGAACAGCTCGGTGGCATCATCGATCTCATCAAGTCTGAGACCATTTCGGGCAAGATCGCCAAGGACCTGTTCGAGATCGTCTGGAACGAGTGCGGCAACCCGGCCGAAATCGTCGAGGCGCGCGGCATGAAACAGGTGACGGATACCGGCGCCATCGAAAAGGCCGTGGACGAGATTATCACCGCCAACCCGGATCAGGTCGAGAAGGTGAAGGCAAAGCCGACGCTTGCCGGCTGGTTCGTCGGCCAGGTCATGAAAGCGACGGGCGGCAAGGCCAACCCGCAGGCGGTGCAGGCGCTGGTGAAGGCTAAGCTCGGTATCGAGGAAGAGTAAGCGGACGCTGCCTCGTGCTCATAGGTATCGAGGTAGAAAGCTCTCATCCGTCATCCTCGGGCTTGTCCCGAGGATCTAACGACCCACAAGGTCCAACGTGCTCAGATCCTCGGGACAGGCCCGAGGATGACGTCGGGTACGAGGGACTGACATCACTTCTGCCGGGATCAACGCCCGGCATTTCTGTTTCAAGACGGAGCCCAAACATGTTTTTCATCCGCACGGCAAGTCTGCGGGACATCGAGCCGGTCCGCACCTTGCTCGCCACCACATGGCACGCGACCTATGATGCGATCTATGGCGTCGACAAGGTGAACCAGCTGATCCTCGCATGGCATTCGCCGCAAGCCATGAAAGACCGTATCGAGAAAAAGGGCGGCGAATTTCTGGTGGCTGATGACGGCAGGCGGATTGGCGGCATGGCCTATGGCTCCATGTCCACCAAGATGGCGAAGACGGCCCTGCTGCACCAGCTTTACGTCGCGCCCGACCTTCAGCGCCAGGGCGTCGGCCGCGATCTTTTCGCCGAACTGGAAACCTGTTTTCCGGATGCGGAAATCATGCGGCTTGAAGTCGAGCCTAAAAATACTGTCGCAATCGCCTTTTATGAAGGCGTCGGGTTTGTCGAGGTAGACCGAATCGAGCGCATGGCGGGCATCGAGGGTCTGCCCGGCATCGTTATGGAAAAGAGCCTGACCCGATGAATGCGACATTGCAGAATCTCATTATCCGCACGGCGCGCGAAGATGACCTTCCCGCCCTTGCCGCCATTTTTGCCGCCGACGAGATTGGCGGCCATGGCGATACGGCGGAAGAATCGGCGCAGCCGGATTATCTTGCAGCCTTCCGCGCCATTGAAGCATCGCCGAGCGAAACGCTCTATGTGGCGGAACTGGATGGCGAGGTCGTCGGCACCTTCCAGACGGCGATCCTGACCAAGCTCGTCGGGCGAGGGGCAAAGTCCATGGTGATCGAGGCGGTGCAGACGCGCGCCGACATGCGCGGTCGCGGTATCGGCGCGGTGATGATCAATCATTGTCTGGAAGAAGCCCGCCGTCAGGGCCTCAACGCCGCGCAACTGACGTCCAACATGGCCCGGCTGGACGCGCACCGCTTCTACGAGCGGCTGGGTTTCGAGAAGCGGCATTTGGGCTTCAGGATGAAGCTGAAATAGCACGGATATATCTCGAAATGCTGGACAATTGCCGTGAGGGGCGGCATAAGCATGTCTTGTGCCGTGCACGGAAAATCGCTGCGGCGCATTCAAGCCCGAGGAACGCATAATGAAGACTCTCCTGACGCAAATCTTCACCTGGTGGAATGGCCAGACGATCGGAACGCGGTTTCACACCTGGCGTTTCGGCAAGAAGGTCGGGCAGGACGAGTTGGGCAACACCTATTACGAAGGCGGCACCACCTCCTGGGGAATGCCGCGCCGGTGGGTGATCTATAATGGTTATGCCGAAGCTTCCGCCATTCCGCCCGGCTGGCATGGCTGGATGCATTACCGCACCGACGTGCCGCCAAGCCAGGAAAACTACGTTGCGCGCGAGTGGCAGAAGCCGCATCAGCCGAATCTGACCGGTTCGTCAAAAGCCTATCGCCCGCAGGGATCGCTGGCGGTAGCAGGCGAGCGGCCGCGTGTGACCGGCGACTACGACGCCTGGACCCCTGGCAACTAAGCTTTTGTGATGCGCGGTGTTGTGCAAAACACCGCGCTTGCATCTGGCCTCACCGGTTTTTGCCACATTCCGCCCTTAGGCGTTGATCCGGTCGGCATCGCGACACAGGCAAATTTTGGAGACCACTATATGAGGAAAATCACGCGGGATCGTTCTTTGCGTGCGCTGACAGTGTCGCTGTTTGCGGCGGTCTCTGCTGTTCTCCTCGTATCGCCCGTCTCCGCCGCCCGTCTGGAAAACCGCGTCGCCGTGTTTTCCGGCATCGACAAGATCACCGGCCGCATCACTTCCTTCGATGTCTATATCGACGAGACTGTGCAGTTCGGCGCGCTTCAGGTGACGCCGAAGGTCTGTTATTCCCGCGACCAGACGGAAACCCAGAAGATCGATGCCTTTATCGAGGTCGATGAGATCACGCTCGACCGCAAGATCAAGCGGATTTTCACGGGCTGGATGTTCGCCGACAGCCCCGGCCTCAATGCCGTGGAACACCCGATTTACGACGTGTGGCTGACAGGCTGCAAGCAGGACTCGGAAGTTCCTGCTCCCTCTACGGCAAGCAAATAATTAACCTGCGATCGCGCCTATTTCTGGCGTCTGAGCTTCTCGGCCAAATCTGCCAGGGCTTTGCTTTTGCTTTCCAGTTGTTCGATCATTTCCTCCCGCGTCAGTTCGGGCTCGATCACGATCGGAACGGTGAACCTGCTGGGTAGATCGCTGGCGGGAGGTGAGGGGAATTTGATTTCAGAAAATGCCCGCTTCACGGCTGTTCTTGTCTGGTAGGTACTATCCCTTATGTTTTTGACCTGAACAGCCTGTATCTTTCCCGTCGGGTCAACGCGGAAAGTAACAAGGATTACCTGCTTCTTGTTCGTCCGCACGACCTTGAGTTCTGGTCGGCCGGTTACGCCCGTCAAGGCTCGCGAAATTTCGCTTCGCCAGGCCGCCTGCGGGTTCGGGCGCTGTTCGGCAGCGGTGACATTCACAGCCAGCGTCAACATCGATAACAAGGCCGCAATCCAGCGCATGATAATCCCCGGTGAACCAAATATCATGATCAGATAAGTTATGTTTTTGGGGGTTGCAAGCAAGATCTCAGGTTGTTTTCAGTGTGGATTTTCTTGCGCAGGCAAATTTTCGAAGGGCACATCCGGCCTGTCGACAGCCGCTTCCAGTATCGTCGCATATTCCGACTTTGGAATATCGATTGCCCCGAATGTCTTTAAATGCTCGGTCGTAAATTGCGTGTCGAGCAGCGTAAATCCCTGCTGCCGCAACCGCTCCACCAGATGTACGAGGCATATTTTCGATGCATTGGTGCGGCGGGAAAACATGCTCTCGCCGAAGAAGGCGGCGCCAAGCGAGACGCCGTAAAGCCCGCCGACAAGCTCTTCGCCCTCCCATGCCTCGACACTGTGCGCATGGCCGATCTGGTGCAACTCGGTATAGAGCCGGCGGATGGTGGCGTTGATCCAGGTGCTTGGTCTGTCGGGCGCTTCCGCCGCGCATCCGGCCATGACAGCTTCGAAGGCAGTGTTGAAGCGTATCTCGAACGGCTTCCTGCGCATCGCCTTGGCGAGGCTTTTGGAAATATGGAAGGAGGTGAGGGGGATGATACCCCTAATCTCCGGCTCGACCCAGAAGAGCTCGGGATCGTCAGCCGAATCGGCCATGGGAAACAGGCCGGCGGAATAGGCGCGCAGCAGAATATCGACCGTTATGCCGTTGTTTCTGCTGCGACGCCCAACCATGGCGTCTTAGTGAGACGCGTCACCGGCCAGGTATTTCTCCAGCCAGTGAATGTCGTAATCGCCCTTCAGGATATCCTCGTTTTCGAGGAGGTCCTGGAAAAGCGGCAGCGTGGTCTTGATGCCGTCGACGACGAACTCGTCCAGCGCCCGACGCAGACGGCGGATGCACTCGTCACGGTCGCGGCCGTGAACGATCAGCTTGCCGATCATGCTGTCGTAATAGGGCGGGATCTTGTAGCCCTGATAGGCGCCCGAATCGACGCGCACGCCAAGACCGCCCGGCGTATGGAAATAGGTCAGCGTGCCCGGCGAGGGAACGAAGGTGCGCGGGTCTTCGGCGTTGATACGGCATTCGATGGCATGGCCATGGAATTCGATATCAGCCTGCGTGACCGACAGACCCTGGCCCGAAGCGACCCTGATCTGTTCCTGCACGAGATCCATACCGGTGATCGCTTCCGTGACCGGATGCTCCACCTGAAGACGGGTGTTCATTTCGATGAAATAGAACTCGCCGTTTTCATAAAGGAACTCGATGGTGCCTGCACCGCGATATTTCAGCTTGCGCATGGCGTCGGCGCAGATTTCGCCGATCTTCATACGCTGTTCGACGGTCAAAGCCGGCGAATTGGCTTCTTCCAGCACCTTCTGGTGACGGCGCTGCAACGAGCAATCGCGTTCGCCAAGGTGAACGGCATTGCCTTCGCCATCGCCGAAAACCTGCACTTCGATATGGCGCGGCTTGCCGAGATATTTTTCCATGTAGACGGCGTCGTTGCCGAAGGCTGCTGCCGCTTCGGAACGGGCGGTCGCAACCGCCTCTTCCAGATCGGCCTCGGTCTTCGCCACCTTCATGCCGCGACCACCGCCGCCCGCCGTCGCCTTGATGAGAACAGGGAAGCCGATCGTGCGGGCGATTTCGAGCGCGTTTTCGGGCTTCACTTCGCCATCCGAGCCGGGAACGACGGGAATGCCGAGTTCCTGCGCGGTCTGCTTGGCGGTGATCTTGTCGCCCATGATGCGGATATGTTCGGCGGTCGGTCCGATGAAGGTGATGCCGTGTGCGTCGAGAATATCGGCGAACTTGGCGTTTTCCGACAGGAAGCCGTAACCGGGGTGAACGGCGTCCGCACCTGTTATTTCGCAGGCCGCAACGATCTGGTGGATGTTGAGGTAGCTGTCACGCGATGGCGGCGGGCCGATGCAGACACTTTCGTCGGCAAGGCGCACATGCATGGCGTCCGCGTCGGCCGTGGAATGGACGGCTACCGTTGGAATGCCGAGCTCTTTCGCGGCGCGCAGGACGCGTAGCGCGATCTCGCCGCGGTTGGCTATGAGGATCTTCGAAACCATGCTGAACCGCCTTTATTCGATGACCACGAGGGCTTCGCCATACTCCACGGGCTGAGCGTCGTTGACGACGATTTCCACGACCTTGCCGGACTTGGGAGCCGGGATCTGGTTCATGGTCTTCATGGCTTCGACGATGAGAATGGTCTGGCCTTCCTTGACGGTCGCGCCCACTTCGATGAAGGGACGTGCGCCGGGGGCAGGCGAAAGATAGACCGTGCCGACCATCGGCGAGGACACGGTGTTGGCCGGGTTACGGGCCGGTGCTGCGGCCGCAGCCGGAGCAGCAGGTGCGGCGATTGCCGGCGCGGCGGCCGGGGCAGGTGCCGGCGCATAAGCGGCAGGCGCTGCAGCATAGACCGTGGCGGGAGCGGGAGCGGCGCGGGAAACGCGGATGCGCAGGTCTTCCTGCTCCACTTCGATTTCCGAAAGGTCGGTATCGTTGAGGATATTCGCGAGCTCGCGGATCAGTTCCTTGTCGATACCCTGTTTCTTTTCAGACATGACAAACCCTATTCTTTGTTTCTTTTTATGCCGTGATGTTTTTCAGCGCGTGAAGCGCCATGATATATCCATATGGTCCGAAACCGCAGACCATGCCCTTCGCCGCGGGTGATACCATCGATTTGTGACGGAACTCTTCCCTGGCGTGGATGTTGGAAATGTGCACTTCCACGACGGGCGTGGAAATCGCGCGAATGGCGTCATGCAACGCGATCGAGGTGTGGCTGTAGGCGCCGGGATTGATGACGACGCCCGCCGCCCGCTCGCCCGCCTCATGCAACCAGTCCACCAGCACGCCTTCGTGGTTGGACTGGCGGAATTCCACTGCGAAACCGAGATCGGCACCGGCTTGGAGACAATCATTCTCGATGTCCTTCAGCGTCTTGCCACCATAGATACCCGGTTCCCTTTTTCCCAGCATGTTGAGATTGGGGCCGTTGATGACGATGATGATGTTGCTCATTCACGTTTCCATAAGAAAATCAGCGACACCTATAGACTGCGCAGACGTCAAGGAAAAGCCCCCGCAAGCCGTAAACCGCCCGCTCGGCGGGCATCTCACAGGGAATGCAGTGGCTTTTTTAGCAATCAGGAGCAGGTGGCTTTTCCACAGCTGCGCATATTGGCGATTTTTTCCTTCAGCGGGTCGGCGCCGACCGCACCGAAAACGGCCTCGTCGCCGACGATATAGGACGGCGTTCCGGTGATGCCGAGGCTGGTTGCCAGCTTGTAGGTCTCCTGCACCTGCTCGTCATTGGGGTTTTCCGCCATCGATTTGCGGATGTCGGCTTCCTTGAGGCCGAGCGAAGTCGCGACTTCCATGGCGCTGTCCTCATTCGCCCGTCCTCTGCCACCGAGCAGGGTGCGCTGGAATTCGGGGTACTTTGCCGGCGCAAGCAGTTTGACGGCGTTGGAAACACGGTGTGCGGCAACCGATTCCGGGCCGAGGATCGGAAACTCCTTGAGGACGACGCGTATCTTCTTGTCGCCCTTCAGGATTTTATCCATGTCAGCCATGGCGCGTTTGCAATAACCGCAATTGTAATCGAAGAACTCGACCAGCGTGACGTCGCCATCCGGATTGCCGAGCGCCAGATCGAATTTCGATTCGAAGATGGCCTTCTTGTTGTCAGCGACGGCTTCCGCCGCCTTGGCGTTGCGCGCCGCATATTGCTTGCGTTCAAGCGCATCCTGAACCTCGAGCATGATTTCCGGGTTCTCGATCAGATATTGCTTGATGAACTCGCCCATTTCCTTCTTCTGCTGCTCGTCGAGAGCATGCGCGGGCAGGGAGGCGAATACCGTCGAAAGGGCCGTCACGCTGGCGAGAAGGGTGGAACGGAGAAAATGCGCCATATCGGTCCTCATTCTGTGCGGCCGAAGCCTCTTGAAATCTTATGAAGGCAATTACCTTACTTTAAGCCAAATGCCATACGGCAAAAATACTTGTCCGCATTATGATCGCATGATTGTGAAGATTGTGATTCTGCGGCAAGTCTTGCGAAATACGGTTCAGGAAAGAGCATGCCCTTGATCACGATGTCGAAGCGGAGCGCAGTCGAGCCCTTTCACGCCATGGATATTCTGGCGGAAGCGAACAGGCGCAGGCAGGCGGGACGCCCCGTCATTTCCATGGCGGTCGGCCAGCCCTCCCATCCCGCGCCGAAAGCCTCGCTCGAAGCTGCTGAAGCCGCGCTGAAACACGGGCGGATCGGTTATACCGATGCGCTCGGCCTGCGCGAGCTGCGTGAGGCGATCGCTGGCCATTACCGGCTGCGTCACCAGGTCGCCATCGATCCGGGCCGCATCGCGGTGACCACCGGTTCGTCTGCTGCCTTCAATCTCGCCTTCCTCAGCCTTTTCGATGCCGGAGACCATGTCGCCATCGCGAGGCCCGGTTATCCGGCCTATCGCAATATTCTGAAGGCTCTCGGCCTCAATGTCGTGGAAGTGCCGGTCACGGCCGAAACCGGTTATACGCTGACGCCGGCAAGCCTGGAGCGCGCGGAAACAAGAGCCGGCTGCAAGCTGAAGGGCGTGTTGCTGGCAAGCCCGGCCAATCCGACCGGCACCGTCACCGGCCGCGAGGCGCTGAAGCGGCTGGCGGGCTATTGCGAAAGCCGTGATATGGCTTTTATTTCCGACGAAATCTATCACGGCCTGACCTTCGTCGGCGAAGAGACGAGCGCGCTCGAAATCACCGACAATGCCGTGATCATCAATTCCTTCTCCAAATATTATTGCATGACCGGCTGGCGCATTGGCTGGATGGTGCTGCCGGAAAATCTCGTCCGTCCGGTCGAGTGTCTGGCCCAGAGCCTTTATATTTCCGCGCCGGAACTTTCGCAGCTTGCGGCGACCGCGGCCTTTTCTGCGGCGGAGGAACTGGATGTCTACAGGGAGAGTTATCGCACCAACCGCGATTTCCTGATGGCGCGCCTGCCGGAAATCGGCCTGCCGCTGGCATCGCCCATGGACGGCGCTTTTTACGCCTATGTCGATACAAGCCGCTTTTCCAACGACAGTATGGATTTCGCCAGGCGCATGCTGGCCGAAATCGATGTGGCGACGACGCCAGGCATGGATTTTGATCCCGAGGAAGGTCATCGCGCCCTGCGCATTTCCTACGCGGGTTCCGTGTCTGACATTGCCGAGGCCGTTGGACGTATTGCCGGCTGGCTGAAATAAAGCCGGATCATCTGCTCGTGGTGCTCAGGCGGGCGTGCAGCTGAAGGTGCTGTTGAAAGCCTTTTCGCCCTTTGTCGTGAAGGTCAGCACCCTGCCGTTTCCGCGCCGCAGCCAATCGCGCTGCTGCATGGCGTCGAGAAGTGACGCGCCAAGCCCGCCGCCGAGATGATGGCGGCGTTCACTCCAGTCGAGGCAATGCAGACAGACCGGGCGTCGCGCCTTTTCGAGCGGCGAAAGATCAATGCCGAAGCTCGAGAAGAAGTCGCGTCCGCTATCCGTAAGGGCAGGATCATCACCTAACGTCACGAACCCCTTCGCGGTAATGGCGGCAAGCAGCGACACGCCGCTTTCTCCGGCCAGATGGTCGTAACAGATGCGCGCTTCACGCAGAGCCTTGTCCTTCGGTCCGGTGCGGACGCGGATTGCCCCTGTGCGCTGGGCAAGGCCCATAAGTGCTTCCAGAACCTGTGCAACATCCTCGTCTGACAGACGGAAGTAACGATGCCGCCCCTGTTTTTCCGCCTTCAACAATTGTGCTTCTGAGAGTTTGGATAAGTGCCCGCTCGCGGTCTGCAGGGTCACGCCAGCGGCTTCCGCAAGCTCGCTTGCGGTGAGCGCGCGCCCATCCATCAGCGCCGTCAGGATATTGGCGCGGGCAGGGTCGCCGATCAGGGCGGCGACGTTGGCGATGAGAGGTCCGTCTTTCATACTTCGATGATAACCGAAGCATTGATGCGAAGCAATGGCGTAAAAAGATGCGGCAGAACACAAGGAGAGTGACGATGCTGACCTGCTTCATCCGCTACGAGATCGACCCCTTCAAGGTCGATGCCTTTGAACGATATGCCCGCAACTGGGGTGAGGCGATACCACGCTGCGGCGCCGATCTCATCGGTTATTACGCGCCGAAGGAGGGATCGAGCACGGTTGCCTATGGTGTTTACAACATCGAAAACCTCGCCGCCTACGAAGCCTACAGGGCGCGTCTTGCCGCCGATCCGGCCGGGCGGGAAAATTATGAATTCGCCCGGCGCGAGCAGTTCATCCGCCGCGAGGACCGGCTGTTTCTCCGTCTCGCTTCCGCCCCACATGCCGGAGGCGGGCAATGATCGCCGTCATCTTCGAGGTCTGGCCGGCCGACGGCGAAAAACAGCATTATCTCGATATTGCCGCCGGCCTGCGGGCAGAACTCGAAACCATCGATGGGTTCCTCTCCGTCGAACGGTTCCAGAGCATCAGCAATCCGCAAAAGATGCTGTCCTTGTCGTTTTTCCGGGATGAGGAGGCGGTGAAAGCGTGGCGCAATACCCCGCCGCATCGCATTGCGCAGTCGCTGGGCCGGTCCGGTGTTTTTTCCGATTATCGCCTGCGCATCGCGCATGTGATGCGCGACTACGGCTTGCAGGACAGGGAGGAGGCGCCAGCCGACAGCCGTGGAGCGCATCCGGCAGAAGGAAGTGTGTCAGGCTGACATTTCCAGCATCAGTTTTTCTGCACGCCGCTCCAAGTCTTTCTGGTTCGAACTCGTCTTTGAAACCCGTTATAGATGGGGCAGTTTATGGATGCAGGCCTGGAAATGGAGAAAACGATGTCGGCAGAAAAAGTGGCGATTGTAACGGCGGGCGGCAGCGGCATGGGCGCGGCTGTGGCAAAACGCCTGGCCGCGGACGGTTACAAACTGGCGATCCTGTCATCCTCTGGCAAGGGAGAGGCGCTGGCAAAGGAACTGGGCGGCATCGGGGTCACCGGTTCCAACCAGTCCAATGACGATCTCCAGCGGCTGGCGGATAGGACACTCGAAACATTCGGCCGCATCGACGTGCTGGTGAACAGCGCCGGGCATGGCCCGCGCGCCTCCATTCTCGATATTACCGACGAGCAATGGCACACGGGCCTCGATGTCTATCTGATGAACGTCATCCGCCCGACGCGTATCATCGCCCCCGTCATGGTGAAGCAGAAGGTGGGCGCGATCGTCAACATCTCGACGGCCTGGGCTTTTGAACCGAGCAGCATGTTTCCGACATCCGCCGTGTTCCGCGCCGGCCTTGCCTCCTACACCAAGATATTTGCCGATACCTACGCGGCCGACAATGTGCGCATGAACAATGTGCTACCCGGCTGGATTGACAGCCTGCCGGCCACGGAAGAACGCCGAGAGGCCGTGCCGATGCAACGTTACGGCAAGAGCGAGGAAATCGCCGCCACCGTGGCATTCCTCGCTTCGGAAGGGGCGGGGTATATTACCGGCCAGAATATCCGGGTTGATGGTGGCCTGACGCGGTCTGTTTGACGCATGAGCCTTCCCAACCCCCATCCCTGTGCCTGTGACAAGGATCGCCGACCCAAGTGCTTGGACTGAAAGGACTCTCCCGCCACGTGGACGCGCGTTGACTGGATTCCTGTGACAAGCACAGGAATGAGGAAATGCCAGCGGCTCAAGAAAACGCCGGTTCTTTGCATCAACAAAACAAAACGCCCGCAACGATGTTGCGGGCGTTTTTCATTCAGTCTTTCTTCTCTCAGAAGAAGCCTTTGCGCTGCCACCAGCCGCCCTTGCGCGGCTTCGGCTCGTCGCCATCGGGGTTCGGCGAAGACGAGGTCACGACCGGCTCCGAACTGGAGACATTGCTGCCCCGGTTGGCTCGGACTTTTTCCTCTGTGGCCGGTGCTTCCGCTTCCGGAGCCAGATCGGCCGAAGCCTCACCTGCTTCTTCAACCGCGACCTCGGCGACTGTTTCCTCGACGATTACCGGCTCCACCGTTTCAACGGCTTCAGCCTTCGGCGCTTCCTCGGTTTCAGTCTTGACCTTCGCCTTGCGGGTGCGGCGTGGCTTCTTCGGCACTTCCTCTTCCGCAACCTCGGCAACCACACCTTCCACCGCTGCGGCGGCGGTCGGTTCTTCGGTTACGGATGCTTCTACGGAAACCTCTTCGCTTTCGCTCTCACCTTCAGCTTCCGAGCCGGCAGCATCAAGAGCTTCGTCTTCCGCACGGTTGCGGCGTCCACCGCGCTTGCCGCGACGGCGGCGCTTACGCTTGCCATCCTCTTCGGAAGTCAGTGCTTCCGCCGCACCGTTTTCGTTTTCAGCATCGCCCTCATCGGTTTCGACGCCATCGTCGTCACCTTCGGCATCATCGCCTTCCGCATCGCCGGACTGGGCGTCGAGCGCACCGTTCTGGTCGCCCTGGCCACCCTTGCCGCGACGGCGACGACGACGCTTGCGCTTGCGCTTGCCTTCTTCACTATTGTCGCCCTGTGGTTGCTGCTGGCGTGGCTCGGAGGTCTGGGCCTTGACGATTTCTTCCTCGTCTTCGTCCTCTTCCACCTCGGCGACGAAATCGTCTTCCTCTTCCACGAAGCTCGGCAGCATCTGGATGAGGCTTTCGATCTTCACGGGGTTTTCGACGGCTTCACCACGGTCGATGGCGAAGTGCTGCGCACCGACGCCGGCGTCGGCAGCGATGATGATGGACACGCCGAAGCGGCCTTCATAATCAACGATGGTGCCGCGCTTGTGGTTGAGCAGGTAAAGCGCCGTTTCCGGCGTGCAGCGCACGGTGATGTTGTGGGTGGTGTTGCGCAGCAGATATTCCTCGACACCGCGCAGAACATGCAGGGCGATGGAGGATTCCGAGCGGACATGACCCGTGCCGCCGCAATGCTGGCAGACCTGCGTGGTCGATTCCAGCACCGAAGCGCGGATGCGCTGGCGCGACATTTCCAGAAGGCCGAAATGCGAGATGCGGCCGACCTGGATGCGGGCGCGGTCGTTCTTCAGGCAATCCTTGAGCTTCTTCTCGACGGCGCGGTTGTTGCGCTTCTCTTCCATGTCGATGAAGTCGATGACGACAAGACCGGCAAGGTCGCGCAGGCGCAGCTGGCGCGCCACTTCTTCCGCGGCTTCGAGGTTGGTCGTCAGCGCGGTTTCCTCAATGGAATGCTCGCGCGTCGAACGGCCGGAGTTGACGTCGATGGAAACCAGCGCTTCCGTCTGGTTGATGATGAGGTAACCGCCCGATTTCAGCGTGACCTGCGGCTGCAGCATCCGGTCGAGCTGGGCTTCGATACCGGAGCGCGAGAAGATCGGGTGAATGTCGCGGTAAGGCTGAACCACCTTGGCGTGGCTCGGCATCAGCATCTTCATGAAGTCTTTGGCTTCACGATAGCCTTCTTCGCCCGAAACGATGATCTCGCCTATATCCTTGTTGTAAAGGTCGCGGATCGAACGCTTGATGAGCGAGCCTTCCTCATAAACGAGGCAGGGGGCCGTGGAGTTCAGCGTCAGCGTGCGGACGTTTTCCCACAGGCGCATCAGATATTCGAAGTCGCGCTTGATTTCGACGCGGGTGCGGTTGGCGCCTGCGGTACGCAGAATGACGCCCATGCCCTGCGGAACCTCCAGATCGCGCGCGATTTCCTTCAGGCGCTTGCGGTCGGTCGGCTGGGTGATCTTGCGGGAAATACCACCGCCGCGCGCCGTGTTCGGCATCAGCACGGAATAACGACCGGCAAGCGACAGATAGGTGGTGAGTGCGGCACCCTTGTTGCCGCGTTCTTCCTTGGCCACCTGCACCAGAAGGATCTGACGGCGCTTGATGACTTCCTGAATGCGATACTGCTTGCGCGGCTTGCGGGCGACGCGGTCCGGAACTTCTTCCATGGCGTCTTCGGCGCCGACGGATTCGATCACTTCCTTTTCGTGATGATCGTCATCATCGTCGTCATCATCGTCATTGCCACGACGAAGACCCTCGACTTCCTCGGAAATCGTGTCGGTGTCGACCATGGCGGCCATTTCGCCACCGGTGCTGCCGTCGTCTTCGGAGGAGGCTTCGGCGGCCGCTGCGGCTTCTTCTTCGGCGGTCTTCTTCTTCGCGCGGGGGCGGCGGGTGCGCTTCTTCGGCTTTTCTTCCTCGGCGGGCGCTTCCACGGCTACGGCCTCGACGGCGGTTTCCTCGGAAACCTCTTCCGAGACAGGCGCAGTCTCTTCCACGACGACCGTTTCAGTGGTTTCGTTGGCGGAAACAATGCCGACATCCGGCTGATCCACCTGCGAAAGGTCGATCATGGGGGCGCCGGGCTCGGGTGCATCAGCGGATTCGAAGTCGTCGCTGCGGCGATGATCCTCGGCTTCCGCCTTCAGGAGAGCCTGACGGTCGGCAAGCGGGATCTGGTAATAATCCGGATGGATTTCCGCGAAAGCGAGAAAGCCGTGACGGTTTCCACCGTAATCGACGAAGGCCGCCTGAAGGGAGGGCTCAACGCGAGTGACCTTGGCAAGATAGATATTGCCGCGGATCTGTTTTTTGTGCTCCGATTCGAAATCGAATTCTTCGATCCGGTTCCCACGGACAACGACTACGCGTGTCTCCTCTTCGTGGGAGGCGTCGATAAGCATTTTGTCTGCCATGTAAGCTGTGCTCCTCGGCGCAGCCTTGTTTTATACGAGAACAGGCCCGCCACACGGACGAGCCTTTCATATGAGTGCAAGGATGTGCCGGAAATGAAGTCTCCAGCCGGGCCTCTGTAAACTGGCAGCATCCGGACCGACGGCGAGGCATTTGGCCTGCTCCTGGTATCCGGTTCATGTGAAAACTGCTGCGACATCATTGGCCAGGCGGAACGACAATAATATATAGACCCCTTGGGATCCGATGAATTTGCTCTCCTCAGAGCAGCGGTGGCAGCGCCACCGGGTAGGTCTCCGGCCACGGCCGGAATTGATCCAGTTTCAGGATAAATGTAACGACGGCAGATGATTGCCCGTTTTGCAGCGCCAGCGTCTTTTCCGATTGGCAGCCGGCGGGCATCTATCCCGTCAACACTTTTAACCCTCATCCGTGTTGTATGTTTTCTCTGTCATAATAGCAATAGGCTGGCTAAATATGCCATATTATTGGTGGAATTTCCGGGTTAACAATTGGTTCACCAAGGCCTGCGATTGTGGGGCGCAGACGCGCAAACTATCGTACGGCGTGGTTGAAACGGTACTGTTGTCGGCGTTTTTCCGCGCCGTTTATCGAAAATGACTGACATACGGAATTTCTTGAGGACCATGGATTTCACGCGCAACGCAGCGATATCAGGCGGGGCAGGGCGGCTTGGCGCGCGAATCGCGCGGGCTTTGGCGGCTCTGGCATTTTCTGTCGCCGCCTCTGTTTCCGTCGTGCCGGCAGCCCATGCCGTGGAGCCGCTCGTCGCCCATCAGGCACGTATCATCGGTGATGAGGCGCGCACGCGCATCGTTCTCGATTTTGCGGAAGAGCCGGAATTCGACGTTCACTATCTCGATTCGCCCGCGCGCATCGTCGTGGACTTCCCCGCAGTGAATTTCGCTTTCCCCACATCCGACCTCAAGCCAACTGGTCTTTTCTCGGACATCCGCTTCGGCACCATGGGCCAGAACAGCGCCCGCATCGTGCTGACGGCGAAAAAGCCGGTTCAGGTGACTGTTGCCGAAACGAAGAAGGCTGACGACGGGCAATCTTTCCGTTTCGTGCTTGATGCCGAGATCACCACCAAGGGCAAGTTCGCAGAACTGGTGAAGGATCAGCAATGGCAGGCGCCGGCCCCGGTGACGACTGCCGCGATCACGCCTGACGACAAGACATCGCGCCCTGCGGAATTTGTCATCGCGGTCGATGCCGGTCATGGCGGCATCGATGCCGGCGCTACCGGCGGCACGACGGGCACCGAGGAAAAGGTCATCACTCTGACCTTTGCGAAGGAACTCGCGGAGCGGTTGAACCGCGAACCCGGCATCAAGGCGTTTCTGACGCGCGATTCCGATACATTCCTTGCCCTGTCCGAACGGGTGACGATTGCCCGCCAGAACAATGCCAATCTCTTTATATCGCTGCACGCGGATACATTGAAGCAAAAGGGCATTCGCGGTGCGACCGTTTATACATTGTCAGACCGGGCGTCGGACCGGCAGGCGCAGGAACTGGCGGAGCGCGAAAACAAGTCCGACCAGATTGCGGGTGTCGCGGCCTCCAGCGAGCCGCCTGAGGTCGCCGATATTCTTCTCGATTTCACCCGCCGCGAAACCCAGGCCTTTTCGGTGACGCTCGCCGAAAACATCGTTTCCTCCTTCGAGGGGCAGGTAGGTCTCATCAACAATCCGCATCGTTACGCCGGTTTCATGGTGCTGCGTGCCCATGACGTGCCGTCTGTGCTGCTGGAACTCGGTTTCCTCTCCAATGCGGAAGATGAAAAGCTGCTTCTCGATGGGGAATGGCGCAAGAAGGTGGCCGATACGCTGGCAACGGCCGTCGGTCGATACCGCGCCAAGGCCATGGCGAACGGCGGCTGAGAAGGGAACCAGCGGAGCGACGATGCTGTTGCCTCCCTGCCATTGACCGCCGAAAAGCTGTTCAATTCTTGGGTCTTGCGGACGATTGCGGAGGCGAAGCCCTATTTTACTCACATTCGCCGCGTTACTCGAAGCGCGGATTCGGTGGCGATCCGCAAGCGTCCGCAACGCGATTGCGGGCCTGCCGCCCGGTAACATATCAGCGAATGCTGCCGTATCCGGCTTGTCATCGAAGGTATGGTGTGCAAAACGGCACGCGATATGCAAGGATGCGCCCGTAAATCGTCGGGCGTTGATGGTTACGATTCGAATTATCGGTAGCTTGGTATGATCAGACTGATTGGATATTTTTTCGGCTTGGCCAGCGTGCTCTTCCTGTGCGCCGCCGTCGTCGGTGCGATTTATTTGCACGGCGTGACGAAGGACCTGCCGGATTACGCAGTTCTGAGCACCTATGAGCCGCCGGTAACGACCCGTGTGCATGCCGGCAACGGTGCGCTGATGGCGGAATACGCCCATGAAAAGCGCCTGTTCCTGCCGATCCAGGCCATTCCCGACCGCGTGAAGGCCGCTTTCCTGTCCGCCGAAGACAAGAATTTCTACAACCACCCGGGTGTCGACATCTTCGGTCTCGGCCGCGCCATTCTCGTCAATCTCCAGAATGTCGGCTCCGGTCGCCGTCCGGTCGGCGCATCCACCATCACCCAGCAGGTGGCGAAGAACTTCCTTCTGACCAACGACCAGACCATTGACCGCAAGCTCAAGGAAGCCATTCTCTCCTTCCGCATCGAGCAGACCTATTCCAAGGACAAGATTCTTGAACTCTATCTCAACGAGATCTTTTTCGGCCTGAATTCCTACGGCATCGCCGGTGCGGCGCTTACCTATTTCAACAAGTCTGTAACGGAACTGACGATTGCTGAGACCGCTTATCTCGCATCGCTGCCGAAGGGACCGAACAACTATCATCCCATCCGCCGTGAAAAGGCTGCGCTCGAGCGCCGCGACTGGGTGATCGACCGTATGGCCGAAAACGGCTACATCACCGTCGCCGACGCCACTGATGCGAAGAAGCAGCCGCTCGGCGTCAACCTGCGCCGCGGTGGCGCGCATATTTTCGCGTCCGATTATTTCGCCGAGGAAGTCCGCCGCCAGATCGTCGAGAAATATGGCGAGGAAGCGCTTCTTGAGGGCGGGCTCTCGGTTCGTACCTCTTTCGATCCGCAAATCCAGATGGAGGCGCGCAAGGCGCTTCAGGACGGGCTTGTGCAATATGACGAGCGCCGCGGCTTCCGCGGACCGGTGGAAAAGATCGAGACGGCCGGCGACTGGACGGCGGCGCTGGCCAAGGTCAAGGGTCTCCGGGACGTTCCGGAGTGGAAAGTCGCGGTCGTGCTCGCGGTTGCCAACGATGGCGTCGATATCGGCGTGCAGGCCGATCCCGATGCGGAAGATGGCGACAAGCGCACGCGCGGCCATATCTCCGCTGAAAACATGCGCTGGGCTTTCCGTGATGCAAGCGGCAAAAGAGCAACCGCCAAGTCGCCGGTCGGTGTCCTGACCGCGGGTGACGTCGTTTATGCACAGCCGCTTTCCGGCTCCGGCAACGAATATCGCCTGCGCCAGCCGCCAAAAGTGCAGGGCGGCATGGTGGTGATGGACCCGCATACCGGCCGTGTTCTGGCCATGGTCGGCGGCTTCTCCTACGCGCAGTCGGAATTCAACCGCTCGACGCAGGCCATGCGCCAGCCCGGCTCCTCCTTCAAGCCGTTCATCTATGCGGCCGCGCTCGACAACGGCTATACGCCCGCATCGGTCATTCTCGACGCGCCGATCGAGGTGGTATCTGGCAATCAGGTCTGGAAGCCGCAGAATTACGGCGGGGGTTCCGCCGGTCCTTCGACCCTGCGTCTCGGTATTGAAAAATCCCGTAACCTCATGACCGTGCGTCTGGCGCAGGACATGGGCATGAATCTGGTCGCGGAATATGCCGAGCGCTTCGGCATCTATGACAAGATGCCGCCGCTTCTGTCCATGTCTCTGGGTTCGGGCGAAACGACAGTCATGCGCATGGTTTCTGCCTATTCGGTCATCGCCAATGGCGGCAAGCAGATCAAGCCGACACTGATCGACCGTATTCAGGACCGTTACGGCAAGACGATCTTCCGCCACGAGGAACGCGCCTGCGAAGGCTGTAACGCGACCAGCTGGCAGAACCAGGACGAGCCTGTCATCGTCGACAATCGCGAACAGGTTCTCGATCCGATGACCGCATACCAGACGACGTCGATGCTTGAAGGCGTCGTGCAGCGCGGCACGGCGGCGGGCAAGATCAAGGTCGATCTGCCGGTTGCCGGCAAGACGGGCACCACCAACGATGAAAAGGACGCCTGGTTCGTCGGTTACACACCGGACATGGTTGCCGGCCTCTATATCGGTTTCGATTCGCCCGCACCTCTCGGTCGCGGCGGCACCGGTGGCTCTCTGTCTGCTCCGATCTTCGGTGAATTCATCGCTGATGCGGCCAAGCACATGGAGCCGAGCAAGTTCATCGTGCCTGCTGGCATGAACTTCGTCGCCGTCAACCGCAAGACCGGCATGGCGGCGGTTGAGGGCGAGCCGGACACCATCATGGAAGCCTTCAAGCCGGGCACGGGTCCCGCTTCCACCTTCTCTGTCATCGGCGATGACGGATACATGTCGCAGGAAGACATTCTGAAGACCTCGCCGCAGGCGCAGCAGGCCATCACCGGCGGTGGCGGCGGTCTTTATTGACATCAGTCCTGACGTTTGGCGGGGGCGCGGGTCTTTACATCCGCGCCCCCCGCATTTATTTGAGCAACGAGTTTCAATGAAGGTGAAGAACCAGCGAAATGCGCAATGAAATCGTGAACGTAGTCGACGAAATCAAGCAGGCCATAAGCCTGCTGAGGAGGCATCTTTGACTGGGACCAGGCGATAAGACGACTGGACTGGTTGAATAACAAGGCAGAGGACCCGACCCTCTGGAACGATGCCACTGAGGCCCAGAAGCTGATGCGCGAACGCCAGCAGCTGGATGACAGCATCAACGGCGTCAAGGCGCTGGAGCAGCAGCTCCGCGACAATATCGAGCTGATCGAACTCGGCGAGATGGAAGGCGATAACGAAATCGTCAAGGACGCCGAAGACGCGCTGAAGGCTCTTAAGAGCGAGGCGAACCGCCGCCAGGTGGAAGCCATGCTTTCAGGCGAGGCCGATGGCAACGACACATATGTCGAAGTGCATTCCGGCGCCGGCGGCACCGAAAGCCAGGACTGGGCGAACATGCTTCTGCGCATGTATACCCGCTGGGCCGACCGCGAAGGTTTCAAGGTCGAGGTTCTCGAAGTTCACGACGGCGAAGAAGCCGGCATCAAGTCCGCGACGATCCTCGTCAAGGGCCACAATGCATTCGGCTGGATGAAAACGGAATCGGGCGTGCACCGCCTCGTTCGTATTTCGCCCTATGACAGCAATGCGCGTCGCCACACATCGTTCTCTTCCGTCTGGGTTTACCCCGTCGTCGACGATTCGATCCAGATCGACATCAATGAGAGCGATTGCCGTATCGATACCTATCGTTCGTCCGGCGCGGGCGGCCAGCACGTCAACACGACAGACTCGGCCGTGCGTATCACGCATATTCCGACCGGTATTGCCGTTGCCTGCCAGCAGGAGCGCTCCCAGCACAAGAACCGCGCCAAGGCGTGGGACATGCTGCGCGCCCGCCTCTACGAGGTGGAACTCCAGAAGCGGGAAGAGGCGGCAAACGCCCAGGCGGCCTCCAAGACTGATATCGGCTGGGGCCACCAGATCCGTTCCTACGTTCTGCAGCCTTACCAGCTGGTCAAGGATCTGCGCACCGGCGTGGAAAGTACAGCACCCGGCAACGTGCTGGACGGCGACCTGAACGAATTCATGGAAGCCGCACTCGCTCACCGCATCAGCGGCGGCGCGGATGTGGAAGTCTCGGATATCGATTAAGGCGTCCGGCGCGTCGACTGGAAAATTGCCCCTCGCAAACCCATTGCGAGGGGTTTTTCGTTGGAGGACTAGCATGAAACAGGCGCTCTATATCGTCGACGTCCAGCCGAGCTTCAATCCGCCGGCTGCGCTGGTGGCGGAGATATCCGCACTCGCCCTGACAATGCCCAGCATCGCCACCGTCGAGCGTCATGATGAAAGTGTGACACCCTTCGAGCGACAACTCGGCTGGAAACCGGGCAGGGATGACGAGTCGCTCGTTGCGGCGGATCGCATATTCATCAAACACGGTTATGCGCCGCCCCGGGAGGTCATCGACTATCTTCTGTCGCTGAAACCCGACAGGGTGCTGGTCTGCGGCATTCAGGCTGATACCTGCGTGCTGGCCGCTGGTTTTGCTCTTTTTGATGCGGGGCTGCATCCCACTCTGTTGCCGTGGCTGACGGTGGGCTCCAGTCTCGACCGCAGTGGCGAACTCGGTGCGAGATTATGGAAGCATCATTTCGGAGCGGTTCTTGCCGGACCGGAGGCACTGGAAGCATAATCTTGCCCGGTCGCGCATGGGGCCGATCAGTTCGAGGCCTTCTCGATCTTCATCTCGCCCAGCTTGTCGATCAGGATCGTCCAGCTTTCCGCTTCCTTGCTCATCGGGTCCGTCTTCAGATAAACGGTCACGAACAGGCCGGGCGAGGCGGGCGCGCCATTCGAGCTTTCAGGACGAATATCCGTGACATAGGATTTCATCTGGCTGAATTCTTCCAGCTCGATATTTTCGAGGAGATTCGGCCCATCGGCGGTAAAGACGATGCGCTGCAGGTAGATCTTCGCCGTGCCGTCGCCCTGGCGGATGGCGATGACCTTGTAATAACCGCGTGTGGGCGAGGCAGGCGGCGGCCGCAGCTGTCCGTCAGGGCCCTTCACCGGCTCAAGATTCCGATCTTCCCACATGCCGCTGCTGACGACGAAGATTGCCGAAACCGGCAAGGCGTCGATCGCTTCCGTCTGCGCCCGCGCGGGAAGGACAGCGGCGGCGAAAAGGAAGGCGGCGAGGATAGGTCTTGTCAGTTGCATGGCCATTATCGATTGTGGGCGTCAATTGTTGAACTGTTCGGCGAGAACCCGGTCCGACCATGAACGATCCGGATCCGAGAGAATCCTTGCCGTCCGGTCCTGCGATTGTGCAATCCGAACATGACGAACGGATTTCACCTCGGTGTGGTCGGCCACCGCGTTCACCGGGCGCTTGTCGCGTTCGAGAACATGAATATCGACCGTCACCTTATTCGGCAAAAGCGCGCCGCGCCAGCGTCGCGGCCGGAAAGCACTGACGGGGGTCAGCGCCAGAAGCGGTGATTCCAGCGGCAGGATCGGTCCATGGGCGGAGAAATTGTAGGCTGTCGAACCAGCCGGGGTCGCCACCATCATGCCGTCGCAGATCAGCTCTTCCAGCCGCACCTTGCCATCCACCTCGACACGAAGCTTGGCGGCCTGATGGGACTGGCGAAACAGGCTGACCTCGTTCATGGCGAGGGCGGTAAACTCGTCGCCGTCGGAATCCGTCGTCGTCATGCGCAGGGGGTGAAAATCATTGCCGCTCGCCACCGCTATGCGCTCGAGCAGGCCCTCCACCCGGTAGTCATTCATCAGGAATCCGACAGACCCGCGGTTCATGCCATAGACACGCTTGCCGGAATTCATCGTCTCGTTGAGAATCTGCAGCATGAAGCCATCGCCGCCGAGTGCAACGATCACCTCCGCCTCTGCAAACGGCGTATCGCCGTAAATGCCTTTCAGCTCTTTCAGCGCCGTCTGCGCCTCCTCTGTTGCGGAGGCGACGAAGGACAGTGAATAGGTAGAATGCGACATTCGCTTCCCTCGACAACGGCGCAGACCGGGCCGGTCCGAGCAAGGCACTGTAACCTGTTGAAGCGGCTTGAAATCTTTAAACCTCGACAATGAGGTGGATAACATGCCGCCAGACGCACCCTTGGTACATGAAGACGGCGGCTGGCGACAAGGCCTTTCGCAGGCGCAGGCGTTCCCTGGCGGCGGGCCGCACCGCTCCGGTCCACAGCTTCTTGATTTGCGCCCACCGACAAGGGTTGCGATGCGGGACGGCCTGATGCAGTTTGCCAAGGCAGCCGGAATGACGAGTGGCAGGAGACGGATGTGACGCTGAATTACGATATCTATGACGTCTTTACCGAGACGAAGATGGCGGGAAATCCGCTGGCGGTCATGTATGACGCCGATGATCTTCCCCAAGGCACGATGCAGGCGATTGCGCGGGAAATGAACCTCTCCGAGACGGTTTTCGTCAACCGCTCCACCAACCCGGCGCATGCGGCTTCGCTACGCATCTTCACACCGTCAGGCGAATTGCCTTTCGCAGGCCATCCGACGGTGGGCGCCGCGGTCGCCATCGCCGAGCGAAATCGCGGCGAAGGCGATGACGACATCGATATGGTCTGCGTGCTGGAGGAGAAGGTGGGGCCGGTGCGCTGCGCGGTGAAGATGCGCGCGGGAGCCGTCAGCTTCGCGGAATTCGACCTGCCGCGCAAATCATCCCGAGTTGACCTGCCGCTCGACCACACCGCGCTTGCCGATGCGCTCGGCGTCAGCGAAGGACATCTCGGCTTTGAGAATCATGTGCCGTCCATCTGGACGGCCGGCGTGCCGTTCCTGCTCGTACCGCTGCACAATATCGCCGCGATCAGGGACATGGATTTCGACGCCAATCTTTGGCTGCGCACCGCGCCGCTGGTCGAGGGACGCCTGGCGGCGGCCTATATCTACTGTCGCGGCGGCGTCAATCACGCGGCAAAGTTCCACGCCCGCATGTTCTCCCCGGATATGGGCATTTCGGAAGACCCCGCAACCGGTTCCGCCGCCGCCGCCCTGTCTGGCGCGATCCAGCATTTCGACGGGTTGACGGACGGCCATCATCCGCTCCTGATAGAGCAGGGCGTGGAGATGGAAAGACCGTCCCACATCCATCTGCGCATGGACATCAAGGACAACGAAATAGCCCGGGCGCGCATCGGCGGTCACGCGGTGCGTGTGGCGTCGGGAACGTTCGAGATTTGACTTCAGTGTAACCCGGTCAGCGCACGTCGCCGAAGAGCGACAAAGCCGCAGGCAACGCCAAAAGAAAAACCCCGGTCGTGAGACCGGGGTTTTGTCATTTCAGCGCCAATCAGATCAGTTGAACCGACCCGCCGCATGGGCAAGCATCGTATAGACCTTGCCGGTATCGGAGGTGAGGTAGGACTGGGTGACTGTCCGGTCGCGATCCGTGCGGGCCACATCGGCGAGCAGCTTTTCGAAATCGGTGATGTAGCGGTCCACGGCGGTGCGGAATTCGGCTTCCCGCTCGTATTTGCGCTTGATCTCGTCAAAGGTCGTCTGACCCTTCAGCGTGTAGAGGCGACGGGTGAAGACGTCGCGCTCGCCGCGCTGGTAGCGGCGCCACAGTTCCACCGATGCATCGTGATCGATGGCGCGGGCGATATCGACCGAAAGCGAATTCAGTGATTCCACCATGTGGCGCGGATTGCGGGTGTCGGCCGCACGGGTCGGCTGCTGCTCGGCGCTGGCGCGTGGTGTGGACGCCGCTGGCGTCTCCTGTGATGCACCGCGCAGCAGGTCGCTTATCCAGCCGCCACCTTCTTCCCGGCGTCCGGCCGGGTTGGTTGCGACCGGCTGGGTCGGCGCAGGAGCCTGACGGTTTTCGACCTGGCGGTTTTCAAGCGGCAGGGTGCCACGCAGGGCCGGTGCGGGGGCAGGCTGCTGCGGCTGTGCCGGGCGCTGCTGTTGCACCGGAGCCGCTGCTGCCGGCTGCGGACGGGCCTCGACGCGGCGTTCTGCTGCAGGCTGGGTCGCGGCAATCGCACGGGCGACCGGCTCGGACACTTCCATCTGGTGGGTCGAACGACCGACAAGGTGGGAAATATCCTGCAGGGCCTTGATCTGCTCGGAAACGGCGCGGCGCATGGCGGCAGCGCTTTCCTTGGCTTCTTCCGGCAGGTCGAAGGCACCGCGCTTCAGTTCGGCGCGTGTCGCATCCAGCTCGCGGCGGATGTCGTGGCTGGAGCGGCGGATTTCGTCCGTTGCGCCGGCAAAGCGGCTGACGGCTTCCTCGACGGCCTGACGCAGCGTTTCCTTGAGGTTGGCGGCGGCGGCATTCGATTTTTCCGAGGCACTGCCCAGAAGATTGTCGACTTCCGAAAGCGAGGATTCAACACCGCCGCGCAGGCGGTTTACCAGCTCGTCGGAGTATTTCTGCGCGTCGGAGAGCGTGCTTTCGATCGAGCGGCTGGCATCCTGACCGGCGGAGAGCAGGGCGCCCCGCATGGTCTGCGCCGCCGAGCGGGCGCGCTGCTCGGTTTCGTCGAGCGAGCGGCCAATATCGGAGAAGGACGCCTGCAGATTGTCACGCAGATTGCCGGCCACGTTCTGTGAACGCTCTTCGGCTTCGTTGAGCGTGGTTTCCACGACGCCAACGACGTTGCGCATGGCGCTTTCGATTTCCTCGGAGCGCTTGACGAGGCCGACGGACAGGCTGCGCAGAGCGTCCTGGCGTTCTTCCAGCGTGCCGACGAGGCTCGACTGTGCGGCATTGAGCAGTTCCGACGCCTGGCTCAGCACCTTCGAATGCTCCTCGAAGCGTCCGACGATACCGGCAACCTGCGCCAGCGTCTGGCCGGAAATATTCGACAGGCGGTCGATCTTTCCTTCGAGCAGACGGCTGGAGCTGGAGACCATGTCGGCGGCCTGCGAGGCGGATTCGGAGAAGCGGGTCGCCGAGGCGTTCAATGCCTCATCTGCCGCGCCGAAGCCCTGTGCGGCGCGCTCGACGGCGGAATTGAAGTTGGTTGCCGACTGTTCAACGATCTCGGCCATGCTGTTATGGGTCTGCGACAGCATGTCCGTGCTCTGGCGGGTGGCGGCGACCAGCTTGTTGGCGGCATCGCTGCCGGCGCGGGCATATTTGTCGATGCCCTGTTCGACGGCGTCCGCCATCGCAGTATGGGTCTCGGACAGCATATCCGTGCTCTGACGGGTGGCTGCGACCAGCTTGCCCGCCGCATCCGTTCCGGCAGCGGCGTAGTCGCTGATCGCCTGTTCCACCATGCCGACCATGCCGCTGTTGCTCTGCGAGAGAAGCTCGGCGCTCTGCTGGGCGGCGGAAACGATCTTCTCGGCGGCTTCGCGGCCGATGGTGGCATATTCGTCGACGACAGGCTTGGCTTTCTCTTCGATCAGGCGAGACAACTCCGCAGAGCGGCTGGCCAGCATCGAATTGAGTTCGCGGGTGCGGTTGTCCAGCGCCGAGCGGATGGATTCGCCGCGCGCGTCGAGGGCGGATTCGACACCCGTCAGCGTCTCGGAAATGACGCCGACCTGAGAGCGGACGACGGCTTCAGCCTCGGCAACCTTGTTGACGATGATGTTGCCCGCTTCGGAGAAGGTCTGGGCCACGGCGGCGGCCTGGCCGGAGAGACGGGTCTGCGCATCAGAAATGCGGTTGACGATCTCGCCGGAGCGCTCTTCGATGGCCTTGGTGAAGGCTTCGTTCTGCGCCTGTACCTGTTCCGCGAACTCCGAACCGGATTTCGAGAGCAGGGCGGAGGAGCGTGCCGCTTCATCGCCGATGCTCTGGGTAGCTGACGTGACCGCACCGCGCAGGCTGACAGCGAGGTCGCTCGCCTTGCCTTCAATGGTGCGGTTGACGTTTTCGAGGCCGATCGTCAGCGCCCGGTCCATGGTGCCGAGGCGCTCATCAATGCGGGCCGTTCCGTTATCGAAGGTTTCCGCCAGACGGCTGGTGCGGCTTTCGAACGTGTCTGCGACGCGCGTGGTCTGCTCGTCCAGAATGCCGGTGATGCGCTCGGCGGCCTCGTCGCTCGTGCGGGCGAACACGGCCGTCTTGTCTTCCAGCGCTTCGGCAAAGCGGCGGCCGGCATCCTCGATCGAGGTGTTCACATTGGCCAGATCGCCACCGACGCGTGCCTGCAGCGTATCGAGCGAAGTTTCGATACGTGCGCCGGTCTCGTCGAGACGGGTTGTGACATTGCCGATAGAGGTTTCGATGCGGTTGGAGAGGGCGTCGGTGGCCCCGCCGATTTCGCGGGCTGCTTCGCCGATCTTGACGGCGATATCGACGGCGCTGTTGCGAAGACGTTCTTCCAGCGTCGCGGCACTGCCGTCGATTGCCTTCTGCAGCGTATCCTGCTGGGTTTCGAGCGACAGTTCAAGCATGCTGGCGCTGGAGGCGACAGTGGTGCCGATCATCATCGCCTGCTCGGAAAGCATGTCGCCCATCTGCGTCGTGGCGGAGCTGAGCGTCGCAGCAAGGTCCGCCTGGCGCTGGTCGAGCGCCGTGCGAATATCCTCATGCGATTGCGAGAGGTTGGTTTCGAGGCGCGACACGCCTTCTTCCACCGTCTGGGCAAAACGGGCGCTGCCGTCTTCAACGACGCTTTCGATGCGATTGGCCGCACCCGAGACGCTCTGCTCGATCAGGCCGCTATTGCGCTCCAGCGAACCGGCAATGCGCTCGGCCTGCGAGCCGAGCATGGTTTCGAGCCGCTCGTGACCGCTGGCAAGCGCGTTTTCAAGCGTGAATGCGGTGGATTCGAGACGCTGGCCGACACCGGCCGCCGCAAGCGAAAGCGACGATGCTCTGGCATCCATGGCCTCGGCTATACGCTCCTCGACACCCGAAATCGTCATGTCCAGCGCAAGGGTGCGGCTGTCCAACGCATCCGCGATGCGTTCTTCCGCGCCTGCCACGATGCCGGAAAGGGCGGCGGTACGGCTGTCCAGTGCGCCGGCGATGCGGTCTTCCACACCGGAAACGGCGTTCTGCAGGGCTGTGGTGCGACCATCGAGAATATCGGTGATCTTTTCCTCTACGCCGGAGAAGCTCATGTCGAGCGCCATGGTGCGGCTGTCGAGAACATCGGTGATCCGCTCTTCGGCGTCGGAAACGACGGTCTTCAGCGAATCCGTGCGGCTGTCGAGTGCGCCGGCGATGCGGGTCTCGGCCCCTGCCACCAGATCGCCAAGAGCCGCGGTGCGCGTATCGAGCGCTTCGGTGATTTTCTCTTCGGCGCCGGAGAATGCCATGTCGAGCGCCATGGTACGGCTGTCGAGCGCATCGGCGATGCGTTCTTCAGCACCGGAGACCACGGCGTTGAGCGCGGCGGTGCGGCCATCCAGCGTTTCCGCGATACGGGTTTCAGCACCGGCGACCACGTCGCCGAAGGTGGCCGTGCGGCTGTCGAGCGCGCCGGCGATTTTCTCTTCAGCGCTCGCCACAATGCCGGTGAGGGCGGAGGTGCGGCTGTCGAGCGTCTCGGACAGTCTTTCCTCGACATTGGCGAAGGTCATGTCGAGCGACAGCGTGCGGCTGTCCATCGTGTCGGCGATGCGTTCCTCGACGCCGGAAATGGCGCTGGAAAGAGCGGCTGTGCGGCCGTCAAGCGTATCGGCGATACGGCTTTCCGCACCGGCAACGACGTCGTGCAGGGCAGCCGTGCGGCTTTCCAGCGTATCGGAGATACGGTCCTCGATGCCGGAAACCGCGCCGGTGATGGCGGCAGCCCGGGTTTCGAGCGTTTCCGAAAGGCGGCGCTCGACATCGGCAACGACACTGTTGATCGCGGCGGCGCGTTCGTCCAGCATGGCGGCAAGGCGTTCGGCCGTGCCGGAGACGGAGCCGGTAATCGCCATCGAACGGCTGGCGAGTGCCTCGTCGAAACGGTTCTGGCTGGCTGAGAGCGCGCCGAACAGGGCGTTGCTGCGTTCCGACAGCACGGCGTCGATCTTCTCATGCGAATTGGCGAAGGCGTCGGTGATTTCGGCGGTGCGCTGGCCGATCGCGTCGCTGAAGGCCTGTGTTCGGATTTCAAGCGCGCTTTCCAGCATTTCCTGACCCGTGCCCAGCGCAGTTGCCAGCGCCAGCGACTGATCGGTCATGGTGGTGCCGATACGCTCCAGACCGGCGCTCAGCATGGTGTCGAGCGCTTCGGAGCCGCCGGCAACGGTTTCGTTGATGCGGGCGAGACTTTCCATCAGCTTGCTGTCGAGGGTGCCGGCGCGCTGGTCGAAGGCGCTGGCGAATTGCGCCACATGCACGTCGAAGGCCGAGTTGACCTGGCCTACCGTCGCCTGCATGCGCTCCTCGTAGAGGCCGGAGCGAAGATCGAGATCCATGATCGCATCGTCGGCCGTGCTCTGCAGGCTCTGGCGGAAGGAGAGGCCTTTTTCTTCAAGCGTCGTGGACAGCTTGTCGAGAACCGTATCGAGCGAACCGCCGATGACCTGCTGACCGCGTTCGATATTGCGGTTGAGTTCGAGTGTACGGTTGGACAGCGTCTCGTTGAGCTGGCGGGTGCGTTCCTCAAGCGCGCTGTTGAGGCTTTCCACGCCGCTATCCAGCGTCGAAGCATGGATCGCGAAACGCTCCAGCAGTACTTCACCGCGCTCGTCCAGCGTCGAGGTGAGGTTATGCAGGCGCATGTCGAATTCGTTGGAGATCGTCGAGCCGGAGGAGTTCAGCGCCTGGAGCAGGTTTTCGGTCTTGGCGGCGATCAAGCTGCCCATCGCTTCGGTCGAGGCGCGCGATTTTTCGAGCAGCGCGGCAGAACGCGTATCGATCATCGAGGCGAAAGCCTCGCCGGTCGTGGCGATCCGCATCGAAAGCTCTTCGCCGACGATGGAAAGTTCTTCCTTGATCTGTTCCTGTGCGCCGACGATGGAGGAGCGGATGCGCTCGGCGTGATTGACAATGGCGTCACGCTCGGCGGTCAGTTCCTGCACGAGGCTGCGCACGCGCAGTTCATTGTCGGCATAGCTGCGCTCAAGCGCATTGACTTCCGAATGGACGAGGGTTTCGAGTTCCGTCGCGCGGGCAATGGTGCGCTCGATGCCGTCATTCATGGCCGAGACTTCGCGGCGCACCGCCTGACCAACGGACATGATGCGGTCGGACGCTACCGTTTCGGGCTCGGCAAGACGAAGGGCGACTTCGGCCATGGAGCGGGCGGCGTTCCGCAGATCGCGGGCACGCGCCATCATGATCGCGAAGGCGAAGAACAGCATGATGGGAACAAGGATGCCGACGACGATTGCCATCAGGCCGGGGATAGCGGTGAGATCAGCCAGCGAGGCGATGTTCCAGAGCGCGTTGCCATAGAGAAGATGTGCGATACCAAGGCCGCCGAGCGCCCAGATGACCGACATGATCGTGGCGTTGCGCAGCGCGCCGCCGATGGAGCCGCCTTCCAGCGATTTCAGGATCATGGCCGGGCTGCGCTTGGAGCCGTCATTGGCCGCTTCGAGATTGGGCGATCTGGGTGTCTGTTCGGCAGGCGCGCGCGCGGCCTCGGGAGCAGGGGTCTGTCTGCTTGCTTCCTTCAATCTGGCCTCCGGCTGCTTCGGCGCTGCAGTTTTCCGCGTCTCCGGCTTTTCTTCGAAAGCGCCAAGCTGCAGGGCATCTTCCAATGCCTGAAATGCAGTCTCGTCGACAGAGTCGCTGATCTTGTTATTCGCCATGCGGTTACGCCTCGTTACACATACGCCCGGCTTCATGCCGTTGACCACTTGCGATCCGCAAGCAGACTGCCGCCATCATGCCAGCGGAACATTATCCCTTTAAAAGAGAACAATTCCGCCATTTACCAAATCCCGAATTGCTGGTGGTCCAGCTTTCGGGCGAAATTACATCACTGTGCCGCAATAACAAAGCTTGAGCTTAAGCCCTGCGGGAACGGCAGTACCGTAGTGACACATTTAGGTATTCGAAACAATTAATGCGGATTTGCGGCGGTGGCGAAGTGTCGGCTTTTTAACAGTTTTTAAACCTGAGTTTCACGCTGAACGCCTTGTTTCGCATAAGTTTAACATAAATTAACCATAGCAGAAGATTTTCGCCTGCGTCACGCCGTAATTTAAGCCGATAGCAGCCGCCCGGATGCGTGAATACGACACAGATGTGACACGAAACAGGAAACGGTGAGACAGGATTTCAGCCATGGCAGCGGTCAGTATTGTTTTCGAAGCTCCCGATAATTGCGGCGGCGCGCCTGCCACCGGTAAAAAACCGATCGATTTCGATCATCTCGCCCGGCAGACGATGGGCGACAAGGATCTGGAGGTCGAGGTGCTGCAACTTTTCAGCCGCAACGCCCGCGCCGCCCTGCATGAAATGGCGGGCGCGGACGACAAGACCGTCATGGCGACGGCACACCGTCTGAAGGGGTCGGCGCAGGCCGTCGGCGCATCCGCCGTTTCCGCAGCCGCGGCAGCAGTGGAAGACAAGGGCAATGACAGCGCGGCGATCGCAAAACTTGCCGCAACCATTGTCGAGGCTGAAAATTTCATCCTCAAGCTCTGCCGCTGAGACGTAATTCATCAAATTTGCCATTTTACACGGCCGGTTGCGTCTATGCGCCCTCGAAGCGGGTTGCCAAGGCGGAGCGGCCTTTCTATGTGTTTAGAACAGTTCTTAGATCACATTTTGGATTTCCGGCATGACAAAACTGACCATCGTTGCCTTTGACGGCACGCCCCATGAACTCGACGTGAGCAACGGCTCCACCGTCATGGAGAACGCGGTACGCAACTCCGTTCCTGGCATTGATGCGGAATGCGGCGGCGCCTGTGCCTGTGCGACCTGTCATGTCTATGTCGACGACGCCTGGGCCGAGCGCGTCGGCGGACCGGAGCCGATGGAAGAGGACATGCTGGACTTCGCCTTCGACGTTCGCCCCACCTCGCGGCTCTCCTGTCAGATCAAGATGAATGACGAGCTTGATGGTCTCGTTGTTCATGTTCCCGAGCGTCAGGGCTGAATCTTCGGTTTTGCCTCAAACAGAAAAAGCCCCGCTCACCTGGTAGCGGGGAGCGGGGCGAGGCGGGTACGCAGCATGCAGGCGAGGGAGGAAACACCTGCGAGCCCTCAAGTGCGCACCGGGAGAACCGGAGACGGTTGCAACCGCCGGACCCGCCTTGGGCCGCAACCATTTCAAACCGTATGAACAAGCTACAATGAGTCTTGCCGGCCGCACCACGGCGAGAATTCACGGGTGATATAGGACATGACGTTACGTCATGTCCGAGATTTTCCCCGAGATTCCGGAAGGTACGGCCAATGGCCGTCAGCGGCGGTTCTGGCCCTGCTCGAGCCGGTTTTTCAAAAGCCGGGTCATGCGGGCGTCGAAGTTTTTCGATTCCACGACGTCGAAGCGCATCTGATCCCGATCATGCTCGTCCATCACTGTCTGGGTGATCTTGCCGACCATCTCCTGCAATGTTTCGCAGCTTTTCTGCGGCCGAAGCGAGGTCAGCTGTCTTTCAAGCGAACGGGCATGGGTGCGGGCGATTTCCGCATGGCGCTCCTCGTGGCGCTTGATATCGGCAAGCAGCGTATCCCAGATGAAGGCTAGTTCCGCCGTGGTGCGGCGGCGGTTTTTCCATTGCGGCAGGAGGATGCGGGTGTTCAGCACCACTTTGGCGGTTCCGACGCTGCAAAGGCCGTTTTTCTCCACATAGGTGAGCTCGCCGCCGAATTTGATTTCGGTAGCACCCGGATGACGCGCGCCGGTATTGCGGGTCAGCGGTCCGTGCTTGGAAAGCTGCTGGTCGAGGTCGGCCGCCGTTTTGCCGCTAATCGAAAAATAGGAATAGGTCTTGCGGACGATGGTGTCGGAAAATGCCGATCCGGGTAGGGAAAGTGCCATTGCGCCCGCCAAAGCGACGCAGAGAGCACGTGATGATTTAGTCATGACCCGGCCTTCCGGTTGAACTTCAAAAAGGTTTGCTGCATAGGCGGAGCGGAACTTATAAGAATTGGCATAACACTCCGTTATTCCCGAAAGGCGCGTGTTACGTGATAACAGCCGGCAGCAACGCGTGGCAAGCGGCCCATGGTCGCTCCCTGAAACTTGATGGGCGTGGCCGTATTATGGCCATCGTCAATGCAACGCCTGATTCCTTTTCCGATGGCGGCCGTTATCTCGCCGTCGATTCGGCTTTTTCCCATGCGCTGACCTGCGTGGAAGAGGGCGCTGACATCATCGATATCGGCGGCGAATCCACGCGGCCGGGTGCGGCCGCGGTGACGGAAGCCGAGGAACAGGACCGGGTGCTGCCCGTCATCGAGAAATTGCGCCGCGAAACCGATGTGCTGATTTCAGTCGATACCTACCGCGCCTCGACGGCGCGGCTGGCGATTGGAGCGGGCGCACATATCGTCAATGACGTCTTCGGTCTGCAGAAGGACATGGAAATGGCCGGCGTGGTTGCCGCCACCCGCGCCGGCGTCTGCATCATGCATACCGGCCGCGACCGGCAGAAGCTTGCCGATGTGATCGCGGACCAGTTCGAATTCCTCAATCGCTCGCTCGAGATCGCCGAGGATGCGGGTATTGCCCGCGACGCCGTCGTGCTCGATCCCGGCTTTGGTTTTGCCAAGGATGAGCGGGAAAATGTCGAACTGATGGCCCGTTTCGCCGAGCTTGCCGCTTTCGGCCTGCCGGTTCTCGCCGGCACGTCGCGCAAGCGTTTCATCGGGTCGCTGACGGGCCGGGATGTGGCCGCAGAACGCGATATCGGAACGGCTGCGACCACCGCGATCCTGAGGTTGGCGGGTGCTTCGATTTTTCGCGTGCATAATGTCACCGCGACCCGTGATGCCCTGGCAATCGCCGATGCGGTTCTTGCCAAAACGTCGGCAAAGGCCGATGCGTAGATCAATGAGTGCCGGAATGCCGCGCCCCGAAGAAGGCGCGGCTTGTCGGCGAAACAGTCCTGCCATGGAGGCGATGCGATGAGCCGCTATACCATCATCCTGAAAAACTGTTCTTTCTTCGCCCGTCATGGTCTTCTTGAGCAGGAAGAGGTGCTGGGCCAGCGCTTTTTCGTCGATGCCGAGATGGAAGTCGAGGCGGGTGATGCGTTGGAAACCGACGATATTGAAAATACCGTCGATTACGGCGTGGCCTTTGCCGTCATCGAAAAAATCGTCGTCGGGCAGCGCCGTTACCTCATCGAGGCGCTGGCGAACGATATCGCCAAGGCGCTGCGTGCCCGTTATCCGCAGATCGTCTGGCTCAGGATCACGGTGCGCAAACCCTCCGCACCCGTTCCCGGCATTCTTGATTATGCACAGGTGAGCGTTGAACACCGTGCCTGAGAAGAGGACCGTCGCCGCATTGGGCCTTGGCGGCAATATCGGCGATCCCGCCGCCGCCATGGCAAGGGCGCTCCGTGAACTCGATGTACACGAGGATTGCCGCGTGCTGGCCGTTTCCGGGCTCTATCGCACGCCGCCCTGGGGCAAGACGGATCAGGCGGATTTCTTCAATTGCTGCGCTTTGGTCGAAACCTCGCTTTCAGCGCCCGCGCTCCTGCAATTATGCCTTGATATCGAAAAGGGCATGAAGCGGGTGCGAACGGAGCGCTGGGGCCCGCGTACCATCGATATTGATGTGCTTACCTATGGGAATGAGTCTCTCGTAACGGAGAGCATTGAAGTGCCGCATCCGCGCATGACGGAACGCGCTTTCGTGCTGATGCCGCTCGCCGATATCGCGCCCGATCTCGAAGTCAGGGGCAAGGCCGTCAGGGATTGGCTGCAGCAGGCGGACAAAACAGGCATTGTCAGCGCAAATGAAAAGCGGGAGTGGTGGACACTCCCGCTTGGTGATGGCTGATAAGAGTATGGCGTTTACGGCTTGATCGAGCCGACGGCGATCTGATCAATATCGCGCGCCAGCGTCACGCCGATGACCGGGATCATCTGGTCGGCGACCTTGACGGAAATGGTGATGTTCATCGAATTGTCCTTGGATACGCGGGCGACCATGGCGCCGTTGAGCTTGGCGCGGTTGATGCCGACGACGACCTTGTCACCGCTCACCTGTCCGGAGGTGATGTCCAGTCCCTTGCCTTCGGCGCCGTCGAGGAACTTGCCCTCGTAGCTGTTGCCCTTCTGGCTGATGACGGCCGACATGGGCTGGCTGAAGACGCCGACGCGGCAGGTGCCGCCGAGCTTGATACCGGTCTGCTTGTCGTCGAGCGGTTCACCCGTCAGGTCACAGGTGAATTTGGTGCCCTTGTATTTGCCGGCAACGATTTCGCCCGGACCTTTCCAGACACCGGCCACTGAGCGGAAGAAAACGTCGTCGCGATCGCGCGATGCGGCATGGACGTCAGACATGCCGAAACCGCCGCTGACGGACAATATGGCGGCAAGCCCGCCCACAAGCGAAAAGAAGCGCGAATACATGATACTTTCCCCGGCGAAGAAGCCTGTTCGATAGGCTGCAATCTACCGGCGAAATGGTTAATGCTTGGTTTATTTTGCTCTCATTTGCGGTGTCGTCCGTAACCTTTTGAACCGTCAATGCCCAGTAGATCAGGCTTTCTCACCGGTTTTCCCGCCGCTTAAATCGGGGGTGAGGTCGGACATGAAATCGCCGATCCCCGGACGCTTCACGGCCCTGAACGGTAGCGGACGGCACAGATCCATCGCCGCAATGCCGATTCGCGCCGTCATCAGCCCGTTGATGACGCCTTCGCCGAGACGAGCGGAGAGTTTCGAGGCAAGGCCATGGCCGAGAACCTGCTGAGCAAGCCCGTCACCAACGGCAATCGATCCCGTGACGGCAAGGTGCGCGACGACATCCCGTAGAAGCTTGAGCATGCCGAGCGTGCCGGGGCGGCCGCCATAAAGCTCCGCCATGGCGCGCACCAGCCGCGTGACTTCAAACAGCACATAAGCGAGATCGACCACAGCGCGTGGGCTGACGGCGGTGACGACGGAGACGCGCTTGGAAGAGTTGAGAATTAGTGCCCGGGCTTGCCGGTCGAGCGGAACGAGCAGCTCGCGTTCGGCAAGCTCGATCAGATGCGGGCCATCGATGACATCACTTTCCGTTTCCTTCAGCGCCGCACGCCCTTTGGCCGTTTCGGCCCGGTGGGAGAGGACGGCATTGAGGCGCGTGACGATGGCGCGGGCGGGTTTCGAGCTCTTGTCGAGACTCGCTGTTTCAGCGTCCGCCTTGAGAGACTGCACGGCATTGAGCCGCATGATGCCGAAGACTTCGCGGCCGACGAGGGCGAGAACTGCAAAAAGCGCCACGATGAGGGCGATTGTCGCGGTATAACCCAGCCAGTCGGAGCGGGAGAAGAGATTGCGGATAAGCTGATCCGCCCACAGCCCGAAGGCAAGCGAGAACAGGACGCCCAATGCACCGAGCGCGAGCTTGCCGAAGGAGAAGCGGCTTTTCTTCGGCGTCGCCACCGGCAGCGCATTGGCATCTATGCCCTCGGGCGCCAGAAACGGATCGTCTTCGTCCGCCGTCAGCGAAACCTCGGCGTCGAAGCTGCGCGGCGCGCGCTTCTGTGTGGCGGACGGCCGCGTCGTTTCCTCGGTCTCAAGCGTGAAAGCCGCGGGGCGGCGTGTCTGCGGATCGTTTTGTGTGGGAGCCTTCATGCGAGCTTGTCTCCGAACAGGAACTGCATGGCGCGATCGAGCCTGATATGGGGAACGGAAAGCCGGATGCCGCCGCTACCCGGCTCATCTATGTTGGGCGGGCGGAAGCGCACGACATTGACATCGGGCAGCGATGCCTTGTCGCCATCCCTATCGAGGCTGCGAAACAGCGGTTCCGGATCCTCGGGCAGGTCGCCGGGAAAGATCGCCGTCTTGCGATTGCCGTCAAAGGTCTCGCCATTGATGGTTTCACCCGCCATCGGCGTGCCGACGATGACCGGCAGGTCGTGGCCGTCCTGGCGCACGCTTGCCTCACGGGTGGCGCGCACGGAAGCCAGCGCCATGACCTCGATGCCGGCGCCGTTCATGCCGATGGTGGTGATGGCGCGGTCCACCAGACGGCGGGTCAGCCGCTCCAGCCGGTCATGGCTTTCATGATGCAGATGGTCGGCCTTGGTGGCTGCAATCAGCACCTTGTCGATTCGCCTGCCGATCAACGACGACAGCAGGCTGTTGGTGCCGGGGCGGAAACAGGCAAGCACGTCGCCGAGCGCCCGCTCCAGATCCTGCACGGCTTCCGGGCCGCGATTGACGGCCTGCAGCGTGTCGATCAGGACGATCTGCCGGTCGAGGCGGGCGAAATGCTCGCGGAAGAAGGGTTTGACCACGATCGACTTATAAGCGTCGTAGCGCCGTTCCATCATGGCGCGCAGCGAGCCCTTCGGCGCTTTCTCGTCGGTCAGGCCCGGAAGCGGCGCGAAGGTCAGCGCGGGCGACCCTTCCAGATCGCCGGGCATCAGGAAACGGCCGGGCGGCAAAGTGGAAAGCGATCTTTCGTCGGATTTGCAGGCTTTCAGATAGGCTGCGAAACTTTCGGCCAGACGGCGCGCCGTCATTTCGTCGGCAGGCGCATTGATATCGAGCGAAGAGGCGATCGCCAGCCATTCCTGCGCCAGTTCGGCACGGACGCCGCTTCCGGCAAGAGCGACGGTCGCATCGCTGAACTGTTTGTAATCCTGCGACAGAAGCGGCAGGTCGAGCAGCCATTCACCGGGGTAATCGACAATATCGATGGAAAGCTTGCCGGCGGAGAACCACCGGCCCCAGCCGCTGGCGCTCTGGTAATCCAGCGTGATCCTGAGTTCCGAGATCGCCCGCGTCGAATCCGGCCACAGCCTGTCGCGCACCAGCGCCTGAATATGATCCTCATATTGAAAACGGGGAATGGCGTCGTCCGGCTGCGGTTCGAGACGCACATTCGAGACGCGCCCGGACCGCATCGCCTCGAACAGCGGCAATCGCCCGCCATTCAAAAGATTATGGACCAGGGACGAGATGAAAACCGTCTTTCCCGCCCGCGAAAGGCCGGTGACGCCAAGCCGCAATGTCGGATGGGTGAGGTTGCTCGCACGGTCGGCCAGATTATCGAAAGCGATCAGCGCGCTGTCTGTCAGGGACGTAAGAGAAGGCGACAATGGCAGTTTCCTGGCTGTGTTTAACGGTCACCGCTGCAATATAGGGAGCTGCGGCTGCCCAAAAAAGAAGCGCTCCAGCGGATTTTCAGAAGGGCGGCTTTGCAAAATTCTTATGAAAGGCCGGAGCGATTATTTGCCCGGTGCGAGGAAATCGACCAGCCGCCAGCGATTTTTACCGTTTGCGGCGTTGTCATCATGGTCGAGAACTGCAAGGCCCGATGTCGGAAAGCCCGAGGGGAGGGCGGCATGCAGCAGGTCCTCGCCGATCATCGCCTCCAGCGTCGCCTCCATGGTGGGGTTGTGACCCACCAGCATCACAGACTGCACCTCCGTCTGAGCGGCGATAAGCGACAGATAGGTCTCGCTGCGCGCATTATACATCTCATCGACGTAGAAGATGTCTATGCCTTCGTTGAAGGCCCGTTGCCAGGCCTGCGTGGTCTGCCGGCAGCGCGCGGCTGTGGATGACAGAAGCAGATCGGGGCGGTAATGCCGGTCGGCGGCAAGGTCGGCGATGACCTCCGCCTCGGCAAAACCGGCTTCGTTCAATCCCCGATCGAAATCCCGTTCCCCAGGCGCCGCCCAGGCGGCCTTGGCGTGGCGCAGAAGATAAACTCGGCTCGGGGAAGATGCTGTCAAGGGCGGGGACCGGCGTTCGAATGTCAGGGCACGAGTTGAATGCTACAGGATAGGGTTGCAGGACCGCAAGTCCTCTTTCCTGTTGGTAAGTCGCGTTGAAGTGATTGAAGAAGAGTTCGCTTCAATACGAATAAAGAATAAAAATTAGTCATTTAGATGATTTTTGTGTCAGTTTTAAAAATGCCTGAAAACTGATCTGCAGACTTGAATCGGCCACTATCATTGGAGTATACACCGCCGCATTGAGATGTTCTTCGAGGAGAATCGCGTTGAGTGAGAAGATCGATCTTAGCAAATATGTGCTCTCGGAAGACGATGAGTTCATGAATGCCAGCCAGCGGGCATACTTCCGCGCGAAGTTGGTCGCCTGGAAAAATGACATCCTTAGAGAAGCGCGCGAGACCCTCGGACATCTCGCTGAAGAAAGCGCCAACCACCCCGATCTCGCTGATCGGGCCTCTTCCGAAACGGACCGGGCGATCGAACTTCGCGCCCGCGATCGTCAGCGCAAGCTGATTTCAAAGATCGATGCAGCCCTTCAGCGGATTGAAGACGGCACTTACGGTTACTGTGAGGAAACGGGCGAGCCTATCGGCCTCAAGCGTCTGGACGCCCGCCCGATTGCAACGCTCTCCATCGAGGCGCAGGAGCGTCACGAGCGTCGCGAAAAAGTCTACCGCGACGAATAAGGCGCTGCGGCAAGCAGGCCTTCAAATCGCAGACAAATAAAAAGGGCACGGAATTCGCTTCCGTGCCCTTTTCTGTTCCGAACTTCTGGTCGCAAGACCCGCGCCCGTCAGCGGTCACGGGTCACGGAAAGTTCTCCGAAGATACGCGCCATTTCCTTCTGCATGTCTCCATCCGGTGAAGCGCCGGTGACAGGCGGGGAGGCGGGCTGGGTCTTGGCCTGCTTTTCCGCGACAGTGGCAACGGACGGCTCGTTATCCGCCTCCTTGCTCTTGGCGATTTCCGCCTCAAGGAAGCTCTCGAAATCGCTGGCGAGCTCGTCGGAAAATTTTGGCTCGGCGTCGTTCGAAGCCACAGCCGGATTTTCAGGCTTGGGCGGAAACGGTGCGGGGGGCGTCGCCTGTCCCGGCTTCAGGTCGGGAAGAACGCGCTCCCGGGCAGCGTCGAGAAAATCGGCGGCGACGGATTGGTCGATCATCGGCTCGCGTGCAGCAAAAACCGGCGGGGCGAATTCCGCGGTCCGTTCTTCCGCCTTTGCCTGTACGGGCGTCTGTTCCGGGATCGGCGGTGCAACGGGTGCTGGAGCCGGCACGACAGGTTCGGCGCGCCTGGGTTCCGTCCGGGCTGCGGCCATGTCAAGCGATGCCGCCGCTATGGGCAAGACGGCAGCAGCCGGGGCCGCAACCGGTATTGGCGGCGGCGTGGGCCGAACTGTCTCCCGCTCGGGCGCGGCCTGTCTTGCTGACGGAACGGGTTCGCGCGCCGTTAAGGGCGTGGAGACGGGTTGCGGCGGGGTTGATGGTCGTGGCGGAACCTGAGCGGCTGCTGCTGCAACGGGTGCGGCACGCGGGGCGGGTGCCGGCGGCTCCGGCCGTTGTGGTTGTCTTGCGGGTTCTTCACGTATGGAAACGGGGGTTGCAGCGGCAACGGGCTGCTGCTGCGGCAGGGCGGGGCGACGTTCCTGCTGGATCGCCGGCTCGGCTCTCTTCTGCTCGCTTTCCTGGCGCGGCAGCGCCTTCAGTTCCGGCTCCTGCACATCCCTGACGATTGGGATAGCGCCTATGCCGCTTTCGATGACGATATCCGTCGGGCCGCCGATCATGACCAGATGCTCGACATTGTCGCGGCGCACCAGCACCAGACGGCGGCGCGCATCCACGGCCGTTGCGTCGAGGACCTGCAGACGCGGCTGCCGGTTGCGGCCGCCCCGAATGAAAGGGGCCGAACCGCTGCGTCTGCGCAGAAGCCACAGCGCAATCGCCAGAATGAGCAGGGCCACGCCCACACCAACAACGGCGACGATGAGACGGTTTCCATAGGTGCCGATAAAATCTTCCATCATGGAGATCATCCCTTCAGATTTTCTGGCTTTTTAATTTCTTGGGCAATTAATATTGCCGTGGTTCTTATAATGTGAACATCAAGCAGGAAAAGACGATTTTTTTAGGCGTGACACAAGGTTTATTCATTTCGCCCCACAGGATTGCCGCCTCAAACGTAAAGACGCCACCAAAGCGCCTCATCTCGTCCTTCAATGCTGAGAGGCAGTGAAAGTTGCAATTCTTTTGCCAAAGGAGCGGTTCTGAATGTTCCAAGCATTGCGCATTGACGGCTCCCTTGCCCGGCGTTTCATGGTTGTTTTGCTGCTATCGCTTTTCGCGTCGCCGCATTCGATCGTGAGGGCCGAAGACAAGGCACCGGATCCCTCAGCGACCATGGCGGAGTTCGTGCGCGATAATCCCTCCTGCCTCGACTTCACTGACGGATGCTCGGTTTGTACCGTCGCTGACGGCAAGATCGTCTGTTCCGCGCCACGCATCCAATGTCAGGTGAGGGAGCTGACCTGTACCAGACAGTAGTCTCTCAGTGCTTTTATACACCTTTCAGGCCGTTTTCGCTGTGCGTTTTTAAGCCTTTGTGCCCTGGCGGAGCTTTTTGCCGGTCAAGCGAGTTGCTACAAGAAATTCTGCTGCCCGATTCCGTCAAGGAAATAAGGCTGACCGAATGACGACCTGCACGACTGCGAGGCCAAGATGACACGGGTGTGCGAGACAAGCGACAACGACCTTCCGCTAGTGGACAGGCGTGCCCGTTCCGGCACGGTGCTGCGCATTCTTCTCCTGGCGCTGGTTCTGATCGCGGCTGCCGCCGCCTTCGTCTATTTCAAGGATTCTCTCGAAAACGAAATCGTGCTCGGCATTCTCGGCGTGCTGGCGATGATGGGCATCTTTTTTCTGGTGTCGTCGATCATCGGTTTCATCGAGGTCATGCCGCAGTCGCAATCCGACGGGCTTGCCCGGCGCTTCCTGTCGGCTCACCCCGAAGGCACCCTGATTACCGACGCCAAGGGGCATATGGTTTACGCCAACGCCACCTATTGCCGGATGAGCGGCACCACGAAGGCGAGCGATATCCAGAGCCTCGAGACGCTTCTGTCGCGCAGCCGGGAATCCACCGAAGCGCTTTACCGGCTCATCAACGTGCTGCGCGAAGGCCGAGACGGTTACGAAGAATTCCGGCTGCTGAAACCGCTGGGCGAGGATTCCAATGCGGGGCCGCACTGGTATCGGCTGAAAGGGCGGGTGCTGAAGGATGCCGGCGGCGAGGGGCTGCATGTCTTCCAGATCGCCGATATCACGCCGGAACGCGAGGATCAGGAGCGCTTTTTCCGCGAATTGCAGAATGCCATCGATTACCTCGATCATGCGCCGGCCGGTTTCTTTTCCGCCGGGCGCAAGGGCGAAATCGTTTATCTGAACGCCACCCTGTCCGAATGGCTCGGCATCGATCTCGCGCAGTTTTCACCCGGTTCGATGACCGTTTCCGACATCGTCGCCGGCGAAGGCATGGCGCTGATTGAATCCGTCCATCCGCAGGGCTCGGCAAAGCGCACCGAAATCCTTGATCTCGACATGCGCCGGGTCAACGGCCAGAGCATGCCGGCCCGCCTCGTGCATCAGGTCACCGCCAAGGACGGCGCGCCAGGCGAGAGCCGGACCATCGTTCTGATGCGCCCGAAGGGGCAGGAGGATACCGAATCGTCCTCCGCCATGCGCTTCACGCGTTTCTTCAACAACACGCCGATGGCGATTGCCTCGCTTGATGGCGAAGGCCGCATTCTGCGCATCAACGCGCCCTTCCTCAAGCTGTTCTCCGGCGTCGTTGGACGTGACGATATCGATCGCGGCATAGCACTCGAAACCATCATCCACGACAACGAGAAGCCGCGTCTGGAGCAGGCGCTGGCCGAAGCCAAGGACCGTCAGGGCGACATCGCCCCGTTCGATTCCCGCCATCCGAGCGACGAGGGCAGGCATTTCCGTTTCTATGTCAACGCTGTCATCGATCAGGATGACGAGGCGCCGGAAGAAGTGGCGATCGTTTATGCCATAGAGGTGACCGAGCAGAAGGCGCTCGAAACCCAGATGGCGCAGACGCAGAAGATGAATGCTGTAGGCACTCTGGCGGGCGGTATCGCTCACGACTTCAACAACGTGCTGACCGCCATCCTCCTGTCGTCCGACCATCTGCTGCTGCAGGCGCGGCCGGCCGATCCGAGTTTTGCCGACCTCATGGAGATCAAGCGCAACGCCAACCGCGCCGCCGTTTTGGTGCGCCAGCTTCTGGCATTCTCGCGCAAGCAGACCATGCGTCCGGCGATCCTCAACCTGACCGATGTGATCGGCGATCTGCGCATGCTGGTCGACCGGTTGATATCAGGCACCAATGTCAAGCTGGAGGTCGATTACGGCCGTGATCTGTGGCCGGTGAAGACCGACCTGTCGCAGTTCGAGCAGGTGCTCATCAATCTCTGCGTTAATGCGCGTGACGCCATGCCAGACGGCGGCAAGATCACCATCAGAACGCGGAACGTCGACGCGAAAGAGATCGCGGCGTTTGGCCGTCCGGAATTCCCGGCCGAAGACATGGTCATGGTGGAAGTGGCCGATAACGGCACGGGTATTCCGCCCGAGATCATGGACAAGATTTTCGAGCCTTTCTTCACCACCAAGGAAGTGGGCAAGGGCACGGGTCTTGGTCTCTCTATGGTCTATGGCATCGTCAAGCAATCGGGCGGTTACATCTATCCCGAATCGGAAGTGGGCAAGGGAACGGCTTTCCGTATCTACCTGCCTCGCCATGTGGTGGAAGCCGTTGCCGGCCAACAGCCCGGTCAGGCGGCTCTCGCCCCCGTGGCTGCGCCCGAACCCGTGAAGGAAGAGCCGCTGGACCTGACCGGCAACTCCGCCGTCGTGCTTCTGGTGGAAGACGAGGAGGCGGTGCGGCGAGGCGGCAAGCGCATGCTGGAAACCCGCGGCTACACCGTGCATGAGGCCGGCTCCGGCACCGAGGCGCTGGAGGTGATGGAGGAACTGGAAGGGAAGGTCGATATCGTCGTTTCCGACGTCGTGATGCCGGAAATGGATGGTCCGTCGCTGCTGCGAGAGTTGCGCAAGTCCTATCCCGACCTGAAATTCATCTTCGTTTCGGGTTATGCCGAGGATGCCTTCGCGAAAAACCTGCCGGCAGACGCCAAGTTCGGCTTCCTGCCGAAACCGTTCTCGCTGAAGCAGCTCGCCATCGCCGTTCGCGAAATGCTTGACGACAAGGAGTAAGGCCGGGGGCGCGAACCGGATTCGGCAGCGCCGCGACCTGTCGCACCTGTTTGCATCCGGCCTGAAAACGTGCCGCCAATGCCGGCCCATGTCTTCCCGTGCTTTGGCTACCCTCCATATCCGCACTTTTCCCGAGGTTTGCCTCTTCGCAAACGCAATAGTGATTGCACCGTTTCGCAAGGGGCTTAAAATCGCGTCTTAACGACCTAGATATGAAGAGGCGAAGTTCTCCCTCCTGGCAAAGAACTGTCGGTTTGAGAACAGTTTGGAGAATGATGAAAGATGATCGCTAAGCCGATCTACATGCAGGGCGAGGGCGAAGGGGAAGACGGCGGCGGCACCAACCGCGGAACGTCTGTTATCACCCGCGTCAAGCCTAAGACCAAAAGACCGAATTTGTACCGTGTTCTTTTACTGAATGACGACTACACTCCCATGGAATTCGTCATCCATATTCTGGAGCGTTTTTTCCAGAAGGATCGCGAAGCGGCAACCCGCATCATGCTGCACGTGCACCAGCACGGCGTGGGCGAATGCGGGGTGTTTACATATGAGGTCGCAGAGACGAAAGTAAGCCAGGTCATGGATTTCGCCCGACAGCACCAGCATCCGCTGCAATGCGTCATGGAAAAGAAATGAGGATCGCAACGTGCCAACTTTTTCCCCGAGTCTCGAGAAGGCGCTGCACCAGGCACTGACCTTTGCAAATGAGCGTCACCACGAATATGCGACGCTTGAACATCTCCTTCTGGCGCTGATCGACGACGCGGATGCCGCCGCCGTGATGGGCGCCTGCAACGTCGATCTCGATGCGCTGCGCAAGACCGTCAGCGATTACGTCGACAACGAACTGACCAACCTCGTCACCGGTTACGACGAGGATTCCAAGCCCACATCCGGCTTCCAGCGGGTCATCCAGCGGGCTGTCATTCATGTGCAGTCGTCCGGCCGCGAGGAAGTGACCGGCGCGAACGTGCTTGTCGCCATTTTCGCCGAGCGCGAAAGCCACGCCGCCTATTTCCTGCAGGAGCAGGAGATGACCCGTTACGATGCGGTCAATTACATCTCCCACGGCATCGGCAAGCGTCCGGGCACGTCGCAGACGCGCGCGCCGCGCGGTGCTGATGAGCCCGAAGGTGAAAACAAGGCGAGCCGCAGCAATCCGGAGGAAGAGGGATCTTCCGCCAAAAAACAGCAGGATGCGCTGAAGGCCTATTGTGTCAACCTCAATGAAAAGGCGAAAAACGGCAAGATCGACCCGTTGATCGGCCGTCACGACGAGGTCAACCGCACCATCCAGATCCTCTGCCGCCGCTCCAAGAACAACCCGCTTTATGTGGGCGATCCCGGCGTGGGCAAGACGGCGATCGCCGAAGGTCTGGCCAAGCGTATCGTTGAAGGCAAGGTGCCGGAAGCGCTCGCCAATGACACGATCTTCTCGCTCGACATGGGCACGTTGCTCGCCGGAACCCGTTATCGCGGTGATTTCGAGGAGCGCCTGAAGCAGGTCGTCAAGGAACTCGAAGAGTATCCGGGCGCGGTTCTGTTCATCGACGAAATCCACACCGTCATCGGTGCGGGCGCGACCTCGGGCGGCGCAATGGATGCATCGAACCTCCTGAAGCCAGCCCTGTCTTCGGGTGCGATCCGCTGCATCGGCTCGACGACCTACAAGGAATATCGCCAGTTCTTCGAAAAGGACCGCGCGCTTGTGCGTCGTTTCCAGAAGATCGACGTCAACGAGCCTTCCATCGATGATGCGATCGCGATCATGAAGGGGCTGAAGCCTTACTTCGAGGATTATCATCACCTGAGATATTCCAACGAAGCGATCAAGGCTGCCGTCGAATTGTCGGCCCGCTACATTTCCGACCGCAAGCTGCCGGACAAGGCGATCGACGTGATCGACGAGACCGGTGCGGCGCAGATGCTGCTGCCGGCATCCAAGCGCCGCAAGCTGATCACCGAACGGGAAATCGAGGCGACCATCGCGACGATGGCCCGCATTCCCCCGAAGACGGTTTCCAAGGATGACGAGATGGTTCTCGCCAACCTTGAGAAGGAATTGCGTTCCGTCGTCTACGGTCAGGACATCGCCATCGAGGCGCTGGCCACGGCCATTAAGCTGGCGCGTGCCGGCCTGCGCGAACCGAACAAGCCGATCGGCTCCTATGTCTTCTCCGGCCCGACGGGCGTGGGCAAGACTGAGGTGGCGAAGCAGCTTGCCGCTTCGCTCGGTGTCGAGATGCTGCGCTTCGACATGTCGGAATATATGGAACGCCATACCGTGTCGCGTCTGCTCGGCGCACCTCCCGGTTATGTCGGCTTCGATCAGGGCGGTCTTCTGACCGACGGTGTCGACCAGCATCCGCATTCCGTGGTGCTGCTGGACGAAATCGAGAAGGCCCATCCGGATATCTACAATATCCTGTTGCAGGTGATGGACCACGGCTCTCTGACCGACCATAACGGGAAGAAGATCGACTTCCGCAACGTCATCCTCATCATGACGACCAATGCGGGTGCGTCCGAAATGGCGAAATCGGCGATCGGTTTCGGCTCTTCGCGCCGCACGGGTGAAGATGAAGAGGCGATCAACCGCCTGTTCACGCCTGAGTTCCGCAACCGTCTGGATGCGATCATTCCGTTCTCGCCGCTGCCGACCGCCGTCATCCACAAGGTCGTGCAGAAGTTCGTCATGCAGCTGGAAACCCAGCTCTCCGAGCGCAACGTCACCTTCGATCTGCATGAAGATGCGATCTCCTGGCTGGCGGAAAAGGGTTACGACGAAAAGATGGGCGCTCGCCCGCTGTCGCGCGTGATCCAGGAAAACATCAAGAAGCCGCTTGCCAATGAAATCCTCTTTGGCAAGCTCAAGAAGGGCGGCGTCGTCAGCGTCACCGTCGGCAAGAAGGATGACGGTTCCGACGGCCTCGTGCTTGAGGTGTTGCCGGAGACCGCGCCCGTGAAGCCGCAGCCGGAGGCCGAACTGAAGGCGGCCAAATCGCCCGGCAAGGCAAAGGCAAAAACTGCTTCCAAGGCGGCGAAAGCCAGGGAAGAGGCGGATGTCCTTGTTGCCGAGGCTGATAAGTCTGATGAGGTCAGCAAGCCGCGGCGCAAGACCAATACGGTGCCGAAAGTGCCGAAGAAGAAGTGATCGCGGTCTTTGATCGATAAACCGGTGCCGGGCGAAAGCCCGGCATTTTCATGTATGAAATGCGTCGCGTTTTACCTGATACCTGCGACGCGTTTCATTTTTGTTTCATGCATGACGTTACCCCGAAGCCACGGCGTTTTCGGGCGACATGCTCGAGTGGGTCAGCAATGCACACTGCCGACAGCGATACCATCCCATTGCGCGGCTGGTTCTTCCGGGGAATGCGGGGCATATTCTCGCTGCCTTCGCTCATTCTCATGACATCTTTCGTCGGTTTCAGCGCTTTCGCACTCGAATCCGGAGTTGCGCGCGGCGAAGCCGTGTTCATGACGCTTGTCATCTGGGCCTTGCCGGCCAAGATGATCCTGATTGGTTCCATGGTCGGCGGCGCCAACCTCGCCGCCTGTTTTCTGGCGGTGACGCTGTCCTCGGTCCGCATGATGCCGATGGTCGCTTCCATCGTTCCGGAGATGCGCGGCGCGAAGACGCCGACATGGATTTTGCTGTTCCTCTCACATTTCGTTGCGATCACCGCCTGGGTCTTCGCCACGCAGAATCTCTCCAGGGTGCCGCGTGAAGCCCGCGCCGCCTGGTTCGCCGGTTTTGGTATTACGCTCACCGTGGTCAACGCCATCATCGTCGGCCTGTGTTACGGCGTCGTCGCCGCCTTTCCGCCTCTCGTCGCCGGCGTGCTGTTTTTTCTCACGCCGGTCTATTTCGTGGCATCGATCTGGGCTTCTGCCCGTCATTCCGTCGTCAAGGTCGCCTTCGTCATCGGCGTCATCGCCGGTCCCGCCTTCGCGGTGATCGCACCGGAGTTCGATATTCTTTATGCCGGGATTGGCGGCGGCACGGCGGCCTATCTCATCGACCGCCTTGTCTTCCGCCGGCGGATAAAACCCGTCTCACCGGAGAGCGAACCATGATGACCGAACATTGGTGGGCGCCCTATCTCTTCATCGCGATTGCCGGCTGGCTGGCGACCGATCTCTGGCGCTGGCTCGGCGTTCTCGCCGGCAACCGCCTGAAGGAGGATTCCGAAGCGCTGCACTGGGTGAGGGCAGTTGCCACCGCGCTCGTCATGGCTGTCACCGCCAAGCTGATCGTCTTTCCAACCGGTACACTTGAGGCGTCACCCCTGTGGCTGCGCATTGGGGCCGCCACGCTCGGTTTCATCGCATTTTTGCTGGCGGGCCAGCGGGTCATCGTCGGCGTGGCGGTTCCGATCCTGCTTCTGGCGGGTGGATTGTTCGCACTCGGTTTCTAATACTCACCTTATCCGAATATTAAGACCGTCGACCTAGCGTGGTCCGTGCTGGAACCCGGGGGGTAATTCCGTGCGACTATTTGCGGCAGAACGATTTGTATTATGTGTTATTCTGATGTTATTCGCCATCGATGCGGCATTGATTGCGGTGAGAGGCATTGATGTCGACTATCTCGGATATGCTCTCTGCCTGGGGGTGGGCGGCGGCGTTTTCCTTCTTGGCCAACTCTACCGGATAAGCGAGCGTGATCTTCGCATAGCCACGGCTCTGGTTTCCGCCGGGCTGTTCATCCTCTTCACGGTGGTGGGCTCCGTCTTCAATTACATGTTCCTGCCGGTTCAGTTTCCTGCAATCGATCCCCTGTTATTCCGCGTCGATGCCGCGCTCGGTTACAACTGGCGGGATATGGTCATCTGGGCTGCTGCCAATCCGTGGATCGGCGAAACGTTATTTCTTGTCTACGGGACGTCGCTGCCGCAATTGCTGTTCATTGTCATCATGCTGGGGTTTACCGGCAAAGACCGGATGTTGCATCATTTTCTGGTGACCGGGGTGCTTGGTGCTCTCGCCTGCATCGTCTTCTGGATTTTTTTCCCCACATACGGCGCCAAAGCCTATCTGGAACTGCCGCAATGGGTCACCGATACGGTCACGCTGGCGGTCGATCCCGCTTATGGGCGGGAACTGATGCGATTGGGCTTGGAGGGCGTCAGCTATCTCACTCCCCAAAACGTGCTCGGCCTGATCGGATTTCCATCATTTCATATCTTCATGGCGGCAATGTCAGTCTGGTTCGTGCCTCGTAACCGTTGGGCGATGGCGATAATATTGCCGCTGAACCTCCTGATGTTGCCGGCCGTTCTGGTTCAGGGCGGGCATCATCTTTCGGATGTTTTCGGTGGTCTCATCGCTTTTGCCATCGTTTGCGCGGCTTCCGGCAGGTTGCTCGATCGGCTGTCGGCGAGGGAACGCCTTGGTGTTTTGACACCGGTTCCGGCTCAGATCGTTGCTGCGGAGTAGTGACTTTGGCTCGCATGGGCTTCGGCCATCAGCCAATCGGCCAGAATTTTCGCCGGTGCGGTCATCTCTTCAGGCCGGATAAGCCAGTAATATTTGTCCGCATCGGAAGCGCGGTCGAAAAGTACGGTCAACTGGCCCCTGGCGATTTCTTCGCGAAGGAGCACCGTCGGGCAGAGGCCGATACCCTGTCCAGCCTTCAGCGCCGTGACGAGGAGATTAAAATCTGCGAAAATCGGTCCAGCGCCATAGGATAACGACAAGTCGGCCGCGGCAAACCAGCTCTGCCACGCGGTCTCGGTATCGTCATGCAGCAGTTCGGCCCGCAACAGGCTGGCTTCATCACTGAAGGGCCCAGATTTGGCGATGTAACCGGGAGCACAGGTGGGGCGCGTCTCGGCGCTGAAAAGCGGCACTGCATTGTCCGCAAAAGAGATTCCATGCCCGATGGTGAGATCGGCCGGGCCGGCATGTTGCGCCCCGGAATAGCTGATCGACACCTGTATATCAGGATGCAGCGCCCGGAAGCGGGGAAGGCGGGGCGTGAGGAAGTAGGTCACCACCGAAGGCAGGCTGGCAAGGTGAACAACGGGACGTTCGCGACCACGGCTGATCCGCTCTGCGCCGGAGGCGATCTGCTTTAAGGCGGTTGAAACCGTAGTGCCGAATTCCTTTCCGGCCGGGGTGAGCCTCACGCCCCTCGCATGCCGCTCGAACAGCGCCACGCCAAGCCAGGCCTCCAGATTGCGCACATGTTGGCTCACGGCCGCCGCCGTCATGCCGAGTTCCTGCCCGGCCAGAGAAAAACTCGTTCTTCTGGCCGCGGCTTCGAATGCGCGGAGGGTGGCAAGGGGAGGCAGTTTCATAGTCGTCAAGGCTAAGTCAGACTTGGCCTGAGCGCAAGAAAAACCCGTCTTGTCAGACGGGTATTCCTGACGCAATTTCGCATCGGTATTTTCATCGCCCAGAGGATTTCATGACCCCCATGCCCGTCGCCGAACCCGCTGACGCCGCCGCACGCCGCGCCGTCCGTCCCGTTGTCGTTTATCCGAATGGCACGCTTGAGACGCCGGACCTTGCTCGCCTCGCGCAGGCAAGTAATGGCATGGAAAAGATCGATGAGGTCATCGTGCCGCCGCGTGACGGCCGCACCTTTCATGTGCCGAAGGGACATTTCTTTCGCATCGTGAGTATTGAAGGTCCGCAGGTGGGAGACCTTAACCTCTGGAACGCCCACGATCTGACCGAGCGTTTTTTCAGCGGCAAGACCCGCGCCCTGCATGCCACCCATGTTACGGTCGGCAACCGGCTGTGGAGCAACCTGCCATCGCTGCGCCCCATGGCGACCATCACGCACGACACACTGTCATGGTATGGCTTCGACGAGGATGGCGGCGGGGTGCATGACGTGATCGGCACCCGCTGCGATCCCTATACCAACAAGCTCCTGAGCGGTGGCGACTATCACCATTGCTGCCATTCCAACCTGACGAATGCGCTCGCCTCCGCCAGTGGCCTGTCGTTCCGGGAGGCTGAGCCGCATGTGCACGACGTGCTGAACGTCTTCATGTGTACGGGCTTTACCCGCGACACGCATCAATATTTCATGAAAGCGAGCCCGGTGAGGCCGGGAGATTATCTGGAGCTTTTTGCGGAGATCGATCTTATCGGCGCTCTGTCCGCCTGCCCGGGCGGTGATTGCAGCGCCACGCATTCCAGCGATACGGCGGCCTGTTATCCGTTGAAGGTGGAGATATTCCGGCCGGATATGGCGGTGCTTGAAGGCTGGCCATGGCCAGAAAGGAATGCCTATCGCAACCCTGTGTGATAACGCGTCCGAAGTCCTCTCTTCCTTCATGCTCGGGCCTGTCCCGAGCATCCCCAACTTTTCTATGTCGCGATACGTGGTTGGATCCTCGGGACAAGCCCGAGGATGACGTCGCGCGTGAAGCCTGCATTACGACGCAAGCGCCGCCTTTATCTTTTCCGCATGGGCCTTCAATACCTCGCCATCGGCCATCACGCCGGAATGCGGCTTCAGCGGCTCGCCTTCCTTGCGCGGAATGACGTGGAAATGCAGGTGGAAGACGGTCTGTCCGGCCGCTGGCTCGTTGAACTGGGCGACGAAGACGCCGTCGGCATCGAAGGCTTCCTTGGCCGCGACGGCGAGTTTCTGCACCACGGGAATGGTCCTCGCCAGCACCTCCGGGTCGGCATCGAGCAGATTGCGCGAGCCGGTCTTGGGAACGACGAGCAGATGGCCGGGGGCCTGCGGCATCACATCCATGAAAGCAAGCGTATGCTCGTCTTCATAAAGCTTGTGGCTCGGAATTTCGTCACGCAGGATTTTTGCGAAGATATTGTTGTCGTCATAGGCGCTGGCCGTCATCGTGATCTCTCCTCGTAGCGGACTATACGTCCGGTTCCTGTCTCTCGCCCTTGCGGAAGGGCGTGTGTTCATCAAGATAATCGCCGATATGTTCGACCTCTTCGCGTTCGCGCTGAAGATAATCGGCAATGGCGCGGCGCAGGCCCGGATGGGCGATGAAATGCGCCGAATGGGTGGTCACCGGCACGTAACCACGCGCCAGCTTGTGCTCGCCCTGGGCGCCCGCTTCCACCCGTTTCAACCCCTTCGCCAGTGCGAAGTCGATTGCCTGATGGTAACAGACCTCGAAATGCAGGAAGGGATGATCCTCGATACAGCCCCAATGGCGACCATAAAGCGCATCCGAGCCTATGAAGTTGATCGCACCGGCAATATAGCGCCCATCCCGTTTCGCCATCACCAGCAGCACATCATCGGCCATGCGCTCGCCGATCAGCGAGTAGAATTTTCGTGTCAGATAAGGCCGGCCCCACTTGCGGCTGCCGGTATCCATGTAAAAGGCGAAGAACTGGTCCCAGATATCCTCGGTCAGGGCGCTTCCGGTCAGCCAGTCGATCTCGATGCCGTTTTCCACCGCCGCGCGGCGTTCTTTCTTCAGCCCCTTGCGCTTGCGCGAGGAAAGGGCGTCGAGGAAATCATCGTGGTCGCGATAGCCATTGTTGATGAAGTGGAACTGCTGGTCAGTCCTGTGCAGGAAATCGCGCGGCAGAAGGGCTGAAAGATCGCTCTCTTCCAAAAATGTGACATGTGCCGAGGAGACGCCGATCTTTTCAGTCACCTGCGCGAGACCGGAGGCCAGTAACGCCTTGAAGCGTGTCTCGTCTTCGTTTTCTGAAACGAGCAGGCGCGGCCCGGTTGCCGGAGTGAAGGGCACTGAACATTGCAGTTTCGGGTAATAATGCCCACCGGCCCGCTCGAAAGCATCCGCCCAGCCGTGGTCGAAGACGTATTCGCCCTTGCTGTGGTTCTTCAGATAGGCCGGCACTGCGCCGACGAGCACACCGGAGGCGTTTTCGAGAAGAAGATGGTGCCCAAGCCAGCCGGTCTTGGCTGTCGCTGACCCTGACTCTTCCATAGACGATAAAAATTCATGAGAAATAAAAGGGTTGTAGTGTTTTCCTAATGCATTACGCGATGTTCCGGAAAGCCGTTTCCAGCTTTCCGGATCGATATCCCCAAAGGATTGCGCAATGCTGATGGAATAGTCTTCTGTCATGCCGTCGCGGATGGGTTCTCTCTCGGGTCGAAACCTTCGAATGTCATCTGGTCCGCATATTTACAGGTGGTCTCGCGCGCATTTTCATCCCTGACCGTCCAGGTAATCACCGGAAGCCCGAGCTTTCTTTGCGCCTCGATAAAGCTGTTGGGCAGATGACCCCAATGATAGGAGATGAAATCGAGCCCCAGCTGCATCGCTTCATCATGTTTGAAGAAGTCTTCCGGCTTGTCGCCTTCGGCGGTTAGGCCCAGCGGCCAGGGTGAACCCGCAGCCTTCAGGTCCTTCAGCAGATGATGGTCGAAGCTCATAAGCGCCACATGGCCCTTGTAGCCTTCGAGGTCCTCCAGAACCGCCTCGGCGAAACCGTCATCGACGCCTTCGCCGGCGCGGCCCTTCAGCTCGATCACCAGCGGCACCCTGCCGGCGCAGAGCGCCAGAAGCTGCTTGAGGGTAGGCACGCGGTCCTTGGTCTGCCCGACGGCAAGCAGCGACAATTCAGCCGATGTGCGTTCGCGCACGTCGCCCTTGATGCCCGTCAGGCGGGCCATGTCGTCGTCGTGAAAAATCACCGGCACGCTGTCGGCTGCCAGCTGAACGTCGCATTCAATGGCGAAACCGGCCTCGATGGCGCGGGAAAATGCCGAAAGCGTGTTTTCCCAGACCGCCTTGTTGAGATCATGATAACCGCGATGGGCGACGGGCTCAGCCGTCAGCCAGGAAAGCTTGAGCGTCATACGTCGATTTCCACGATGGCGTCGATTTCGACTGATGCATTGAAGGGCAGGCAGGCCATGCCGACGGCGGCGCGGGCATGTTTGCCGGCATCCCCGAGAACATTGGCGAGAAGATTGGACGCGCCGTTGATGACGAGATGCTGTTCCACGAACTCCGGAACCGAGGCAACAAAGCCACTCAGCTTGATGACACGGCGGATTTTCGAGAGGTCACCATTCAAAGCGGCCTTGACCTGTGCGAGAATGTTGACGGCGCATAATTCGGCCGCGCGCTGGGCGCCTGGCACGTCGACATCGCGGCCAACGAGGCCCGTCACCGCAATCTTGCCTGATTCCATCGGCAGTTGACCCGATACATAAAGCAGATTGCCGCTGATGGCGAACGGAACGTAATTTGCGGCTGGCGCCGCGGCGACGGGAAGTGTGAAGCCAAGTTCCTTGAGGCGGCCTTCGATGACGTCCGACATTTTCGTCTCCGGTTTTGTTGTAAATCCTTCAAGAATCCGGCATTCAGAAGATGTTGATCCAAAAGCCGGGCGGTTGCTTGTACAATATGAGCGGCGAGTCCAACAGGAGATATTGCATGTTTGTCAGGACGCTTGGTTTCGTTGCCGCAACAGGGCTTATGACCGGCCTGTCAAGCGCTGCCAATGCCTTGCCCGTCACGGTTCCGGATCTCGTCGCCCACCGCGCCGTCTACGATCTCGAACTCAAGGATGCGTCGGATCGCTCCGGCATCGAGGGCATGACCGGCCGCATGGTCTATGAATTCACCGGCTCATCCTGTCAGGGGTACAAGACCGATTTCCGTTTCGTGACGCAGATCAACACCGGCGACGCCGTGCGCATGACCGACCAGCAGACCACGACTTTCGAAGACCTTGCCGCGAAGAAATTCACCTTCGAGACCAAATCCTACACCGATGACAAGCTGGACAAGGAAGTGCAGGGGGCCGCAACCGACAGCACCGAGGGCGTGAAGGTCGATCTCACCCGCCCGGATGCCCGTCAGGTCAGTCTCGTCGCCAGCGAATTCCCGACACAGCACATGTTTCAGGTCATCGAACATGCGAAACAGGGAAAGCGCATTTTCGAATCCCGGATATTCGACGGTTCTGATGATGGCGATGAAAGCCTGATCACATCCACGCTGGTCGGCAAATCACAAATGCCGAAGGATGGCGACGCCGACGCCGGCAAGGCGGGCGAATTCGCCAAGGCGGCCTTCTGGCCGGTGACGATCGCCTATTACAACGACAAGACCGGCACCGACGCCCTGCCGATCTATCGCATGTCGTTCAAGCTTTACGAAAACGGAATCACCCGAGATCTGACGATGGATTACGGCGATTTCGTTCTGACGGGAAAGCTTGCGAAGCTCGATATTCTCAAGCCCGAAACCTGCGAAAACAAGCCCGTTCGCTGAAACGCGGCTATTTCGCCGGTTTTTTCGCATAAATGCTTGCATTTTCATGCGGGCGACTGTATGCGGCTCACCATTCCACACGCGAAGCTTGGGATGTTCCGGGAGAAATCCGGTCCGTTCCGCCCGGTGGTGTCGATGAAAATCGGCGCTGTTCGCTTCGCGGGGGTTAAACCGGAAAAGGAGTAACAAGGCATGGCATTGCCCGATTTTTCTATGCGTCAGCTTCTGGAAGCTGGTGTTCACTTCGGCCACCAGACGCATCGCTGGAACCCGAAGATGAAGCCGTACATCTTCGGCGACCGTAACAACATCCACATCATCGACCTGGCTCAGACCGTTCCGATGCTGTCGCGCGCCCTTCAGGTCGTGTCCGACACCGTTGCCCGTGGCGGCCGCGTTCTGTTCGTCGGCACCAAGCGTCAGGCGTCCGAAATCATCGCCGACAGCGCAAAGCGTTCGGCCCAGTACTACGTCAACTCCCGCTGGCTCGGCGGCATGATGACCAACTGGAAGACCATTTCGAACTCGATCCAGCGTCTGCGCAAGGTTGACGAAATCCTGAACTCGGAAGGCTCCGGCTACTCCAAGAAGGAACGCCTGAACCTTGAGCGCGAGCGCGAAAAGCTTGAAAAGGCTCTCGGCGGTATCCGCGATATGGGCGGCGTTCCGGACCTGATGTTCATCATCGACACCAACAAGGAAAAGATCGCGATCGAAGAAGCCAAGCGTCTTGGCATTCCGGTCGTTGCGATCATCGACAGCAACTGCGACCCGGACCATATCGACTACCCGATCCCGGGTAACGACGATGCTTCGCGCGCCATCTCGCTCTACTGCGACCTGATTGCCCGTGCTGCCATCGACGGTATTGCCCGTCAGCAGGGCGCTTCCGGCCGCGACATCGGCGCTTCTGAAGAAGCGCCGATCGAGCCCGCTCTCGAAGACGAGGCTGGCGCCTGATTTAGGCCCTGTCTGGCGGCGATTTCTTGATCGCCGTCTCCTCGACCAGGATATGACAAGGCCGTCAAAGACCTTCAATGGGTTGACGGCCTTGTTCGTTTCAAGCGCTCCGCTACGTTTTTAGGAAACCGCTGGCGTCTGACGTGGTTGAAACGCAAGGCAGTCTTCATAACGCTGTCACACTTCGGCGGCACCCATCATTCCGATGTATGGAGACGCCGCAGCACTTGGGAATGCGCATGCCCCTTTCCTGAAATCCTCTCCGGTTTCAAAGGGTGTGCGGCCGGGTACAGTCATCACCCAGAACTTCGGCACGGCAAATTCCGCCGGCTGACCGATCGAACCGATAAGAGGCAAACAATGACCGAAATCACAGCCGCAATGGTGAAGGAACTGCGCGAGAAGTCTGGCGCAGGCATGATGGACTGCAAGAAGGCTCTTGCTGAGACCAATGGCGACATGGAAGCGGCGATCGACTGGCTGCGCGCCAAGGGTATCGCAAAGGCCGACAAGAAGTCCGGTCGCACGGCTGCCGAAGGTCTGGTCGGCGTTGCCACCATGGGTCACAAGGCTGTCGTTGTCGAGCTGAACTCCGAAACCGACTTCGTTGCCCGCAACGATGCGTTCCAGGACCTCATCCGCGGTATCGCCCAGGTTGCCCTCACCACCGACGGCACCGTTGACGCTGTTTCCGCTGCCACATATCCGGCAACCGGCAAGTCCGTTTCCGACAGCATCAAGGACGCGATCGCGACGATCGGCGAAAACATGACGCTGCGCCGCTCCGCTGCACTCGAAGTTCCGCACGGCGTTGTTGCGACCTACATCCACAACGCTGCCGGCGACGGCATCGGCAAGCTCGGCGTTCTCGTTGCCCTGAAGTCGGACGGCGACAAGGCCGTTCTGAACTCGATCGGCCGCCAGGTCGCCATGCACATCGCTGCAACCAACCCGCTCGCCATCCGTGCTGAAGAAGTCGACGCTGCCGTGGCCGAGCGCGAGCGCAACGTCTTCATCGAACAGGCCCGCGAATCCGGCAAGCCGGAAGCCATCATCGAAAAGATGGTTGATGGCCGCATGCGCAAGTTCTTCGAAGAAGTCGCCCTTCTGTCGCAGGCTTTCGTCATCAACCCCGACATCACTGTCGGCGCTGCCGTCAAGGAAGCCGAAAAGGAAGCCGGCGCGGCGATCGAAGTGACGGGCATGGTTCGCCTGCTGCTCGGCGAAGGCGTCGAGAAGGAAGAAAGCGATTTCGCAGCAGAAGTCGCCGCAGTCGCCAAGGGCTGATTATATTTACCCAATCTTGGGAAAACGGGAGGGCATCGCGTGACAACGCGGTGCCCTTCGTGTATCCGCGTTTCGGTTACATTTCCGAGGAGTCATGATGTCTTCCAAGCCGATCTACAAACGTGTTCTTCTCAAGGCTTCCGGTGAAGCCCTTATGGGCGATCAGGGTTTCGGTATCGATGTGGCGGTGGCCGACCGTATCGCCTCCGATATCGCCGAGGCGAGGGCGATGGGTGTTGAAGTCGGCGTTGTCGTCGGCGGCGGCAATATTTTCCGCGGCGTGGCCGTGGCCTCCAAGGGGGGCGATCGTGTTACCGGCGACCATATGGGCATGCTGGCAACAGTCATCAACGCACTGGCGCTCGCAACCTCGCTTCGCAAGCTCAGCATCGACACCGTCGTTCTCTCGGCAATCGCGATGCCTGAAATCTGTGAGAGCTTCTCCCAGCGCGCCGCCCTTCACCATCTCGCACAGGGGCGTGTGGTTATTTTCGCCGGCGGTACGGGCAACCCGTTCTTCACCACCGATTCTGCTGCAGCGCTTCGCGCAGCGGAAATGGGCGCCGAGGCGATCTTCAAGGGTACCCAGGTGGATGGCATCTACTCTGCCGATCCGAAGAAGGATCCGGCAGCCACCCGTTTCGACGAGTTGACCCATAGCGAAGTGCTCGGCAAGGGCCTGGCGGTCATGGATATCGCCGCCGTCGCGCTTGCCCGCGAAAACCATATTCCGATCATCGTCTTCTCGATCCACGAGAAGGGCGGTTTCGCGCAGATATTGACCGGCGGTGGCCGCAAGACCATCGTGCACGACAAGTAATCAAAAAAGACGCCGCCCCCTGGGCGAATTCCGGCCACAGCCGACAGAGACGGAGTATCAAGATGAGTGGTATTGACCTCAACGATATCAAGCGCCGCATGGATGGCGCCATCAACGCATTCAAGAGCGATATCGCATCGCTGCGCACCGGCCGGGCTTCGGCCAACATTCTCGATCCGGTCACCATTGAAGCTTACGGTTCGCGTGTGCCGCTCAACCAGGTTGCAAACATCACGGTTCCGGAGCCGCGCATGCTCGGCGTCAACATCTGGGACAAGTCGATGGTCAATGCCGTCGATCGCGCGATCCGGGAATCCAATCTCGGCCTTAACCCGATCGTCGATGGTCAGAACCTCAGAATTCCGCTGCCTGAACTGAACGAAGAGCGCCGCAAGTCGCTCGTCAAGGTCGCTCATGATTATGCCGAAAAGTCCAAGGTCGCGATTCGCCATGTGCGCCGCGACGGCATGGATGGTCTGAAAAAAGCCGAAAAGGATGGCGACATCGGTCAGGACGAAAGCCGTGGACAGTCGGAAAAGGTGCAGAAAATGACCGACGACACGATTTCGGAAATTGACCGCTTGCTTGCCGAGAAGGAAAAGGAAATCATGCAGGTCTGATATCGCTTGCGGTAGACCTGTATTTTATTCGTTTTAATTCCGCACTGCCCTGTTACTGGATCGATATGCCGACGACGACACGTTCCTCCATACCCGAGCACGTCGCCATCATCATGGATGGCAATGGACGCTGGGCAAAGCAGCGCGGTCTTCCGCGCGTGATGGGGCATCGCCGTGGGGTGGAGGCCGTGCGCGAGACCGTGCGCGCGGCCGGTGATTGCGGAATACGCTATCTCACGCTGTTTGCTTTCTCGTCGGAAAACTGGCGCAGACCCGAATCCGAGGTGAGTGACCTGATGGGGCTGTTGAAGGCTTTCATCCGGCGTGACCTTGCCGAACTGCATCGCGAAAATGTCCGTGTGCGGATCATCGGTGACAGGCAGGGGCTGAAGACCGACATACGCTCTCTCCTCGAAGAGGCGGAGCAGATGACGGCTGGCAATACCAAGCTGACGCTGGTGATCGCCTTCAACTATGGAAGCCGTGACGAGATTGTACGCGCCACGGCGGCAATCGCCCGCGATGTCGCCGAAGGCCGGCTCGATGCCGATTCGATCACGCCGGAGATGATTTCGGCCCGGCTCGACACGTCGGGCATGCCGGATCCGGATCTTATCATCCGCACCAGCGGCGAAGAGCGCCTGTCAAACTTCCTGCTCTGGCAGGCCGCTTATTCCGAGTTCCTGTTCGTTCCCGAATATTGGCCCGACTTCGACCGCCAGCGATTCTTCTCCGCAATCGAGCAATATGCAACGCGTGACCGCCGCTTTGGTGCACTCACCGAGCAGGTTGCCGTGGTAGGCGCCTGATGAGCCGTGAACTCAGACTGCGGATCGTCTCCGCAATCGTCATGGCGGCGGTCATTCTGGCCGCGACCTGGTATGGCGGCATTCTGTTTCGCATCGTCGCGGGTCTTCTGGCGATCCTCATCTATTATGAATGGTCGACGATTACCCGGCTGTCGGAAACCAACCCGACCGGCAATGCCTGGGGCTGGTTCGCGGTCGCCGTCATCGCCGGCAATACGATTTTTGGCGAATCCTCGCTCGATCTGCCGCTTTTATCCGGCTTCACGCTGACCGCAGCCCTGTTTCCGGTTTTGCGCGGCAGGAACTGGTGGCTGGTGGGCGGCATTTTTTATGCGGGCCTGAGCGGCATCTCGCTGGCGGCCATTCGCGGTGATGAGCTGACGGGCTTCGTGTCCATCCTTTTCATTTTCGCCGTCGTCTGGTCGACGGATATTCTCGCCTATTTCGTTGGACGCGCCATTGGCGGGCCGAAGCTTGCGCCTTCGATTTCGCCCGGCAAGACCTGGTCGGGTGCGATCGGCGGGGCAGCGGCGGCGGTGATCGGAGGCGGCGCAGTGTCCATGGCCTATCACGGCAGATTGAGCCTGCTGGTGCTGGGGCTCGCGTTCATCCTGTCGGTATTCAGCCAGATCGGTGACCTCTTTGAATCCTTCGTGAAACGGCGTTTCCAGGTCAAGGATTCCAGCCATCTCATTCCGGGCCATGGCGGCTTCATGGACCGTGTTGACGGTCTTGTTTTCGCCTGCTTTACGGTATTCCTCATTGCTTTCGTGCATGCGGCGGCAACCGGCGACGTGCCCGGATCGGGCGGCGGTCTGTTGCCGGGTTTCTGAATGGCGCGAAAGGTCACGACATAAAGGGCAGATTGTCATGAACACAGTAATGGCGGCGACCGGCTTTTTGACCGGCTATATCGTGCCCTTCATCCTGGTGCTGTCCCTGCTCGTTTTTGTCCATGAAATGGGCCACTATCTGGTCGGGCGCTGGTGCGGCATCCGTTCCACGGCATTTTCCATCGGCTTCGGCCCGGAGCTGATCGGTTTCACCGACAAGCACGGTACGCGGTGGAAGATTTCCGCGATTCCCCTCGGCGGTTACGTCAAGTTCTTCGGCGATGAGGATGCCGCCAGCAAGCCGGATAGTTCCGGCCTGTCGCATATGTCGCTGGAAGAGAGGGCGCAGACGCTTTCCGGCGCAAAGCTGTGGAAAAGAGCGGCCACGGTTGCTGCGGGCCCGATTGCAAATTTCATTCTCGCCATTCTCATCTTCGCGGTGCTTTTCGGCATTTATGGCCGGATGATCGCCGATCCGGTCGTGGCGGAAGTGCGCGAAAACAGCGCTGCCGCCGCAGCTGGCGTGCGGCCCGGCGACCGGCTGGTCGCAATCGATGGCGAAAAAGTGATGACTTTCGAGGATGTCCGCCGTTACGTCGGCATCCGCCCGGGCACGCCGATCACCGTAACCGTCGAAAGGGCGGGCGAGGAGATGAAGCTGCCGATGGTTCCGACCCGCACGGAAACCACCGACCAGTTCGGCAACAAGCTGGAAATGGGCATTATCGGCATCGTTACCGACCAGACCAGCGGCAATTTCCGCCATATTGAATATTCGCCGACCGAGGCCCTGGCCGAAGGCGTGCGCGAAACCGGCCACGTTATTACCGGAACCTTCAACTATATCGGCAATCTCGTGACCGGCCGCATGAATGCCGATCAGCTGGGTGGTCCGGTGCGGGTGGCGCAGGCGTCCGGCCAGATGGCGACGCTCGGCATTTCCGCTGTTATCCAGCTTGCCGCAGTCCTTTCCGTCTCGATCGGTCTGCTGAACCTGATGCCTGTGCCGGTTCTGGACGGCGGTCATCTGGTGTTTTACGCGATCGAGGCCATTCGCGGCAGGCCGCTCGGCGCGGGCGCGCAGGAAGTCGCGTTCCGTATCGGCATGATGATGATTTTGGGTCTTATGGTTTTTGCAACATGGAATGATATCAGCAGCTTGATCGGCTGAGGATTGTGTTTTAACGGTTTTGTTAGTTGTTTGTTTACCCTGTTTTTATGCCGAAGTGGCGAATGAGCCACTCTGGAGCACGAAGTAAACAGAATTTAACGTTCGCGCTTGCTTGTAGGGGAAAAGCAGGTAAAACGACGCACATGGCCGGAGTCGGGTTCCGCCCGCTGAGGGACAACGTAAAAAGGTAAGAATTGAAATGAAGGCTGGTTCAAGATTTTTGAACGCTGTGTCGGCGGTTGCTCTGTCTGCCGGTGTTGCTTCGGTTGCGGGCCTTGGCGTGCTTGCCTCTGCTGACGTTGCAAATGCAGCCGTCATCAGCAGGATCGATGTTCGCGGGGCTGAAAGGTCCGGCGCGGACTCCGTGCGTTCCAACATCACCATTGCGCCGGGTAAGAACTTTTCCAATTCGGATATCGATGAATCGGTGAAGCGTCTTTACGCCACCGGTTACTTCTCGAATGTCTCCATGCGCGTTTCCGGCAGCACGCTGGTCGTCACTGTCAATGAGAACCAGCTGGTCAACCAGGTGGTCTTCAACGGCAACCGCAAGATCAAGGACGACAAGCTCGCCGGCATCGTGCAGACCCAGTCCCTCGGCCCGTTCAATCAGGCCATCGTGACGGCGGATATCGCCCGCATCAAGGAAGCCTATGCCGCCATCGGCCGTAGCGATGTTGAAGTCACCACGCAGACCGTTTCCGTCGGTCAGGGCCGTGTGAACATTGCTTTCGTCATCAATGAAGGCGAGCGCACGAAGATCGGCCGTATCGATTTCGTCGGCAACAATGCCTATAGCGATGGTCGTCTGGCCGCCGTCATCAATACCAAGAAGTCCAACATGCTGTCGTTCCTGACACGCAAGGACGTCTACAACGAGGACAAGCTGCGCGCCGACGAAGAGGCGCTGCGCCAGTTCTACTACAACCGCGGTTACGCCGACTTCCGTGTCGTGTCCTCCGAAGCTGTGCTGGACGAGTCCAAGAACGAATACACCATCTCCATCACGGTCGATGAAGGTCAGCGTTACAACTTCGGCAACGTCGCGGTCGAATCGACCGTTCCGGGCGTCGACGGTTCGGAGCTGCAGGGCCTCGTGGAAACCCGTCAGGGTGGCAGCTACAGCGCCAAGGAAGTTCAGCAGAGCATGGAAGCGATTTCCAAGCGCGTGGCCGGCGAAGGTTATCCCTTTGCCCGCGTAACGCCGCGCGGCGACCGCGACATGGCTGGCAACACCATCGGTGTGACCTATATCGTCGACCAGGGCGAGCGCGCCTATGTCGAGCGTATCGAAATCCGTGGCAACACCCGTACGCGTGACTACGTCATTCGTCGCGAGTTCGATATCTCCGAAGGCGACGCGTTCAACCAGACGGTCATCACGGCTGCAAAGCGCCGTCTCGAAGCGCTCGGCTATTTCTCGAAGGTCAATATCTCGACCGCCGGCGGCAGCGCGCCTGACCGCGTCGTGATTGTTGTCGACGTCGAAGACCAGTCGACGGGTTCGTTCGGTATCGGCGCAGGCTATTCGCAGAACGACGGCGTTCTGCTCGAAGCCTCCATCGAAGAAAAGAACTTCCTCGGTCGTGGCCAGTACATTCGTCTTGCCGCCGGTGCGGGTGAAGACGATGCACGTAGCTACACGCTGTCCTTCACCGAGCCTTACTTCCTCGGCTATCGTCTTGCCGCAGGTTTCGACCTGTTCAAGAGCCAGAGCCGCAGCGAAGATTATTACGACTACGACGAGCAGGGTTTCGCGCTGCGTGTAACCGCGCCGATCACCGAGGACCTCTCGACCACGTTCAAGTACACCTACAAGCAGCTCAACTATGATGGCGAAGGCGACTGGGAAACCGGCAGTAACCTTGCCGCGCCTTATAAGGACCTGATCCGTGGCGGTGACTGGACGCAGTCCATCATTTCGAACACGCTGAACTACAACACGCTCGACGACCGCAACATGCCGCGTGAAGGCTGGCAGGCTGCTCTGACGAACGAATTTGCAGGCCTCGGCGGCGATTCCGAATATTACAAGATCTACGCCAAGGCTCGTTTCTTCTATACGCTGTCTGACGAATACGATGTCATCGGCTCGCTCACGGGTCAGGCCGGTCACGTAGTGCCGACGGGCGACAATCTGCTGGTCTTCGATCAGTTCAAGTTCGGCGGCCGTCAGGTTCGCGGCTTCAAGAACGATGGTATCGGTCCGCGTATCGGCTCCGACTCCATCGGCGGCACGACCTATTTCGCCGCGTCTGCTGAAGTCACGGCTCCGATGCCTGGCGTTCCGGAAGATTTCGGCCTGCGTCTTGCTGGCTTCGTGGATGCCGGCACGCTCTATGGCAACAAGGTTGCCAACAGTGCAGGTGTGAAGGACGACAACTCCATCCGCGCATCCGCTGGTGTCGGCGTGATGTGGGCGTCGCCCTTCGGTCCGATCCGCGTCGACTACGCGGTACCGATCGCCAAGGAAGACTACGACGAGGAACAGCGTTTCCGGTTTGGCATGTCCAACACTTTCTGATATCGGCAGTCCAGAACTGCAACTTTGAACGTTCTGGAGTTTCCGGCTGATGGAATACAATGCCTTTTTTCCGCCCCACGAAGGACTGCGATTGAAAGATATCGCAGACCGTTTTGGGGCGGAACTGTCTGACGACGCGGCGGGAGAACGGATTATCAGGTCCGTTTCGCCGGTCTATAGGGCAAAGCCCGATCAGCTCTGCTATATTCTTTCGCGCAAGAGCCGCGATGAGCTGCAGACCTGCGACGCTGGCGCCGTTATTTGTGATGCGGCGCTTGTAGACATGCTTCCGTCTCACACACCCGCGCTGATATCGAAGAACCCACACACTCTCTTTGCGCAGGTTGGCGCCCTTCTGCATCCTTCCGCCATGCGACCCGGTCCGATAGCGCGGATGGACGCCGAAATTTCCCATGCTGCGCATGTCGATCCATCCGCGAAGCTGGAGGCGGGCGTTATCGTCGAGGCGCTTGCCGTGATTGGAGCCGGCGCGCATATCGGCGCTGGTACACGGATTGGCCCCGGCGTCATCATCGGGCAGGATGTGCAGATAGGGCGCGATTGCACCATTGCAGGCGGCGCAAGCGTTCTTGCCTCGCTCATCGGTAATAATGTGATTATCCACAACGGCGCGCGCATCGGTCAGGACGGTTTCGGTTATGCCCCCGGTCCACGCGGCATGCTGAAGATCGTGCAGATCGGTCGTGTCATCATTCAGGACAATGTCGAGATTGGCGCCAACACCACGATCGATCGTGGCACCATGGATGACACGGTCATCGGCGAAGGCACCAAGATCGACAATCAGGTCCAGATCGGCCACAACGTCCGCATCGGCCGCCATTGCGGCATCGTCAGCAAGGTTGGCATTGCGGGCAGCACGCGCATCGGCGACGGTGTGATGATTGGTGGTGCGGCCGGCATCAATGGCCATATCAACATTGGCGACGGCGTGCAGATTGCGGCGATGAGCGGTGTTGTGGCGGACGTACCGGCAGGCGCCCGTTATGGCGGAACGCCTGCGCGTCCAATGAAATATTTCCTGCGCGACATGGCCGAAATTCTGGCGCGCGCTGAAGGGCGTGATAAAAAAACAGGAGAGAAAAACAATGACTGAAGAAACGAAGACGACGCTCGGCGCGGCTGACATTCTGGAAGTCATGAAGCTTCTGCCGCATCGTTACCCGTTCTTGCTGATCGACAAGATCATCGAGATCGATGGTAACAACTCGGCGATCGGCATCAAGAACGTCACCGTCAACGAACCGCATTTCACCGGCCATTTCCCGGATCGCCCGATCATGCCTGGTGTTCTGATCGTCGAAGCCATGGCCCAGACGGCAGGCGCGATCTGCGCCCGTAGCCAGGGTGAGGGCGGTTACCTCGTCTATTTCATGACCATCGACAATGCGCGTTTCCGCAGGCCCGTCGTTCCCGGTGATCGTCTGGAAATCCATGTGGTGAAGCAGCGTCAGCGCGGCAATGTCTTCAAATTCCATTGCGAGGCGAAGGTGGACGGCGCGCTGGTGGCGGAGGCCGATGTAGGCGCCATGATGATCCCCGAGGATCAGCAATGAGCACGATTGCCGCCTCGGCCAGAATTCATCCGAGCGCCGTGATCGAAGACGGTGCGGTGATCGGTGAAAACGTCGTCATCGGTGCGCTGAGCTATGTCGGCGCGAAAGTCACGCTGCATGACGATGTCCAGCTGCACAATCACGCCGTTGTTTCCGGCCTGACCGTGATCGGCCGTGGTTCGGTTGTCCATCCCATGGCGGTTATCGGCGGCACGCCACAGGCAATTCGCCACGACGGTTCGGAAACGACCCTCGAGATCGGTGAGCGCTGCATCATGCGTGAAGGCGTGACGATGAACGCCGGCAGTTCCGATGGCAGCAGCAAGACCATTATCGGTGACGATAATCTTTTCCTCGCCAATTCGCATGTGGCGCATGATTGCCGCCTCGGCAGCCACATCGTCCTGTCCAACAATGTGATGCTGGCGGGCCATGTCACCATTGAGGACCGCGCTATTCTCGGCGGTGGCTGCGCCGTGCACCAGTTCACCCGCATCGGCCGCCAGGCCTTTATCGGCGGACTTTCGGCGGTCAATTACGATGTCATTCCCTATGGCATGCTGAATGGCAATCCCGGCATCCTCGGCGGCCTGAACGTCGTCGGCATGACCCGTGCCGGCATCGAGCGCGCCGATATCCACAAGGTCAGACGCGTCTACAAGGCGATTTTCGAGGCTGAGGGCACGATCCGCGGCAATGCGGCGGCCATCGACCGTAACGACTATCTGGATTGCCCGCAGGCGCTTGAGGTCATCGATTTCATCGGTGCGGATAGCGACCGTGCGATCTCTTCGCCCAACCGGGGCAAGTGAGCCGTGACAGGCGGCGGGCGTCTCGCCATTGTGGCCGGCAGCGGCCAGCTGCCGCTTTATGTGGCGTCAGCCGCCCGTGAGATGGGCGAGAACCCTTTCATCGTGCGCCTGCGTGATGATTCCCGTTTCGACTGGAGCGGTTTCGACAATGCCGTCATCAGTGTCGGTGATGTTGCCGGGCTTGGCCGTATGCTGCGCGAAAACCAGGTAGACCGTGTCGTGCTTTCCGGCGGTGTGGCGCGACGGCCGGAATGGCGGGAAATCCGCCCTACACTCGGCATCCTGCTCAAACTGCCTTCCATTGTCAGAACACTGCTGTCGAGCGGCGACGACGCCGTTCTGCAGATGGTCATCAAGATCATCGGCACGCTTGGCGCAAAAGTCATCGGTGCCCATGAGATCGCCCCCGGCCTGCTGGCCTCTATAGGCCCTTTCGGTACGCAAAAACCTGCCGAGGATGATCTGCGTGATATACGCAAGGCTGCGGAAGCCGCGCTTGCGCTCGGCAAGCTCGATGTGGGGCAGGGTGCAGTTGCCGTCGGTGGCCGTATCGTTGCGCTGGAAGGCGTTGAGGGCACGGACGCCATGCTGGCGCGCGTCGCGGCATTGCGCGCCGAAGGACGTATATCCCCGCGCCGCAAGGGTGTACTCGTAAAGCTGTGCAAGCCGCAGCAGGATGTGCGCGCCGACCTGCCGACAATCGGTGTGGAAACGGTGGAGAATGCGCGCAAGGCCGGATTGGCCGGCATCGCCGTCGAAGCCGGACGGGCGCTGGTGCTTGATCGCGAGGCGATGTTGAAAGCGGCCGACGAGGCGGGCATATTCGTCTGCGGTATCGATACGTCACTCAGCGGAGACATGATGGGGGAGAGTTGATCGGATGACGGCGGCATTAAAAGTGGCGGTCATAGCCGGAGAGGTATCCGGTGATCTTCTGGGCGCGGATCTGATCCGGTCGCTCAAGGCCCGATATGCAGGCCCCGTCGAGCTGGTGGGTGTCGGCGGCGATGCGCTGGAAGCACAGGGTCTGGTTTCCCTGTTCGACTATTCCGAGCTCTCCATCATGGGCTTCACGCAGGTTCTGAAAAAGCTGCCGAAGCTCATTGCGCGGATCAACCAGACCGCTCAGGCAATCGCTGCTGCAAAGCCCGATATTCTGCTGATCATTGACAGCCCGGATTTCACCCATCGCGTTGCGAAGAAAGTCCGCCGGCAATTGCCGCATCTGCCTGTTGTCAATTATGTCTGCCCCAGCGTCTGGGCGTGGAAGGAATATCGCGCCACTGCGATGCTGTCCTATGTCGATCATGTTCTGGCTCTGCTCCCCTTCGAGCCGGAAGCGATGCGCCGTCTCGGCGGCCCCCCGACGACCTTTGTCGGCCATCGGCTCAGCGTCGATGCCGATGTGCTCTCAGTGCGGCAGAAGCGGGCGGAACGCGCTCTACCGGCAGATGGCCAGCCGAAAACCATCCTCCTCCTGCCGGGCTCGCGTTCCACTGAAACGACGCGGCTGATGGAGCCTTTTCAGGCGGCAGCGAGAGCTTTTGTAGAGCGCAACGGTCCGACGCGGTTTCTCCTGCCCACCGTGCCACGTCAGGAAAAACGCATCCGCGAACTGGCGGCATCATGGCCGGAGGATATCAGGCCCGAAATCGGCATCGATTCCGCCTTCAAATGGAACGCGTTTGCTGAAGCCGATGCGGCCATCGCCGCTTCCGGCACGGTCATTCTGGAACTTGCACTCGCGGGCGTACCAACCATCTCGGTCTACAAGACCGACTGGATTTTCACCATGTTGAGCAAGCGGGTGAAAACCTGGACTGGCGCCTTGCCGAACCTGATCGCCGACTACGCCATCGTTCCGGAATATTTCAACGAGGTGGTCAGGTCAGGCTCGATGCTGCGCTGGGCGGAACGTCTGTCTTCCGACACCACCGAGCGGCGGGCGATGCTCGAAGGTTACGCGCTGGTGCAGCAGCGTTTGCACACGGATGTACCGCCGGGCGAAACCGGCGCACGCATTCTTCTCGATGTCCTCAACAACAAGAACAGTCCCTCGGTATAGTCGCAGCCGTCCTGTCATCAGGCGGTGGAAAAAACGGTTTTTCCGATAGGTTAAGCTGGCCGCCGCCTTGCCGCCAATGCGGGCAGGCGAGGGGTCGGTTTTAACGCATTTGATCGTTAGGACGGCAATTCTCTGGCCTTCAGAGGGTTCGCGGCCGGCGAATTTACGTCTGGCACACCTCTTGCTTTCAATCTTGTATGCAAGATAGCCATACATCAGAAAGCGCCCAGAGCGCTGTGGAAGACGCCATCATATCAGGCATCCTTTCCGCTCGCATCCGCCCGGGCACTCGCCTTAGCGAGAACCAGCTCGCCAGCCTTTTCGGCGTGTCGCGCACGCGCATCCGCGAGGCGATGATGCGGCTTGAAACGCGCGGCATCGTTACCGTCAGCCCGCGCCGCGGCTGGTTCGTGGTGGAGCCTTCCGCCGAAGAGTCCATCAAGGTCTATGAGGCGCGGCGCATCATCGAATATGGACTTTTACGCAACCTTTCCGCCATCAGCGCGGAAGGCATAACGATCCTCGCCGATCATCTCGATGAAGAAAAGGCGGCGATTGCCAAAGGCGACCGCCAGCGCCTGACCTGTCTGATGGGCGATTTCCACATCCGCATCGCGGAGATCGCCGGAAACGACATCATCGTCGAAACGCTGCGCGACCTGACGGCCAGAACAATCCTCATCTCCATGCTCTACCAGTCCGATTTCCATGCGCAGCAATCGCATGACGGGCATTGCCGCATCTTCGAGGCGATCAAGGCGGCCGATTTTCACGCCGCCGCCGAACTCGCCATCCGCCACCTCGACGAAGTCGAAACCGGTCTCGATCTCACCCGCAGACCGGACCCGCTCTACGAACTTCGCAATTCGCTTTCACTGCAACCGCTTTCCTCAAGCCCCAAGGAGTAATTCCCAATGATTTCCAGACGTTCATTGCTTGCCATTGCCGCGATTTCCGCAACACTTGGTTTTTCGCCCGCAGCCTTTGCCGATGCGCTCGGTGATATCACGTCCCGAGGCACGATCCGCGTTGCGGTCCCGCAGGATTTCCCGCCCTTCGGCAGCGTCGGCACCGATATGGCCCCGCAGGGCTACGATATCGACGTCGCCAACCTGATCGGCGAGAAGCTCGGCGTGAAGGTCGAGCTGGTGCCGGTCACCAGCGCAAACCGCGTTCCCTATCTTCAGACCAACAAGGTCGATCTCGTCATTTCGAGCCTCGGCAAGAACCCGGACCGTGAAAAGGTCATCGACTTCTCCACCGCCTATGCGCCTTTCTTCAACGGCGTGTTCGCCCCGGACTCGCTTGCTGTCACCAAGGCCGAAGATTTGGCCGGCAAGACCATCGGCGTTACCCGTGGCGCCGTCGAGGATCTGGAACTGACCAAGGTCGCTCCCGCCGATACCACGATCAAGCGCTACGAGGACAATAACGGCACGATTTCGGCCTTCCTCGCCGGCCAGGTGGAAGCCGTCGCCACGGGCAATGTCGTGGCCGCCGCCATTCTCGCGAAGAACCCGCCGAAGCGTCCCGAGCTTAAGTTCCTGATCAAGAACTCGCCCTGCTATATCGGCCTGAACAAGGAACAGCCGGCGCTCCTGGAAAAGGTCAACGCCATCATCGCCACCGCAAAGACCGACGGTTCGCTGAACACCATCGCACAGAAGTGGCTGAAAACCGATCTTCCGAAGGATCTGTGACCAACCCGGAAAACACATGCGCCGGCCCCTTCTGATCCCGGTCCGGCGTATGGTTTGTCCTCTTCCGAAGGAAACATCGGGTGAAATACACGTTCGATTTTGGATGGCTCCTCGAATATTATCCGCAGATCGCCAAGGGTATCGCCGTCACGCTTGAATTGATCGCCGTCGGCGGCGTTCTCGGCATCGCGCTCGGCATATTCTGTGCCTGGGTGCGCGCGCTTGGCCCGAAATGGCTGCGGCCGCCGGTCGCGACCTATGTGGAACTCATTCGCAATACGCCGTTTCTCATACAATTGTTTTTTATCTTTTTCGGCCTGCCGTCGCTTGGCCTGCAACTGTCGGAACTGAGCGCTGCCAATATCGCCATGGTGGTCAATCTCGGGGCCTATAGCTGCGAGATCATTCGTGCCGGCATTCAGGCGACGCCGAAGGGGCAGTTCGAGGCCGGCGCAAGCCTTGCCATGACCCGTTTCGAAACCTTCCGCCACGTGGTGCTGGTTCCCTCCCTGCAACGAATATGGCCGGCGCTCTCCTCGCAGGTGGTAATCGTCATGCTCGGTTCGTCGGTCGTGTCGCAGATCGCCGCCGAGGACCTGACCTTCGCGGCCAATTTCATCCAGTCGCGCACCTTCCGCGCCTTCGAAGCCTACATGGTCTCCACCGTCATCTATCTCGTGCTAGCCATTCTTCTCCGGCAGGTGCTGCTGATGGGCGGCAACCTCATTTTTCCGCGCAGGAGTGTCCGATGATCGAGTTCTCCACCTGGGATATTCTCAGAAACCTGCTGCTCGCCACGCGCTGGACCGTGCTGCTCTCGCTCGTCTCCTTTGCGGGCGGCGGCTTGGTGGCGCTGCTTCTGCTCTTCATGCGCATTTCCCGGAAAAAATCGATACGGGCTTTCGCACGCTATTATGTCGAGCTTTTTCAGGGAACGCCGCTGCTGATGCAGCTCTTCATAGCCTTTTTCGGCCTTGGTCTCTTCGGTATCGATGTGCCGGCCTGGCTCGCGGCGGGTCTGACGCTGATCCTGTGGGCAGCAGCCTTCCTGACCGAAATCTGGCGTGGCTGCGTCGAATCTGTCGCCAAGGGGCAATGGGAGGCGTCGGCAAGCCTTGCCATGGGCCGCCTGCAGCAGATGCGTTACGTCATCCTGCCGCAGGCCATGCGGGTCGCCATTCCGCCGACCGTCGGTTTTTTCGTGCAGGTCATCAAGGGAACGGCGGTGACCTCGATCATCGGTTTCGTGGAACTGTCCAAGGCCGGCACGGTCGTCACCAACGCCACCTTCCAGCCCTTCACCGTTTATGGCCTCGTGGCCCTCATCTATTTCGCGCTGTGCTGGCCTCTGTCGAAGAGCAGCCAGATCCTCGAAAGGAAGCTCAATGTCGCTCATCGAAATCACTGAAGTCCGCAAAAGCTATGGCAGCAACGAGGTTCTGAAGGGCATCAATCTCGATGTCGAGCCGGGCGAGGTCATCGCCATCATCGGCAAGAGCGGATCGGGAAAATCGACCCTGCTTCGTTGCATCAACGGGCTCGAGACGATTTCGGCCGGTTCCATCTCGGTCGCCGGCGCGCAGCTTCTCGAAGATGATCTCCATCTCAAGGCGCTGCGGCTGAAGGTCGGCATGATCTTCCAGCAGTTCAACCTCTTCCCGCACCAGACCGTCGGCGGCAATGTCATGCTGTCACAGATGGTGGTCAAGAAGACGCCGAAACCGGAAGCGGAAGCCGTTGCCCGCAAGATGCTGGAACGGGTCGGGCTGGCGCATAAATTCGATGCTTATCCCGATGAATTGTCAGGTGGCCAGCAACAGCGCGTCGCCATTGCCCGCGCCCTTGCCATGCAGCCGATCGCTTTGCTCTGCGACGAAATCACTTCGGCGCTCGACCCCGAACTTGTTGCGGAAGTGCTTGCCGTGGTGCGTGAACTCGCCGCCGAAGGCATGACGCTCTTGATGGTGACGCATGAAATGAAATTTGCGCGGGACGTCTGCTCCCGCGTCGTCTTCATGCATGAGGGCAGGGTGCATGAAATTGGCCCGCCGGAAGAAGTGTTCGCCAATCCCGCAACCCCGGAACTCAAGCAGTTTCTGGGCGTTGCGGCGCGCCATTGAGAAGCATTCTGGCGTTCAACAAAAAAGGCCGGCGGGTGAAAACCTGCCGGCCTTTAATCTTATATGGTTTCGCGGCTTAGCGCTTGGAAACCGGAACGTAGTCGCGCTTGCCGGCGCCCGTGTAGAGCTGACGCGGACGGCCGATGCGCTGCTGCGGATCTTCGATCATTTCGTTCCACTGTGCGATCCAGCCGACGGTGCGGGCGAGCGCGAAGAGAACGGTGAACATGGTCGTGGGGAAGCCGAGCGCCTTCAGCGTGATGCCCGAATAGAAGTCGACATTCGGGTAGAGCTTCTTCTCGACGAAGTAAGGATCGGAAAGGGCGATTTTTTCCAGCTCCAGAGCAACCTGCATGATCGGATCGTCGGAGTTGCCGGTGGCTTCCAGCACTTCGTACATCGTCTTCTGCATGATCTTGGCGCGCGGGTCGTAGTTCTTGTAGACGCGGTGGCCAAAGCCCATCAGGCGGAACGGATCGTTCTTGTCCTTGGCGCGGGCGATATATTCCGGAATACGGTCAACCGTGCCGATTTCGTTCAGCATGTTGAGCGCTGCTTCGTTGGCGCCGCCATGAGCCGGCCCCCAGAGGCAGGCAATGCCAGCCGCGATACAGGCGAACGGGTTCGCGCCCGAAGAACCGGCAAGACGCACCGTGGAGGTGGAGGCGTTCTGCTCGTGATCGGCATGCAGGATGAAGATGCGGTCCATGGCGCGGGCCAGAACCGGATCGACCTTGTAGTCCTCGCACGGCACGGCAAAGCACATGTGCAGGAAATTGGAGGCGTAATCGAGATCGTTCTTCGGGTAAACGAAGGGCTGGCCGATATGATACTTATAGGCCATGGCGGCGATCGTCGGCATCTTCGCAATCATGCGCAGCGAAGCGACCATGCGCTGGTGCGGATCGGTAATGTCGGTCGAGTCGTGGTAGAAGGCCGAGAGAGCGCCGACCGTGCCGCACATGACGGCCATCGGATGTGCGTCGCGACGATAGCCGGTGAAGAAGCGGCTCATCTGCTCATGCACCATGGTGTGGCGCGTGACGCGGGTGTCGAAATCCTTCTTCTGCGCAGCCGTCGGCAGTTCGCCGTAGAGCAGCAGGTAGCAGGTTTCCAGGAAGTCACCCTGTTCGGCAAGCTGCTCGATGGGGAAACCACGGTGCAGGAGAACGCCTTCGTCACCATCGATATAGGTGATCTTGGATTCGCAGGAGGCCGTCGAGGTGAAACCCGGGTCGTAGGTGAAGGAGCCCGTGTGCTTGTACAGCGTGGCGATATCGACGACGCTTGGTCCAATCGTGCCTTCCCTGACCGGGAGTTCGACCTGTTTTTCGCCAAGTGTCACTGTAGCGCTTTTTTCCGTCATACTGATCCTCCGAAAACATGCGGGTGGGGGCGTTGAGACACGCCCCGCGGTTAAGCGTCTACCGATTAGCTATATGATCCTTGCGCCGATGCCAAGCTATCCAAAGGTCAAATTGTGCATTGCGGCATACGCAATTGCGTTGCTTTTCGCTTTATCATCATGGCAATTCGATCTCGGTCAACGCAGGGTTAAAGGAAAGCATTGCAATCCCTCGCATCCGCCTGCAAACCTGTTTCCGGTGCGGCAGGGGCGCGGCGCGGATTGCCTGGTCAAGGGGAAAAACAGCATTTCGGATATGCGGAAACGATGCAGGGCGGCTTGCCCGGCACGGCGGAGATTCTGTTTCCACTACACAGAGCCGGGGATGTCGCGACATATGACCCACCCGCCCTTGTCAGCAGGCCAAAACTGCGTGCTCTCGCCTCTCAAAAAATCGCCGCCTGCGTTGCCGAGGAGCGCGCATTCGGCCACGATTTTCTTTTCGCGCCGGTTTTCATCGGCTGTGGTGCGATCTTCTGGTTTTCCCTCGACACCTCGCCTTCACTCCCTGTTCTGGCGATCGCATGTCTCATTGCAGCGGGTCTGGCATCCTTCACGAAATATCGTTCGGGTCTGGCGGCGACGGCCTGCGGCTTTTTCGCGCTGTTCTTGCTGGGCATGCTTTTCGCCGAGATCGAAACGCGGCGGGTGGGAACCGTGGTGCTGGATACACCCGTCACCACTACCATTACAGGCACGGTGACGCGCCGGGAGGTCGATGCGCGCGGGGATTGGCGATATGTGGTGCGGCTTGCCGCGACGGAGGCGCCGGCATTGTCACGCCCGCCGGAAAAGGTCTCGCTTCTCTCACGCGGGGGAGGTGAGCCTGTCGCACTGGGCGCGACCATTCGTGGTAAGGCGCGGCTTTCGCCACCATCCGGCCCGGCTTTGCCGGGGCTCAACGATTTCGCCTTTGCCTCCTATTTCAGGGGCATAGGCGCGACGGGCTTCTTTTATAAGCCGCCACAGACGGTCATATCACCCGAAGATGACGTCAGGGCCGGAACGGACTGGCTGGAATGGGCCGATATGCGGCTTTATGGCCTGCGCACCGCCATTGCGGAACGCATCCGCAACACCATCGGCGGGGACGCCGGCGCTTTTGCCGCCTCCATCGTCACCGATGAGAGACAGGCCATATCCGCCGGGACGATGGAAGCGCTGCGGCTTTCCGGCCTTGCCCACATCGTCGCCATATCCGGGCTCAACATGGCGCTGGCGTCAGGCATATTCTTTGTGGGGCTGAGGCTTGCCTTCAGCCTTTTTCCGGCCTTTGCGCAGCGCTGGCCCGTCAAGAAAATCTCGGCTTTCGCCGCACTCCTGATGACGCTTGCCTATTATCTGATTTCCGGTTTCGCCGTCTCCGCCGAACGCGCCTGGCTGATGATGTCGGTGATGCTGATCGCTGTTCTCTTCGATCAACCCTCGCTCAGTCTCAGGAATGTTGCGCTTTCCGCTCTGGTCATTCTTGCCTTGTCGCCTTCGGAAATCATGGGGCCGAGCTTCCAGATGTCCTTTGCCGCAACCATCGCGCTCGTCGCCTCCTATGCCGCCTGGAGCCGCTGGCGTGTTGATCGCGAGCGGCTGTTCATCGGGCGCAAACCGGCATGGATGACGGTGGCGCAAACGGCGGGCGCCATCATCGGCGGCGTCATCACGACCTCGTTGATCGGCGGTCTTTCGACTGCGATCTATTCCGCCGAGCATTTTCAGCGTGTCACCACCTATGGACTTTTTGCCAATCTGGCCGCCATGCCGCTCATGTCGCTGATCGTCATGCCTTTCGGCCTTGTCGCCATGCTGCTGATGCCTTTCGGGCTTGATGCTCCGTTCCTCAAGGTCATGGGTTACGGTATGGCTCTCGTGATCGAAGTTTCTCGGGAGGTGGCCTCCTGGGGAGGAAGCGCTGCGACGGGGCGGCCACATGGCTGGTTCCTGGGGCTTGCCTCCGTTGGTTTTCTGCTGCTGGCATTGTTACGCAGCCGGCTGGCGCTTCTTGGTTTGCCGTTTCTGGTCCTCGCCTTTGGCCTGTCGGCGACCACGGCCTATCGCAATCCGCCTCATCTGCTTGTTCATGAGGATGGCATGCTGGTGGCGCTGCTGGAGGATGGCAAAGCCTACACGACGAAAACACGGCCGCAGGGTTTCGTTTATGACCAGTGGCAAAGGGCACTGCTGCTGCCGGAACAGCCAGTTCCGCCGGTCTTTCTCAAGAGCGAGGCTGCGGCAACCACCGTGGCTTTGACCAAGGCGAAGCTTGATCCGGAAAAGATGAGGGCTGTTGCACGGCAGATGACGGTGGCCCTGAGAGACGCGGAGCCCGGTATTTTCACCTGCAGCAAGGGCATATGGTGTGCCGCACGCGCGGGAAGCGGCGAATGGATCATCGTTCTGGAAGACGGTCGTTTTGCCGGAAAGGCTTGTGATATCGCCGACATTGTCGTCGTTTCCCGCAGAACGTCCTTCTCCCAATGCCGCTCGGGCGCACTTCTGCTGAACAGCGATATCCTGCGGCGGATCGGCTCTCTGGAAATAGATTTCGCCGGCAGCGATCAGGCAGCGGTAGTCGGAAGGCTGCGCGCCGCAATAGCCGGCATGGACAGGCCCTGGAGCGAACATCGCTATTACGACTGGAAAAGCGGCCGTTTCAACCATGACGTCCCTGATGCCGTCACGCGGTTGCTGGCGGCACCACAATGAGGGCCGCCAGGCTGGGCCGTCACGCCTTGATGCGCAGATCCGCCGTCAATTCGCCGATCCCGCCGATTTCCTCTTCATGCGCCGCGTCGCGCCAGGTTTCCTTGAGGCCCGCCTCGTACCATTCGCGCATGGCGGGCAAGGCGAGCAGCCGGTCACAATAGGCTTTCGCTGCGGGCGAAAGTTCCGCGCCGTAGGTCTGGAAACGGAAAGCCACCGGGCAGAAAAAGGCATCGACCGCCGTAAATTTCTGGCCGGCAAGAAAGGGCCCGCCGAATTTTGCAAGGCCTTCGCTCCACAGCGCATCGATGCGCTTTATGTCGGCCGCAAGCCCGGTATTGCCACCCTTCGGTTTCACGCGAATGCCGACCGACATCGGATAGAGATTGCGCAGCGAGAAAAAGCCCGCATGCATTTCGCTCGCAGCCGAACGCGACCATGCTCTTGCCTGCTTGTCGCTTGCCCAGACGCCCTGGTGTCGCTCCGCCAGATATTCGGCGATCGACAATGATTCCCAAACCGTCACGCCTTCATCAACAAGGCAGGGCACCTTGCCGGTTGGAGAAAAGGTGGAGAAGGAAACGCCTTCGCCGAAGGGAACGAGTTTTTCATCGAAAGCAATGCCGAGCGTGCGCATCAATACCCACGGCCGCAATGACCATGAGGAATAGTTCTTGTTGGCGATATAAAGATCGTACATGGCGTGTTCCCCGATATGATGCGCATTTCTATACCGGCGGATGGGCCCAGGAATATTGCAAATAATCCATGGCTCCCATAAGCCCTATTGATGAATGGGGTGGGGAGAAAAGAAGCACCTGCACGTCACCATTCGGAGATGACGGCGAAACACACTGCGACGAGACTGACGACCTGCATCCTTTCTCAACGAAATTAAGGATGCTCATTTTCAATCAGCTGTTTCTTACCGCTGCCCGCAGGCCTTCGCGACAAAAGATGCGCGGACCTGCCAGTAAGATCGCTTGTCACTTCTGCAGAACCACATCGTGGCAAGAAACAAGCTGCAATGCTCGATAAGGGGAGCGCCATCCTCTCGATAGCGCCCGCAGCGAAACGGACCGCGGCCCATGTCTTGGATCAATGGTAACGGCGGATCAGCCCAACCAGCTTGCCCTGGATTTTCACCCGGTCCGGCCCGAAAATGCGGGTCTCATAGGCGGGGTTAGCCGCTTCCAGAGCAATGGATGCGCCCTTGCGACGGAAACGCTTCAGGGTCGCTTCTTCATCATCCACCAGCGCTACGACGATATCGCCCGGATTTGCCGTATTGCCGTTGCGAATGATAACCGTATCGCCATCAAAAATGCCGGCCTCGATCATCGAGTCGCCCTTGACCTCAAGAGCGTAATGTTCGCCTGAGCCGAGCATATCAACAGGCACGGCCACATCGTGGGTGTTGTTCTGGATGGCGGAAATCGGCACGCCGGCGGCGATTCGGCCCATGACCGGCACGGTGACGGCCCCACCGAGATCGTTGGCGGGCGCCTTGGGGGCAGGTGCCGCTTCCGGCGCCTTGGGCTTGCCAAGGCTGCCTTCGATGACGCTTGGAGAAAAGCCGCGTTGCGGCCTTGCACCCGGCGTATAGGCCTCGGGCAGCTTGATGACTTCCAGCGCTCGCGCCCTGTTCGGTAGCCGGCGAATAAACCCGCGCTCTTCGAGGGCGGTGATCAGCCGGTGGATGCCGGATTTGGAGGCAAGATCGAGTGCATCCTTCATTTCATCGAAGGAGGGCGGCACGCCGGACTCTTTCATTCTTTCATGAATGAAGAGAAGCAATTCCTGCTGTTTGCGCGTGAGCATGAGGAAAACACCCTTTAGAATCGTCGTTGAAGTCGCGAAACAAATACAGAACGAACACTATATGTTCCATATGTGTTCCGCAATCCCCTAAAATTTCGTGAAGCTGCTATCTGTTGCTTTGATGATTTGCTTCTTTGCGTCTGATTGTGCTTTTCTGCGTTCCAGATCGTCCAGGCATGCCCGGGCGGAGCGAAAGCGCAGGAGACAGGTCATGTTGAAATCCCATTGCGTCGATCATCTCGTTCTGCCGGTGCAGGATATCGACGTCGCGGTGAAACGTCTTGCCAGCCTTGGATTTACGGTCGCGCCGGAGGCTTTGCATCCTTTCGGCACCCGAAACGCCTGTGTTTTCTTCACCGACGGGACCTATCTGGAGCCGCTCGCAATTGCTGATCCGGCTAAATATAATGCGTCGGCAGACAAGGGGGATGTGTTCACGGGCAGGGACAGGGCCTTCCGCCAGCGTGACGGGCAGGAGGGTTTTTCGGCTCTGGTCGCCAAAACCGAAGATGCCCTTGCCGACCATGACAGGTTTCTGGCGTCCGGCGTCTCAGCGGGCGATGTGTTCCAGTTTTCGCGGCCTGTGCGGATGCCGGACGGGTCGCAAAGCGAGGCGGCGTTTCGGCTGTCTTTTGCGGCGAGCGGGGCGACGACGGATTTCTTCCTGTTCAGCTGCCAGCGGCTGCAGGCCCTGCCGGGCGATCGCGCGGCGCTGGAGCGCCATGCCAACGGGGTCTCCGGCCTCAGCGAAATCGTTTTGTTCTCCGGTGATGATCCGAACGCGGCGCGCCTGATCGAAACGGTGTTTGGTTGTGAGGGTAAGATATCTCCGGATGGTGATATGGTTTTCGCGCCCGGCAATGCGCACATCAGATTGACCGGAAAACCTGATTTCAGCGGACAGGCCCCGAATACTCCAGAATGGAGCGGCGACGGATTGCGCGGTGCGGGCATCGTCTTTTCGTCACACGATCTTGCCGTGACAGAGGCGGCGCTTGCTGCTAATGGCGTGTCCTGCGCAAAAGCGGGCGGCCGCCTGGTGGTGCCAGCAGCACCCGGTCAGGGCGTAACATTCGCCTTCGAGGAAAAATGATGAGCGTTACGAACAATCTCAAAGTCACCGCCGGCGATGGCGCCAGCAAGGTTTCCTTCTCCAATGCCGAGCGGTTTTCGCTGATTGCCGGCCCGTGCCAGATGGAAAGCCGCGAACATGCCTTCATGATCGCCGGTGTCCTGAAGGAGCTTTGCGACAAGCTGGGAATAGGGCTTGTTTACAAGTCCTCTTTCGACAAGGCGAACCGTACTTCGCTTTCCGGCAAACGCGGCATCGGCCTTGACAGCGCGATGCAGGTTTTCGCCGATCTCAAGAAGGAATTCGGCTTTCCTGTTCTGACCGACATTCACACCGAGGAGCAATGCGCCATCGTTTCCGAAGTCGTGGACGTGCTGCAAATCCCGGCGTTCCTTAGCCGCCAGACCGATCTTCTCGTCGCCGCCGCCAAGACGGGCCGTGTCATCAACGTCAAGAAGGGCCAGTTCCTGGCGCCCTGGGACATGAAGAACGTGCTTGCCAAGCTTAATGAGAGCGGCAACCCGAATGTACTTCTGTGCGAGCGCGGCGCTTCCTTTGGGTACAACACGCTGGTTTCCGACATGCGCTCGCTGCCGATCATGGCATCGCTTGGCGCACCTGTTGTCTTTGACGCCACCCATTCGGTGCAGCAGCCGGGCGGGCAGGGCGGCTCCACGGGCGGTCAGCGTGAATTCGTCGAGACTTTGGCACGCGCGGCGGTGGCTGTCGGCGTGGCCGGCCTCTTCATCGAGACCCATGAGGACCCGGACAATGCGCCGTCCGACGGCCCCAACATGGTCCACCTGAAGGACATGCCGAAACTGCTCGAAAAGCTTCTGGCTTTCGACGCCATCACGAAAGGCTGAGGGCTGGCCGCTGCGGCGGGCGCCGTTTGTGCCAATCGATTTTAATGGCTGGCGGCCCGTTTCCGCCGTCCGCCGTCATTGTAATTTCTTCACCATCGTCTAAGACAGGCGACGGAAAATATCTGTTCCATTCCCAAGGGAGAGACCATGACTGCCATTACCGATATCATCGCGCGCGAAATCCTCGACAGCCGCGGCAATCCGACCGTTGAAGTCGACGTTTATCTCGAAGACGGCTCCATGGGCCGCGCCGCCGTTCCCTCCGGCGCCTCGACAGGCGCGCATGAGGCGGTTGAGCTGCGCGATGGCGGCAAGCGTTATCTCGGCAAGGGCGTGGAAAAGGCGGTAGAAGCCGTTAATACGGAAATCTTCGACGCCATCGGCGGTTTTGACGCTGAAAACCAGATCCAGATCGACCAGACCATGATCGTGCTCGACGGCACGCCGAACAAGTCGCGCATTGGCGCCAACGCCATCCTCGGCGTATCGCTTGCAGTCGCCAAGGCTGCCGCTGAGGCTTCCGGCCTGCCGCTTTACCGTTATGTCGGTGGCCCGAACGCACATCTGCTGCCGGTTCCGATGATGAACATCATCAACGGCGGCGCGCATGCCGATAACCCCATCGACTTCCAGGAATTCATGATCCTGCCGGTCGGCGCGGACAACATTCGCGAAGCCGTGCGCATGGGCTCCGAAGTCTTCCATACGCTGAAAAAAGAACTGTCCGCACAGGGCCACAATACCAATGTCGGCGACGAGGGTGGCTTTGCACCGGGTCTCGAAAGCGCACCGGCTGCACTCGATTTCATCATGAAGTCGATCGAAAAGGCCGGTTACCGTCCGGGCGACGACATGTTCGTTGGTCTCGACTGTGCATCGACCGAATTCTTCAAGGACGGAAAATACGTTCTTGAAGGCGAAGGCCGCACGCTGGAGCCGGGTGCGATGGCTGAATATCTCGCCGATCTGGTCGGCAAGTATCCGATCATCTCCATCGAAGACGGCATGGCCGAAGACGACTGGGAAGGCTGGAAGACGCTGACCGATCTCGTCGGCAACAAGTGCCAGCTGGTGGGCGACGATCTTTTCGTCACCAACTCCGCACGTCTTCGCGATGGCATCAAGATGGGTGTCGCCAACTCCATCCTCGTCAAGGTCAACCAGATCGGTTCGCTTTCCGAGACGCTGGATGCGGTCGAAACGGCGCACAAGGCCGGTTACACCGCCGTCATGTCGCACCGCTCGGGCGAAACGGAAGATTCCACCATCGCCGATCTCGCGGTCGCAACCAACTGCGGTCAGATCAAGACCGGTTCGCTTGCCCGTTCCGACCGGCTCGCAAAGTACAACCAGCTTATCCGCATCGAGGAAATGCTGGGCCCGCAGGCCGCTTACGCCGGCCGTTCGATCCTGCGCGGGTAATGTGTGTTCGCGGGGCGGCAGAGCCTCGCTGACCGGCTGACCGAGGTTGACAACAGGTCTGGCAACACATTCGACGTCATCCTCGGCCTTGTGCCGAGGATCTGCCAATGTCCCAGTAACTTGAGACGTTGCAGATGCTCGGGACAGGTCCGAGCATGACGGAGGAGAGATTGAAGGACTTCGTCACCAGTTCAAGCCCGCCCTCCGGCGGGCTTTTTTATGCCTATCTGCCGACAGGAATTTAAGGTCAACGGATAGTTAAACAATCCGGCTTAGTCTCAGAATCACGTTATGCGTTTTAAGGCTTCTCTCCGGTATGTGGACCAGACATCATAAAAAGAGACGATTCGGCCGCTTGATCGTTCCGGCCATCACGATCGCTTTTCTTTCCTATTTCGGGTATCATTCCATTCATGGCGACTTCGGCCTCCAGGCGACGGAGCGGCTGGAGCGGCAGCGTATTACCCGTACTGCGGAGCTCGCAAAGCTCACGCAGGCGCGCGTGGCGCTGGAGCGGCAGGTGGAATTGATGAGCGACGGCTCGCTTGAGCGGGACATGATCGACGAGATTTCGCGCTATCAGCTCAATATGTCCCGCACGGACGAAATCGTCATCATGAACACTTATTTCTAATTAACCGAAATCAAGTTAATTAATCATTTGTGATTTATTCACAGCGCTTTAGCGTGAATATGTGCCATGCGTTTAAAGCATTGCTGCATGGCATTTTCTTGCATATGGTACGCGCCACTCTATCCATTCAAACGGCAACTCAGGGAGGGATGAATGGCGCCGCGAAAACCAGCGACCGTATCCGGCCGCAAGACAACGGCAAAGGCTGCAACCGAATTTACCGGCAAGAACAGCCCGGACTTCTCGAAGGAAGAAGAGCTTCACGCTTATCGTGAAATGCTTCTCATCCGCCGTTTCGAAGAAAAGGCCGGCCAGCTTTATGGCATGGGCTTCATCGGTGGTTTCTGTCACCTCTACATCGGTCAGGAAGCCGTTGTTGTCGGCATGCAGATGTCGCAGAAGGAAGGCGATCAGGTCATCACCGCTTACCGTGACCACGGCCACATGCTCGCTCTGGGCATGAGCGCGCGTGGCGTCATGGCCGAGTTGACCGGCCGCAGGGGCGGCCTGTCGAAAGGCAAGGGCGGCTCCATGCACATGTTCTCCAAGGAGAAACATTTCTACGGCGGTCACGGCATCGTCGGTGCGCAGGTTTCGCTTGGGACCGGTCTCGCCTTCGCCAACCGCTATCGCGGCAACGACAATGTCTCCGTGACCTATTTCGGTGACGGCGCCGCCAACCAGGGTCAGGTTTACGAGAGCTTCAACATGGCCGCTCTCTGGAAGCTGCCGATCATCTACATCGTTGAGAACAACCGTTACGCCATGGGCACCTCGACCGCCCGCGCCACCGCCCAGTCGAACTATTCGCTGCGCGGCCAGTCCTTCGGCATTCCCGGCATCCAGGTGGATGGCATGGATGTGCGCGCCGTCAAGGCGGCCGCCGATCAGGCGCTGGAACATTGCCGCTCCGGCAAGGGTCCGATCATTCTGGAAATGCTGACCTACCGTTACCGTGGTCACTCCATGTCCGACCCGGCAAAATACCGTTCGAAAGACGAAGTGCAGAAGATGCGCTCCGAACACGACCCGATCGAACAGGTCAAGGCACGGCTCATCGACCATGGCTGGGCAAGCGAAGACGAGTTGAAGGCCATCGACAAGGATGTCCGTGATATCGTCGCCGATAGCGCAGACTTCGCCCAGAACGACCCAGAGCCGGATGTATCCGAGCTCTACACCGACATTCTGCTCTGATCGGGAAAGGGAAACCCATGCCAATAGAAATTCTTATGCCCGCCCTTTCCCCGACCATGGAGGAAGGCACGCTTTCCAAATGGCTTAAAAAGGAAGGCGACAAGGTCACATCCGGCGACGTGATTGCCGAGATCGAGACCGACAAGGCGACCATGGAAGTGGAAGCTGTGGATGAAGGTGTTATCGGCAAGCTGCTGATCGACGCCGGCACCGAAGGCGTCAAGGTCAACACGCCGATCGCCGTTCTCATCCAGGAAGGCGAAAGCGCTGCCGACATCTCTTCTTCCGCCAAGAAGGAAGAGCCGAAGGCTGAAGCTGCAAATTCCGATTCGGATGCCGCAGGCGGCAAGACCCGCGAAGCATCCGAGGAGCCGAGCGCTGCCAAGGAAGCCGCAAAGGTTCCGGCAGCACCTAAGATCGAAGTCGCTGCCGATCCGGATATTCCTGAAGGCACCGAAATGGTGATGACGACGGTGCGTGAAGCGCTGCGCGACGCCATGGCCGAAGAAATGCGCGCCGACGAAAAAGTCTTCGTCATGGGTGAGGAAGTCGCCGAATATCAGGGCGCCTACAAGATTACCCAAGGCCTGTTGCAGGAATTCGGCGAACGCCGCGTTATCGACACCCCGATCACCGAGCACGGTTTTGCCGGTATCGGCGTCGGTGCGGCAATGACGGGCCTGCGGCCCATCGTCGAATTCATGACCTTCAACTTCGCCATGCAGGCGATCGACCAGATCGTCAACTCGGCTGCGAAGACGCTTTACATGTCGGGCGGCCAGATGGGTGCGCCGATGGTGTTCCGTGGCCCCTCGGGTGCTGCTGCCCGCGTTGGCGCTCAGCATTCGCAATGTTACGCCGCATGGTACAGCCATATTCCGGGCCTCAAGGTCGTCATGCCCTACACGGCAGCGGACGCCAAGGGTCTCCTGAAGGCAGCCATCCGTGACCCGAACCCGGTCATCTTCCTTGAGAATGAAATTCTCTACGGCCAGAGCTTCGAAGTACCGAAGCTCGACGATTTCGTGCTGCCGATCGGCAAGGCGCGCATTCACCGCAAGGGCAAGGACGCGACCATCGTATCCTTCGGCATCGGCATGACCTACGCGATCAAGGCGGTTGCGGAACTCGAAAAGCTCGGCATCGACGTCGAACTGATCGATCTGCGCACCATCCGTCCGATGGATCTGCCCACCGTCATCGAATCGGTCAAGAAGACCGGTCGTCTGGTCACGGTCGAGGAAGGTTTCCCGCAGTCATCGGTCGGTGACTTCATCGCCAACCAGGTCATGCGCGCCGCTTTCGATTATCTCGATGCGCCGATTCTTACGATCGCCGGCAAGGATGTTCCGATGCCTTACGCGGCAAACCTCGAAAAGCTGGCTCTGCCGAACGTCGATGAAGTCGTTCAGGCTGTCAAAACCGTCTGCTACAAGTAAGGGGAGGCGTTTCGATGCCGATAAACATCACCATGCCTGCCCTTTCTCCGACGATGGAAGAGGGCAATCTGGCCAAGTGGCTGGTCAAGGAAGGCGACAAGGTCGCACCCGGTGACGTGATCGCCGAGATCGAGACCGACAAGGCAACCATGGAAGTGGAAGCCGTCGACGAGGGCACGGTCGCCAAGCTCGTAGTTCCCGCAGGCACCGAAGCCGTCAAGGTCAACGCCCTGATCGCTATCCTCGCCGCCGATGGCGAGGATGTGGCCGAGGCGGCAAAGGGCGGCGCTGCCGCTCCCGCCCCGTCTCAGGCCAAGGCGGAAGCTCCGAAGCAGGAAGCTGCAAAGGCCGAAGCGCCGAAGGAAGAAGCTGCACCGGCCAAGGCTGAAAAGCCGGTCGCCGATCAGGCTGCCGCATCTTCCACGCCGGCGCCGGTTGCAAAGTCCGGCGAGCGCATCTTCGCTTCGCCGCTTGCCCGCCGTCTCGCCAAGGAAGCCGGTCTCGACCTCTCGGCCGTTTCCGGCTCCGGCCCGCATGGCCGTATCGTCAAGACAGACGTGGAAAAGGCCGCCGCTTCCGGTGGTGCGAAGGCAGCTCCTGCCGCCGCAGCATCCGCAGGCGCACCGGCTGCCGCCCTTGCCAAGGGCCCGTCCGAGGAAGCTGTTCTCAAGCTGTTCGAACCCGGTTCCTACGAGCTGGTGCCGCACGACGGCATGCGCAAGGTCATCGCCAAGCGTCTGGTCGAATCCAAGCAGACGGTTCCGCATTTCTACGTTTCCGTGGATTGCGAACTGGATACGCTTCTCGCGCTGCGCGCCCAGCTCAACGCGGCTGCGTCTGAAAAGGACGGCAAGCCGGCCTACAAGCTTTCGGTCAACGACATGGTCATCAAGGCGCTGGCTCTTGCGCTACGCGACGTGCCTGACGCCAACGTCTCCTGGACGGAAAGCAACATGGTCAAGCACAAGCATTCGGATGTCGGCGTCGCCGTTTCCATTCCGGGTGGCCTGATCACGCCGATCATCCGCAAGGCGGAAGAGAAGTCGCTCTCCACCATCTCCAACGAGATGAAGGACTACGGCAAGCGCGCGAAAGAGCGCAAGCTGAAGCCCGAGGAGTATCAGGGCGGCACGACCGCCGTGTCCAACATGGGCATGATGGGCGTGAAAAGCTTCTCTGCCGTCATCAACCCGCCGCACGCCACCATTCTGGCGGTCGGCGCGGGTGAAGAGCGCGCTGTCGTGAAGAACGGCGAGATCAAGATCGCGAATGTCATGACGGTTACGCTTTCTACCGACCACCGTTGCGTCGATGGCGCGCTCGGAGCCGAGCTGATCGGCGCCTTCAAGCGCTATATCGAAAACCCGATGGGCATGCTGGTTTGATCGGAGCGTGAGATGGTGAAGTCGGTCCTCTGCTTTGGCGATTCCCTGACATGGGGATCAGATGCGGAAACGGGTGGCCGGCACAGCCATGACGATCTTTGGCCGAGCGTCTTGCAAAAGGCGCTCGGGCCTGATGTGCATGTGATCCACGAAGGGCTGGGCGGCCGCACCACCGCCTATGATGACCACACCGCTGATTGCGACCGCAACGGCGCAAGGCTTCTGCCGACGCTTCTGCACAGCCATGCGCCGCTCGATCTTGTCATCATCATGCTCGGCACCAACGACTTGAAGCCGGCGATTCATGGCTCGGCCATCGTCGCGATGAAGGGTGTGGAGCGGCTGGTCAAACTGGTGCGCAACCATGTCTGGCAGGTGCCGGACTGGGAAGCGCCGGATGTTCTGATCGTCGCGCCGCCGCAACTGTGCGAAACGGCCAACCCTTTCATGGGCGCGATCTTTCGTGACGCGATCGATGAATCGGCCATGCTGGCTTCCGTTTACCGGGACCTTGCCGACGATCTCGATTGCGGATTTTTCGACGCCGGGTCGGTTGCCCGCACGACGCCGGTGGACGGCGTTCATCTCGATGCTGAAAACACGCGGGCCATCGGGCGCGGGCTGGAGCCCGTCGTTCGCATGATGCTCGGACTTTGACAACAATTCTCGTTTCGGAACGGCATGCCGTGACCCGATAAGACAAGGCAGGACACCTATGGCTCAATCTTATGACGTCATCATCATCGGTTCGGGACCGGGCGGTTATATTGCCGCGATCCGTGCAGCCCAGCTCGGCATGAAGGTTGCCGTGGTCGAGCGCGAACACCTTGCGGGCATCTGCTCCAACTGGGGCTGCATTCCCACCAAGGCCCTGCTGCGCACCGCCGATGTCATGCACACCGCCACCCATGCCAAGGATTACGGCCTGACGCTGGAAGGCTCGATCAAGCCTGATGTGAAGGCGATCGTTGCGCGTTCGCGCGGCATTGCCGCGCGCATGAACAATGGCGTCGGTTTCCTGTTCAAGAAGAACAAGGTCGATATCATCTGGGGTGAAGCAAAAATCACCAAGCCGGGCGAAATCGTTGTCGGCAAGTCCACCAAGCCGGTGGTTCAGCCGCAGGGTCCCGTGCCGAAGAACACGCTGGGCGAGGGCACTTACACTGCCAAGCACATCATCGTCGCTACAGGCGCCCGCCCGCGCGCGCTTCCGGGCATTGAGCCGGATGGCAAGCTGATCTGGACCTATTTCGAGGCGATGAAGCCGGAAGAACTGCCGAAGTCGCTGCTCGTCATGGGTTCGGGCGCGATCGGCATCGAATTCGCCAGCTTCTACCGCACCATGGGCGTCGACGTTACCGTCGTCGAAATCATGAGCCAGGTCATGCCGGTCGAGGATGCGGAAATTTCCACCTTCGCCAAGAAGCAGCTCGAAAAGCAGGGCATGAAAATCCATCTGGAAACCAAGGTTTCCAAGGTGGAGAAGGGTGCGAACTCCATCACCGCGACGCTTGAGAAGAAGGACGGTTCTTCCGATAAGATCACCGCTGACCGGATGATTTCGGCCGTCGGCGTCGTCGCCAATATCGAAGGTATCGGCCTCGAGGCAGCGGGCGTGAAGACGGATCGCGGTTTCATCGTCATCGACGGTTACGGCAAGACCAACGTACCTGGTATCTATGCCATCGGCGACGTTGCCGGCCCGCCGCTGCTTGCCCACAAGGCCGAACATGAGGCCGTCATCTGCGTCGAAAAGATCGCCGGTCTGCCGAATGTCCACCCGATGGACAAGCTCAAGATTCCCGGCTGCACCTATTGCAACCCGCAGGTCGCCTCGGTCGGTCTCACCGAAGCCAAGGCGAAGGAACAGGGACGCGACATCCGCGTCGGCCGCTTCTCCTTTGCAGCAAACGGCAAGGCCGTGGCGCTCGGCGAAGATCAGGGCATGGTCAAGACCATTTTCGACAAGAAGACGGGTGAACTGCTTGGCGCGCACATGGTCGGTGCTGAAGTGACCGAACTCATTCAGGGCTTCGTTGTTGCGATGAACCTTGAGACCACTGAAGAAGACCTGATGCACACGATCTTCCCGCATCCGACCATTTCGGAGTCGATGAAGGAAAGCGTGCTCGACGCCTATGGGCGTGTGCTGAACGCATAAGTGCTCCGTGATACCCGGCATTGTCTAACCTTGCCGGGTGTCCCATATGTCTCGATGCAGGCCGCTCAAGGGGCCGGTTCTTTCAGGGAGCGTGGGAATGGAAAGTGTAGGCTGGATTGCAGCAATCATCATCGGCGGTCTCGCCGGCTGGCTTGCGGGCAAGCTCATGGACATGCGCTTCGGCGTTTTCATGAACATCGTGCTCGGTATTGTCGGTTCGGTGGTGGCTGTTGCGGTGCTGAGAACCTTCGATGTTTTCGTGCAGGACAGCAGGCTCGGCTACTTCGTCACGTCTTTCCTCGGGGCAAGCCTGCTGCTGTTTCTGGCGAAGCTGGTGCGGCGCTGACAAGGCTTCGTGACCGGAAGGGGCTTACGCTTTTTCTGGAATTGTTCTAAAGCATCCGGCCAACAGATGTTTAGATCGCTAAAGGCGATGGAAGCAGGTTTTTAATGGTCACTATTCTCGACAGGACGTCGTCCGAAGAAAAGCGTATCCGTCACCCGGAAAAGGCGCACAAGCCCGATACCGAGGTCATGCGCAAACCGGAGTGGATCCGCGTCAAGGCGCCGACCTCCAAGGGTTATCACGAGACGCGCGAACTGGTGCGCAGCCACAAGCTGGTAACGGTGTGCGAGGAAGCCGGCTGTCCGAATATCGGCGAGTGCTGGGACAAGAAGCACGCGACCTTCATGATCATGGGTGAGATCTGCACCCGCGCCTGCGCCTTCTGCAACGTCGCGACCGGCAAGCCCAATCCGCTTGACATGGACGAGCCCGAGAATGTCGCCAAGGCCGTGAAGCAGATGGGCCTGTCGCACGTCGTCATAACCTCGGTCGACCGCGATGACCTCGCCGATGGCGGCGCTGAACATTTCGAGAAGGTGATCTGGGCGATCCGTGCGGCGTCTCCGACGACGACCATCGAAATCCTCACGCCTGACTTCCTGAAGAAGCCCGGCGCGCTGGAGCGTGTTGTTGCCGCGAAGCCCGATGTCTTCAACCACAATATGGAAACCGTTCCGGGCAACTACCTGACGGTTCGTCCCGGCGCGCGTTATTTCCACTCCGTGCGCCTGTTGCAGCGGGTGAAGGAACTCGACCCCACCATGTTCACCAAGTCGGGCATCATGGTCGGCCTTGGCGAAGAGCGAAACGAAGTGCTGCAGTTGATGGACGACCTGCGCAGCGCCGATGTGGACTTCCTGACCATCGGCCAGTATCTGCAGCCGACCCGCAAGCACCACAAGGTCGAGGCCTTCGTGACACCGGAGGAATTCAAGTCCTACGAGACGGTGGCCTATACCAAGGGCTTCCTCATGGTCTCGTCGAGCCCGCTGACCCGCTCCTCGCACCATGCCGGCGACGACTTTGAACGCCTGCGTGCGGCCCGCGAGAAGAAGCTGCTGGCTGCTGCGGAGTAAGCAGGGGCGGAAAGGCTGGGCAAAACGACGTGTCATCGCACGTTTTGCACGCTCTCATGCTCGGGCTTGTCCCGAGCATCTGCAACCTCTGTACTTTACGATACGTGATTGGATCCTCGGGACGGGCCCGAGGATGACGTTGAGCTGGAGGCGATCCTTACGAAATGGCTCAATCGCCTGTCTTCGGCCCTTAAGCTAATTACGCCACAGCCTTCTCCGGCCGATGCGCCCGCATGCACAGCACCACGCTCAGCACCACCGAGCAGATCGCGACGACCTCAACCAGCGTTGGGCCACGTCCCTCCCAGAGAAAACCGTAAAGCAGCGCAAACAGCGTTTCGAACAGGATCATCTGTCCGACCATGGTGAGCGGCAGAAGCCGGCTCATGCGGTTCCATAGCGCATTGCCGATGATCGAGGCGGTGACGCCGAGGCCTGCGGCAACGGCGGCGAAATGCAGCCAATCCGCGGAAGTGTGGCTTGCGCCGCCAAAGCCGAAAGCCGGAATTGCCAGCGCCAGAGCCAGCGCGCCGGTCACCACACCCGTCATCATGTTCCAGTCATCGGCGCTGACATCGTGGAGGCGGGAAAGCCAGCGGGCGTTACCGACGGCGAAGGCCGTCCACGAGGCAAGTGCGCCGAGTGCGCAGGCAAGGCCGATGACGCGTGAAACATTGAGCCCACCATCGCCTTGCACCAGCGATTGCCAGGAAATGCCGACAATGCCGATCGCGCCGAAAACAAGCGACGGCCATAGCCGCCGCAGCGATACCGCGCCGTGATCGCGGCTGCCGATGATGGTGACGGCGACGGGCAGGAAACCGATGATGATGGAGGTGAAAGCAACGCCGCTGAGTTTAACCGCCGTGGAAATGAAGACATAATAGGCGATATTGCCGATCATGCTCAGCCAGCCCAGAGCAAGCCATTCCCGTGCGCCAAAACGGGCGGAAACCCGCCTGATGCGCGGTCCGATGATGATGAGGGAAATCAGCCCGTAGGTGAGGTAACGCGCCGTCGACAGTTGCAGGGCGGAAAAATCCGGCACGAGTTTGGGGGCGAGGAAGATGCCTCCCCACATCGCTCCCGCCAGCATGCCATAAAAAACACCGAGACCTGTTCTGTTCATGTCCTGTCACATCCGCATTCACATTTGCCTGCGATGTGCCACAGCCCCTTTCGGCTGTCTTGACAAAAACTCCTGATGTCCGTGTCGATGGTTCTAATGAATGCCGCGGTTCCGGCGATAGGCAGCGGGTGTTTCACCCACTGCATTGCGCATGGCGCGCGTCAATGCCGTCTGGTCGGAAAAGCCGGCCCGCAGGGCAATCTCGGCAATTGGCAGGGTGGAATCGTCGAGCAATGCACAGACCTTGTCCATGCGCAGCCGGGCCAGCCAGCGGTGAGGCGGCAGGCCGAATTCTTCGAGAAAAAGAGCATGCAGACGGCTGTCGCTGATCGTCACGCAGGAGGCAAGCATCCCTATGGTCCAGGGGAAGAACGGCTCCGCCCTAATGATCCCAGCGAGCCTGTGCAGACGTTGGCGGATATCGGTTCTTTCATCGGCCAGACTGTCGATCAGCAGTGGCGCCCACAGGCCGGCAATATCGTCGCGCCGCCCTTCCGTTCCGATGATGCCGCGCATATAGGCGATCAATTGCCGCGTATCCTGCGCTATGTCGAGAAACGGTGAACGGGCAAATTTTTCGAGTGTTTGCGCGGGAAGGGCGCTTTCATCGATATCGACGACCAGTGAGTGATTGCTCGCTGTCGCCTCCTGGGTATGCGGCGCGTCGCGATGGATGAAGACGCCGCGCCCGCTCGACAATTCGTCCTGCCGTCCGGCTACATCGATCAGCAGACGCCCAGAGACCGGAAGAACGATTTGAACGAAGCCATGCCGTTCTTTCGGTCTTTCTTCCCTGTAGGTTCTGATATCGGCGGATGCGGCTGTCATGACGCTGTCGTTTCCATTGTGCAAAGAAATGGCCGCCTGGAAAAAGCGGCCGTTTTCATTGTTTGATTATGACATCGTCTTGAAGATTGGGCCAGTCGGCTTTATCGGTCGGCTCTGCGCGCCGGCAATTAACAGTCTTCCTTGGCGGTTGATTCGCCGCGTTTGCGCTTGCGCAGAACCGGCTTGTTCTCTCTCGCCTCGCATTTCGCGACATCGATAAGATAGGCAAGCACCGGCATGCCGTTCATCGATGCGAGTTGTTTTGCGGATTCGAGAAGGTTGATGATGTTGGAAAAATCGTCCATCGGCTCACTCAGTGGCTCAAAGCGGTTATGTGTCGGGTCTGAACCCAAGGATGAATACGCTGGGTGAAATCGGGAGCTTCCAGCGCCGTTGCATCCAATGGGTGTAATATTAGTCGCAAATAAATAGCAATCCCTGCGACGGGGTTACAATAGTCAATTTTCCGTAACTGCCATGCGCGGTAACGATATCGCTCAAGCGTTATGACCGGGTGGCAGAAATATATCCAGCGGTTAGATGAGGTCTATCAAATGCCGAACTATCTTCACAGGGTAGAAGATGCCGCCGCGATTATCGCCGGCGCGCAGCGCATCTTGGTCGTTGGCTGTTCCGGCGGCGGCAAGTCGACCCTTTCGCAGAAGCTGGCACGCAATTTCGGTCTTCGTTATATCTCCATGGATCGTGAGATTTTCTGGCTGCCCGGCTGGCAGGCGCGCGCCCGCCATGAGCAACGGCAGAGGATAGCCGCCATCATCACCGAAGAACGCTGGCTGATGGACGGCAGCAACCCGTCGTCTTTCGATATGCGTCTGCCGAGGTCTCACATCGTTCTCTGGGTGCGCATGCCGCGCTGGCTCTGCCTGTGGGGCGCCGTCAGCCGGGCGATCAAGGGTTACGGCAAGGCGCGGCCCGAAATGGCGGAGGGATGTCCCGAAAGGATAGACATCGATTTCCTGCGCTATATCTGGAATTTCGAACGCCGCCACGCGCCGATTTTTGAGCAGAATTTCGCGCTTTATGGTCCTGATGTGCCGGTATTCCAGCTGAAAAGCCGAAAACAGTTTCGCCGCCTTCTTGATCTTCTCGTTATCGAGGATTAACTGCCGCTCATGCCACAGTTCGAAACGCATCGCCTTGTCAAACACTCGCCCGACCGCATGTACGACCTCGTCGCCGATGTGGAGAAATATCCGCAGTTTCTTCCCCTTTGCGAGGCGCTCACGGTCCGCTCGCGCAAGGAACGCGACGGCAAGATGCTGCTGGTGGCGGATATGACGGTTGGTTACAAGGCCATTCGTGAGACCTTCACCACCCAGGTGCTGCTGAATCCTGCGGAGCGCGCCATTGATGTGAAATATATCGACGGACCGTTCAAATATCTCGAAAATCGCTGGCGTTTCGAGGCCTCGGACGAGGACGGCTCAGCCATTCATTTCTTCATCGACTATGAATTCAAGAACCGACTGCTCGGCGCGGTCATGGGGTCGATGTTCGACCGGGCGTTCCGCATGTTCGCGGAAGCTTTCGAGACCCGCGCCGACAAGATTTATGCCGACCCGGCCTGACTAAGTGCGGTCAGCATCTCGAGCGCTGTCTTAACCGTCGCAAGACGGATTTCGGTGCGACCGATATCGCCGTAATGCATCTCCTTATGCAGGCTCTGGCCGTTGCGCGCCTTGGCCGCTAGATGCACCAGTCCCACCGGTTTTTCCGAAGAGCCGCCGCCCGGGCCTGCAATGCCGGTTACGGCCACGGCAAAATCCGCCCGTGAACGGAATAGCGCGCCATGCGCCATCTGCAGCGCCGTCTGCCGGGATACCGCGCCGAAATTCGCCAGTGTCGCGACGCCAACCCCCAGCATGTCCATCTTGGCTTCATTGGTATAGGTGACGAAACCACGATCGACGACGGCGGAAGAGCCGGCAATCTCCGTCAGCGTGCCGGCGATCAGGCCGCCCGTGCAGCTCTCGGCTGTCGAGACCATGAAACCGCGGGCGGTGAAATCGGCGATGATCCGCCGCGCCAGTTCTTCTATGTCAGCGGGAAAAAGGCTCATAGCGGTCTGCCCCGGTAGACAACGGTGGCGGTGGCGATCGCCGCAATGCCCTCCCGGCGGCCGACGAAGCCAATCGTCTCGTTGGTCGTCGCCTTCACCGAGCAGCGCTCCAGCGCGATGCCGAGCATGTCCGAAAGCGCTTCCCGCATGGCCTGGCGGTGCGGACCGATGCGTGGCGCTTCGGCGATCAGCGAAACGTCGGCATTCATGATCGTGCCGCCATTGTCTCGCACCACCTTGGCCGCGTGTTCGAGGAAGATACGGGAGGCCGCACCCTTCCATTGCGGATCCGAGGGCGGGAAATGGTCGCCGATATCGCCGGCGCCGCAGGTGGCGAGCAGCGCATCGGTCAGCGCATGCAGCGCCACATCGGCATCCGAATGACCTTTCAGTCTCTGGTCATGATCGATGAAGATGCCGCAGAGGGTGACGCCATCCCCGGCCTCAAGCTGATGCACGTCGTAACCATTGCCGGTGCGCACGTCGGGCAATCCGTGAGAAAGCTTTTCATCGGCCATGGCGATATCCCGCTTGAGAGTGAGTTTTACGTTGTCGACCGAACCTTCGGTCAGCGTCACCGTCAGCCCGGCCCATTCGGCGATGGATGCGTCATCGGTGAAATCCGTTTTGCCGGAAGCAGCAGCAGCGCGATGCGCGCGAAGAATATCACCGTAATTGAAGCTCTGCGGTGTCTGCGCCGCATAAAGACCCTGCCGGGAAACTGTCTCTACGACGAGGTCGTCAGAGCCGCGCTTCAGTGTATCGGTGACGGGCAGGGCAGGCAGAACGCCGGTGGCGCCAGCCTGATGCAGGGCGATGATGCGTTCCAGCATGTCCACGGCGACGAAAGGCCGCACAGCGTCATGGATCATAACATGCGTCAGCTCTTCCGAGGCGAGCGCCTCCAGCCCGGCCAGCACCGATTGCTGGCGCGTCGCGCCGCCTGTCACGGTGACAATCCGCTCACCCGCATCCAGTCGCTGCAGGATTGGTGACAGCAGTGCTTTATCGTCGGCATGGCTGACGACCACGATGGGGGAGGCGCCATTCCAGCCGAGGAACGTCGCCAATGTATGCTCGATCACGGCCCTGCCGCCGATCGGGCGATATTGCTTCGGCCCTTCCTGTGGCGAGCCTGCCCTTTCACCGCGTCCCGCGGCGACGATGACGATGCCGAGTTTCATAGTACTTTCCTGCATTGGTCATATGCTTTGCGCGCAACCCTTAGCGGTTGACAGTCCTGCTCTAGCGTTTCAAAACCCGGATGGCCAGCCCGATAAGACGCGCATTCGCCCCTGCATGTCGCAGGATCGGTCGTCATTGGCCTTTCAACCTGCACAAATTGCTGCCGACAGCAAAACAGGCAGGCAGTCGCCCAGCAAATAAAAGGTGCAACCCTCTAAAAGTGCTTGGCAACCGCGCAAACACTGTCTAAAAATAATGCAAATAACCCTTCTGCATGAAAGATCATCAATTGCATCTTCCGGAGTTGTCAGAACCGTTCAGCATCGGCTCAGTTACGATCCGTAATCGTGCCGTGCTGGCGCCCATGTCGGGCGTCACGGATCTGCCGTTTCGGCAGCTTGCCTGGCGTTATGGTGCGGGTCTCGTCGTGACGGAAATGGTGGCGAGCCGCGAACTTGTCGCTAACAGGGGAGAATCCTGGGCGCGGCTGAAAAATGCCGGCATGGTTCCGCATATGGTGCAGCTTGCCGGGCGCGAGGCGCATTTCATGGCCGAGGCGGCGAAGATCGCGGCCGATAACGGCGCCGGCATCATCGATATCAATATGGGATGTCCGGCCAAGAAGGTGACGGGCGGTTATTCCGGCTCGGCGCTGATGCGTGACCCCGATCACGCGCTCTCGCTGATCGAGGCGACGGTCAATGCGGTCGATGTGCCTGTGACGCTGAAGATGCGGCTGGGCTGGGACGAAAACACCATCAATGCGCCTGATATCGCCCGCCGCGCCCAGGCGGCAGGTGTTCAGCTCATCACCATTCACGGCCGCACCCGCATGCAGTTTTACGAGGGACGGGCGGACTGGAACGCCATCCGCGCCGTTCGCGATGTAATTTCCGTCCCTCTCATCGCCAATGGAGATGTGGAGACCGCCGAAGATGCGCGCGAAATCCTGCGCCGTTCGGGTGCGGATGCCGTCATGGTCGGGCGCGGCGCACAGGGACAACCCTGGCTGCCGGCAGTGCTCGCCGGACATGCAGCACCGCACCGCGACGATATTCCCGCCATTGCCATCGAGCATTACGAAATGATGCTGGAATTTTACGGAATGGAAGCCGGTCTCCGGCATGCCCGCAAACATCTGGGTTGGTATCTCGACCGTTTCGCGCCAGAGATCGCCACGCCAGACAAGGCTCAAATCATGACATCGCGTGACACGGTGGAGGTGGCCGATCTGCTGCGCTCCGCACTTTGCGCAAATGCGGGCGAAGACGCCGCAAGGAAGGCCGCATGAGCGCCGACAAACACAGCCCGGCAGATGCAAACCCGCTTGCCATGGCGGTTCTGAACGCGGTTCAGAATCCCGTCATTCTGGTGGATGCCGAAGGTTTCATCGCGTTTGCCAATTGGGAAGCGGAAGCCTTTTTCGGGGCGAGCGCCTCCCATCTCGCCCGCTATCGCGTCTCCACATTCATTCCCTTCGGCAGCCCGCTTCTGGCGCTGATCGATCAGGTGCGGGAACGCCGCGCGCCGGTGAACGAATATCGGGTCGATCTGAGTTCGCCACGGCTTGGACAGGACAAGCTGGTCGATCTCTATGTAGCGCCTGTTGTCAGCGAGCCGGGTTCGGTTGTCGTCGTCTTCCAGGAACGGTCGATGGCCGACAAGATCGACCGGCAATTGACCCATCGCGCCGCTGCCCGTTCCGTCACCGGCCTTGCCTCGATGCTCGCGCATGAAATCAAGAACCCGCTGTCAGGCATTCGCGGCGCGGCCCAGCTTCTGGAGACATCGGTTGCCGATGAGGACCGGGCGCTGACGCGGCTGATCTGCGATGAGACCGACCGTATCGTTTCGCTGGTCGACCGCATGGAGGTGTTTTCCGACGAGCGGCCGGTGGATCGCGTGCCGGTCAACATCCATTCGGTGCTCGATCATGTGAAGGCCATCGCCAGGGCCGGTTTTGCCCGCAACATCAAGATTTCCGAGAACTATGACCCGTCGCTGCCGCCGGTCTATGCCAATCGTGACCAGCTGGTGCAGGTCTTCCTCAATCTGGTGAAGAATGCGGCCGAAGCCGTCGGTAATCAGCCGGATGGCGAGATATTGCTGACGACGGCCTATCGTCCCGGCATGCGGCTTTCGGTCGCCGGCAGCCGCGAGCGCATCTCGCTGCCGCTCGAATTCTGCGTGCATGACAATGGTCCGGGCGTTCCGGCCGATCTGCTGCCGCATCTCTTCGATCCCTTCATCACCACCAAGACGAATGGTTCGGGCCTGGGCTTGGCGCTTGTCGCCAAGCTGATCGGCGCCCATGGCGGCATTGTCGAATGCGACAGCCAGAACCACCGCACGACTTTCCGCGTATTGATGCCCGTCTCGCCGGAAGTGGCGCTCGACGACATCACCTTGCCGAACACGACAGGAAATGACCCATGACAGCTACGATCCTCGTCGCCGATGATGATGCCGCAATCCGCACCGTTCTGAACCAGGCGCTGAGCCGCGCCGGTTACGACGTGCGCATCACCTCCAATGCCGCAACGCTCTGGCGCTGGGTTTCGGCGGGCGAGGGCGATCTTGTCGTGACCGATGTCGTGATGCCGGATGAAAACGCCTTCGACCTTCTGCCGCGCATCAAGAAGGCCCGTCCGGATCTGCCGGTTCTCGTCATGAGCGCGCAGAACACCTTCATGACCGCCATCAAGGCCTCGGAAAAAGGCGCTTACGACTATCTGCCGAAGCCCTTCGACCTGACGGAACTGATCGCCATCATCGGCCGCGCCCTGTCGGAGCCGAAGCGCAAGCCGGCCAAGCTTGATGACGACATGCAGGATGGCATGCCGCTCGTTGGCCGTTCGGCGGCGATGCAGGAAATCTACCGCGTTCTCGCCCGCCTGATGCAGACCGACCTGACGCTGATGATAACAGGCGAATCCGGTACGGGTAAGGAGCTGGTGGCGCGCGCGCTGCATGATTACGGCAAGCGCCGCAACGGGCCCTTCGTCGCCATCAACATGGCGGCAATCCCGCGCGATCTGATCGAATCCGAACTGTTCGGCCATGAGAAGGGCGCTTTCACCGGCGCGCAGAACCGCTCGACCGGCCGTTTCGAACAGGCCGAGGGCGGCACGCTGTTCCTCGATGAAATCGGCGACATGCCTATGGACGCCCAGACGCGCCTGCTGCGCGTCTTGCAGCAGGGTGAATACACGACCGTCGGCGGACGTACGCCGATCCGCACCGATGTCCGCATCGTCGCCGCCACCAACAAGGATTTGAAGCAGTCGATCAATCAGGGTCTCTTCCGCGAAGACCTCTATTATCGCCTGAACGTCGTGCCGCTGCGCCTGCCGCCGCTGCGCGACCGTGCCGAGGATATTCCCGATCTCGTGCGCCATTTCATCCAGCAGGGTGAAAAGGAAGGATTGGAAGGCAAGCGTTTCGAGACCGAGGCGCTGGAAGTCATGAAGGCCTATGCCTGGCCGGGCAACGTGCGCGAGCTGGAAAACCTGATCCGCCGGCTGATGGCGCTTTATCCGCAGGAAGTCATCACCCGCGAGATCATCGAGCAGGAATTGCAGTCGGATGTCCCGGACAGCCCGCTCGACAAGATGGCGGTCCGTACCGGCTCGCTCACCATTTCGCAGGCGGTCGAGGAAAACATGCGGGATTATTTCGCAAGCTTCGGCGATGGCCTGCCGCCGCCGGGTCTTTATGACCGCGTGCTGCGTGAACTGGAATATCCGTTGATTCTCGCCGCCTTGACGGCGACGCGCGGCAACCAGATCAAGGCTGCCGATCTTCTCGGCCTCAACCGCAATACATTGCGCAAGAAAATCCGCGAGCTTGGAGTTTCCGTGTATCGCAGCTCCCGCCCCAGCTGAGAATGTTGACAAGGTCGCATCTGTCGTTGCATTTTCGCCACATTGTGTTGCTTGGAAAACACTAGGAGGGAGAGATTCGCCGAACTGCGGCGAGTCTTGCCTGACTTCAGGAATGTGGTGCTGGCTGGCCAGCGATTGGGAGTAGTTGATGCGGAAACCCGCCGCCGAAAACGCCGTTGCTGACGAAGCAGCGGGCATGGTGGTTGCCGATCGCAGGATGTCTTTCGCTCTGCCGGGGCTGGTGCTCGCTGGCGTCGCCCTCGTCTGCGCCATTCTCACCCTTTTCGTGCTTCTCGGCGTGACGCCCATTGCGCCGACATCGAATGTCGTCATCGCTTCGGTCGTGATCAATTCGATTTTTGTGATCGGTCTGATTTTCCTGATCGGCCGAGAAATCAACCGCCTGCTGAAAGCGCGCAAAAAGGGCAGGGCGGCGGCGCGTCTGCACGTACGTATCGTCGTGCTGTTCTCCATCGTGGCGATCACGCCCGCCGTGCTTGTCGCCATTTTCGCCAGCCTGACGCTGAATGTCGGTCTCGACCGCTGGTTTTCGCTGCGCACGCAGTCGATCGTCGATTCATCGAGCAACATCGCCCAGGCCTATATGATGGAAAATGCCGGTTATCTTCAGGGCCAGACCCTGTCGATGGCCACCGACCTCGACCGCAACCGCGCGCTTTTTTATCTCGACCGTACCGGCTTCGTTGACCTCATGACCCGTCAGGCCAAGGGACGCGGCCTGCTTGGCGCGTTTCTGGTGCAGGAAGACGGCGACGCCGTCGCGCAGGCCGATATCAAGACGGAAAAACCGCTTCCCGCCATTCCGCATGATGCGCTGGAAAAGGCCGCCGCCGGCCAGCCGACGTTGATCCCGCCTGGCATCACCAACCTCGTTGGCGCCATTATCAAGCTTGAGGGCATCAGCGGCACCTTCCTTTACACCGTACGCGCCGTCGATCCCAAGGTGATGGGCGCGATGCGGTTGATGGAAGAGAACCGCGCCGAATACAAGGCGATGGAGGCAGGCCGCGCGCCGCTGCAGATCGCGTTTGCGATCCTCTATCTCGGTTTCGCGCTGATCGTGCTTCTTGCGGCGATATGGACGGCGATCGCGGTGGCCGACCGTATCGTGCGGCCGATCCGCCTTCTCATCAGCGCCGCCGACAGTGTCGCCACCGGCAACATGCATGTGCTGGTGCCCGTGCGCGCCGTCGACGGCGACGTCGGGCGTCTCTCGCGCACCTTCAACAAGATGGTCTCGGAACTGCGCAGCCAGCAGGACCAGATCATCGAAGCGAAAGACGATATTGACGATCGCCGCCGCTTCATCGAGGCCGTGCTGTCAGGCGTCACCGCCGCTGTCATCGGCGTCGATGAGAACCGCAGGATCACCATCGTCAATCCCTCGGGTGAAGAATTCCTGGCGCAGACCTCCGAGCAGCTTATCGGCGCGCAGCTTTCGGAGATCGCGCCTGAAATCGAACAGGTCGTGACCGAGGCGAATACCTGGTCGCGCGGTAACTTCCGCAAGCAGATCAACATCATGCGGCGCGGCAAGGAGCGGACTCTGAACGTGCAGGTGACCCGCGAGGACGCCCGCGACAGCCGCGACAGCTACGTCATCACGCTCGATGACATTACCGATCTCGTCATTGCCCAGCGCTCGACGGCATGGTCGGATGTGGCGCGCCGCATTGCCCATGAAATCAAGAACCCGCTGACGCCGATCCAGCTTTCCGCCGAGCGCATCAAGCGCCGTTTCGGCAAGCAGATAGACGAGAGCGACCGCGCCATCTTCGACCAGTGTACGGATACCATCGTCCGGCAGGTTGGGGATATCGGCCGGATGGTGGATGAATTCTCGGCTTTTGCGCGTATGCCGAAGCCGACGAAGGAAAAATCGGACCTGCGATCGATACTGAAGGACGCGGCGTTCCTGCGCGAAATCAGCGCCGCCGACACGAAGTTCTCAACAGAGCTGGGCGACATCCCGCTGGAGGGCATGTTCGATGCCCGCATGCTGGGGCAGGCCTTCGGCAATCTCATCAAGAATGCGACGGAAGCGATTGAGGCGGTGGAAGGCGAAAAGCGTCCGGGTAAAATCCTGGTGCGCGCATCCTTCGACGAGGCCAATTCGCGTTTCGTGGCCGATATCATCGACAATGGCCGCGGCCTTCCCGTCGAGAACCGTCACCGCATTCTCGAACCCTATATGACGATGCGGGACAAGGGCACGGGCCTCGGCCTCGCCATCGTGAAGAAGATCATCGAAGAACATGGCGGGTATCTGGAGCTCCATGATGCCCCGGCCGAATTCGACCATGGCCATGGCGCCATGATCCGAGTGCTGCTGCCCTATATCGAGGCGGTCGGCAGCGAAAATAACAAGGAAGCAGCATATGGCGTCTGATATTCTGGTCGTGGATGACGAGGCGGACATTCGCGAAATCGTAGCGGGCATTCTTTCCGACGAGGGGCACGAGACCCGCATGGCGTTCGACAGTGACAGCGCGCTGGCCGCCATTTCGGAACGCGTGCCGCGCCTGATCTTTCTCGACATCTGGATGCAGGGCTCGAAGCTCGACGGTCTGGCGCTGCTGGATGAAATCAAGAGCCGCCACCCTGAAATTCCTGTCGTCATGATTTCCGGTCACGGCAATATCGAAACCGCCGTCAACGCCATCAAGCGTGGCGCTTTCGACTTCATCGAAAAGCCGTTCAAGGCCGACCGGCTGATCCTGATCGCCGAGCGGGCGCTGGAAAACTCCAAGCTGAAGCGCGAGGTTCAGGAACTCAAGAAGCGCACCGGTGACGCGGTTGAACTCGTCGGCGCATCACTTGCCGTGTCGCAGCTTCGCCAGACCATCGACCGGGTCGCCCCCACCAACAGCCGTATCATGATCCTTGGCCCCTCCGGTTCCGGCAAGGAGCTGGTGGCGCGCATGGTGCATAAGAAATCCTCACGCGCCACGGGACCTTTCGTGGCGCTGAATGCGGCGACGATCACGCCGGACCGCATGGAAATCGCGCTTTTCGGTACGGAAGGCCTGCCAGGACAGCCGCGTAAGGTGGGCGCGCTCGAAGAGGCCCATCGCGGTGTTCTCTATCTCGATGAAGTCGGCGAAATGCCGCGCGAAACGCAGAACAAGATCCTGCGCGTGCTGGTCGATCAGCAGTTCGAGCGTGTCGGCGGCGGCAAGCGGGTGAAGGTGGATGTGCGCATCATTTCCTCAACCGCCCATCACCTTGAAAGCCTGATCGCCGAAGGCCAGTTCCGCGAGGACCTCTATCATCGTCTCGCCGTTGTGCCGGTGAAGGTGCCGGCGCTTTCCGAGCGCCGCGAGGATATCCCTTTCCTCGTCGACATGTTCATGCGGCAGATTTCCGAGCAGGCGGGCATCCGCCCGCGCAAGATCGGGGATGACGCCATGGCCGTTCTCCAGACCCACGACTGGCCGGGCAATATCCGCCAGCTTCGCAACAATATCGAGCGGCTGATGATCCTGGCGCGTCCCGAGGGCGGCGAAGCGCCGATCTCGGCCGACATGCTGCCGTCGGATATTGGCGATATGCTGCCGAAGATTTCGGCGCAGGGCGACCAGCACATCATGACCCTGCCGCTGCGCGAAGCGCGTGAAATGTTCGAGCGGGACTACCTGATGGCCCAGATCAACCGCTTCGGCGGCAATATTTCGCGCACGGCGGAATTTGTCGGCATGGAAAGGTCGGCGCTGCATCGCAAACTGAAATCTCTCGGCGTATAAGGGACGAAGGCGCTTCGCCGTAAACGATTATTCCGTCAGAGAGACAGCATGAAAGTCATCATTTGCGGCGCAGGGCAGGTGGGTTACGGCATCGCCGAACAATTGTCGCGGGAAGACAATGAGGTATCTGTCATCGATACCGCCGCACCGCTTATTACCGCCATAACCGAGACGCTGGATGTGCGCGGTTATGTCGGCCATGGCGCTCACCCGGACATGCTGGCCAAGGCCGGCGCCGATCAGGCCGACATGATCATCGCGGTGACGTTGCATGACGAGATCAATATCGTCGCCTGTGAGGTGGCGCATGCGCTCTTCAGCGTGCCGACCAAGATCGCCCGCATCCGCGACCAGAGCTATCTGAAGCCGGAATATGCCGATCTCTTCAGCCGCGAGAACATGTCCATTGACGTGACGATTTCTCCGGAAGTCGAAGTCGGCAAGATGGTGCTGCGGCGTATCGCTTTCCCGGGCGCCACCGACGTCGTGCGATTCGCGGAAGATACGATCTACATGCTGGCCATCGAGTGCATGGAAGATTGCCCTGTCATCAATACGCCGCTGCAGCAACTCTCCAGCCTCTTTCCCGACCTCATCGCCACGGTGGTGGGCGTTTACCGAAATGGTATCCTCAAGGTGGCGCATTCTTCGGAACAGTTGCGGGTGGGCGACCTTGCCTATGTCATCTGCCAGCGCCAGCACGCCCGCCGTACCTTAAGCCTCTTCGGTCACGAGGAGCAGGAAGCGCAGCGCATCGTGATTGCAGGCGCCGGCAACATCGGCCATTTCGTCGCGCGCAAGATCGAGGAGCTGCAGCCGAAAACGCGGGTGAAGATCATCGAGGCCGACCGCGACAGGGCGGTTTCCGCATCCGAGCAGCTGAGCCACACCATTGTCATGCACGGTTCGGCGCTCGATCAGAAAATCCTGATGCAGGCCGATATTCAGGATGCGGACCTGATTGTCACGCTCACCAACAATGACCAGACCAATATTCTGGCCGCCGTGATTGCCAAGCAGCTCGGCTGCAAATCGAATCTGGCGCTCTTGAACAGCACGTCATTCCACGATGTCGCCCGTTCTCTGGGTCTCGATGCCTATATCAACCCCAGGGCAGTGACGATCTCCCGCGTGCTTCAGCATGTGCGCAAGGGTCGCATCCGTTCGGTCTATGCCGTGCAGCGCGGTTCGGCGGAGGTAATCGAGGCGGAGGCGCTGGAGACATCGCCGCTGGTCGGGCAATCGTTCCGCGACATCGACATGCCCGAAGGCGTGCGCATCGGAGCGATCTATCGCGACGGCGTGGTGATCCGTCCTGACGGCAGCACGAAAATCAAGGCGAAAGACCGTGTCGTACTCTTTGCATCCGCCGATGCGGTGCGCGACGTGGAACAACTTTTCCGTGTTTCGATACAATATTTTTGACTGTCCCGAATCGAAAATGCGGGTCAATACTCGTAGTCGTCAGACTGTTTTGACCGTTGCGGAACGGAACATGATTTGATACCAGAGTTTGAGGTCAGCCAAGCGGGGGACAAGACTTGGCCGGCTTATTATTGATTGATTATTTTCCGGTATCCCTGCCGGCAAAAAAGAAAGAAGCGGCGCTATGGCGGAACGTTCTCAAAACCTTCAGGATCTCTTCCTCAATACCGTTCGTAAGCAGAAGATTTCGCTCACGATTTTCCTGATCAACGGCGTCAAGCTGACGGGCGTTGTCACCTCCTTCGACAATTTCTGCGTGCTTTTGCGCCGTGACGGTCATTCGCAGCTGGTCTACAAGCATGCGATCTCCACCATCATGCCCGGCCAGCCGATGCAGATGTTCGAAAGCGAAGAAGGCGCGGCCTGATCGGCTCCCTCGACGGATATTCGATATAGACTGACCCGGATCGGGAACATTTCCCGTTCCGTCAGGTTAGTTCCCATGGCCGCCCGCGCGGATGCGGTCGGCCGCAATCTTCTTTCTGGATAAGGCTGAGCCCATTTCGACGCGCGACACTTCGAACGAATCGATCATTCCGGAGCAGGAGAAGCGCCGCGACGACATGCGCGCGGTTGTCCTCGTGCCCGTCCTCAAGCAGCAGCGCGAAAATCGCGAGGCGGCGGCAGGCCCCGTCGCTCCCGGCCGCTCCGTTGAAGCCAAGCTTGAGGAAGCGAAGGGTCTGGCGCTCGCCATCGATCTGGATGTGACGCAGGGTCTGATCGTTTCGGTCAACCAGCCGCGTCCGGCGACATTGTTCGGCACCGGCAAGATCGAGGAAATCGGCCATCTGCTCGATGAGACCGATTCCGGCCTGGTGATCGTCGATCATCCTCTGACCCCGGTGCAGCAGCGCAATCTCGAAAAGCAGTGGAATGCCAAGGTCATTGACCGCACGGGTCTCATCCTTGAAATCTTCGGCCGACGCGCCTCCACCAAGGAAGGCACGCTGCAGGTCGATCTCGCGCATCTGAATTACCAGAAGGGCCGCCTTGTCAGAAGCTGGACCCACCTTGAACGCCAGCGCGGTGGTGCGGGCTTCATGGGTGGTCCGGGTGAAACGCAGATTGAGGCCGACAGACGATTGCTGCAGGATCGCATCGTCAAGCTCGAAAAGGAGCTGGAGCAGGTGGTGCGCACCCGCCAGCTTCATCGCGCCAAGCGCCGCAAGGTTCCGCATCCGATCGTGGCCCTCGTTGGTTACACCAATGCCGGTAAATCCACGCTGTTCAACCGCATCACCGGTGCGGGCGTTCTGGCGGAGGACATGCTGTTCGCCACGCTCGACCCGACATTACGCCGGATGAAGCTGCCGCATGGTCGCACAGTCATCCTGTCCGATACGGTGGGTTTTATTTCCGACCTGCCGACGCATCTCGTCGCCGCCTTCCGCGCCACGCTGGAAGAGGTGCTGGAAGCCGATCTCGTTCTGCACGTGCGCGACATGTCCGATCCGGATAATGCCGCCCAGTCTGCGGATGTGCTGCGTATTCTCGGCGATCTCGGCATTGACGAGAAGGAAGCCGAAAAGCGCATCATCGAGGTCTGGAACAAGGTCGACCGTCTCGAGCCGGAAGCGCATGACGCCATCATGCAGCGCGCCGAAGGCCGTTCGGATATTCGCGCCGTTTCGGCAATCACGGGTGAGGGCGTCGATGCCCTGATGGACGAGATTTCAAAGCGCCTCTCCGGTGTGCTGACAGAAACGACCGTCGTGCTTTCCGTTGAGCAGCTGCCGCTGATTTCCTGGGTCTACAGCAATTCCATCGTGGATGCCCGTGAAGACCATGAGGACGGATCGGTGGCGCTCGATGTGCGCCTGTCGGAAACGCAGGCCGCCGAGCTGGAGCGCAAGCTTGGTAAAGCGACCGTCCGCGAACGCGAGGACTGGGAGCGCTGAGGTCTTCGAGAACGATGGCGGAGCTTCCCTCACGTCAGCAGTCTCGGGAGCGCCGACGCGCCTGTTTTTCGGACAGATCCGGTTGATCAGGACGAAACTGTATCGAGCGAGCGCTCGATACGTTTTGCCGCCTGCCACAGGTCTTCCATCCGCTCAAGGCTCGCTTCTTCCAGCGTCTCGCCATTTTCGGTGAGCGATGTCTCGATGTGATTGAAACGCCTGCGGAATTTCGTATTGGTGCCGCGCAGCGCATCTTCCGGATCGGCTTTGACGTGCCGGCCGATATTGACGAGGGCAAAGATCAGATCGCCGAGTTCGTCCGAGACTTTCTCCGGTTTCCCCTCCGCCAGCGCCTCACGCAGTTCGGCGATTTCCTCCTCGATCTTGTCGAGAATGGGAGCGGGATCTGACCAGTCGAAACCGGCGCGCGCGGCCTGTTCCTGCAGCTTCAGGGCCTCGGTGAGCGCCGGCTGGCTGCGCTGCACGCCGCCCAGAAAGCCGGCCTTGAAATCCTCGGTGATCCCCCGGCGCGCACGGCGCTCAGCCCGCTCGCGTTTTTCCTCGGCCTTGATCCGGTCCCATTGCAGCTTGACGCTGTCAGGCGTATCGGCCTCGGAGACGGCAAAGACATGCGGGTGGCGGCGGATCATCTTCGCGGTGACGGCCTCGACCACGTCGCCAAAGGCGAATTCACCCCGTTCCTCGGCAATGCGGGCATGGAAAACCACCTGCAACAGAAGGTCGCCCAGCTCCTCACAAAGATCATCCATGTCCTTGCGCTCGATGGCGTCGGCGACTTCGTAAGCTTCTTCGATGGTGTAGGGCTTGATCGTCTCGAAGGTCTGGACGACATCCCACGGGCAACCGGTTTCCGGCTGGCGCAGGGCTTCCATGATCTCGATCAGGCGGGAAATATCCTTCGAGGCTTCCATATGTCTCAAACCTTCGTTCTTCGCTTTTTTGCGCATTATCCTGACGGAAAACCGCCCGGAGACGCTCTAATTCAACGGAATGTCGTTGCCGCTCTTGGACGACTGATAGCTGGTGGAAAGATCGTCGTAAGCGGCCTTGATACGGGCCGTCTGCGCCTTTAGCGTGGTTTTCAGCGGATCGTCTTCGCCCTCCACCAGATCGGCGATGAAGAAAGAGTTCCAGAAGGCGTTATTGCGGCGATAGCCGCCCGGCTCCAGCCCGAAAACTTCCTTCAGGATTTTCAGATCGTGCGGGATCGCGAAAGCGTCGCGTGAATCCTCATGGCTGAAAAAGGAATAGAAATTGTCGAAACCGGCCCAGGTGATGGCGGACATGCACATGGTGCAGGGTTCATGGGTAGAAAGAAAAATCAGCTCCTTCGTGTTCGGCTTCTCGCCCAGCTCGTAAAACCGCTTCAGCGTGTGCACTTCGCCATGCCAAAGCGGGTTTTCCAGCTCGTTATTGGTCTCCGCTATCACCAGCGACAGATCGGATTTTCGCAGGATCGCCGCACCGAACACCTTGTTTCCAAGGCTGACGCCGCGCGCCGTCAAGGGCAGAATATCCTGTTCGATGACATCGAGAAGGCGGGCGGCGAGGGTGTGGCTGGTCAAGGGTCTGATCCTTCGTGCCGCCTCAGGGAAAAGCGGTCTTTGCATGGAGAAATCGACGGATAATCGTTGCTCCTTGTTCGGCGCGGGCACCCGCTTTGTCAAGGGATTCTGAGGGGATTCTCAGGCCTCGCGCAGGCGCGAAAAAGCGGTGCCGGTTTGTTTTCCTCCAAAACCGGGGTCTTCGAGAAATAAAAATCCAGGTGTTGGAAAGGCTTGAATTTCTGTTTCTTCAATCTTGCACCGCAATGCGGGATATATGTCCAATGCACAACGAACATGATTTTTCCGTAGCCGGCGACCGCCTTTCAACCTTCCCCGCCTTCTTCCGGGTTGAGGGACGGCAGGTTGCTGTGTTCGGCAATGGCGATGAGGCCTTCGCGAAGGTGAGGCTTCTTGCCAATACCAATGCGCACATCATCGCCTATGCCGACAGGCCGGAAGCCGATTTTGCCCGTTATCTCACCGAAAACGGTATTGATCATCGGGTGTTGGCTTTCGCTGGCGAGTTGATCGAAGGCGCTACGCTGGTCTTTGCTGCCACTGGCAATGAGGCGCTGGATCGCGACATCGTCACCACCGCCCGTGCCCGGAAAATCCCCGCCAATGCGGTGGATCAGCCTGAATTCTGCGACTTCTTCACCCCGGCGCTTGTCGCCCGTGCGCCTGTCGCCATCGCCATCGGCACTGAAGGGGCAGGGCCTGTGCTCGCCCAGATGATCCGTGCGCGTATCGACCAGATGCTGTCGCCGTCGCTTGGCAAGCTTGCGCGCCTTGCCGTGCAATATCGCGACGCGGCCGAGCGGAATGTTCCCAAGGGAGCCTTGCGGCGCAATTTCTGGCGGCGGTTTTTCTCCGGCGCTGTCGCGAATGCCGTCGCTCTCGGCGATACGCTTTCCGCCCGCGATGCCGCTGACCGTCTGCTGCAATCGCCCGAACGCAGCGAAGGCCGCGTCTGGCTTGTCGGCGCCGGTCCGGGTGCTGAAGACCTGCTGACGCTGCGCGCGCAGCGCGTGCTGATGGAAGCCGACGTCATCGTTTATGATGCACTCGTGCCTCAGGCGATTGTCGATATGGGACGCCGCGATGCCGAAAGGCTGTCTGTCGGCAAGCGCAAAGGTTGCCATACGAAGTCGCAGGACGAGATCAACCGCCTGCTGGTGCGTCTTGGCAAAGACGGCAAGCGTGTCGTCCGCCTCAAATCCGGTGATCCCCTGGTCTATGGCCGGGCGGGCGAGGAAATGGCGGCTCTGCGTAATGCCGGTATCGGTTACGAGATCGTGCCCGGCATCACTTCGGCCTTCGCCGCCGCTGCGGATTTCGAATTGCCGCTGACGCTGCGCGGTGTCGCCTCGTCGCTGATCTTCACCACCGGCCACGATCTGACCGGCGACGTTCTGCCCGACTGGGCGCGTCTTGCCGTTTCCGGCGCGACGATTGCCGTTTACATGGGCCGCAGCGTCGCTGCTTCGGTCGCCACAAGGCTGATAGAGGCGGGTCTCGGCGTGGAGACGACGGTTGCCGTCATCGAAAATGCCAGCCGCGCGGATCGCCGCCTGCTGCATGGCACATTGAACGATCTGCCCGACCTCGAGCATCGCGATGAGCTGACCGGTCCGGTCATGGTCATCATCGGCGATGCGGTGGCGGGCGCCAATTTCGACAGGTCCGAGGCGCTTGCGCTTGCTGCGAGGCCAGTGAACCTTAAACGGGAGTATGCAAATGGCTGACAAGGTTTTGACCGCCAACCGTCTGGGCGATGGTATCGCCGTCTGGCTCGACGCCAATGGCGAATGGACGGAGAACCTGCAGGGCGCGATCGTTGCGCGCCATGCGGAGGCCGTCGCCTCGTTCGAGGAAATCGGCAAGCGCGATTTTTCCGCCAACAAGGTCGTTGACGTGAATATCGTCGATGTCATTGAGGAGAACGGCAAGCTCTGGCCGACGCGGCTTCGCGAGCGCATTCGCGCCGCCGGCCCGACCATGCACTATGCCAACGGCTTCAAGCCGGCCGATGCAGCATTTATCGCAGTCTGAGGAAGAATATGTACCGTTACGACGAATTCGATCACGCATTTGTTGAAGGCCGCGTGGCACAGTTTCGCGATCAGGTCGAGCGCCGGCTGTCCGGTGAACTGGCCGAGGACGCGTTCAAGCCGCTGCGCCTGATGAACGGCGTCTATCTCCAGCTCCATGCCTATATGCTGCGCGTCGCCATTCCCTACGGTACGCTGAATTCCAAGCAGATGCGGATGCTGGCCCATATCGCCCGCAAATATGACCGGGGTTACGGCCACTTCACCACCCGCCAGAACATCCAGTACAACTGGCCACGCCTTTCCGACACGCCGGATATCCTGTCCGAACTGGCGAGCGTGGAAATGCATGCGCTGCAGACTTCAGGCAACTGCATTCGCAATGTGACCGCCGATCATTTCGCCGGTGCTGCGGCTGACGAAGTCGCCGATCCGCGCCCCTATGCGGAAATCCTGCGTCAATGGTCTTCCGTCCATCCGGAATTCTCGTTCCTGCCGCGCAAGTTCAAGATCGCGGTCACGGGCGCCGAGCGCGACCGCGCCGCCATTCAGGTTCACGATATCGGTCTGCACCTGAAAAAGAACGACAGGGGTGAGATCGGTTTTGCCGTTTATGTCGGTGGCGGGCAGGGCCGCACGCCCATGATCGCCAAGAAAATCCGTGACTTCCTGCCGGAAGAAGATCTCCTGTCTTACACGACCGCGATCATGCGCGTTTATAACCTGCACGGCCGCCGAGACAACAAATACAAGGCGCGTATCAAGATCCTCGTGCACGAAACCGGTGCGGAAGAACTGGCCCGCCAGGTCGAGTTGGAATTCGCGGAACTGAAAAACACCGAATTGAAGCTTCCGGATGCGGATATCGCGGCCATCACCGCCTATTTCGCGCCGCCGGCATTGAAGGACCGCCCTGAAGGCTGGGAAAGCCTGGCGCGCTGGAAGCGGGCGGATGAGGGCTTTGCCCGCTTCGTCGAGCAGAATGTCGCGCCGCACAAACATCCTGACTACGGCATGGTGACGATCTCGCTGAAGCCAATCGGCGGCATCCCCGGCGATGCGACCGACGAGCAGATGGAACTCGTTGCCGATATCGCGGCGGAATATGCCTTCGATGAAATCCGCATCAGCCACGAGCAGAACATCATCCTGCCACATGTGGCGCTGGCCGATCTCGAGCCGGTCTATCGCGCGCTGGTGGGTGCGGGGCTGGCAACCGCCAATGCTGGGCTCATCACCGATATCATTGCCTGTCCCGGGCTGGACTATTGCGCGCTTGCCAATGCGCGCTCCATTCCGGTGGCGCAGGAAATTTCCACCCGTTTCGGCGCACCGGAACGTCAGGCGGAAATCGGCGAGCTGAAGATCAAGATTTCCGGCTGCATCAATGCCTGCGGCCACCACCATGTCGGCCATATCGGCCTTCTGGGCGTGGAAAAGAAGGGTGCCGAACTCTACCAGATCACGCTTGGCGGGTCGGGTGATGAAAACACCTCGATCGGCGAGATCATCGGCCGTGGTTTTGAGCCGGAAAAGGTGACAGATGCGGTGGAAACCATCGTCGACACCTATCTGGGCTTGCGCCTTTCGAAGGAGGAGAACTTCCTCGAAGCCTATCGCCGCGTCGGACCGCAGCCATTCAAGGATGCGCTCTACGGTTCCGCTGCTGAAGCCGCCTGAGGAGATTGCCATGACGAAAATCTGGAACCGCGACGGCTTCGTGGAAAACGATCCCTGGGTGATTGAAACCGAGGAAGTGAAGGCAACAGCCGAGCAAAAGCCGGTACTGCCGCTTGCCGATTTCCTCGTCCGCGCCGCTGAAAGCAACGATATCGGCCTCGGCGTTCTCATCGCTCCGGCTGACGATGTCCTCAGGCTCGAACCCTATCTCGACCGTATCGACCTCGTCGCCGTCAGCTTTCCTGCATTCAATGACGGTCGTGGTTTCAGCCACGCTTCGCTGCTGCGCAGCCGTCTAAATTTTGCGGGCGAGGTGAGGGCGGTTGGCGATGTGCTGATCGACCAGGTGCCGCTGAAGCTGCGCACCGGCTTTTCAAGCTTTGCGGTGACGAACGACACGGCGATCCGTCGCCTGTCCGAAAATCGCCTGCCGGAAATCCCGGTCTATTACCAGCCGACGGCCCGGCCGGCGAGTGGTGGCGAGGCCTATAGCTGGCGTCGCCGTGCGGCCCAATGACACGTTGCGTGGAAATATGAGTTTAGGATACATATTTTCTGCGCATGGCAGTATTGACATTCTCATGCCTTCAAACCGGAGCAAAAATGGTATAATTGCCCGGACGGAGAATGTCGCTTATCGAATGAACGGACGGAACCTGAAATGAACGCGCCAGCCAAGACGGAAGATTTCGCGATCAAGATACCTGATGGTGTTTACGCCGAGACGGTTTTGTCGGTGGAGCATTATACGGATCACCTGTTCCGTTTCCGCATGACGCGTCCGGCCGGCTTCCGTTTCCGCTCTGGCGAATTCGCGATGATCGGACTGATGGTCGGCGAAAAGCCGATCTACCGCGCCTATTCCATCGCCAGCCCCGCCTGGGACGAGGAACTGGAATTTTTCTCGATCAAGGTTCCCGATGGCCCGCTGACCTCCCATCTGCAGGCGATCAAGCCCGGCGATACCGTGCTGATGCGCAAGAAGCCGACAGGCACGCTGGTTCTGGATGCGCTGACACCGGGCAGACGGCTCTACATGTTCTCGACCGGCACCGGCATTGCGCCTTTTGCGAGCCTGATACGCGACCCGGAGACCTATGAGAAGTTCGAAGAGGTCATCCTCACCCATACCTGCCGCGATGTGGCCGAACTGAAATACGGTTTCGATCTGGTCGAGGAAATCAGGAACCATGAATTCCTGAGCGAAATCGTCGGCGACAAGCTCAAGCATTACGCGACCGTCACCCGCGAGGATTACCCCTTCAAGGGCCGTATCACCACGCTGATCGAGAACGGCAAGCTGTTTACGGATCTCGGTGTTCCCGCACTCGATCCCGAAATCGATCGCGGCATGATCTGCGGATCCTCAGCGATGTTGAAGGACACCAAGGAACTGCTTGAAAAGGCCGGCCTTACTGAAGGCGCCAACAACAAGCCTGCCGAGTTCGTCATCGAGCGCGCTTTCGTCGGCTGATTGCACTAAGAAACTATGAGATTTCCGGAGGCCGTCAGGCCTCCTTTTTATTTGTCGACCTCAGTTCTGCTATTGAGAAACTGCGTCGTCATTCTGTTTCGGCGCTATCTCGTTGCGATAGATAAGAAAAAGCCCGATGGCGATAGCGGCAACGCCGCCGCCGACGAGATGCGACAGCGAATAACCGCCCTTCGTCACCAGCCAGCCTGCAACGACATTGCTGAATGATGCGCCGATGCCCTGAACCATCATGACGCTGGCAAGGCCGACATTAAAACGGCCGGTGCCCTTTAAAATCCTCTCCACCGCAACGGGGGTGACGATGCCGAGCAGGCCGGCGCCAACGCCGTCAAGAAACTGCACCGGGAAGATGACCCAGAAATCCGTAAAGGCTGAGGCAAGAAGACCTCGTATGGGCAGGGCGACCAGTGCGACGATAAACACGGTCGAGAGACCGAAACGGCGTATCAGCCATGGGGCCATTGCGGCGACGAAGATCATCGCGAATTGCGCGACGCCGGTAATGATCGCGGTAGTGCGGAAGGGCGTCTGCAATTCGATGGCGAAATCCTGCGCGATCAACCGGCCCATCGGCGCGTTGCCGAAGTGGAAGATAAGCATAATGATGGCGAGAAAGATCAGCCCGCGCTCCTGCAGCAGCACCTTGATGCCGGATGGACCGGGTTCCCCCTTGTCTTCGGCAAGGCCGCGGGCGACCTTGTGGTCGATTCGATCAGGGTCGATGGCCGCCGTCGCGACCAATGCGCCTGCGGCAGTCAGCAGCATGAGGCCGATGATGCCGTTCATGCCAAAGAAGGTGACCACCACATAGGTCGCGAAAAGCGAGGCGAAATTGCCGCCATGGTTCCAGAATTCGTTGCGCGAGATCTGATGGGAGAACAGGCGCTCACCGACCAGGCCGAGTGTGAGGCCGGCAAGCGCAGGTCCGACCACTGCGCCGACAACCGCCGTCATGATCTGACCGGTCCAGACGATCCATGCATCCGGAAAGATCAGCGTGATCAGCGCGCCGATGGTCACGAGGACGACTGGAATGGCAATCAGAGTCCTCTTCCACGTGGTACCATCCACCAGCGCACCGCATAGCGGTGTGGCAAGCAGACCGACGAGGCCTCCGACCGTGGCGATCATGCCTAGTGAAAGCGAAGACCAGCCCTGCGTCGCCAAAAATGCATCCAGAAACGGCCCAAGGCCGTCGCGGGCATCGGCGAGAAAAAAATCAGCGCTGCAAGAGCAAAAAGCGTGCGGTCTGAAATGCCACCGCTGCGGGGCAGACCACCGGAAGGAAGGCTGCCGCGCGGTGCCGAAATGCCGATAGTCGTCATGAAATATGCTCCGAAAAATATGCAAGAGCTGATCGGAAATTGATCGAGGCTGGCGAGAAACATCTGTGCCCGCATTTGGTTGCATTGACACGACAGAAACATAAGTCCTTCGATATTTTGCCCTTTGCAGAATAGGCCGGAGGAACGTTTCGCGGTGCAAGCGAGTTAGTCTTTGAGGAAAAAACGGATACTCGCCATGAAGACCAAGGCTCTCGCAATTTTATTTTCCGCCGGATTGCTCGGCGCACAGCCCGCGCATGCCGATGAACGCGAATTCCTCTCGTCGCTGAAAGGCACATGGGCGGGCAAGGGAACCGTGATTACCCGCATCGGCACGCCGCCAATCAACGTAAACTGCACGCTGAATTCCAATGCGGGGGCATCGTCGCTCAACATGTCCGGCACTTGCCGGGGACTTCTCGTCGTAAGGCGCGCAATCGCCGCCGATCTCTCGGCGAAGGGTGGCCGCTATAGCGGCGCCTATACCGGTCCTTCCGGTCGCCCGTCTGCCCTTTCGGGCACAAGGCGGGGAAATGCGATCAACCTCACGGTTCGCTGGAACCGGGATATCAACGGTGACCGCATCGCCGCCATGACCATCGAGAAGGTTGGCGCCAATGGCCTGCGCCTGCGCACCACCGACAAGGATGGCCGGACCGGCAAGACGGTGGTGACGAGTGATATACGGCTGGTGCGCTGACGCAGCAGGCCGTGAAAAATGACGGATGATGTTGCTCGGTGTCTTCAGCTGAATTCGAGCAGCAAAGGGCAGTGATCCGAGACCTCCGGCTGCCTCACCACATCGAAGTGATCGACCTTCACCGCCGGATTGACCAGCATGTAGTCGGCATAACGGTTGTCTTTGGCATAATGCAAGGTCCGGGTATCGGTAAAGCCGCGTGTCGTGACGAGCTCGACGAGATTCAGTTCCTTCAGCACGGTGAAGGTTTCACTGTCAGGCAGCACATTAAAATCACCGCAGACGATGATCCGGTCGCCATCTTCAGCAATGTTTTTGACAAGTTGCACAAGGCGTTTTGCCTGCGCCAGGCGGGCAGGGATATCGTGTTTGCCGTTGGGATCGCGCAGCCCGTGCATATGGGCAATGACGGCCGGCTGACCGGTCGTGAAGTCGAAGACCCTGATGGCGTGACCCGTGCGCGAGCGCGGGTGATCTCCATATCCGTCCGCAGAGAAGCTGCCGTGTACGAACCCTTGCGCCTGCGCAACGATGGCGATGGACTTACGCACAAAGGTCGCCAGCCCCCATTGGGAAGAATATCGTGTCTCGCCGTGCCAGAGATCGCCCAGCGCCGCCGGGCAGAAGATCGCCAGATGATCCGGCAAGGCCCCGGCGATATCGTGGAAGAAGTTCGCCCTCTGCGGCAGGTCAATGCCGTGATCGCGGTAGCTCAGCCAGTCCTGCCTGGCAGTCGGCGTGTGCACCACCTCTTGCAGGCACAGAATATCGGGATCGGATGAGGCGATATAGGGAACAAGCTCGTCATGAAGCTTTCCGCCCCAACCATTCAGGCAAATCAGACGCATTTACACTCCATCCCCGCTTGATTGCACATCCGGTTTATCATGGAACGCGTGACGATCAATCGTGTGTGGCGAGGTCTTTAAATCTTGGCGCTGCAACGGAAAAGGCCCGGAGCGATCCGGGCCTCTGTATGTGCCAGTCGTCTGCCGTTTCGCTATATTACATCTTCGGCAGCAGCACCTTGTCTATGACGTGAATGACGCCGTTGGATTGCTTGACGTCCGCGATGGTGACGTGCGCAACCGTGCCGTTCTCATCCGTCAGGGTAATTTTGCCCATGCTTTCCTTGGCTTTGAGCACACAGCCGCCGACGGTCTTCACATCATGCTCGCCTTTGTCGTCCTTGATCATTTTTTCGATGGCGGGTGAAAGTGCGTTGGCGGCAACCACGTGGCAGGTCAGCACTTTGACCAGCTTTTCCTTGTTCTCCGGCTTCAGAAGATCATCGACCGCACCCTTCGGAAGGGCCGCAAAAGCTTCGTTGGTCGGTGCGAACACCGTGAACGGACCTTTGCCTTGAAGCGTTTCGACAAGACCGGCGGCCTTCACCGCTGCGACGAGCGTGGTGTGGTCTTTCGAGTTCATCGCATTTTCAACGATGTTCTTGTTCTCGAACATCGCGGCGCCGCCAACCTTGGGGTTTGCGGCATAAGCGGAAACCATGCCGATGGAAAGAGCTGCGGCCAGCGTCAGGGCGCGAACAGAAACTTTGTACATTGTTATTCCTCCTTGGTGACATCCTCGCCCCGAAAGGTAGTCCTTCCAGTGGCCGCTATCGGTCATCCGTAGCAACACAAGAGACGGAGGTTGGCCCCGCGAAGTTTCAGGCAAGCCAGGAAAAATGATAAGTATCTGATTTTAAAAAGGATTAACTGCGTGCCTGTTACAGGCGACGCGCAGTACCCGAAGCCACGATCGGGCCGGTGGGAAGGCCGGTGGGCGAACCACCGAACGGTTCAAGGCTGACGGCGAATACCGAACCTTCGCCGAGACTACCCTGTATCCCGGGCGAAATGACCATGTCGGCATCAACGGCCGCATTGATGATGCCGAGCGATTTCGGATTGCCTGCCGGCGGCACCAGCCACAGTTCGAGCGACCGGCGTTCACCGCCATCTGCTGCAACGGGCGTGATCTTCAGGCGTCCGCTCGACGCGTCGTAAGACGCCGCGAGATCGATCACGTTGCCGGGGGCTGTGAGGTTGGCAACGAGCAGCGCCGCCTGCCTGCCAGTAGGCGGAAGCATACCTGATACAAAGACTATCGCGACGACAGCCGCAAGCGACGAGACAAGCGATACGCCGCGCCAGAAGACGAGCGACTGCCAGAGCGAACCGGCGGCATTATCGGGGCGGTCGGCGAACAGGCGCTGTTCGATGCGGTTAAACACCGAGGCATCGGGGGCAATCTCGCCATAGGCATCGTTGAACGTCACGGTGTCGCTCTGCCAGCGCTCCACATGGCGCTGAAAGTCGGCGTCATCAGCCATGCGCCTTTCGACCATCTGGCGCCTTTCCAGCGAAAGAAGGCCGAGCACGTATTCAGCCGCCAGGACTTCATCCTGCGGACTGATGCCATGACTATGTGCGCCCGATGTCATCATTCCATGCATTCTCTCAGTTTCAGCAGGTGCGGCGAAGCCATGTCCGCACCGTGTTGAGCGGCGCGTTCATCTCCTCCGCCAGTTCCGCATAACTCAAACCCTCCACATAGGCTCGCCGCACGGCAGCAGCCTGATCCGGCCGCAACTCCTCCCTGCATCTATCAATCCGCCGGCCTTCATCGCGCATCAAGATTTGCATTTCCGGGTCGGGGGATCGATTGGTCTTCAAGGTCCAGCACGATATCGATGTCGTCGCTCACGGGTTTTCGCGCCCGGATGAGGTCGATAGATTTTCTGTAGCGCCTCCGCATCCGTCTGGTCTTTCAAGATACGGATGCAGATCGCAAAAAGTTTCGGGCTGGTTGCCTGATAAAATGCGGAGCGGTCTTCGAGCGCAACGCGCCCGATCAGGACAGCAATCTGGTCGCCTTGCATCCTCGCACTTGTTAGACAAGCAGGATCGAAAAACACAGGCCCTTGCAGCGAGAAAGCCCGGTTAGGCCCGCACTGCGATTTCTTCATGAAAAAGGCCCGGATTCCTCCGGGCCTTCGTATGTTGGTTTGTACTGATGCCTTATTCAGCCGCTTCGGCGTAAGCCTCCATCGGCGGGCAGGTGCAGATGAGGTTGCGGTCGCCATAGACGTTGTCGATGCGGTTGACCGGCGACCAGTATTTGTCGATGCGGAAGGCGCCGGGCGGGAAGCAGCCCTTTTCACGGCTATAGGGACGATCCCACTCGCCGACGAGGTCTTCCACCGTATGCGGGGCGTTCTTCAGCGGATTGTTGGTCTTGTCCGCACGGCCTTCCTCGATGTCGCGGGCTTCCTCGCGGATCGCCAGCATGGCATCGCAGAAACGGTCGATTTCCGCCTTGGTCTCGGATTCCGTCGGCTCGATCATCAGCGTGCCGGCAACCGGCCAGCTCATGGTCGGCGCATGGAAACCGCAGTCGATGAGGCGCTTTGCAACATCGTCCACCGTCACGCCGCAGCTATCCGCCAAGGGCCGGGTGTCGATGATGCACTCATGCGCTACACGTCCGGTTTCGGACTTGTAGAGCACATCGTAAGCGCCCTTCAGCCGCTCGGCGATATAGTTGGCGTTGAGGATCGCCACCTTGGTCGCCTGCGTCAGCCCTTCGCCGCCCATCATCAGGCAATAGCTCCAGGAGATCGGCAGGATCGAGGGCGAGCCGAAGGGGGCAGCCGAAACCGCGCCCTCGCGACCGTCCGTCGTCGGATGGCCGGGAAGGAAGGGCGCAAGATGCGCCTTGACGCCGATCGGCCCCATGCCCGGACCACCGCCGCCATGCGGAATGCAGAAGGTCTTGTGCAGGTTGAGGTGCGAAACATCAGAACCGATATCGCCGGGACGGGCAAGGCCGACCATGGCATTCATGTTGGCGCCATCGAGATAGACCTGTCCACCATGGTTGTGGGTGATCTCGCAGATCTCGCGAACCGTCTCCTCGAACACGCCGTGGGTGGACGGATAGGTGATCATGCAGCACGAGAGGTTTTCCGCATACTGCTCTGCTTTTGCACGGAAATCATCGATGTCGATGTCACCATTGTCCCGCACCTTCACCGGCACGACTTTCATGCCGACCATCTGCGCGGAGGCGGGATTGGTGCCATGCGCGGAGGTCGGAATGAGGCAGACATCGCGATGGGTGCCGCCATTGGCGAGGTGGTAGTTGCGGATGGTCAGAAGCCCCGCATATTCCCCCTGCGCGCCGGAATTCGGCTGCATGGAGAAGGCGTCGTAACCGGTGACCGAGCACAGCTTTTCCGAGAGATCGTCGATCATTTCCTTGTAGCCGAGCGCCTGATTGGCCGGTGCGAAGGGGTGGATGTCGGAAAATTCCGGCCAGGTGATCGGCAGCATCTCCGCCGTCGCATTCAGTTTCATGGTGCAGGAACCGAGCGGGATCATCGAGCGGTCGAGCGCCAGATCACGGTCCGAAAGACGGCGGATGTAACGGGTCATCTCGCTTTCGGCACGGTTCATGTGGAAGATCGGATGCGTCATGTACTGGCTGGTGCGCAGCAGTTCCTTCGGCAGGCGATATTCCGGCTCGAAATCCGAGATCGAGAAATTGCCGCCGAATGCGCGCCAGACGGCCTCAAGCGTCGCCGGGCGGGTGCGCTCGTCAAGGCTCATGCCGATCTTGGTCGCACCCACCTTGCGCAGGTTCACGCCTTCCGCAACGGCCGAGCGCAGGATGACGCCCTGCATGTGACCGACTTCGACGGTGATCGTGTCGAAGAAGGTTTCCGGCTCTATGGTGTAGCCGAGCTTTTCCAGACCCTTGGCCATCAGCACGGCCTTCTGGTGGGTCTGCTGGGCAATCGCCTTGATGCCCTGCGGGCCGTGGAAGACGCCGTACATGGAAGCCATGACGGCCAGCAGCACCTGCGCCGTGCAGATGTTGGAAGTGGCCTTTTCGCGGCGGATATGCTGCTCGCGGGTCTGCAGCGACAGGCGATAGGCGCGGTTGCCGCGCGCATCGACCGAGACGCCGACCAGACGGCCCGGCATGGAGCGCTTATGCGCATCCTTGACGGACATATAGGCCGCATGCGGGCCGCCGTAACCGACCGGAACGCCAAAACGCTGAGAGGTGCCGATGGCGATATCCGCACCCATTTCGCCCGGAGACTTCAACAGCGTCAGCGCCAGAAGATCGGCGGCGACGGCGGCGATGGCGCCGGTCTGGTGCAGGCGGGAAATCAGGCCGGAGAAGTCGCTGACATGACCGTGCGTTCCCGGATACTGGAAGATCGCGCCGAACACGTCGACCGGATCGAGATCGGTAAAGGGATTGCCGACGATCACCTTCCAGCCGAGCGGGGCAGCACGGGTCTCGATCAGCGCAATGGTCTGCGGATGGCAATTGGCATCGACAAAGAAGGCGGTCGCCTTGGATTTGGCGACGCGCTGGCACATGGCCATTGCTTCGGCAGCGGCCGTCGCTTCATCGAGCAGCGATGCGTTGGCGACATCAAGGCCGGTCAGGTCGCAGACCATGGTCTGGTAGTTCAACAGCGCTTCAAGGCGGCCTTGGCTGATTTCCGGCTGGTAGGGCGTATAGGCCGTATACCAGGCCGGATTTTCCAGAATATTGCGCTGGATGACCGGCGGCGTGATCGTGCCGTAATAACCCTGACCGATCAGCGACGTCAGCACCTGGTTCTTGTTGGCCGTTTCGCGCAGGCGATCGAGCGCCTCGCGTTCGGTCAGCGCAGCGCCCCAGGTCAGCGGCGCCTTCTGGCGAATGGAGGAGGGAACGGTGGCGTCGATGAGCGCGTCGAGGCTTTTGTAGCCAACGACCTTCAGCATGTCAGCCATTTCCGACGGCGACGGCCCGATGTGACGCCGGTTGGCGAAATCATAGGGCTGATAGTCGGTGAAATGGAATTCTGTGGGCGTCGTCATTACGCGATCAGCTCCTTGTAGGCTGCCTCGTCGAGCAGCGTATCGGCATCCGCGGCGTTGGAAAGCTTCAGCTTGAAGAACCAGCCGGCGCCCTGCGGATCGGAATTGACCAGCGAGGGGTCGTCAACGATGGCCTGGTTGATTTCCACCACTTCGCCATCCAGCGGACAATAGACATCGGAAGCCGCCTTGACGGATTCAACGGTCGCCGCGTCACCATCCTTGGAGAAGGTGGCGCCCACTTCCGGCAATTCGACAAAAACGAGGTCGCCAAGCTGTTCAGCGGCGTGGCTGGTGATGCCAACGGTGGCGATATCGCCTTCGAACTTCAGCCATTCGTGTTCTGCGGTAAATTTCAGCATCGTATTCTCTCCGGAGATGGGATGAAGATTATCGTTTGTAGGTAGGCTTGATGAAGGGCAGGGCAGCGACAGTGACGGGCAGATATTTGCCGCGCACTTCCGCAAAGATCGCCGTACCGGGAGCCGTGTAGGCCGTTGGCACGTATCCCATGGCGACGGGACCTTCGACCGATGGGCCGAAGCCGCCGGAAGTCACTTCGCCGATTTCCGTCTTGCCCTCGGCATCCGCGAAAAGCTTGGAATGGCCGCGCACCGGTGCCTTGCCCTCGGGCTTCAGGCCGACACGGCGGCGCGATGTGCCGTCTTTCAGTTCGCCGAGAATGCGCTGCGCACCCGGAAAGCCGCCCTCGCGATCGCCACCGGCGCGGCGCGCCTTCTGGATCGCCCATTCGAGCGAAGCTTCGATGGGGGAGGTCGTGGTGTCGATATCATTGCCATAAAGACAAAGGCCGGCTTCCAGACGCAGGCTGTCGCGCGCGCCAAGACCGATCGGCTCGCAATCGGGATGTTCGAGCAGGGCATTGGCGATCTCTTCCGCCTTTGCCGCAGGCACGGAAATCTCAAAACCGTCCTCACCGGAATAACCGGAGCGGGAAACGATGCAGGGAACATCGTGCAGCGGAACTTCCAGCACGTCCATGAACTTCATTTCAGACACGCCGGCCCAAAGTTCGGCCAGAACCGCTTCCGCGCGTGGTCCCTGCAGCGCGATCAGCGCCCGATCATCGAGCAGGGTAATCTCACAGTCGCCGGAAAGATGCGCCTTCATATGGGCGACATCGGCGTCCTTGCAGGCCGCGTTGACGACGACGAAAAGATGATCGCCGCGATTGGTGATCATCAGGTCATCCACGATGCAGCCGTTTTCATCGGTGAAGAAACCGTAGCGCTGGCGGCCTTCCTTGAGACCGAGAATATCGACCGGCACCAGCTTTTCCAGTGCAAGCGCTGCGTCGGCATTGTTGCCGGACTTCGCCTTCACGATCACCTGGCCCATATGGGACACGTCGAACAGTCCGGCTGAGGTGCGGGTCTGAAGATGTTCCTTCATAACGCCGGCCGGATATTGCACCGGCATATCGTAACCGGCAAAAGGCACCATGCGGGCGCCAAGCGAAAGATGCAGGGAATTGAGCGGCGTGATTTGAAGCTCGGCGTTATCGTCCAAGGACGCCTCCAGGGTTGCGCGAATGATCGCGCGGGCTCAGGTCGTGGCGCGAAAGCGCCGGTTCAAGAGCCCCCTCTGTCCTTGTCGCCTGAGATTGTTATCCCTTCGGCGAGCCGTCCTGTTTAAAGGTGGCTTCTCTCCAGAGTTTCGTCTTCACCGCTGGTCCTTTTGCCTGAGAGTTTCCGGGGCGGTTGCTCCTTCGGCACCGCATTGAAGCGGTTTCTCCCAACGATGATGCGACGCTCATTATCTTCGAAGGCCCGTTATTGGCAAGGACCAAATGACGCATCTGAACAGATTCTTGCTCCATCTGCGCCATCAACATCTATCCTGTCCGGTATAACGGTTTTAAGACCGCGTTTCGTACTCGTCGGAGTAGTCCGGTCGATGCGGCTCGCATGGGCGCGACGAGGCTTTTTCAGCGCACGGCTTCAGGCTGGCTGGAAGGGGCGGCGCTAATCGGATTTTTTCTCCGGCAGGCCTTTGCGTTTCGTCGAGGCGAAATCCTCAAGTTCCTTTTCTGTCATGGATTTCTCCATGCTTTTTGAAGCACCTTGTAAACTGGATTTCTTCGTCTCACCCCGTTTGGCGGCGAGTGCGGCGCCGGCGGCTTTCTGCTGGGCTTTCGATTTGGCTGGCATGTCGGATCTCCCTTCAAACGGTGGTTCCGACGGGAAAATGCCGCCTTGCGGCGATTGTTCCCTTGCAACTGTTAAGCCTGCGGCAAAATTCCCCTTTGAAATCGGCAGGAAAGCGGGATATCGCATGGGATTATGGATGCAAATCGAAAACGACGGCTGACAGGGATGGAGAAGGTGCTTCGCATTTTCTGCGCGACCCTGATGTTGTCGCTCGGTTTTGCCCACAAGCCAGCACTTGCCGTTGCCCCGGCGGTTGTCCTCGACGAGAGCTACCGGCTTCCGGATGGCACCTTTGCCGAAATCTGCCTTGGCCACGCCGGCGGTTTGAATGCCTCCCACACCAAGGACAGCCCGGCCCATTCGGGTGACGCGATCCTCTTCTGCGAGGCCTGCCTGCTGGCATCGTCCATTCTTCTGCCGATGCCCGATACGGAAGGCTGGCTGAAGACCGAGTTTGCCTGGCTCGACAATCGCCTCTCTGCGGAATGGAGCTTCCGCTCTGTCCTGACGATCCAGAAACCCGCCGCACGCGGCCCGCCACCCCATTCCGCCTGATTTTTCGCTTTACGGGATCATCGCCGTCTTTGGCGGCACGGAGCGGCTGCGCAGACCCAGTGGGTAGCAGTCGCAGGGATAAGCAAATGAAAACCACCAAGATCATCACCTGCGGCCTTTTCGTCGCCTCGGTTTCGACTGCACAGGCTTTTGCCCATGCCACATTCGTTGAGGGTTCGGCCGAACAGGACAGTACCGTCGTTGCCGCCCTTCAGGTGCCGCATGGCTGTGACGGCGGGCTCGCCACCACCGAAGTCCAGATCAAGCTGCCGGAAGGCTTCATCTCCGCCAAGCCGCAGCCCAAGGCCGGCTGGGAGCTGGAGATCATCAAGGGCGACTACCAGAAGGCCTATAAGAACCACGGCAAGGAGATCAAAAGCGGCCCGATCGAAATCCGCTGGAAGGGCGGCAACCTGCCGGACGAGTTTTACGATACCTTCGCGGTGCAGGGTAAGATTTCCGGCATCGAAGCAGGGCAGGACCTGCCTTTCAAGGTGACGCAGCTTTGCGGTGACAAGGGCAAGGTATCCTGGGATGAGGTCGCGGCGGCCGGCGTCGATCCCCATTCCCTGAAAAGCCCGGCGCCGACCATCAAGGTTGCTGCCAAGGCGCATGCGGGCAGCCATGACCATGCCGGCATGAGCATGGATATGGATGTCGTAAAGGCCGGCAGTCTCGAAGTGTCTGGCGGCGCCACCAAGGCCATGTTGCCGGGCCAGCCCGTGGGCGGCGGCTATGTGTCGATCAAGAATACCGGCGATAGCGACGACAAGCTGGTTGGCGTTGAATCCTCGGCTGCGGGTCGCGCCGAAATCCATGAGATGGCCATGGTCAACGAGGTCATGAAAATGCGCAAGCTGGATGACGGCATCGTCATTCCCGCCGGCCAGACAATGGAGCTGAAGCCCGGCGGCCTGCACATGATGTTCTTTGACGTAAAGAAGCCCTTTGCCGAAGGCGACAAGGTGCCGGTGACGCTGATCTTCGAAAGGGCCGGCAAGGTCGAGATCGTGCTCTCCACTGGCGCAGCCAAGGGCGGCAGCGACCACAAGCATAATTGACCAATGAAAAGCGGCTACCGGAACGCGTGACAGGTCCGGTAGCCGCAAGATTTTTCATATATTGTATTGTTCTTCAGCGCCGTGATGGAAAAAAGGAGAGGGTGTCCGCCATCGCGATTTTCCGGAACTCGGTCGAAAATATCTAGAAAATCAAGCTGACATCAAGCTGAACACGAATGTCCGTTCGACGTGGTCAAGAGACCGAGAAACCAAATTAAGATACCTATATATCGGTATGATCTAACACGTCATTTCTGGGTTTTTGTGTGCTGTTGTTTTCTTCGTAAGCCTCGACAGCCTGCTCCAGCGTCGCCTGCGGCTCGTGGCGCTGGCTGGCAACGGTCAGGAAATAGAGCGTCAGGGCGGGTGGCTTGATCACCGTCATCATGCCACGCAGCTGGAAGTCATCCCCACCTTCGGCCTTGCGCGCCAATTCGTGAATGGCCTCTTCCACTTCGCTTTTGCGCGGAACGCGCTGCGCTGGCTTTACGGCTTCCAGCGCATAGGCTGCTGTATTCGCGGAAACAGAAAGAACCTGTGTCATCCAACCCCCGGCAATTCTCGCCGACCCTTAAAAAGCCGAGATTAGCAGCCGCATCTTGTTGGAAGGCTAAATCGCGACGCTGCAATTTAATCGTATTTTAATGGACGAAGACGCCTGCCAAAGGGCTTTCACCCGCTGTGCCCTTGGTCTAGAAATGCGTCGGACTGCACAGGTCCGGCAATTTCCGGAGATACCATTCCCATGATCAATATCGCTCTTGTCGCGACAGGCGGCGCCATCGGTTCCGTGTTCCGTTATCTGGTCGGAGTCTTGAGCGTGCGGCTGGCCGGACCCAATTTCCCCTGGGGAACGCTCGCAGTCAATGTGGCCGGGTCTTTCCTCATCGGCCTGCTGGTCGAGCTTGTAGCGCGGCGGCTGAACGCCTCAATGGAAATGCGCCTGTTTCTCGTCACCGGCGTGCTCGGCGGGTTCACGACATTTTCTTCCTTCTCGCTCGATACGGTGGCGCTTTTCGAACGCGGTGCGCTCGGCCTTTCGGCCGTTTACGTCCTTGCAAGTCTTGTGGTTTCCATTGCTGCGGTTTTCGCCGGGCTGGCCTTGGGCCGCAACTTGTTCTAAAGGCTTGATCCAAACGGCGCGCCGAACAGCGGGCGCGCGATCAAGACAGAGAGACTGGAAATTTCATGGCAGGTATCGAGCATATCAAGGTCGGGGCCGACGAGGCCGGTATGCGCCTCGATCGCTGGTTCAAGATTCACTATCCGGGACTTGGTTTCGGGCAATTGCAGAAGCTGTTGCGATCCGGACAGGTGCGCGTGGATGGCGGCCGGGTGAAGACGGATGCGCGGGTGCAGCCGGGACAGATGGTGCGCGTGCCGCCGGTCGATTCCGACCTCAAGGTCAAAAGCGGACCGATCGGATCAAGGGATCTCAAACATTCGGAAGACGCGGAACTTCTGGCGCGCATGCTCTTGCATGAAGACGACAAGGTTTTCGTTTTCAACAAGCCGGCCGGCATTGCCGTTCAGGGCGGTTCCGGCGTCAACCGCCATATCGACGGGCTTCTGGAAGCCTGGACCAGCCCGAAGGGCGAAAAGCCGCGTCTGGTGCACCGTCTCGACCGCGATACCTCTGGCGTGCTGGTGGTTGCCCGCACCCGCGGTGCTGCACAGAAGCTGACGGCCGCCTTCCGTGAGCGCGACACCAAAAAGACCTATTGGGCGCTGGTCAAAGGCGTGCCGCGCAAGCACCAGGACAAGATTTCCACCTGGCTGGTCAAGGAACAGACCATGGATGGCGACCGTATGCGTATCGCCAAGCATGGCGAGGAGGGGGCCGATCACGCCATTTCCTATTACCGTGTCATCGATACCGCCGCGCAGAACCTCGCCTGGCTGGAAATGGAACCCTATACCGGCCGCACCCATCAGCTTCGCGTTCACGCCCTGCATATGGGCCACCCGATCATCGGCGATCCCAAATATTATATCGACGATCCGAACTGGGATTTCCCCGGCGGCATCCAGAAGCGCCTGCACCTGCATGCGCGCCATATCGACATTCCGCATCCGAATGGGGGCCGGCTTCGGGTCAGCGCGCCTTTGCCGCCGCATATGGTGCAGACATGGAACCTGCTCGGTCTCGACGTGGCCGATGGCGACAGGGAAGACTGAAAGCGATGAAGCTCGTTCTTTTCGATTGCGACGGCACACTCGTGGACAGCGCCGGCCTGATCCATGCGGTCATGGTCGAAACCTTTGCCGATTTTGGCAAGCCGCGGCCTGATATCTCGCAGACCAAGGCAATCATCGGGCTGACGCTGGATATCGCCATCGCCCGCATGCTCGGCAAGACGCATGTCGATGATGAGGCGCAGGCGATGACGCGGCGTTACAGGGAAGTTTATCATCCCCTGCGCGAGCGTCCCGAAATGACGACGCCGCTTTTCGACGGTATCGCGCCGCTGATCGACACGCTGTCGAAACGGGACGACGTGCTGATCGGCGCGGTGACCGGCAAGGGAAGGCGCGGGCTCACCCATATTCTCGAAACCCACGGCTTTGCCGAACACTTCATCGTTTCGCGCACGGCGGATGATTGCCCGTCAAAGCCGCATCCGGCCATGGTCATGGAATGTTGCCATGATACCGGCATGGTTCCGGCCGATACTATCGTGATCGGCGATGCGATCTATGACATGCAGATGGCCAAGGCTGCCGGCGCAAAAGCGATTGGTGTCGCCTGGGGGTATGCCTCCGTCGATGAACTCTGGACGGCGGGCGCAGATGCAGTTGTCAGCCATCCGCGTGAAATTCCGGCCTATGTTCCGGCCGATAATCTCTAACCTTTCTATCCGACTGATGAGGACGTGCCATGCGTGATCTCCTGAACGACCTTTCGGAGGGCCTGAGCCACCCCGACCCGATCCTGCGCGCGCAAATCCAGATGCAGAAACCTTTGCCGAAGCGTTTCTACAAGGATGTCACCGTCGGAGAGACGCAGGAGGGCGGCTTTACCATCCTTCTCGATGGCAAGCCGCTGCGCACGCCCGCCAAGAAGCCGCTGACCGTCCCGTCTCGAGCGCTGGCAGAACTGCTTCGCGATGAGTGGGATGCCCAGAAAGAGGTGGTGAACCCGGTGGTCATGCCGGTATCGCGCCATGTGAACACCGCCATCGATGGCGTCGCCAACGACACCCAGGCGGTTTTTGAGGATATCCTCCGGTTTTCCTCTTCCGATCTTCTCTGCTATCGCGCCGGTGACCCGGAAGCGCTGGTTGCGCGGCAGGCGGACCATTGGGATCCCGTGCTGGACTGGGCGGCCAATGTGCTCGGCGCGCGCTTCATTCTCGTTGAAGGCGTGATGCATCAAGACCAGCCGCGCGAAGCCATCGCGGCTTTTGCAGTAACGCTGAAGAAATATGACACACCGATTGCGCTTGCCGCTCTTCACACCATGACGTCGCTGACCGGCTCCGCCATTCTGGCGCTTGCGCTGGCGGAAGGTCAGTTGACGCTGGAAGAAACATGGGCCCTTGCCCATCTCGATGAGGACTGGACCGCCGAGCAATGGGGGGAGGACGAGGAGGCGCTGGAGCGCCGCGCGGTCAGGCTTGTCGACATGCGCGCAGCACTCAATGTTCTGGGCGCCCTGAAGAGCGCTCCTTAACGCTTTTCTAACCCTGATGGCCGAATATGCGGTTACCTCACGTTAGGGGAGCCGCTGATCATGATCACCACGCTGAAACGCCTTGGCATTCTTGTGCTGGCGTGTTTCACGCTCATGTCTTTCAGGCTGGAACCGGAAGCGACCAATACCGACCGGCTGCTTTACGATGTGCGCGGCGCATTCGTCGCCGCCCGCCCGGATGTCGCTCCGGCGCTGATGCAATCCATTCATGCGCAGGTGCAGAATGCGATCAAGACCACGGCGCGTGGAGAGACCCGCCCGCGTGTGGTGCTGACCATCCGTCTCGCATCCGTTACACGCGGCCCCTTCCTGTTCGGGGAACGGGCGTCGGCCAAGGTCATCGTCCGCGCTGCCGCCGTGGCGACAGGAGAAGTGATCGCCGAAGCCAAATTCACCGCCACCGTCGTCAGCTTCGACAATCAGTCTATCGAGCAGGAACTCGCCTATGGCGTCGCAGAGCGCGTGATCCGCGAATTCAGGCTCAACCGATCCGGCCCGACGACGCTTGCCACGGCGCTCTTCCCGTAGCGTCCGTAGAAGCGGCGGCACAATCACGATGTGTCATTTCTCAGCGTCGCGCCACCATTGCTTTGATATGATCCACTCACATACATCGCGTATATTTGTTTGACATGCGCAGTGTACGTTCCTATCTCGCATACGCAACGTATGTAAACTGGACGCTGACGCCATAGAGCGCGGCATCGTCAATCAGCTGAAAGAGAGATGGAAATGAGTAAACGCGAAGCAATTTTCCCCGCCCACAGGCACGCGCTTTACGAGGAGCATGGCTACTCTGCTGCCATCAAATCCGGTGATCTGCTATTCGTTTCGGGTCAGGTGGGCAGCCGTGCCGATGGAACACCCGAACCCGAATTTGAACGGCAGGTCCGGCTGGCCTTCGAAAATCTCAAGGCAACGCTTGAGGCGGCGGGCTGCACTTTCGACGACATTGTGGATATCACGACGTTCCACACGGATCCGGAAAACCAGTTCGGAACGATCATGACCGTCAAGCAGGAGATTTTCAGCCAAAAGCCTTACCCGAACTGGACCGCCGTCGGCGTCAACTGGCTCGCGGGCTTCGATTTCGAGATCAAGGTTATTGCCCGTATCCCGTAATATCAGATTAAATCTGAAACGGCGGCGCTCACAGGGCGCCGCCGGCTTGCTTCTGCGCCCTTATCCAAGCCGCTCGGCATGCCATTTCAGATGGTCATCCATGAAGGTGGAAATGAAGTAATAGGAGTGGTCATAGCGGTCATGCATGCGCAACGTCAGTCCGATATCCGTGCCCTTGATCGCCTCTTCGAAGAGCCAGGGGCGCAGGCCTTTTTCAAGAAAACTGTCGGCCTTGCCCTGGTCGATCAGGAATTCGGGAAAACGCGCGCCATCCTCGACCAGCGCACAGGCGTCGTATTGACGCCATGCGGCCTTGTCCGCACCGAGATATTTTTCCAGCGCCGGCTCTGACCAGTCGGCTGACGAGGGAGCCACGATCGGTGCAAAGGCCGAGCAGCTTTTGAAACGGCTGGGATTCTTGAGCGCCATGGTCATCGCGCCATGTCCGCCCATTGAATGGCCAAAAATACTCTGGCGGCTCATATCCGCACGGAAATGCTGGCCGATGAGGGCGGGCAATTCTTCCGTGACATAGCTGTACATCTGGTAGTGCTCGGACCAGGGTTCCTGTGTGGCGTCAAGATAAAATCCGGCGCCCTTGCCCATCTGCCAGTTGGTCAGTTCGTCTGGCACGTCATTGCCGCGCGGGCTGGTGTCCGGGCAGACGATGATGAGCCCGAGTTCGGCGGCCATGCGGCGATATTCGCCTTTTTCCATGACGTTGGCATGGGTGCAGGTGAGACCGGAAAGATACCACAGGACGGGGCAGGGCTCGTGGATCGCCTTCGGCGGCACGTAAACCGCAAAGGTCATCTCACATTTCAGGGTTTCCGATACGTGCGAAAATACGCCCTGCATGCCGCCAAAGGCCGTATTCTGCGAGATGATGTTCATGAAGACATTCCTTGTGAAAATTCCGGTTCAGCCCGCAAGCGAGACTGCGGCATTGACCGCCGCCGCCACCAGAACCGTGTTGAAGAAGAAAGAAACGATCGAGTGCAGCAGCGTGACCTTCCGCATGGCAGTTGTGGTTATTCCCACATCCGATGTCTGCGCCGTCATGCCGATCACCACGGCGAAGTAGAGAAAGTCGTAACCGCAGGGTTCCTTGGTCGCCGGAAAATCCATGCCGCCGCGATGCTGCCGCTTGCCGTCCACCGTGGCAGGCCGCCAGTAAAGATGGGCGTAGTGCAGGGCTGTCATGGTGTGGATGGTCAGCCAGCCGAAGATCACCGAGGCAAAGGCGATGAGCAGCGTCCAGACCGTCTCGCCCGTGTGGTTGAGCGCCTGGAACAGCGACACCACGGCGACAGCGACGGCTAGCAGCGTGACGGCGATGATGGCGACCGCGGGCAGATCGTCGCTATCGGCATGCGCCTTCAGATGCTGCGCCGTCAGGCCCGACAGGCGAAAGCCAATCAATGTGAGATAGGTCAGGAAGAACAGAACGGCGGCGATCTCGATCGCCAGCGGCGGCGCCAGAACCAGAGCCAGCCCAAGGCCCATGGCGCCGACAAGAAAAGCAATGACGAAAGGTTGATGGCGGCGATAGCTGCTGCTTTTCATATTGGCCGGGGTCATGGGCGGCACCTTTCTGTTGGCACCGTCACTTTTTGACACGACGGCAGAAACGGTCAAGCGTCTCCAGAAAGGCGGAGCGATCGCGCGGTGAAAAAGCCGCGTTATATCCCTTGCTTTCACCGGTTTCACGCAGATGTGAACCGAGGTCGCGCATCGCCGTCGCCATCCCGATATTCGACTGGTCAAAAACGCGCCCCGTCGGCCCGGTGACCAGCGCACCCTTGGCGACACAGCGGCCAGCAAGCGGCACATCGGCGGTGATGACGATATCGTTTTCGCCGGCGTGATCGGCGATCCAGTCGTCCGCAGCGTCGAAGCCGGCGGAAACAATGACGTTTTTCACCATGGGATCGCGCGACGGGCGCAGACCGGAATTGGCAACAAAGGTCACTTCCAGCCCATGCCGTTCCGCCACCTTGAGAATTTCCGGCTTCACGGGGCAGGCATCGGCATCGACATAGATTTGCGGGTTTTGCGGCATGGACACTCTTTTCGGATATTTCCTGCCACGCTTCTAAGCGCAAACGCCACGATTACCAAGCCCACGATGGCTGAAATAAGGGCTCGATACCGGGCGCGGATAGTACTTGCGACGATCATGAAAACGGCTTATGTTCACTTTATGTTCTTATTTCGAGGGGTGTCATGCTGGAAGAGTTCATCGTGCAGGCCAAGTCCGCCACGTATGTTGGCGGCGGTAACAAATCCCCGACGCCCACGCGCAAGGGATCGCACGATCTCGGCTATCAGAACGGCGACTGGCACTATATCGACAGCTATTTCGGGGGAACTGATTTCATCGGTCAGGAGGTCGTCTGGCATCAGGGGACGGCCCTCTGGGCGATGAGTTATTACGGCCGTATCCTCCGGCCCGACATGATCGACGGTGCGACAGCCGGAATGGTCATTCAGCGGTCGCTTTCCACGCTCTATCGGCAGGGCCGCTTTCTCGGCGGCTTTACCCACCCGGTGGAAAATCTGGTCTATGTCGATACGAATGCGGGTGAGTTCCAGTCCTTCACTGGCGTCGAGCGCATTTACCGGGGACATGTCGAGACATACCGGCTTGACTATCATGGTGGGATCATAAAGCCATAGAGCGCAAGAAATGCCATGGACGGGAATTTGCAATGGCAAATGGCGACGCTCAATTTTTCAAGGCGACACTCTATTTCGACAGCGAACCCGCGATCTCGGACTTGACCCTGACGGAAGCGTGGGGCGAGGAGGGATATGAATGCGAGCGGGTGGGCGAAAAAGGCGTTTTTGACGGACTGCGCGGTGCAACCAGGGTTTTTGTCGGCACTCCCGAGCCGGTCGTGGCGACGCCGGTTGCGCCGGCCCAATATCCGGCAGTTGCGAGGGCGAGGGTCGACTGGTCAAAGACCTTTTGTATCGATGCAAAAGCGGCATATGACGATTTTAGCCGTGCGACACACCGGTGCGAATTCAGATTTCTCATCCTGGCGGATGAAGATGATCCAGAAATCGCGCATAACGAGATCGCCTCGACCTTGCTCGGCATCCACCAGCTCGCCCCCATGCGGGCGGTTGCGTTGCACTATCTGGACATGATCGTCGGCCGCGCCAATCTCGATGACTATCTGAACTATGCAAACAGCCATCTGGATCAGCCGCAGCAAATGGCGACGATGCTGGCCTTCGGAGCCTTTGTGACGGAGGAGGGGGAAAAGATCAGAGCCTGGACAACGGGTCTGGAACATTTCGGCCAGACAAATCTGCTTTTCGACAGCTCGTCGGGAGATGCGGCGGAAGCGCTTCTTACGATATTCGGCCTCGGGCATCTCGTCGTCAACGGACGACGCTTCTCCGCCGGTGAAGCCATAACATCGTTCGATCTTCTTGCGCGTTTCACCCCCGCCGAACTCGATGACCGGCCAATGCTGCTCGTCGCGAAGCAGGAAGCCGGCTAGCGCGCGCCGTCATACCCCGGAACGGATGGGACGATGCGTTTTTACCGCCCCATCACAGGTTTCAAAATCAGCCGGGCTGCTTTGTCTTGCGCAGATAGGGAAGAACCGTGTCGTAGGAGCCGAAACGGGCTATTGCATCTTCGTTGGAGACGGCGGCGGTGATGATGACGTCCTCACCCTGCTTCCAGTTGGCAGGCGTCGCCACCTGGTGTTTGGAGGTGAGCTGAATGGAATCGATGGCGCGGAGAATTTCCTCGAAATTGCGGCCTGTGGTCATCGGGTAGGTGAGGACCAGCTTGATCTTCTTGTCGGGACCGATGACGAAGACGGAGCGCACGGTGGCGTTATCGGCAGGCGTGCGGCCCTCGGAACTTTCGCCGGCGCCGGCCGGCAGCATGTCGTAGAGCTTCGCGACCTTCAGGTCCTTGTCGCCGATCAGCGGATAATCAACGTTGAAACCGGTCGCCGTGCGAATATCATTCTTCCATTTTTCATGGCTTTCGACCGGATCGACCGAAATGCCGATGATCTTCACACCGCGTTTTTCGAATTCCGGCTGCAGGCCGCCCATCGCACCGAGTTCCGTCGTGCAGACGGGCGTGAAATTTTTCGGATGTGAAAACAGGACCGCCCAGCCGTCGCCGATCCAGTCGTGAAAGCTCACCGGACCATGGGTGGTCTTGGCGGTGAAGTCTGGTGCTATATCGTTGATACGCAGGCTCATCTGATGCTTTCTCCCTGATGATTTGACTGAAAATCTGATGGTTCTCGACAATTCGTGTCCGGCGCTGGAGCTTAGAGTTTTTGCATGAAATGGCCAGCCTTTTCATCCGGCCTCAGTGGTGTTTGCTTCAGCCCCACAGAGATTTGATAAACCTGATTTCCCTTGTTTGCCGCGCTTGCGCGATTTCCGCCCGGTTGATTGTTTCAGGGGGGAAAGGATTACTCCAAAGGCAATGCCAACATTGTTTTCACTCATCCCAACGCATATTGTGATCTAACGTCAGGCGGCGGCATTCGAGGGCGTTTCGGCACGAAATGACGAAGCACCAATCGTCTCCGGAAAAACGTGATGGAGAGCAGCAATGACAATCACCATTACCGCTTTTGAACGCTCGCCCGATGGCGGCAAGGGTCTCGCCCGCGATATGCGCGTCCGCTGGGCATTTGAAGAAGTGGGCCAGCCCTATGATGTCCGCCTCCTTTCCTTCAAGGCGATGCGGGAACCGGCGCACCTTGCGCTTCAACCCTTCGGGCAGATCCCGACCTATGAGGAGGGCGACCTCGTCCTGTTTGAATCCGGTGCGATCGTGCTGCATATAGCCGAACGTCATGCCGGCCTGTTGCCAGAGGATGCGGATGCGCGGGCGCGGGCAATCATGTGGATGTTCGCCGCGCTCAGCACCATGGAACCGCCCATCGTCGAGCATTTTGTCACTGGCTTTCTCGAAGGGGACAAGAGCTGGCACAGCGAGCGCCTGCAGATCGTCCATGACCGTATTCGCAAGCGGCTTGGCGAACTGTCCCACCGCCTCGGTGACGCCGACTGGCTCGACGGCGAATTCAGCGCCGGCGATCTGCTGATGGTGTCTGTCCTGCAAAGGATAAAAAGCTCAGGCATCCTCGATGAGTATGCGAACCTTTCGGCCTACGTCGCCCGAGGCGAAGCGCGCCCCGCCTATAAACGCGCCTTTGCCGACCAATTGGCGATTTTCAAGGCTGCGTCGAGCGGCTGAACGACGGCCGGCAAGACCGTAGCTGCGGGTTGCCAGCGGTCGTTCGATGCACATGACAAGCCGCTCTTGTTTGACGATGTCGCAGCGCGAGGGCCTGAACCTTCAGACCCTCGCGTTACCTTTAGCAATCCGCCGTTGCGGGTTCCCATAATTGTTCCGGAGCGAAGCCGTCACAGCGCTCGATCACAATCCGCGCGCCGTTTTTAACGCGCCGCCGCCAAACATCGGAACGGTCGGACTGCGCCCGTATCATGCCGCCATCGTGAAGCTTCTGCAGCATCGACCGTGACAACCCCAGTTCGGACGCCAGCAGGCGATCAAGGCGTATGCCGCTCTGAAGCGGAACCGTGAGATCAATCTCGGCCATGGTCCAGTCGGGAGGTTCGTCCTTGATCTTTTTCTCGATATCGAACTCGGGAAACTCGTCGATACGTTGCGATTTGCGTCTCAGGGCTTCGAGGTTGAATGTTTCCGCCCTTATCCATTGCGGATCGTTGGACATCAGCGCTTCCATAACGGAAGGGCTGATGTCGCGGAGATTCTGCCGCTCGAAAATCGGCCGGTTCCAGCTTTTGTCGCAGATCAGGCATTTATAGATGAGCCAGGCATCCAGTTTGCGGCCATTGGCGTTAAGCCGGATCTTGCCGCTGGATTGAAACGCCCTCAGATCGCCGCATCCGCTGCATGCGAGCCATGGCTGGGGCGCCGTTCGTGGCGTGATGGTCCATTGGACCCGAAGTACATTGCACATATTGTCTTGGTCTTCCATTTGGAAGTCCACCAAGATGGTGCAGGAGAAAACCCTGACGGGAACGGCGTGGCGATGTTTCGGGTGGGTGAAGAGCTGAGACAGCAAAGCTGCGCAGGGCACATTTTAACAATGCCAGACCGGTCTCTTGCCACCACCCGATGAACGTGATCATACGCCGACAGCCTGTGGCTATCCGCAGTACGGGTGAAACTGGATTGAGACCGGTATTTACTTAGGCAAAGTCTACCTCGATGCGCCAATGCTCTTCGGCGGTAACGATAACAAATGATCGGTCAGAAATGGAAGCATGCGGCGCGCCCGTCCGCCGAAAGCCACTGCGATGTGACTTTTGCGCAACTTCGGGTAGCCTGCCAATTCCGCGGTCAAAACGATGTCACCAGCTGGGCATGACTTGCGCCTCTATTTCCGGGAGGACACAGTTTTGCGCCTGTTATTCGCGGCTGCCGGAGACGGAAGCATACGCCGGAGGGTTGAATCTTTGCGGATGAAATGGTGCCATAGCGCTGCCGTCACATGTAGAAATACGATGGCTGCGGCGAGATAGGCGAGGGTGGCATGAACCTCTGTCCAGAACGCCTCCGCCTGATCGGAAATCGCCAGAGGCAACCCCGGCACGACCACGAGATCGAAGACGTAACTGGGGATTTGCAGGGGAGACGTCGAAGCGACGGCCCAGCCGGCGAGGGGAACGGCAAGGGTAAGGAACAGCAATGCGACATGAGCGGCGCGCGCCGCGAACCTTGAAACCGGGCCTTCGCCATCGACAGGCTGCGGCTTCCGGCTGAAAACCGACCATAGGAAACGCGGCGCGGCGAGGGCCAATACCAGAAACCCTATCGACTTGTGATATTGGAACAGGTCGAACTGAAGGACCGGATCGATATCGTTGCGGCTCATCACATATCCCAGCGCAAGCTGCGCGAGGAAAAGCAGCGCGATCGTCCAGTGGAACGCGATCGCCACCCATCCGAAAGATGTCGGCGAATTACGCCACAGCCGTTCACCCGCTGCTACACTATCGGAATGATCCTCGAAATATCTCATCGGCTAACTCAATTGCTGATAGGTGTCTTTCGCGATGGCGTCCATGCGGTCGGACGGCAGGTTGCCGACCAAAGCGCAGCGGATCATTTCGTCGTCCCAGGAGACGGTCTCCAGTGAACCGACGCTCGAGCGCCGCATGGCGGTGTCGCTCGAGTCGGCCGCAGCCACGATATAAAGAGTGACGCGATGCCCGCTTTTATCTTCATACATGAGCTGGGCTGCGACGCCTTCGGAACTTGGGAGGACACGGCCGCCGACAAGGGACAGACCATGGCGGGTGAGGTCGGGAATGTTCAGTTTGCGGTCCAGCCGTTTCGACAGCCATTTCGGCAGGCTGGAAGCATTTTCCGCATCGGCCCGAATTTCCACCGGATGCAGAACATCGCTCGCAAACAGCCTATGCGCCTGCATAGCATCCGCCACGAGAGAGTGGGCGGGTTCCGCGACCTGAGACACCAGCCCGCGCCCGAACCAGCCGCCCGCCAAACCAACGGCCAGAACGAGGATGGATGCCGCCGCCATGTTGCGCCATTCGGCACGCTGCGATCGCAGACGCCGCTCGATCCGGTAAACATCGAGGCGCTCGGGTAAAGCACCGGTATCAAGAGGGCCGTAGAGCGCCGTCAGCGTGGTGTTCTGCTGCTGCCATATCGCAACCTTGCGTGCGTCGGCCGGATTGGAGGCGAGGTGAGCGCGCACGACGTCACGCCGCTGGTCTTCGAGCTGCCCGTCGACGTAAGAGATCAGATCGGCTTCGGTTATCTGAGGCTCGTTGCCGGTCATTTTATCACCTTGAGATTTGGCTGGTCTTCCTGGGTCATGCGGGCGAGGGCCGTTCGGGCTCGCCCCAGACGGGACATCAGAGTGCCCAACGGAATTTCAAGAACATTTGCCGCTTCCGCATAACTGAGGCCTTCGACAACGACGAGGAGGAGGGCTTCGCGATGTTCGCCGGACAGTTTTTCAATGGCGCGGGCCATTTCGGCCAGCGCTATCCGGCCCGTTTGCGCCGCCGGCACGAACAGCTGTTCCGCAACGTCGTCAATCGGGATTTGTGAGGGCCGGCGATTTCGGCCGCGCAGATTGTTGCGATAGACGTTGACAAGCACCCGGTACAACCAGGGACGCAGCGGTCCCTGCGGTTTCCACAACGCCTTTTTGCGGATGGCTCTCTCCAGACAGTCCTGGACGAGATCGTCAGCCGTTTCACGGTCGTGTGTGAGCGCATTCGCGTAACGTCGAAGCGCCGGTATGCAACTCGTGATCTCGTCCAGAAAATCCGGCATGGATACTATTCCTTGGCAATGTGCCAGACGCCGCCGACGCCATCGCCTGTGACATCGCCCGGCTTCTTGTCCATCTGCCAGCGATAGAGCGGCTTTCCGTCATGCGACCATTGCATCGTACCATCTTTACGGGAAACCGGTTTGTAGTCGCCATCCGCCTTGTCGGTTTTCGAGGCGGCGAGGGGCGGCCATTTCTTTGCACAGCTATCGTAGCAGGCCGACGCGCCACTGGTATCATTGTCGAAAGTATAAAGGGTCATGCCTTTGGAGTCGGTCAGGATCGTGCCTTTGGCCGTTGCCTTTTCAATCACCGCGCCACCGGCATAGGGTTCGGCCAGTGCAGCCGTGGCCGTGAGCGCTACAAGGCCGGCCAGAACGAAATGATGTGCACGCATGGGATAGTCCTTTGAGGAATGATGGATCGGAGAAGATGCCCGATATTGGAGAAACACCGGCCAGCGGCGCTTAATCCCAGCGCCGCTGTTTTTTTTGCCCCCTCGCTTTTTATCTGACGCCCTTCAAATCAAAGTCGAATGCCACCGTATTCGAATAGAGCGGCACCCCAACACCCATGCCATAGGGCAGGCGGGCGACATTGCCGGTGACGTGGAAGGTGACGGATCCCTTCTGTTGCTCGACGAATGTAGCGTGAAACGTCTCGGGTCTGGATATGCCTCTGGCTGTCAGTGTGCCTTCAACCACTGCGCTGCGCGGTCCGTCCTGGGTAACGCGGTTGGAGCGAAACACGATCTGCGGATAAACGGCGATATTAAAAACCGCGCTGGATCGCAGAAAGTTTTCCACCCGTTCCTGTCCCGTCTGGACACTGGAAGGGTTGAGACTGATCTCCACGTAGGACTTGGCCGGCTGATCCGGATCGATGTCGAAACGGCCGGATATGTCGGGAATTGTGCCTTTGATCCCGGGGCCGGCAACCTGTGCTATTGAAAAGCGTATGTGAGAGGCAGGATCGATGCGATATCGTCCGGCTGCGGACGAGAACGGGCTGGCAGATACCGGCAGGCCGGCCAATGTCACCATGAAGAGAGTGAGGGAATAGGAACATTTCACGGCGCAAGCTCCTTTACGAGTAGTCGCACTCAGGAGAACACCGCAGGAAGAGGTTTAATCCGTACCACGCCGGCAGATCGTCAAAATCCCGCTCACAGGGGAATAACCGGCTTTGATTATGCGGCGGGCAAACATCCACAGGGGTATGGCTTCAATCCATGAACAATAATCGCATAAGATAGATTATGGAACTTATTTGATGGTGCAGTCAGGGATTTGTGTGGTTATTGCCCGTTGCATATGTCGCGGCGCGATCGAGCTCTGGTCGGCTCAACGCCTCCAAAGCAACTCGGTATCTTCTCCCGTTGCGATCGATTCAATCAAAGTGTTCGTGAGCCGAAAAGCACGAACCGGCCCACCAGGGCCGACCGGTCAGATCGATCCAAGCGAAACACGTTTTTCAAGCTCGTCTGCCTGCTCTTTGCGTTCACTGTAGCGATCTGTCAGATAGCTGGAAGCATCACGCGTCAGCAGCGTGAATTTCACCAGTTCCTCGCAGACATCCACGACCCGGTCATAATAGGATGACGGTTTCATCCGGCCTTCCGCGTCGAATTCCTGAAACGCCCTTGCCACCGAAGACTGGTTTGGGATGGTGATCATCCGCATCCATCTGCCGAGAATTCGCATCTGGTTCACCGCATTGAAGGACTGGCTGCCGCCGGAAACTTCCATGACGGCGAGCGTCTTGCCCTGTGTCGGCCGAACCGATCCGACTGCGAGAGGAATCCAGTCTATCTGTGATTTCATGATGCCGGTCATAGCGCCGTGGCGTTCGGGACTTACCCAGACCTGTCCCTCCGACCATTGGGAGAGTTCACGCAGCTCCTGCACCTTGGCATGGCTGGCCGGCGCTTCATCGGGCAAAGGCAGGCCCTTCGGATCGAATATCCGAACCTCGCAACCAAGCAGTTCGAGCAACCGCCCGGCCTCGAATGCAAGCAGACGGCTATACGAAACCTCGCGCAGCGAGCCGTAAAGGATCAGGATGCGCGGCTTGTGGGTCGAAAACGCCGGACGCAGCGCATCCGGGTCAATGCTGTGCAGGTGCTGCGCCTGCAATGCGGGAAATGTCTCAGGCAATGCGCTTTCCTTCATTGTCGAGGACCTGCTCGCCATCCTCCTTGAAGAACGGTCCGTTGAAAGTCCTGGGCAGAATATCCAGCACGACTTCAGACGGACGGGCGAGCCTGGTGCCGAGCGGTGTCATCACGAAAGGACGATTGATGAGGATCGGCGTCTCTATCATGGCGCCGAGCAGCTGATCGTCGGTCAGATCAGGATTGTCGAGACCGAGCTCGGCATAGGGTGTCCCCTTCTCGCGCATGGCTTCGCGCACCGTCAGGCCCGAATCCGCAATCATTTTTGCGAGCCGTTCGCGCGTCGGCGGTTCCCGCAGATATTCGACCACGGTCGGCTCGATCCCTGCCGCGCGGATCAGCGCCAGCGTGTTGCGAGACGTTCCGCAGGACGGATTGTGAAAAATCGTGGCGTCCATAATCATAGCCTTTCGGTCACTGTCGTTCGGGAAACGGCGGGGGCAGCCTCATACCAGTTCTTCGAGCGGTTCACGATCCAGACGACCGAAAGCATGACCGGGACTTCGATGAGAACACCGACAACGGTTGCCAGCGCCGCGCCTGACTGAAAACCGAACAGGCTGATGGCGGCAGCGACGGCCAGCTCGAAGAAATTGCTGGCGCCGATGAGGGCCGAAGGCCCGGCGACGCAATGGCGCTCACCCGTCATCCGGTTCAGGAGGTAGGCAAGCCCCGAATTCAGATAGACCTGGATGAGGATCGGGATAGCAAGCAGGCCGATTACGGCTGGCTGGGCGATGATTTGCTCCCCCTGGAAGGCGAAGAGAAGAACCAGCGTCGTAAGCAGCGCCATCAGTGAAATCGGCTGGAGCCCTGCAAGAACCCGATCCAGCGTTCGTGACGTTCCATCCGCCATGAGCCACCGCCTGATCAGCTGCGCGAGGATGACGGGAACGACAATATAGAGCGCGACAGAGAGAACGAGCGTATCCCAGGGCACGGTGATGGCCGAAAGGCCTAGCAGCAGCCCGACAATCGGAGCAAAGGCCACAACCATGATCGCATCGTTGAGCGCGACCTGCGACAATGTAAACAGCGGTTCACCCCGTGTCAGGTTGCTCCAGACGAAGACCATGGCGGTGCATGGAGCAGCGGCAAGGATGATCAACCCGGCGATATAGGAGTCGATCTCACCAGCCGGAAGATAAGGGCGGAACAGCCAGCCGATGAAAAACCAGCCGAGCAGCGCCATTGAGAACGGCTTGACGGCCCAGTTGATGAACAACGTCACGCCAATGCCGCGCCAGAATGTGCCGACCTGCAAGAGAGAGCGGAAATCGATTCTGAGCAGCATCGGGATGATCATCAGCCAGATCAGGATCGCAACCGGGATATTCACCCTGGCGATCTCCGCAGCAGCGACGAGTTGAAAGACGCCGGGCATCCAATGGCCAAGCGCGACACCGACAACGATGCACAGCAACACCCAGGCGGTCAGATAACGTTCGAAGATGGACATCAGGCCGACTTTCCTTCGGGAGTGGTGGTTCCATCCAGAGCGCCGATCTGCCGGAGCCTGGTTTCCAGCGCCATTCGATCGATCGATTGCAGGGGCAGGCTGATGAAAACCGCGATCCTGTTCTTGAGGAAACGCGCAGCCTGCGCGAAGGCGCGCTGAACCTCGGCCTCTGAGCCGACCACGGCGGCGGGGTCCTCTATACCCCAATGAGCCGTCATCGGATGACCGATCCAGACGGGGCAAGCTTCACCTGCGGCGCTGTCGCACACAGTAAAAATGAAGTCCATCTGGGGCGCGTCAGGCCCGGCAAAAACATCCCAGCTTTTCGAGGTGAAGCCAGCGGCAGGATAACCAAGCGCCGCCAGTTCCTTCAGGGCGTGAGGGTTCACCTCTCCCTTCGGCTGGCTGCCGGCCGAATAGGCGTTGAACCTCCCCTCACCCTCCTTGGCGAGAATGGATTCGGCAAGAATGGAACGAGCGGAATTGCCCGTGCACAGAAAGAGCACGTTATAGATCTTGTCGGTCATGGTTTCGGTCCGTGGTTAGATCGGCGGCCTTACAGGCCCGGCGATGGTTTCGCCTCCGGGCTGCAGCAGGGTGTCAGTTCGGCAATCAGCGGCGCACAAAGTTCGGCGGAACCACCGCAGCAATCCTTCAGCAGAAACAGGGTCAGCAGGCGCAATCCGCCAAGATCGGCGCGATAGATGACAGACCGGCTTTGCCGCTCGCTCTTGACCAGACCCGCCCGTGAAAGCGTGGCGAGATGCGCTGACATCGTGTTCTGGGGAACATCGACAAGGCGTGCAAGTTCACCGGCGGGAACGCCGTCCGGCTCGTGCCTAACGAGCAGCCGGAATGTCTCCAGACGGGTGGATTGGGCCAAAGCGCCAAGCGCTGTTATTGCGGTTAAATTATCCATATATCCAGAATAATGGATACAATGAGATTGTCAAGACATCAAACGAGACAGGATTATTAAATAAAAAGAATAATTTATATCAATAAATTGCTCGAATTTCCTAATGTACATTATAATTCGCCGGACGCCTCCCGACGCCTCAAATCGAGTTCTTCGCTGTAACGCCGCAGTGTATGGCTTTCGGTGAGCAGGCCAACGGGCCGGTTTTCGATCTTGTCGTTGACGACCACAAGCGCCTCGCTCTCCGCCGCATCGAAGGCGGCCGCCGCCTGACGGGCATTCATGGTCGGCAGCAGCACGTCATTCTTGTACTGCAGATAGGTTTCAAGGCTGATCTTGCTGGGGTCGCGATCCATCGGGTCGGCATAGATTTCCGGGACGAGGACGATGCCGGCGTAACGTCCATCATCATGGGTCATGATTACCCGTTGCGTCGAGCCGAGCGGGAACTTCTCCTTGAAGGCCGGAAGACCCATGCTGACATTGGCCTTGCGGATATCGGCGCGCATCATCTTGCCGACCGTCAGGTCGCGGATCCAGCCGATATCGTGGGCGCTGCGAATGCTCTCGCCACGCAGGTGAAAACGCCATGTGGCGAAGGAGTAACCGAATGTGGTGCGCACCACGAGCGAGGTGGTGATGACGGCGGCAAGCACCAGAGCCGTGATCTGGAAGTCGCCGGTCAGTTCCAGCGCCAGAAACGTCATCGTCAGCGGCCCACCGATGATGGCGGCGGCAAAGGCGCTCATGCCGATCACGGCATAGACGATCGGCGCCGTCGATCCATAACCGATATAGGGGGCGCAGAGCGCGAAAATCTTGCCGAGCAGCGATCCCATGAACAGCGAGGCGAAAAACAGGCCGCCGCGGAAATTCGAACCGATGGAAATGGCGCTGGCCGCCGCCTTCAGCAGGAACAGCCCGGCCAGCCCGTATATCGTCAGTTCGGCGTCAATATTGAGATGCAGCGCGCCATGGCCGCTCGACAGCACCTGCGGTGAAATCAGCGCAAGCCCACCCACCGCCACGCCGCCGATTGCAGGACGCAGCCAGCCGGGAATGGCGCTTTTGCGGGCCGTCTCCTCGATGAAGGACACCGCCTGCATCAGCGTGATGCCGATGGCCGCGCACACGACGCCGAGAAAGATGGCGGGCACATAATCCGCCGGCGTCACACGGCTGGCATCGACGATATCTATGGAAAGGCCATGGCCGCCGATAATCCCGATGACGGTCGTCGCCACCAGCGCCGAAACGATGAGCGGCGCAAGCGTTACGACGGTATAGGTGCCGATGATGAGTTCGATGGCGTAGAAAGCCCCCGTCAGAGGCGCGTTGAAGGCGGCGGCAATCGCCCCTGCGGCGCCGCAGCCGACGAGGATGCGCATGTCCCCTCGCCTCAGTTTCAGCTTGATACCGATCTTGGAGGCGACGCCGCTGGCGATCTGCGTGTAACCCGCCTCAAGCCCGACAGACGCGCCAAAACCGTTGGAGACGATGTTCTGCAGGCAGACAATGATACTGTCCGTCAGCGACAGGCGGCCGCCATGCAGCGCATTCGCCTCGATCGGGTCGACCATGGGTTTCTTGCGGGTCTTCGATAGAATGAAGATGATCAGGCCAAGCACGACGCCGCCGATGATCGGACCGGCAAGCACGATCCATCCGGACAGGTCACTGCTGCTCAGTCGCTCGACGCCGAAGACCAGCACATGCAGCGCAGTGCTCAAGGCGCCGATCAACGCCACCAGGAGACCCGCTGCGATGCCGATGAAGACGGCGAGAGCAACCAGCCCCAGTTCGCCGCGACGGAACATTGCCCGCAACCGGCTGGCGCGCAGATTGTCGAAGAAGCTCGCCATACTGGGTGCACGGAAAGGCTTGGTCGACATGCTGTTCCTTTTCAGGCGGCGTCAGGCTGCTTCGATATCGATCTCGAAACGCATCTGATCATAAGCCGGTTCAACATTATCAGGCGTTTCACGCATCACCGTGTCATAATCGAGCGGAATATGCATGTGGGTCAAGATCGCCCGTTTGGGTGCGAATTTCTCGATCCAGCCGAGCGCCTGTTCCAGAGACAGATGGCTGGGGTGGTAACGGTGCTGCAGCGCGTCGATGACGAGGATATCGAGGCCGGAAAGCTTCGGCAGGGTCTCAGTCGGAAAATCGCTGACATCGGTGCAATAGGCGACGTCACCAATACGGAAGCCCAGCGAATGCACATCGCCATGCTGCTGCATATGAACGTTGAAAGGTATCGGCCCGCCTGCCCCGTCGATGATAACGGGCGCATCGATATCCGCGATGATCCGTGGTTCGACGATGGGCGGATAGCTGCTGCCCGGCGGCGTCTCCAGGCAATAGGCGAAACCATCCCATATACGCGCCATGGTGACGGGATCGGCATAGATGGGAATGCGGTTTTGCTGAATGGCGAAATAGATGCGCAGATCGTCAATGCCATGCAGATGGTCGGCATGGGCGTGGGTGTAAAGCACCGCATCGACCGCCTCCACCTTCGCCGCGATCATCTGTTCGCGAAAATCCGGGCCGGTATCGATGACAACGGTCGTCTTGCCGCCATCCGGACCGATCTGCTCCACCATGAAGGCGGTGCGGGTGCGCCGGTTCCTGGGGTTATCAGGATCGCAGGCGCCCCAGTCGCCGTTGATGCGCGGCACGCCGGGCGACGACGCGCATCCGAGAACCGTGAAGCGGCGACGGTAGATTGCCACACCTACACCCTTGTCATCTTCGAAAAGCAGCGGAAGGCGTTTTCGGTGGTGATTTCGGCCATGCGCTCATAGGAAACGCCATGTACCTCGGCCAGAACCTCCGCGGTGTTGACCACGTAGGAAGGTTCGTTGCGTTTGCCGCGCCAGCGCTTCGGCGCAAGATAAGGCGCGTCCGTCTCCACCAGCAGCCGCTCCAGCGGCACGGTGGCGGCGATATCGCGGATATCCTGTGATTTCGGGAAGGTCAGAATACCGGAGAAGGAAACATAACCGCCAAGTTCGACACCGGTTTTCGCCAGCTCCGGACCAGCGGAGAAGCAGTGCAGAATGAAGGGGAATGCTCCCTTTTCGCTCTCGGCGCGCAGAATGGCGGACATGTCGTCGTCAGCGCTGCGGCTATGAATGACGAGCGGCAGCTTCGTTCTCCTTGCCGCCTCGATATGGCGGATGAGGCCGGTCTTCTGGTCTTCCGGCTTCTGCGTGTCGTAGAAATAATCCAGACCCGCCTCGCCGATCGCCACGATCTTGTCGTGGCTTTCGGCCAGCCGCACCAGATCATCGGCCGAAATATCCAGTTCTTCGGCCGCGCTGTTGGGATGCGTACCGACGGAGCAGAAGACCGATGGATATTTTTCCGTGATCTTCAAGAGCTCGGGCAGGCGGCGCACCCGTGTCGAGATCGTCACCATCTGGCTGACACCCGAAGCATGGGCGCGGGCGATGATATCGTCACACTCCGCTTCGAAATCGGGAAAGTCCAGATGGCAATGGGTATCGATCAGCATGGTTGTCGCCTTCACGCTTCCGGCGCGACATAACGCGGGAAAACCGGCTTCGGTGCTTCCAGCGGCGTGCCCGGAACCAGGCGGCCAGCTTCGCCCAAAGCAGCGAAATCACGTTTATCGGCAGGCGCAGCGACGAGATCGAGCAGCTTGTCGCAGGATTGCGGCATGAAGGGCTGCAGGAGAATACCGATCTGGCGCACCACTTCCGCCGTGACGTAAAGAACCGTGCCCATGCGCTCGGGATCGGTCTTCTTCAGCGCCCACGGCTCCTGCGAGGCGAAATAACGGTCGGTTTCCGAAACAACGGCGATGATGGCCGCCAGCGCGCGGTGGATGAGCTGCTTGCCCATCTCCTCACGGCAGAGCGCCAGCAGTCCGTCGGCGGAGGCGAGCATCGCCCTGTCTTCTTCGGTGAACTCACCGGGCGTCGGGATATGGCCGTCGCAATTCTTGACGATCATCGACAGCGAACGGCTGGCGAGATTACCGATGCCATTGGCAAGATCGGCATTGATGCGGGTGGCGATGCCCTCTTCGCTATAGCTGCCGTCCTGACCGAAGGAGACTTCGCGCAGGAAGAAATAACGGACCTGATCGAGACCGAAATGGTTCACCAGATTGGCCGGATCGACGACATTGCCGAGCGACTTTGACATCTTCTCGCCCTTGTTGAGCAGGAAGCCATGGGCATAGACCCGCTTGGGCAGAGGCAGCTTCGCGCTCATCAGGAAAGCCGGCCAGTAGACCGCGTGGAAGCGGATGATGTCCTTGCCGATGATATGCACGTCGGCAGGCCAATATTTGGCGCGCGGGCCGTTCTTGTCTTCGATGTATCCGGTGGCGGTAATGTAGTTCGTCAGCGCATCGACCCAGACATACATGACGTGCTTGGGATCGTTCGGAACCTTGATGCCCCAATCGAAAGTGGTGCGGGAAATAGACAGGTCCTTGAGGCCGGATTTCACGAAGGAGATGATTTCGTTGCGACGCTCGGCCGGGCCGATGAACTCCGGGTTTTCCTCATAGAGCTTTAGCAGCTTGTCCTGATATTCGGAGAGCTTGAAGAAGTAGCTTTCCTCCTCCACCCACTCGACCGGCGTGCCCTGCGGCCCGTAACGAACGCCGTCAGTGCGCACTTCCGTCTCGTCCTCGCCGTAATAGGCCTCGTCGCGCACGGAATACCAGCCGGCATAGCTGTCCTTGTAGATGTCGCCGCTATCGGCCATCAGGTTCCAGATGTTGCGCGAGGTCTCGTGGTGACGCTCTTCCGTGGTACGGATGAAATCATCGTTTGAGGCATTGAGCAGCTTGCCCATCTCGCGGAACTGGTCGGAATTGCGCTGCGCCAGCTCTTCCGGCGAAATACCTTCCGCCCGCGCCGTCTGCTGCATCTTCTGGCCGTGTTCGTCGGTGCCGGTCAGGAAGAACACATCCATCCCATCCAGGCGCTGAAAGCGTGCCATGGCATCCGTCGCAATCAACTCATAGGCATGGCCGATATGCGGCTTGCCGTTAGGATAGGAGATCGCGGTGGTGATGTAGAATGGTGTCTTGTCTGTCATGACGGTCTATCGACTTTACAGGCTGTTTTTTGGATAGACCGCTCTTAAACCATTGTTCGCAGCAGCGAAACAACAACTTCCCCATTTCGGGTATGATTCCTGATCCCGGCACTTAAACCGAACGGATATCTTCCAGAATGGAAAGCACCATCTGCTTCTTGTCGAGATTATAGGCCTGCGCCACGGTGATGCGTTCCGAAAGCGCCGAGGAAAGCCGCGCATGTTTTTCCGCCGCCGCGATATCGCCCGCCATCGCCGCCGCCCGCGCCCTCTTCATAAGCTCTTCCGTCACATGCTCCATGAAGAAGCCGAGAACGATGTCACCATCCTTCTGTGCCAGAACCTCGGCAAGCTTGTGCATCTGCTTGCGCGCACCCGGCCCTTCGGCGCCCATGACCTCGGCAAAGGCCTCGACAATGTCCGAGCCGCCGTAATTCAGCAGCTTGAGCGCCTGCGCCACACTGCCCTTGGAGGCGGCAAGCAGGGCGTCGCGTTTTTCACCGGATGGGCTGATGCCGAGATGATCGAGCGACTGCACCATGGCCGCATCGGAAAGCGGCAGGAGCCTGAGCGGCATGCAGCGCGAGCGGATGGTCGGCAGCAATTTTCCCGGCGCATGCGACAGGACGAGGAACATCGCCCGCTTTGGCGGCTCCTCCAGTATTTTGAGGATGGCATTCGCGGCGTTGCGGTTGAGGTCGTCGGCGGGATCGATGACGACGATACGCCAGTTGCCGGTGCCCGATGTCTGCGAGAAGAAGTGCCCTGCCCGCCGCACTTCGTCCACGGTGATGGCAGATTTCACGCGGCCCGTCTTTTCGTCCACCGGGCGGGTGAGATGCAGGAGATTATGCGAGGCCCCGGCGGTGATCTGCCGGCTGACCAGCGATTGCGGATCGGGATCGGCAAGAAAATCCGGCGCCAGCGACGGATCGGGATGGCTGAGCACATGATTGGCAAAACGGAAGGCGAGCGTCGCCTTGCCGATACCCTCCGGGCCCTCGATCAGAATGGCGTGATGGCCCTTACCGGAACGATAGGATTGCGCGAGGAACGCTTCCGCCTCTTCATGGCCAAAAAGCTTCGTGTTCTGCTGTGGCGCAATCGCGCCGTCGAGAACGCCCTGAACCTCACTCATGCGCCGCGCCCGCCGCCGTTTCCAGCTGTTCAAGCAAAGGTTCTACGAAGGACAGGACATCCTCCGCCACCTTTCCTTCCGGCTGGTCGGCATTGACGATCCGGCAACGACGCGGTTCGGCGAGCGCAATATCCAGATAGGCTTCCCGCCGCTTTTCGTGGGTTTCGATTTCCTCTTTCTCGAACCGATCAGGCGCAGCGCCCTCATCCGCACGCTTTCTGGCGCGGGCGAGCCCCTTTTCGGCGGCGATATCGAAAATCAGCGTCAGTTCGGGCACGACGCCGTCAATCGCGATGCGTTGCAGGGTCTCGATGAATTCCGGCTCCAGATTGCCGGTCGTGCCCTGATAAACACGGGAGGAATCGAGAAACCGGTCGCAGAGCACGATCTCGCCGCGTGTGAGCGCCGGGCGAATGACCTCCTCGACATGGTCGTTGCGAGCAGCCGCGAACAGGATTGCTTCCATGCGCACACCGAAGGATTCGGCCGCACCCGAAAGGAGAACGTGCCGGACAGCCTCTGCGCCCGGTGAGCCACCCGGCTCACGCGTCACGACCACCTTAAAACCACGGCCGCGAAGCGCCTCGGCAAGGGTGCGAATCTGCGTCGACTTACCAGCGCCTTCGCCGCCTTCGAAGCTGATGAACAATCCGGTCTTTTCGGCCAATGTCACGTCCTGCACGGGTTTTCTAAAATTCGAATTGCCTGTTTACAGCATCGAAGCGAAATGTGTGAAGCGCTTTTCAGAAAAACAGGTGCCTGAACAAAAGCATAGGAACAAGGCGGCGCGTGGAGCAGGCATTCAGAGCCAGAACAGCAGCAGTTCCTTCAGCGCACCCGTTGCATTCTGGGTAAGCGACCCCTTGCCGACCGCCGCCTTCGTATAAAGTGGAACCTCCCGCAACAGGCGTTCGCCCGAAAAAATCTTGAGCGTTCCGGCATTTGCACCAACGTCCAAAGGTGCGTTCAGCGGCCAGCGATAGACGATTCGTCCGGAAATACGCTCCGGATTATTGACCGGCACCAGCACGCTGACATCTTCCTTCGGCGAAAGATCGATATGCGCGACATCGCCGCCATAAACGCCGACCGACCCGACAGCCTCGTCCTTGCTGAAAAGATGGCGTTTTTCAAAGGCTGTCAGGCCCCAGTCCACCACCCGGCGGGCTTCTTCCTGCCGCGTCTTGTCGTCCACTATGCCTGAAAGCGCCAGATAGACCCGGCGGCCTTCCCTCTCGGCCGAGACGACGGCGGCAAAACCGCTGCCTTCGGCAAAACCAAGCCCGAGACCATCGATACCGCTGCCCGGCATCAAGAGCGTGTTTTTATTGCGCTGGAAAATCCGGTTCCATTCGAAATCCGGCTTGGTGAAAAGCCCGTAACGGTCGGGGTAGCTGTCATGCAGATGCTGGGCAAGGCGCACCATGTCCCTGGCGGTCGTCTGGTTGCCGGGATCGGGAAGCCCCGTGGAATTGGTGAAGGTGCTGCGGCTCATGCCAAGTTCGCCCGCCCGCACCGTCATGCGCTTGGCGAAGGCGGCATCCGAGCCCGCCATGCCTTCGGCGATGACAATGCAGCCATCATTGGCGTTCTGGACGATGATGCCGGTCAGAAGATCATTGATGCTGACGGAGGATTTCAGCGCCGCGAACATGGTCGACGTGCGCGATGGCGCACCGCCCGTGCGCCAGGCATATTCCGAGACAGGATAAGCGGTCTCCGGCGTCACCTGCCCCTTGGACAGCGCATCCAGCACCACCTCCACCGTCATCAGTTTGGCAAGCGATGCGGGCGGAAAAGGCTGGCTCTCATTTTGCGAAAGAAGCACCGTGCCCGTTTCGGCATCGATCATATAGGCCTGTTCGGCCTTGGCGATGAAGGGGGCTGTCTGTGATTGTGCCGGGCCTGCACTGAGAAACGCAAGCGCTGCCGCTGCGACGACCGAACGATAGGAGCGATGAATGGCCTTGCGCATGAAACCGCCCAGTCCTGCCTGCCGTAACCGGCTGCCCGCGATAAAGGCGGGAGGCCGGCCGTATCCTTCATTCCGTCAGCGCGACTTCGCCTGCTGACGCTTCACATGGGCGAGTATCGATTGCTCATTGAGCGCACCACGATCTACGAGCACGCTGTCGAAGGCGCTTGCGGTCCTGGAAACTGTAGCAGATTCTTCGGAATAGGCCGCGGCAAATTTGGAAGACGGTGTCGGCACGCGCAGATAATTGCCGCCGGGGGCAGCCGGCTCACGCATGAAATTGCCTTCCGGACGCTCGGCCAGGATAGGGCCGATTTCAGGCAGGATCGCGAATTGTTCGAAAACCGGCGCCGGGCCATTGACGAGCGGCATGGCCTGAAGCGCCGCATTCTTCTTGGAACCGACGAGCGCCGTCTGCGTGGAGGCGCCATAATTCGGGTTGGATGTGGGCGCGGGAACGAAATTCGGCGATGCCGAAGCCACCATCACGCCCGTTGCGATCTGCCCTTCGGGTGCTACACCCGGCGAACGCGAACCCTTCGGAATATAAGACGCCATCAGATAGGGCATGTCGTGACCGTCAAGCGGCGCACGGCCGGCATATTGCACCCGTACATTCGCCGTGCCGGTGGCCTTCATGTCGAGAAGGTCGGCCGTCTTGCTGGAAACGTCAATCAGGCGGCCTTCATGGAACGGTCCGCGATCGTTGACGCGCACGAGAACCGAAGCGCCATTCTCCATGTTGGTGATGCGCGCATAGCTCGGCAGGGGAAATGTCGGATGTGCGGCAGAAAGATGTTCTTTGTCGTAGACTTCGCCATTGGCGGTCAGGCGGCCATGGAAGGCGGAACCGTACCAGGAAGCCAGACCGGTCTTGTTGTAACCCGGCTCTTCCTTCGGGAAATAGCGGCGGCCCTTGACGGTATAGGCATTGCCGACCAGCTCGCGCCCGCCACCCTTGGGAATGCTTTTGCCATCGGCCACACGCGGGCTGGCTTTGACGCCATATTCGGATTCGGAAAAATATTCCTTGCTGCGCTTGGGCTTAGGCTTGGTCTCGGACGTCGTGGAACACGATGCGGTCGCAGCGCAAAGCACGGAAATTGCGAGCCACTTCACGCCTGACCTGGCGTTGATGCCGAGTTTCTTGACCGAAGAATTCAAATCGTCTGCCCCACGCTGCTATTGGCTCGGAGAACCGCACCCTCACTTGCCTCGATAATTGCCCCTGCCATCGAAGCACCTAACAGTCGCTTAATCTTGTGCATAACGTGGCGAAAATGCGAACGACTTCTGCAAATTCGATAAAATTGTAACGAACGTGGTTAATGATTTCTATCTTTTAAGCCCGCCTGTCGGGCTCGATCTGCCCACCTCGGCCTCCCTTCCCGACCGTATCCTCAAGGAACAAACGGACGACGACCGCGTTTTCTCCCCGCAAACAACGAGCTTCCGCCGGTTTCGGCTGAGGGAGGAAACATGATCAAGTTTATGAAAACCACAGGTCTGGCGATTGGCATCGCCTTGGTATCCTTCGCCGCACCAATCCCTGCAGGCGCGCAGGACATGGAGCTCAGAATCGGCCCTGACGGCGTTCGCCCCGTCATCCGTGATCGTGACCGGGATGTCGACCGCCGTGGCCCGCCCCGCATGCGCGGTTGCAGCGAACGCGAAGCCCGTGCCGCCGCCCGTGAGGCAGGCCTGCGCGATCCAGAGGTCGTGCGCGTCACGCCGGGTCGCGTCGTCGTCGAAGGCTTCACGCGCCGGGGACCGGATCGCATCACCTTCGCGAATGAACGGGGTTGCCCGGAAATCTGATTAAACCAGCCGCCTGGAACCCGCCGAAAGGCGGGTTTCCCATTCGCGCCGATCTCCAGCCATTCCAAAGCAAAATAACGCGATCGAAGCATCCTTCATTGCTGCGCTCTTGGAGTAGTTTTCGGGCTAAATGGCAGATGGGGTGGGATTCGAACCCACGGTACGCTCTCACGCACGCCGGTTTTCAAGACCGGTTCCTTAAACCACTCGGACACCCATCCATCGGTGGTGAGGCTTTATAGCGGTTTGAAAAAGGCCGTCAATCCCGGCCGGGCGAGCGGCGCCGTCCTTCTCTTTATGGCTGGCAGTTCATTGCCCCGGGGTCGTTGCCGGCGGCAGCAGGGATCCGTCGCCTGAAGGTATCGACGGCACCTGCTGGGCCGTATCGAACAGCGTCAGGCTCAAAACAATTGCAATCAGCACCAGCAAAAGCGCCACGAAGAAAATTCCGGATTTATCCATGCGTCTGCTCATGTCACGTTATGTTAAAGGCGAATATGTGCAATTCGAGGCAATGCAAAGAATAAAGGGGAAGTCTGTCAAGTTGTCTTACAGATTTGCCGAGCTCATCTTTTAAAAATCTGCTGATTGAACAAAATTTATGCGTGGGCGTACTGTTTGGGTCAGAAGTGGCCTATCGCGTCAGCACTCTTGTCATTTATATCAAGCCATCGCTCCCGGGCATTGCCCAACTTTCCCCGAGCGATCAACCTGCCCCGCCTATTTGCGGGGCTTTTTTTTCTTTTGCGATCACTAAAGGCTGAAGCACGCCCGAGGGGCCGGCTATGCGCCGGATGTCCTCGCTTCAGACGCCGATGCCCGGCCCGCCACTGCCATGCCTGCCGTCGCCGCGAAGAATATCCTCGAACAGGTTCAGCAGAGCGGGCGGCAAGGTGTCTGACAATTCCGCGATGATTTCATTGGCGCGATTATAGGAATAGATGGCGCAGAGCGTGAGCACCAGGAGCAGGATCCACGGCCAGATCGGTTTGCGCCTTTGCGGCGCTCCATCAGGTTGTTGCGGTAAAGTCATGCGGGCACCTCCCGTTCAGGCCTTCACGCGCGGCTCGCCTCCCGGCGCATAGGCGGTTTTCTGCAGGAAACGGAATATGTTGCCGCACTGGGCGCAGCGGATCATGAAATCCGTCGGATCGCCCGAGGCGCGCTCCGCGCGAAATCCCCGAGGCATTTCATCGATGCGAAAATCGACGTCCCGGCGGCTCTTGTCATCCGATTCCGACGCTTCGGCAAAACCATGATGACCACATTTGGAACATTCGAGCTTCCGGGAATATCTGTCGCGCGCTGCCATATGCCGTCCTTTGCTTGGTCGTTATCAGGTAGCAGCGGCAAAACATCATTTCAATGCCGATCGCCTCAGGTTAAAGCTTTGCACGGCTATTTCCCGTTCCGGAAAATCGTCCGGCGGCCAACCGATATGGAAGTCTATGAAAGACCAGAAACCCCTGCTTTCTTCGTCACTCATGCTCCGCGCCGCCCTCATTGCCGGAATTCTTCTCATCTTTCTCGGCGTCCTCAATGTCGGCATCAAGTGGTACGGCGAGCGGATTCTTCGGGCTGGCCATACGACGGCCACCGAGGAGGTGGAGATCGTCATCGGCAACGACCGGCTGAAGCTTGCGAAAAACACCCTGCGGTCGCCTTCTGAGCGACACGGCGCAGAGCGCGAACGCGTCGACCTCTATTTAAGCTGGCCTGACCTCCGGGGTTATGAGGAGGCGAATCGCGCCGTCTTCGACGATCCGGTGCAAGCGACGGGGCTGATTTTCATCCAGCTTTCGCAAAGCACCATGTCGGAGGATATGTCCGGTCGTTTCGGCCCGATTTATTCACGGCTGACAGAAGGAGAGTCGGTGCCGCTGAAACACGGCCTCGTGCTGCACCGTCTGCGCGCCGATTCCGGTTACGGCAAGGAAGTCATATTGACCGGCGAGCGTGATGGCGACAATACCTATGTGGTGCGCTGCCTCCTGCCGCAACCGCCGCAGGAGGCCACCGGCAGCGATTGCCAGAGGGATATTCACGCCGGACAGGATCTCAGCCTGTTCTACCGTTTCTCATCAGCCCTGCTGCCGCAATGGCAAAAGCTGGATGCGGATGTGAAAAACTATATCGAGCGCCGCCTCGTAAAAGACGGAAATCCGTGACACGGCACGGCACAGATTGGGTGCGAAAAGTCGCATTTTATGGAAGGCGGATACCTTTCATAAACCACTTGGTAACGCCATCCCGATAAAGTTTCGTCTCGGAGCATCGGGCGGGGCGTGTCCGAGCGGAACATAAATATGCGATTGAAGAGTTCAGCAGTGTTGAAAAGTCTATCTGGAGCACATTCGCACAAAGCGGGTGCAACGTCTTTCGTGAGGTTTATTGCGTTAACCCTTGCTGCGGCGTTCATAACCGCAACATCCGTTCAGACCGCAAAGGCCGACCCGAAATATGCGGGTATCGTCATCGACGCCAAGACCGGCAAGGTCCTCTATGGTGAGGATCCGGACGGCCTGCGTTATCCAGCTTCGCTGACGAAGATGATGACGCTTTACCTGACGTTCGAAGCACTCAATACCGGACGTATCTCGCTTGATTCCAAGGTGCCGGTCTCGGCCAATGCAGCCAAGGAGCCGCCGTCCAAGCTGGGCGTGCGCGCCGGCGGCAGCATCACCGTGGAGCAGGCCATCCTTGCACTCGTCACCCGTTCTGCAAATGACATGGCGACCGCGCTCGGCGAATATATCGGCGGCTCGGAAGACCGCTTCGCCAGAATGATGACCGCCAAGGCCCGTGCACTCGGCATGACCCGCACGACCTATCGCAACGCCAACGGCCTGCCCAACACGGCGCAGATGACGACGGCGCGCGATCAGGCCCGCCTCGGCGTGGCGCTTCGCCAGCATTTTCCGCAATATTACGGCTATTTTTCCACCCGCACCTTCAATTTCGGCAAGCAGGTTATCGGCAACCATAACCGCCTCGTCGGAACCGTAAAGGGCGTGGATGGCATCAAGACGGGTTACACCCGCGCAGCCGGCAGCAACCTTGCCACGTCGGCGCAGATCGACGGCCGCTCAATCGTCGCTGTCGTTCTCGGCGGCCGTTCGAGTGCTGCCCGTGACGCAACCATGCGCAAGCTTGTCGCAACCTATCTGCCGCAGGCATCGCGCGGCGGCAACAGCAACCTGATCGCGCAGACCCGCTCAGCGCCTGTGGAAGAACCCGTCGCCGTAGCCGCTGCTGTTCCTTCCGTGGCAGTTGCAGCAACCGCAGCCGGCCTGCCCAATTCCGGTCCGGTGCCGCAGACCCGTTACGAAGAAGCCCCGGTTACCGCCTTCGCAGGCTCCTCTTCCAATGCAGCCGTCAAGGCCATGGAAGCGGCCACCTGGCAGAAGGGCAAGGATCCAATCAATCAGGCACCCGCTGCACCCGACCGCAAGTTGATCACCAATTCGACCAAGGTGGACAATATCGTCACCGCCTCCACCACGGCGTCTGTCGCCTCCGCCCCTTCTGTTTCGGCCCGGTCCGAGGCTCCGCAGGGCGGCTGGGTCATCCAGATCGGCGCATCGCCGGACGAGAATTCCGCGCGCGGCCTGTTGCAGAATGCGCAGGAAAAAGGCGGCGCGGCGTTGCGCTCCGCAAAACCCTTCACGGTCGCCTTCAGTAAGGACGGCTCCCAGATCTACCGCGCCCGTTTCGGCGGCTTTGATGGCCAGAACGCCGCGGTGAATGCATGTAATGCACTGAAAAAGAAAGGCGTCAGCTGCTGGGCGTCACTCCAGTAACTGATGTTTCCGCAGGCGATGCTTCATTGTCGAAACATCGCCTGTCTCCTCGAATTGTGTAATGAGTAGCGAGGCTTTCCAAGATGGCAGTTAACGAGAATTATTCGGACATTGCGTCTGGCAATGGGCATGGCGGCCTGTCGGTTCTGCATCCCATTCACGAGGCGGCAATGCGTATCGCCGATCTCGGTCTCAACCGCTCCAAGGCAAAAACGCGCGATCTCGTGGCGCTGCTTCTGTCGCATGGCGCCCGCGCCTGGCGCTCCAATCAACCCGAAGCAAACATCCACCTTCATGTCGCGAGCCGCTCGGGTCGCGCTCCGGTCCATATTCGGATTCGCTGAAAATCAGACGCAGCTGATACGACACAAAGAAAAACCCCGCGGAGCCTGAGCGCCGCGGGGTTTTCCTGATTGGTAACCGAAGATGACGAGGCGGCTTACGCCTCGTTCTCCGGCGCCTCCGGCGTATCCGGCAGATCGTCGGCGGCATCTTCGCCATTACCGTTTTCTGCTTCGTCTTCGCCTTCCGGCTCGTTGATGCGCTCTACGGAAACCACCTTCTCATCCTTTGCGGTAGAGAAGATCGTTACGCCCTTGGTGGCGCGGCTGGCGATGCGGATGCCGTTGACCGGCACGCGGATGAGCTGACCACCATCGGAAACGAGCATGATCTGGTCGTTGTCTTCGACCGGGAAGGCCGCAACCAGTTCGCCGATTTCCGTCGTCTTGGAGGTATCGGTGGCGCGGATGCCCTTGCCGCCACGACCCGAGGTGCGGAAGTCATAGGAGGAGGAGCGCTTGCCGAAGCCCCTTACGGAAACTGTCAGCACGAATTCTTCGCGTGCCTTCAGTTCCTGATAACGCTCTTCGCTCAGTTCACCCTCTTCCGTCACTTCCTCGCCAACAAGCGCGATATCGTCCTCATCAACGCCCGCGGCACGCCGTTCAGTAGCCGAGCGCTTCAGATAGGCTGCACGCTCCCACGGCTCCGCTTCCACATGGCCGACAATGGTCATGGAGATGATGCGGTCGCCGTCGGCCATGTTGATGCCGCGCACGCCGACGGAATTGCGGCCGGCAAAGACGCGCACATCATCCACGGGGAAGCGGATGCACTGGCCGAGCGCGGTCGTCAGCAGCACGTCGTCGCGGTCAGTACAGGTTTCGACGGAGAGGATTTCATCACCCTCCTCATCCAGCTTCATGGCGATCTTGCCATTGCGGTTGACCTGCACGAAATCGCCGAGCTTGTTGCGGCGAACCGTGCCGCGTGTCGTCGAGAACATCACATCGAGCGTTTCCCAGGTCGTCTCGTCCTCGGGCAGCGGCATGATGGTGGTGATGCGCTCGCCGGGCTCCAGCGGCAGCATGTTGATGAGAGCCTTGCCCTTGGACTGCGGCGTGCCGATCGGCAGACGCCAGACCTTTTCCTTGTACACGATGCCGCGCGAGGAGAAGAACAGCACCGGCGTATGCGTATTGGCAACGAAGAGCCGGTTGACGAAATCCTCGTCGCGCGTCGCCATGCCGGAACGCCCCTTGCCGCCGCGACGCTGCGCCCGGTAGGTGGTCAGCGGCACGCGCTTGATGTAGCCGAGATGCGAAACGGTGACGACCATATCCTCACGGGCGATGAGGTCCTCATCGTCCATGTCGGGGCCGCCCTCGACGATTTCGGAACGGCGCGGCGTACCAAACTCGTTGCGGATGGCGACGAGCTCTTCCGTGACGATCTGCATGATGCGCAGGCGTGACGACAGAATCTCAAGATATTCGCTGATTTCCGCGCCGATCTTGTTCAGCTCGTCGCCAATTTCATCGCGACCAAGTGCGGTGAGGCGGGCAAGGCGCAATTCGAGAATGGCGCGCGCCTGCTCTTCGGAGAGATTGTAGGTGCCGTCTTCATTGATGCGATGACGCGGATCATCGATCAGACGGATCAGGCTCTCCACTTCCTGCGCCGGCCAGCGCCGGGTCATCAGTTCCTCGCGGGCCGAAGCCGGATCCGGAGCATGACGGATGACGCGGATGACCTCATCGATATTGGCGACGGAAATCGCCAGACCGACCAACACATGCGCACGCTCGCGCGCCTTGCGCAGCAGGTACTTCGTGCGGCGGCTGACGACTTCCTCGCGGAAGGAGACGAAAGCGCGCAGCATGTCGAGCAGCGTCATCTGCTCCGGCTTGCCGCCGTTCAGCGCCACCATGTTGCAGCCGAAGGAGGTCTGCAGCGGCGTGTAGCGATAAAGCTGGTTCAGGATGACATCGGCGTTGGCGTCGCGCTTCAGCTCGATGACGACGCGGTAACCCTGACGGTCGGATTCATCACGCAGGTCGGAAATGCCCTCGATGCGCTTTTCCTTGACCAGTTCGGCCATCTTCTCGATCATCGACGACTTGTTCACCTGATAGGGAACCTCGGTGATGATGATCTGCTCGCGGTCGCCACGCATCGGCTCGATGGTGGCGCGGCCGCGCATGATGACCGAACCGCGGCCCGTCTCGTAAGCCGAGCGGATGCCGGAACGGCCCATGATCAGAGCGCCGGTCGGGAAATCCGGGCCGGGAATGATCTGCATCAGTTCGGGCAGCTCGATCGCCGGATTTTCGATCAGCGCAATACAGCCGTCGATGACTTCGGACAGATTGTGCGGCGGAATATTGGTGGCCATGCCGACGGCGATGCCGCCTGCCCCGTTGACCAGAAGGTTCGGGAACTTGGCCGGAATGACGACCGGTTCCTGCAATGTGCCGTCATAGTTGTCGCGGAAATCGACCGTTTCCTTGTCGAGATCGTCGAGCAGCGAATGGGCGGCCTTTTCCAGACGGCATTCGGTATAACGTTCGGCCGCCGGCGGATCGCCGTCGATGGAGCCGAAATTGCCCTGCCCGTCGATCAGCGGCAGACGGAGCGACCAGTCCTGCGCCATACGCGCCAGCGCGTCATAAATCGCCGAATTGCCGTGCGGATGGAATTTACCCATCACGTCACCGGTAACGCGGGCGCATTTGACGTATTTCTTGTTCCAGTCGATGCCGAGTTCGGACATGCCGTAAAGAATACGGCGATGAACCGGCTTCAGGCCGTCTCGCACATCGGGAAGCGCGCGGGAAACGATAACGCTCATGGCGTAATCGAGATACGACCGCTGCATTTCCTCCATGATGGAAATCGGTTCAATGCCTGGCGGAAGTTTTCCGCCGCCGGGGGGGCTCTGGTCAGTCAAAACGGATCACATTCTCTGTTAAGAATCGGATGGATTTTTATAGCGGAAACAGCCACGTTAAGCCAATTTCCCGGCGAGTTTTGAACAGTCTTTTGCGTCATTTGCAAGACATACACCGCTTTTCGCCATTTAGGTCAGCAAAAGCGTCGCCACTCCCTTTTAAAGCGATTGCGACTTGCGTAGTCTCACGCGCAAAAAGGCAATAAGCGGGGAAAAAATGGCCAGCAGCGAAACGCTCATCAACGCGCTTACCACACTTCTGGTCACACTCGATCCTCCGGGTCTCGCCCCCGTCTTCCTGGCGCTCACCGCCGGCATGAACCGCGCCCAGCGCAGTCAGGTGGCGCTACGCGGCTCGCTGATCGCCTTCGGCATTCTAGCCGTCTTCGCCCTGTTCGGGCTCACCATCCTCAACCTGCTCGGCATTTCGCTCGGCGCCTTCCGCATCGCCGGCGGACTGCTGCTGTTCTGGATTTCCTTCGAGATGATTTTCGAGAAACGCCAGGAACGCAAGGAAAAGACCTCCGAGATCGCCATCACCAAGGACCATCTGCACAATCTGGCGGTCTTTCCGCTCGCCCTGCCGCTGATTGCGGGACCGGGCGCGATTTCCGCCACGGTGCTTCTGGCCGGCACGATGAAGACGACACTCGAAATGGTCGTGCTCATTCTCATCCTGGCTTTCGCCATGGCGCTCGTCTATGCCGTCTTGATCGTGTCTGAGCGCATGGACCGCTTCCTCGGCAATACCGGCCGCGCCATCCTGACAAGGTTGCTCGGCGTCCTGCTCGCCGCCCTTTCCGTGCAATTCGTGGTCGATGGAATAAAGTCTGCCTTCGGCTTCTGAGCCGCCGCCCATCTTGATGCTCGCGCAACAAAATCCCGCGACCGGCCGAAATTGCGGAAAATCCTCCCTTTAAATCCGAGCCCCGTCTCGGCTAAAAGACGCATGTTTTCCGGATTCGAAAGTTATCTCCATGCGATCCACGCTGCGCCGCCTCATCCCGGATGCCGCTCCCGTCAGTCACAGGGAAAGGCTGCGCTCCGCAACCGGCGCCTTTGTCGGCATCCTGCTGACCGGCCTTCTGGGGAGTCTCGCTCTCCGTTTCGATCCCACCCTGCCAGCAATGATAGCGCCGATGGGCGCTTCGGCCGTGCTTCTGTTTGCCGTGCCCTCCAGCCCGCTGGCGCAGCCCTGGTCGATCCTCTGCGGCAACCTCGTTTCGGCTTTCGTCGGGGTGACCGTGGCTCTGCTGGTTCCGGATTTATTCCTCGCCAGCGCACTCGCCATAAGCCTCGCCATCGCCGCCATGATGGCGCTGCGCTGCCTGCACCCGCCAAGCGGTGCTGTCGCACTGACCGCCGTCCTCGGCGGCCCCGCCGTGCACAGCCTCGGTTACGGTTTCCTGCTGTGGCCGGTCGCCGGAAATTCGCTGATCCTTCTTGCTTTGGCCCTCGCCTATAACAATGCCACCGGCCGCGCCTATCCGCACGGCCTGAAGCTCGGCAAGGCCGCCCACGGCACCACGGATCCGACACCCATCCAGAAAATCGGCTTTTCCTCCACCGATCTCGACGAAGTGCTGAAGGAATATGACGAGTTCATCGATATCGACCGCGATGCGCTGGAAACCATCCTGCGCAGGACCGAGCTGCGCTCCTACCGGCGTCGCGCGCTGCATCTCGATTGCGAAAGCGTCATGTCGCGGGATGTGGTCGGTGTTGCTCCTGACGACAGCCTGCGACACGCCCATGCGCTGATGCACAGCCATCATTTCAAGGCTTTGCCCGTCACCAATGACAGGGCCGAAATCGTCGGCATCGTCACCCAGACGGATTTTCTGGAAAAGGCGAGCTGGAGAAACGGTCGTCCCTCCATCGGTTTCCTGCAGCGGCTGCGCCTCATCCTCTCAGGCGCAAGCGCACCCAATGATACGGTCAAGGACATCATGACATCACCGGTGAAAACCGTGCGGCCGGAAACCCCGATAGAGGAAGCCATCATCCGCTTTGCGGAGGAAGGGCTGCATTATCTGCCGGTGATCGATGCCAGGGGCAAGATGGTGGGCATCGTGTCGCAATCCGATGTCATGGTCGCGATGCTGGCGGACAAGGTCGCGGCATAGCCTGCCGCGACGTGGAAGTATCCTCCTCCCAGGAGGAACCGACAAAGCCTGACGTCAGCGTTTCGCTTTCAGGAGGCGCTGCCACAGCGTGCCGCCGAAGAACCGCCCGAGCACGACAAAATAGGCGATGATCAGCGCAAAGGCGATAAAGGCGGGCGCGCCGTTGAGGGCAAAACCTTCAGGCGTTCGCCCGCCTGCGACCGTTGCGACCAGAAATCCGGCGGCGAAAAACGCCGTCCAGAAATCGAGGAAAAAAGCGAGAATAATGCGCCAGGTGGCGGGCTGTTTCGGCTGCACGGTTTCGTCAGTCAAGCTCACCTCCTGTCGCAGGTTTCTTCATCCACCGCCCGATCAGAACGGGATATCGTCGTCCATGTCGTTGGAGAAGCCGCCGGAGGGCTGGCTGCCGCCGCGGGAAGCACCGCCACGCGACGAGGGCTGCTGGTCGTAACCGCCGCCATAGCCGGAGCCGCCGCCGCTGCCATAATCGTTGCCGCCGCCGAAATCACCGCCGCCGCTACGGCCGCCGCCCTCGCCGCGACCGTCAAGCATGGTCAGCGTGGAATTAAAGCCCTGCAGCACGATTTCGGTGGAGTAACGGTCGTTACCGGTCTGGTCCTGCCATTTGCGGGTCTGCAGCTGGCCTTCGATGTAGAGCTTGGCGCCCTTCTTGACATATTGCTCGACGACCTTGCACAGGCCTTCGTTGAATACCACGACGGTGTGCCATTCGGTCTTTTCCTTGCGCTCGCCGCTGTTGCGGTCACGCCAGGTCTCCGAGGTGGCGATGCGCAGGTTGGCGATGGGGCGGCCATCCTGCGTCCGGCGGATTTCGGGATCAGCGCCCACGTTCCCGATCAGAATTACCTTGTTTACGCTACCAGCCATCTCGTCATCCTGTCCGCCGGCCATCATGACCGGCAATTGCATTTCAAAAAATTCGCCACACAATAGCCGCCGCCGCCCGCAAAGGGCACCGCAAGCATGGAACTATCCACAAAGAATAATCTTAAGCTGCGGGAGCGGACATTCGCGCTTGCATTTCGTTCCTTTTTTGTTCTATTAAATCGCAGATTTCGAGTCAAGCTTTCCGAAAAGCTGCGACCGATAGGGAATAGACCTCGACACACCCGGCTGCGTCACTACATAAGACGCGCTGCCATCAAGCCTGTTATTTTTGTCCGAGCCATGTCATGAGTGAACTGAAGACGATTTCCATCCGTGGCGCCCGCGAGCATAACCTCAAGGGCATCGATCTGGATTTGCCGCGCAACAAGCTGATCGTCATGACCGGCCTTTCCGGCTCGGGCAAGTCCTCGCTTGCCTTCGATACGATCTATGCCGAGGGCCAGCGCCGTTATGTCGAGAGCCTCTCTGCCTATGCGCGCCAGTTCCTGGAGATGATGCAGAAGCCGGATGTCGATCAGATCGACGGCCTGTCGCCGGCAATCTCCATCGAGCAGAAGACCACCTCGCGCAACCCGCGCTCCACGGTGGGCACGGTCACCGAGATCTACGACTATATGCGCCTTTTGTTTGCGCGTGTCGGTGTCCCCTATTCTCCAGCCACCGGCCTGCCGATCGAAAGCCAGACGGTCAGCCAGATGGTCGACCGTATTCTCGCTTTCGAGGAAGGCACGCGTCTTTATATTCTTGCGCCGATAGTGCGCGGCCGCAAAGGCGAATATAAAAAGGAACTCGCCGATCTGATGAAGAAGGGCTTCCAGCGCGTCAAGGTGGATGGCCAGTTCTACGAAATCGCCGACGTGCCCGCCCTGGACAAGAAATACAAGCACGACATCGACGTGGTGGTCGACCGCGCCGTCGTACGCCCGGATATGGCAGCACGTCTTGCCGACAGTCTCGAGACCTGCCTCAAGCTCGCCGACGGGCTGGCGATTGCGGAATTTGCCGACAAGCCTTTGCCACCGGAAGAAACCGCCGCCGGCGGCTCCGCCAACAAGTCGCTCAACGAGACCCATGAGCGGGTGCTGTTTTCGGAAAAATTCGCCTGCCCCGTTTCCGGCTTCACCATTCCGGAAATCGAGCCGCGGCTTTTCTCCTTCAACAACCCCTTCGGCGCCTGCCCGAGCTGTGACGGTCTCGGCTCGCAGCAGAAGGTGGATGAAAACCTCATTGTGCCGGAGCCCGCCCGCACGCTGCGCGACGGCGCGATTGCGCCCTGGGCCAAATCCTCCTCGCCCTATTATAACCAGACGCTGGAAGCGCTCGGCAAGGCCTTCGGCTTCAAGCTCTCCAGCAAGTGGTCCGATCTTTCGAAGGACGCACAGCACGCCATCCTGCAGGGCACCGAGGAAAAGATCGAATTCAACTATCAGGACGGCGCCCGCTCCTACAAGACGGTGAAGAATTTCGAAGGCATCGTGCCCAATCTGGAACGTCGCTGGAAAGAGACGGACAGCGCCTGGGCGCGCGAGGAAATCGAACGTTACATGTCGGCAGCCCCCTGCCCGGCCTGCGCCGGTTATCGCCTGAAACCGGAAGCGCTCGCCGTCAAGATCAACAAGCTTCACATCGGTGAAGTCACCGAAATGTCGATCCGCACGGCGCGCGACTGGTTTGAAGTGCTGCCGGAAAACCTCAACGCCAAGCAGAACGAAATCGCAGTCCGCATCCTCAAGGAAATCCGCGAGCGCCTGCGCTTCCTCAATGATGTCGGACTGGATTATCTCAGCCTGTCGCGCAATTCCGGCACGCTTTCCGGCGGTGAAAGCCAGCGTATCCGTCTGGCCTCGCAGATCGGCTCGGGCCTGACAGGCGTTCTCTATGTTCTCGACGAGCCGTCAATCGGCCTGCACCAGCGCGACAACGCCCGCCTGCTCGATACGCTGAAACATCTGCGCGATATCGGCAATACCGTCATCGTGGTCGAACATGACGAAGACGCCATTCTGACGGCCGATTATGTCGTCGATATCGGCCCGGCCGCCGGCATTCATGGCGGTCAGGTGATTGCCGAAGGATCACCGCAGGAGGTGATGGCCAATCCGAAATCGCTGACCGGTAAATATCTTTCGGGTGAACTCGGCGTCGCCGTGCCTGTTGAGCGTCGCAAGCCCAAGAAGGGCCGCGAGATCAAGGTGTTTGGCGCGCGCGGCAACAACCTGAAGAATGTCACGGCAGCTGTGCCGCTCGGTGTTTTCACTGCCGTAACCGGCGTTTCAGGCGGCGGCAAATCCACATTCCTGATCGAGACGCTTTATAAATCGGCGGCGCGCCGGGTGATGGGTGCGCGCGAAATCCCGGCCGAGCACGACCGCATCGATGGTTTCGAATTCATCGACAAGGTGATCGATATCGACCAGTCGCCGATTGGCCGCACACCGCGTTCCAACCCGGCCACCTATACCGGCGCGTTCACGCCGATCCGCGACTGGTTCGCCGGTCTGCCGGAAGCCAAGGCGCGCGGTTACGCGCCGGGCCGTTTCTCCTTCAACGTCAAGGGCGGCCGCTGCGAGGCCTGCCAGGGCGATGGCGTCATCAAGATCGAGATGCACTTCCTGCCTGACGTTTACGTCACCTGCGATGTCTGCCACGGCAAGCGTTATAATCGCGAAACGCTGGACGTTACCTTCAAGGGCAAATCCATCGCCGATGTGCTGGATATGACGGTGGAGGAAGGTGTGGAATTCTTCGCCGCCGTGCCGGCTGTGCGCGACAAGCTGCAATCGCTCTTCGATGTCGGGCTCGGTTATATCAAGGTCGGCCAGCAGGCCAATACCCTCTCCGGTGGCGAAGCGCAGCGCGTCAAGCTCGCCAAGGAACTGTCCAAGCGCTCCACCGGTCGCACGCTCTACATTCTCGACGAGCCGACGACCGGCCTGCATTTCCACGATGTCAACAAGCTCCTGGAAATGCTGCATGCGCTGGTGGAACAGGGTAATTCGGTCGTGGTGATCGAGCACAATCTCGAAGTCATCAAGACGGCCGACTGGATCATCGATATCGGGCCTGAAGGCGGCACGGGCGGCGGCGAAGTGGTAGCGACCGGCACGCCGGAGGACATCGTGAAGGTTGAGCGTTCCTATACCGGACATTTCCTGAAGGAGCTTCTGGAGCGCCGGCCAGCCGGAAAACGGGAGGCTGCGGAGTAATCCGCAGCTTTCGTCGCAAGGGTAAGAAAGGCCGAAGGCCGGAGGAGGAATAACACATGTCGACATCAGGCACGATCCGCACCGGTATCGGCGGTTGGACCTTCGAGCCCTGGGAAGGCACGTTTTATCCCGAAAAATTGCCGAAGAAGCGCCAGCTGGAGCACGCCAGCCGGCAGCTCACGGCCATTGAGGTGAACGGCACCTATTACAGCAGCCAGAAGCCGGAGACCTTCGCCAAATGGGCGGCAGACGTGCCGGAGGACTTCATCTTCTCGCTAAAGGCAAGCCGCTTCGTCACCAACCGCAGGGTTCTGGCCGAGGCCGGTGAATCGATGACGAAGTTCCTGACGCAGGGACTGACGGAACTTGGGTCCCACCTCGGCCCGATCCTCTGGCAATTCGCGCCGACAAAAAAATTCGATGCGGATGATTTCGGTGCATTTCTGGCGCTCCTGCCCGAGAAGCAGGACGGCATCCGTCTTCGCCATGTCGTCGAGGTACGCAACCCGACATTTCAGGTTCCGGAATTCATCGATCTTCTCGCCAGACACAAGGTCGCTGTCGTCTGCGCCGATCATCATGACTATCCGATGCTGCCTGACGTGACGGCCGACTTCGTCTATTGCCGCCTGCAGAAGGGCGAGGACGACATCAAGACCTGTTATCCGGAAAAAGAGATCGTCCACTGGGCCGAGCGGGTAAAGACCTATGCCAAGGGTGGCGTGCCGGACGATCTGCCTTTGATTGCGCCGGAGCGAAAAGTCGAAAAGACAGCGCGCGACGTCTTCGCTTTCTTCATCACCGGCGGCAAGGTCAATGCGCCCAATGGGGCGCAGGAACTGCAAAAGGCGGTCTGAGCGCTTTCAGCCCGCCATTTCTTTCGTCGGGCTGAAATCGATTGTCGCAAAAGCGGCCTCGATCACTTCCGGCCCTGCCCCCGGCCGGGTGGCGTCGCTGGAGAGGATTTGCCGAAAACGACGCGCGCCGGGCATGCCCTGAAACAGTCCGACCATGTGGCGGGTGACGTGGTTGAGACGTCCGCCTGCGGCGATATAGTCGGCGGCATAGGCCATCATCGCGTCTCGCAGCGCCATCCAGTCCGGCTGCCGAGCCTCTTCGCCATAGATGCGATGGTCGACATCGGCAAGAATGGACGTATTGTGATAGGCGGCCCGGCCGAGCATCACGCCATCCATATGCTGGAGATGTTCGCTCGCCTGATCCAGATCGGCGATACCGCCATTGATGCCGATAAAGACGTCAGGGTTCTCCCGCTTCATGCGATAGACGAGATCATAATCGAGCGGTGGCACTTCGCGGTTTTCCTTCGGCGAAAGCCCTTGCAGCCAGGCTTTTCGCGCATGAACCCAGACCGCGTCCGCGCCTGCGGCAACAACCCGATTCAGAAAATCCGGCAGAACAGCTTCCGGCTGCTGATCATCCACCCCGATCCGGCATTTCACCGTAACCGGCACGCGGGCGACAGCCTTCATTGCGGCGACACATTGCGCCACCACATCAGGCTCGCGCATCAGGCATGCACCGAAAGTGCCGGATTGCACCCGATCCGAGGGACAGCCGACATTGAGATTGATCTCGTCATAAGCGTAGTCCCCGGCGATCCGCACGGCTTCGGCAAGCTTGGCCGGATCAGACCCGCCAAGCTGCAGGGCGACGGGATGTTCCTGAGGATGATAACCGAGCAGCCTATCACGCTGACCATGGATGATGGCGTCGGCGACGATCATTTCGGTGTAAAGCAGCGCGCGCTTCGACAATTGCCGGTGCAGAAATCTGCATCTCGTGTCGGTCCAGTCGATCATGGGGGCCACGGCGAAGATTTTTTCGCCGCTTGCAAGCGCTTGTCTGTACATGGATTAACCTCTTTGCGCCGGCTTCTACAGCAAAGGACCGCAAAAAGCCAGTTTTGCAGGCACGGACATTTTGAACTGGAAATCGCCCCGGAATCGCGGGACAAGAATTGCACCGAAAAAGACGACAGGAAATCGACATGGCCGCCACCGTCATCCCCGCTCCGAAACCCGTTCTCCTGCCCGTGGAAGGCACGGGCGATCTGTTCCCCGTCCGGCGGGTCTATTGCGTCGGCCGCAATTATGCCGATCACGCCATTGAGATGGGCCACGATCCCTCGCGCGAGCCGCCCTTTTATTTCCAGAAAAACCCGGACAATCTGCTGCCCGCCGGTCAGGACTTCCCCTACCCGCCGCTGTCATCGAATGTGCACTACGAAGTCGAGTGCGTCGTGGTTCTGAAAAGCGGCGGTGCCGATATCCCGGCGGCCGAGGCCCTGAACCATATCTGGGGTTACGCCGTCGGCATAGACATGACCCGTCGGGACCTTCAGGACGGTCTGAAAAAGATGGGGCGTTCCTGGGAGGGCGCGAAGGCTTTCGAATATTCCGCGCCGATTTCGGCCATCGTCCCCGCAGACAAGATCGGCCATCCCGCTACCGGTGCGATCTGGCTTGACGTCAATGGCGAACGCAAGCAGACGGGCGATCTTGCCCAGATGATCTGGAAGGTGCCGGAAGTGATTGCCGAGCTTTCCAAGCTGTTCACGCTTGCCGCCGGCGACGTCATCATGACCGGCACGCCGGCCGGCGTTGGCCCCATCGTGCGCGGCGATCGGATCGAATGCGGTGTCGAGGGTGTCGGCACGCTTGCCGTGACGGTTGCCTGACCGCAGTCGGAAAAAACCAAAAGGGAGACACCACCATGCCGCTTTACCGCCTTGCCGACCGGGTGCCGCAGACCCCTGCCCCGGATAGCTACTGGGTAGCACCCGACGCCAACGTCATCGGCTCGGTCACGCTCGGCGAGGATGTCGGCATCTGGTTCGGCGCAACGCTGCGCGGCGATAACGAGCCGATCAGCGTCGGGCGCGGCACCAATATTCAGGAAGGCGTGATGGTGCACAGCGATCCCGGCTTTGCCGCTGTCATCGGCGAAATGTGCACCATCGGCCACCACGCCATCGTGCATGGCTGCACCATTGGCGATAATTCGCTTGTCGGCATGGGGGCGACGATCCTGAATGGCGCAAAGATCGGCCGCAACTGCCTCGTCGGCGCCAATGCGCTGGTGACGGAGGGCAAGGAATTCCCGGACAATTCACTGATTGTCGGCTCGCCGGCGCGCGCCATCCGAACGCTGGATGATGAAGCTGTCGCGGGGCTCCGTCGCTCGGCGGAGAAATACATCGAAAACTGGAAGCGCTTTTCGAACGATCTGGCGATCATCGAGGGATAGGAACGGCGGGCCTCTATGCCCGCCCCCGTCGTGAGATTAAGCCGAGCAGGCGGCGCAAAGGCCGCGAATTTCAATGGTTGTCTTTTCCGCCTTGAACTTGCTGTCCTTCACCCAGCGCTCAAGGCGGTGGTCGATCTCATGATCGTGAAACTCCGTCACCTGCCCGCAGGATTCGCAGATGGCGAAAGCGACTGTTCCATGGTGGTGCGAGCAGCACTCCGCCTGCGTATGGGTGCAGGCGACAAAGGCGTTGAGGCTCTCAAGCCGGTGCACGAGACCAAATTCCACCAGCTTTTCCAGCGCCCGATAAACCTGCAGCGGCGCGCGAAAACCATCGTCGCGCAGCTTGTCGAGAATCATATAGGCGCTGAGCGGCTGATGCGCGTTTGAGAGAGCATTCATGACCAGCGACTGGTTTTTGGTGAGGTTCTGCTGGGTCTGCACATTCATGACTTGCCTCCTTCATCCGCGGCGCGGGAAAAACCCGGCGCCGGCAACAGGCTTATAACGAAGAGGATCACCGCGGCAACCACGATGGAAGGGCCGGACGGCGTATCGTAGGTGAGCGAGCCGAACAGGCCGCCGACAACTGCAACCGCACCGATCAGCGAAGCCACCACCGCCATCACCTCTGGCGTCGCGGAAAAACGTCTGGCGGTCGCCGCCGGTATGATGAGCAGCGAGGTGATGAGCATGATGCCGACCACCTTCATGGCAATAGCGATTACTAGCGCCATCAAGAGCGTAAAGATCAGCTTTGCACGCTCCGGGTTCAACCCCTCGGCCTCGGCCAATTCTGTATTCACGGTGGAGGCGAGCAGCGACCGCCACAGGAAGACCATGGAGACGATGACCACCAGCCCACCGCCCCAGATCAGGGCGATATCGCTGCGGGTAACAGCGAGAATATCGCCGAACAGGAATGAGACGAGGTCGATACGCACCCAGCTCATGAAAGCGACGATGACAAGACCGATCGCCAGCGCCGAATGGGACAATATGCCAAGCAGTGCATCGGAGGAGAGCGCCTGCCGGCGTTGCAAGAAGAGCAGCAGGATCGACACGGCCGACGCGACCAGAAAGACGCTGACGATGAGGTTGAGCTGCAACAGCAGCGAGAGCGCGACGCCGAGCAGCGCCGAATGGGCCATCGTATCACCGAAGTAGGCCATGCGCCGCCAGACGACGAAACAGCCGAGAGGACCGGCAGTGAGCGCGACGCCGATACCGGCGACCATGGCGCGAATGAAGAAATCGTCAAACATGGCGCTCTCCCTGCCGCTGGCTGGAGGAAATATGATCCTCATGCTCATGCTCATGCTGGTGGCCGCAGCCGCATTCGCCATGGTCGTCATGATGGCGGCCATGGTCATGCATATGGTGGTGGCCATCCTCGGGGTGGCAATGATCGGTTACGGAACCATCCGCATGCTGCACCCGGCCATCGGGCAAATGGGTATGATCGTGATGGTGGCTATAGACGGCAAGCGCCTTGGCTGCCGAGCCGCCGAACAGCCGCATATATTCCGGGCTCTGGCTCACCGCCTGTGGCGTGCCCCGGCAGCAGACATGGCCGTTCAGGCATATGACGGTGTCGGTTTCCGCCATCACCACATGCAGATCATGCGAGATTAACAGAATTCCGCAATTATTTGAATTTCTGATATTTTTTATCAGATCATAGAGAGCTATCTCGCCGGAGAAATCGACGCCCTGCACGGGCTCGTCAAGAACCAGCAGATCGGGCTTGCGGGCGATGGCGCGGGCCAGAAGCGCGCGCTGGAACTCGCCGCCGGAAAGGTGCTGGACCTCGGCATTGGCGAGATGCGCAATGCCAGTCGCATTCAGCGCCGCGTCGATTTCACGGGCTGGCAGCGGCCCGGTCAGCGTCATCAGCCGGCGCACCGAAAGCGGCATGGTCCAATCAACGGAAAGCTTCTGCGGCACATAACCGACCCTCAGACCGGCAATGCGCGAGACCTCGCCCTCAGTCGGCTTCACCACACCGATCGCCATCTTTGCGCTCGTTGACTTGCCGGAACCGTTCGGCCCGATCAGCGTGACGATCTCACCTTTGCTGACGGAAAACTCCACGCCGCGCACCAGCCAGCGGCCGTTGCGCTGCACGCCGGCATTGGCAAGGGAAACCAGTATCTCGTTGCCCCGATGGGCGGAATGAAGCATGGGATTGTCCGTTCGGCGATGTTGCTTACCGCTATTGCATACGTTATAGAGTAACGCAATAAATGTAATAACATAACTATACTTCTTCAAGTGGAGTGCATTTCATGAAATCGTTCCTGGTCCCGCTCATGGCATCGGTGGCTATCGCAGCCGCCGCTTCCGGCGCCACAGCAGCGCCCGATGTCGTGGTCTCGATCAAGCCGGTCCATTCCCTCGTCGCCGCAATCATGCGGGGCGTCGGCGAACCGCAGCTCATTGTCGACGGCGCGGCCTCGCCGCACACCTATAATCTCAGACCGTCCAATGCGCGCAAGCTGGAAAAGGCGGATGTGGTCTTCTGGGTTGGCCCCGGACTGGAAGCATTTCTGGAAAAGCCGCTGGAGGCGCTTGCCAGCAAGGCGACCGTGGTGGAACTGGAAGACGCCAAGGGGCTGGAGAAGCTGCCCTTCCGCGAAGGCGGCCCCTTTGAAGCACATGACCATGGCGACGAGGGCCATGATGCGCATGACGGCCACGCCGAAGAGGAAGGCGCACACGATCATGGACATGACCATGCGGAGGGTCACGAGGACCATGACCACGGCGCATACGACACCCATCTCTGGCTCGATCCCGCCAATGCCAAGGCCATGGCGCAGACGATCGAAACCGCGCTGATCGCGGCCGATGCCGGCAATGCCGCGACCTATCAGGCCAACACCAAAAAACTGATCGACGATCTCGATGCGCTTGATGCTGAACTGAAGGAAACGGTCAAGCCGGTGAAGGACAAACCCTTCATCGTCTTCCACGATGCCTATCAGTATTTCGAGCATCGTTACGGCGTGAAGACGGCGGGATCGATCACCGTCAGCCCCGAAACCCTGCCAGGTGCTGACCGCGTCAAACAGATGCAGGAAAAGGTTCGCCAGCTCGGCGCAACCTGCGTCTTCGCGGAACCGCAATTCGAGCCGAAGCTGATTTCGGTCATTACCGAAGGTACAGCAGCAAAATCCGCGACGCTCGACCCGGAGGCGGCGACGCTGGAGCCCGGCCCCGATCTCTATTTCAAGCTGATGCGTGGTATTGCCGGTTCTCTGAAGGATTGCCTGTCCTGATGCGCATTGTCGCGCGCTGACACGCCGCCGCCTTTCCGGCCCTGAGCCAGGATCAGCTCAAATATGAAGTAAAGATCATTTTATCCCAAAGGCTTGTGATAAAAAATTGAAGTGATTTATAAAAAAAGACGAACATAACTGCGTCACGGCGAGTAACGCCGAGCGCTAAGCGGCTGTCTACGGCTTCGGCGCCATCGAAGACCAGACCGGGCTGCTGATGCTCTGCAAGGTCTCCGGCGGCGCGCCGTTGATGCGCGCCAGAAGGGCCTTTGCAAGCTCCCTGCCCGCCAGCTTGATATCCTCATTGACGGTGTGGATCTGCGGTTTGATCCAGTTCAGGAACTCAGCGGACTGCTTCGAGACGATATCGATATCCTCGCCGATTCTCACACCCGCCGCCTCGAAACCGGCCACCAGCGCGATGGTGCTGCTGCCGCTGATCGAAACGATACCGTCGGGGCGGTCATCCGACTGCATCAGCCGCTGACCGAAATCGCGGATTTTCTCAAGCGGCGTTTCGATGGTGATGGCATCCAGCGGAAATTCGCTAAGGCCGAAATCCCTGATCCCCCTCATTAACCCCTTGCGGGCGTGATCGTGGAACGAAAACCGCGATGGCGGCACGATGACGGCGATCCTTTTACGTCCGCATTGCGCCAGCCGTTCAACCGCCTCATAGGCATAGGCCTCATTGTCAAAATCATGAAAGGCGTGTTCGATGCCCATATCCGACCGCCCATGGGTGACGAAGGGCATGTTGCGCTCAGTCATGAAACGGACGCGCGGATCGTTGGGCTCGATCTTCGAAATAATGACCCCATCCGCCGAACCGGTATCGAGAATGTAGCGGATCGGCACCATCGAATCCTTGGCGTGGATATGGGGCGTCACGACCAGATGATATTGTGTCGTGGAAAGAACCTCGGTGATGCCAAATACCATCTGACTGGTGAAACCCATCAGTTCTTCATCGACGCTCAGAACAAGGGCAATCACATTGGTCTTGCCGGTGCGAAGGCGCACGCCGGCGCGGTTTGGCTGGTAACCGATCTGCCGGGCTATCAGCCGCACACGCTCCTTGGTTTCAGCGCCGATGTCTGGCGCATCCTTCAGCGCGCGCGAGACGGTGGTGATGCCAAGACCCGTCATATAGGCGATCGTCTTCAAGGTCGGACGCTCGCCCGTCGTCGCGGGTATGTCATCCCTGCCGGATTTGCCAGTATCGTTCATTTCATTTCGCCACGCTTTACCGAACGATAATCATAGATAGCTTTTGCTCTGTTGCAAAGGCAAAGGTCTGCGGTCAAACGCCGGTCCTTTGCGACTATCTGCCAATTCAGCTAAAACGATATAGGTCCGGAAAATATTTCCCGACACTTCCCACTTCTTCCGGCACGGAATTTCCAGAAATCCACGGATACATATCTTAATTTCAAATATTAATATCTTGATACAAATAACTGATATAAAAATATAAAGTATACGATTTCTTCCAAGAAGTGACTTCGCCACCCCGACGCGGAGGTGCCCGTCATTATTCATGTCGCACGTTGTCACTCAAAGGAATGACGAAACGATTGTTTTACGGTAACGTTGCCGGAGGGAGGAAATCGCAAAGCCGGATAAGCGTGTCGCAGCCGCTTTGCGGGCATCCGCTCCCCCAGATTCTGACACAAGCCTGCACCATAATGCCGGCCAGTCCTCTTCGAATTCATACTATGCAGGGTCCGATTATGATTTCTTCTTCCTCGCCCGAAACCGTCATTGATCTGGCCGGGCCCTGGCGCCTGACCTCGGTGGAAGGAGACCATACCACCCAGCTTTCCGTACCGGGTGATATTCACAGCGCGCTCAAAAATGCGGGCATCATTCTCGATCCCTATCACGGCGCCAATGAAAAGGTGGTGCAATGGGTGGCTGAGCGCGACTGGGTCATCGAGCGCACATTCATTCTCGATGAGGCGGATGCCAGCTGGTATCTCGATATCGACTACCTCGACACCGTCGCCATCGTCTTCGTCAACGACGTCCCGGTATTGACCGCCGACAATTGCTTCCGCCGCTACCGCCCGGATATTTCCCGCGCTGTCCGTCCGGGTGAAAACACCATCCGCATCCATTTCCATTCCAACATCGTGGCCGGTGCGGAGCGGCAGGCGCGGCAGCCTTTTTACATTCCCTATCACCCCGGTAATTCACCCATTGCCAATGGCAACATGCTGCGCAAGCCGCAATGCCATTTCGGCTGGGACTGGAACATCGCGATTGCGCCGCTCGGCCTTTACGGCAAAATCCTGCTGAAGCGCCTCGATACGGCCCGCATTGAACATATCGTCACCTCGCAGCACCATGTCGAAGGCGGAGTCGAGCTGCATGTGGCCGTCACGCTGTTTGCCGAGGGTCCGGCGAGCCTGCCGGTCTACCTCTCCCTCAACGATGAAACACTGAGACTCGATTGCGGCGTCGGCGCCGGCGAGACGGTGGTGCGCCACGTCTTCTTCGTCGAAAATCCGGAGCTCTGGTGGCCGGCCGGCAGTGGCGAACAGACGCTCTACAAGCTGACGGTGGAACTGCCTGATGAGACCGTCACCCGCCAGATCGGCTTCAGGACAATCGAGCTTCTGACGGACGAGGACGAGGCCGGCAGCCGCTTCGCCTTCCGCATCAACGGCCGCGAGATCTTCTGCCGCGGCGCCAACTGGATCCCCGCAGATGCGCTCTATTCGCTCGCCAGCAGGGAAAAGACCGAAGATCTCCTCTGCTCTGCGGTGGAGGCAAATATGAACATGATCCGCGTCTGGGGCGGCGGCTTTTATGAGGAAGACTGGTTCTACGATCTCTGCGACCGGCTTGGCCTGCTGGTCTGGCAGGACTTCATGTTTGCCTGCAATCTTTATCCCTGCAGCGAGGACTTTCTCGACAATGTCGAACACGAGGTCGACTATCAGGTGAAACGCCTCTCCTCGCATCCGTCCATCGCACTCTGGTGCGGTGATAACGAGCTGGTGGGTGCGCTGACCTGGTTCGAGGAATCCCGCAACAATCGCGACCGTTATCTCGTGGCTTACGACCGCCTGAACCGCACGATCGAAAGAGCACTGAAAAAAGCAGCACCGGAAGCGCTCTGGTGGCCCTCCAGCCCGGCCTCCGGTTATCTCGATTATGGCGACGCCTGGCATGCGGATGGTTCCGGTGACATGCACTACTGGTCCGTCTGGCACGAAAACAAGTCGTTCGACAATTACCGATCGGTCAAGCCGCGTTTCTGCTCCGAATTCGGTTTCCAGTCCTACACATCCATGCCCGTCATCCGCACCTATGCGGAAGAAAAGGACATGAACATCGCCTCCCCGGTCATTGAGCTGCACCAGAAGAATGTCGGCGGCAATGAGCGGATCGCCGGCACCATGTTCCGCTATTTCCGCTTCCCCAAGGATTTCGAGAATTTCGTTTATCTGAGCCAGGTCCAGCAGGCGCTGGCCATCCGCACTGCTGTGGATTACTGGCGTTCGCTGAAGCCCCATTGCATGGGCACGCTTTATTGGCAGCTCAACGATACCTGGCCGGTCGCCTCATGGTCCAGCCTCGATTATGGCGGCGGCTGGAAAGCGCTGCATTATGCCGCCCGCCGCTTCTTCCAACCGGTGACCGTCTCGGCCATTCCCTCCGAGGATGGACGCCGGGTGAGCTTCTCCATGGTCAACGACACCGCGGAAGACGTCGAAATCGACATGAACATCGTTGCGCTGACCATGGACGGTAACCGCGTGCCGCTGAAATCCGCCAACGGCACCTGCGCAACGGACAAGGCTGCGACGCTCACCGAGATCGACATGGATAGCCTGCCGGATGGGGCCATCCTCGCCTGGAGCTTCATCGCCTCAAACGGCATGACAGGTGAAGGCCACCATGTGCGCGACACCTACAAGGCGCTGGAGCTTCAGCCTGCCGGGCTCGAATTTTCCGTGGGCCCGTTAAAAAACGGCCAGTACGAAATCGATGTCACCGCTGCCGGTCTCGCGCTCTTCGTCATGCTGGAGGCAGATCAGCCCGGCCGTTATTCCGACAATCTCTTCGATCTGGCCACCGGCGAAACGCGCCGTATCATCTTCACGCCGAAGGCGGGCGGCCCCCAGCCGCATTTCCGCATCTTCGATCTTCATACCTGCCAATCCTCGCATTGAAACCATGCGGAGAAAGGCATAACCATCCCTCTCGGGAATGACAGGTGAACCCGCGCCTGTTTCATCGCTTCAAAAGGCTGCCGGGTTCTCCGGCGGCCAGTCATCAGCAAGTGGAGGAAGACCCATGGTTTGGCAACCGGCCGAAAACCGATACGCATCCATGAAGTATAATCATTGCGGCAAGACCGGCCTGAAACTGCCGGCGATCTCGCTCGGCCTCTGGCACAATTTCGGCAACGACACGCCGCACCAGACCAAACAGGCCATCTGCCGCCGCGCCTTCGATCTCGGCATCACCCATTTCGATCTCGCCAATAATTACGGCCCGCCGCCCGGCAGCGCCGAAACCGCCTTCGGTGAAATCCTGAAGACGGATTTCAGGGGTTATCGCGATGAGATGATCATCTCCTCCAAGGCCGGTTACAACATGTGGCCCGGCCCCTATGGCGAATGGGGCAGCCGCAAATACGTCATCGCCTCCTGCGACCAGAGCCTGAAGCGCATGGGGCTGGACTACGTCGATATCTTCTACTCCCACCGTTTCGACCCCAACACGCCGCTTGAGGAAACCTGCGGTGCGCTCGACCAGATCGTGCGCTCGGGCAAGGCGCTTTATGTCGGCATCTCGTCCTACAACTCGAAGCGCACCCGTGAGGCCGCCGCCATCCTCAAGGACCTCGGCACGCCCTGCATCATCCACCAGCCGAGCTATTCGATGATCAACCGCTGGATCGAGGAGGATGGTCTCGTCGATACGCTGGAAGAACTGGGCATCGGCTCCATCGTCTTTTCGCCACTGGCGCAGGGCATGCTGACGACGAAATATCTGGGCGGCGTGCCTGATGGCAGCCGCGCAGCGCAGAGCAAGTCGCTGAACCCGGCCTTCCTCAACGAACGCAACGTCGAGAACATCCGGGCGCTCAACAGCATTGCCGAGCGGCGCGGCCAGACGTTGGCGCAGATGGCGATTGCCTGGGTTCTGCGCGGCGGCCGCATCACCTCAGCGCTGATCGGGGCAAGCCGCGTCGAACAGGTCGAGGATTGCGTGAAGGCACTCGACCGGCCGGATTTCACGGCCGAAGAGCTTGCCGAAATTGATCGTTACGCCAAGGAAGCGGATATCAACCTCTGGGCAAAATCCGCTGAACGCGTCTGATTGAGGAGAGACCGCCCGGTTCCTCCGGGCGGTCTGTTTGCCCTCAAAAACTCAAAATAAAAGATTAACTCACGCTCCTAACCATTAACAACCATTACATAAATGTAATTTTAAATTCAGTTTCCGTTCATTCGTTTATTCGTAAGTTCTCCTCATCGAAACACGAGAGGAAACATTCATGAAAAAGTTCGTCACCATTCTTCTGGCTGCCACCGTTCTCGCTGCTCCAATGGCGCAGGCACAGAGCCGTCATGACGATCGCCACCGTGGCGTTACCGTCGAGCGCCAGATCACCACGAAAAAGGTCATCGTCAAGAAGCACCGCTGGGATCGCGGCCAGCGCCTGTCTGCAGGCGAACGCCGTCACACCGTCGACCGCCGCGACTATCGCCGTTATCGCCTCGCCGAACCACGCCGCGACCAGCGCTGGGTGCGCGTCGACAACCAGTTCCTGCTCATCAACGCCGTCAGCGGCCTGATCGTCGGCCTCGCTGCCGCTCGCTGATTGAAGTCATCGGATGAAATGAAAAGGCCCGCTTGCGCGGGCCTTTTGTCGTTTATCGTTTCAGCCGATCAGAAAATGTCGGCGCCGCTGCCCCATGGGCCGTGCGGCTTGTCCACACCGTCGGTGCGTTCGAAACCATGCGCGCCAAAGAAGTCGCGCTGCGCCTGGATGAGGTTGGCGCTGCCGCGGCCGCGGCGATAGGCGTCGAAATAACCGAGTGCCGAAGCCAGCGCCGAAACCGGCAGGCCCGACAGAACGGCGTAGGAAACCACACGGCGCAGCGGCGCATCGGTATCCTTGACGATGCCGGAGAAGGCAGGCGTCACGATGAGGTTCGCCACATGCGGATCCTTGGTGAAGGCCGAGGTGATCTCATCGAGGAACTCCGAGCGGATGATGCAGCCGGCGCGCCAGATGCGGGCAATCGTCGGCATCGGCAGGTTCCAGTTGAACTCCTTCGATGCGGCCGACATGATCGCGAAGCCCTGGGCGTAAGCACCAACCTTGGCGGCCAGAAGCGCGCTTTCCAGATCGGCGATAAAGGCCTTTTTGTCAGCGGGCGCCGGTGCAAGGGTCGGCAGGCCGAAGATCTTCTCGGCAGCTTCGCGCTCGTCCTTCTGCGAGGAGAGAATACGCGCAGCCACGGCCGCTTCGATGGCGGTTGCGGCGACGCCCATGTTCTGCGCCTCGATGACCGACCACTTGCCGGTGCCCTTCTGGCCGGCCTTGTCGAGGATCAGATCGACCATCGGCTTGCCGGTGATCGGATCGGCGGCGCGCAGAACCTTCTCGGTGATTTCGATCAGGTAGGAGTTCAGGCGGCCCTTGTTCCATTCTGCGAACACGTCGGCGATTTCGACTGCGCTCATGCCAAGGCCGTCACGCAGGATGCCGTAGATTTCGGCGATCATCTGCATGTCGGCATATTCGATGCCGTTATGGATCGTCTTGACGAAATGGCCGGCGCCGTCATTGCCGAGCCAGGCCACGCACGGATCGTTGTTGTACTTGGCTGAAATGGAAGTCAGCACCTTCTCGACGCGCTTCCAGCTATCCTCGGTGCCGCCGACCATGATCGACGGTCCATGACGCGCACCTTCTTCGCCGCCGGAAACGCCCATGCCTATAAAGGTCAGGCCGCTATCCTTGAGATTGTCGAAACGGCGGATCGTATCGCGGAAATTCGCATTGCCCGCATCGATCATGATGTCGCCGTTAGAAAGATGCGGCTTCAGGATTTCCATCTGCTGGTCGACAGGGTCACCGGCCTTGATCATGATGATGATCGGGCGCGGAGGACGAATGGCGGCGACGAATTCCTCGATGGTTTCGCAGGGGATCAGCTGTCCCTGCAAGTCCCCAGCCTCGGCGTAGAATTTTTTCGTCGCTTCAGGGGTTCGGTTGAATACGGCAATCTTGTTGCCCTTTTCCGCGATGTTCAACGCCAGGTTCGAGCCCATGACGCCGAGACCGATCAAACCGATTTCTGCCTGTTCCACGGATGTGCCTCCATCTTGCTTTTAGGTGGTCGTGTTGTGGCACTGTAATGAACAAACGGCAAGGCTAGCCGCGACTGAAACGATTAAATTTTGATGACGCAAATCAGCTTTGCATATTTGCGACAGGTCAGAGCCGGCTCGAAACGACAGGCCCACCTCGCCTCCTATGATCGCCGGGGTCGGTCGTCGCCGTCATCCAGCGCACGCCAGGCGGCCCCGTCCATATCCTCATACTGGCCAGAGCGCACCGACCAGAGGAAGGCGAAAAGGCCGAGCGCCCCCAGAAACAGCGCGACGGGAATGAGATAGATCAGCATGTTCATGCCAGTTGCGCCCCCTCTCCCGCAAAACCTGTTTTTACGTCGTTCCGAGGACGCACGGTTTCAGCCGTGCCGGCAAGACGCAACGCATTGGCGACGACGATCAGCGAGGATGTCGACATGGCGATGGCCGCGATCATCGGCGTCGCATAACCGGCAATCGCAATCGGCACGGCGATGACATTATAGCCGATGGCGAGAGCGAAGTTCTGCCGGATGAGCCTTCCGGCCCGCTGCGACGTCTCGATCGCAAAGGGCACGGCATCAAGATCCTCCTGCATGAACACGAAATCAGCGGCCTGCCGGCCGATATCGGCGGCGGTGGCGGGCGCCATGGAAACATGGGCGGCGGCAAGCGCCGGCGCATCGTTGATGCCGTCTCCCACCATCAGCACCCTGCGACCCTCGCCGGCAAGCGCAGCGCAGCGCGCCGCCTTGTCCCTCGGCGAAAGGTCTGCACTCCAGTTGCCGATCCCCAGCCGCTGCGCCATGGCGCTGACAGCCGCCGCCCGGTCACCCGAGACGATTTCCTGCGCAAGGCCCCGCACTGAGAGGCTGCGCAATGCCGCAACCGCACCTGCGCGCGGATTGTCCTCGAAGCCGAAGCTCGCCAGATGCCGGCCGTCAAGGGACAGCACGACTTCCGACCGGGCATCGCCATTGTCGACGCCCGCGTCGTCATCCGGGCAGGCGAAACGGCGATTGCCGAGCCGGTAGGTTCCGGCTTCCGTCTCAGCCTCAACGCCGGAGCCGGGAATTTCCCGCACTGCCTCATAGGTCGGCATGGCACCGTTATAGGCGGCATACAGGGCTTTCGAGAGGGGATGGCGCGAATGGGCGGCAAGCCCCGCAGCAATCGCCATGGTGGCCGGCTTCACGTCACCTGTCTCGACCAGTCTCGGCTTTCCAACGGTCAGGGTGCCTGTCTTGTCGAACAGCACGGTATCGATTTCGGCCAGCCGCTCCATGGCCGAGCCTTCCTTGACCATGACGCCGTGCCGGAAGAGCCTTCCTGCCGCCACCACCTGCACGACGGGAACGGCAAGGCCAAGCGCACAGGGGCAGGTTATGATGAGAACCGCTATGGCGATCAGCATCGCCTGTTTCCAGTCACCGCCGAAAAAGCCCCAGCCAAGAAATGTCACCAGCGCGAGAAGATGCACGACGGGCGAATAATAGCTCGCGGCACGATCAGCGATGCGCCGATACCGCGCCCGGCCGCCTTCCGCCGCCTCCATAAGCCCGATCACCTCCGACAGGAAGGACTCCTTTGCCGAGGCGGTTACCCGCGCGATCAGCGAACCGGTGAGGTTGAGCGTACCGGCCTGCAGGCTGTCACCTGCCGTAACGCGGCGCGGTGCGCTTTCGCCGTTGACGATGGACATGTCGAGATCGCTGCTGCCGGAGACGACCACGGCATCAACCGCCACACGGTCCCCGGCGGCGATCGCTATCGACATTCCGGGTTGGACATCGGCAAGCTGGCGGTATTCCCGCGTTCCATCCTCACCGATGACGGTTGCGCCGCGCGGCGAAAGCCGGGCCAAGCCCGCAATGGCCGAACGCGCCTTGTCGCGCATGATATGGTCAAGCGTGCGGCCGATCAGCAGGAAGAACAGCAGCGACACGGTCGCGTCGAACCACGCATGTTCACCGTGATGGATCGTTTCCCACAGCGAAACGGCATAGGAGAGCGTGATGGCGAGTGCGATCGGCACATCCATATTGGTGCGGCCGTGTTTCAGCGCATTCCAGGCCGACTGGTAAAAGAAGCGGCCGCCATAGATCAGCGCCGGCGCGGCGATCATCGCCGAAATCCAGTGGAACATGTCGCGCGTCGCCGCATCCGCGCCTGACCAGACGGAGACGGAAAGGAGCATGATATTGGCGGAGGCAAAACCGCACAGCGCCACCGCCCTGATCAATTGCGAACGCAAGGCGTCGGAAGCATCCTGACCGCTGGCGAAAAGATGCGTGCGATATCCGGTCGAAAGAATGGCGCGAGCGAGATCGGAAGGATCGGTCCTGACGCCATCGACCTCTTCCTTCCAGACGATTGCGACGCGTTTCGACGACAGGTTCACGCGCGCGCGCTCCACCTGGCGGAGACGGCCGAGCGCGGTTTCGATGGTGGTGATGCAGGCGCCGCAATAGACATCCGGCACGCTGAGATCAGTCTGCCGCAGCCCCTGCCCCAGATCGCGGCTCGCCAGCAGCAATTCCTCCGACGATGGTGGATTGACCGGTTCGCCAAGCTGAAGCGAACCTTCCGTTCCCGGTGCGCAGCAGCTCATTTGCGCCCCCTGATGACGGCGATCCGCGTCCCCTCATGCACGATGATCCGGCCATCCTTGACGGCGGTGATCTCAACGATCCACTGGCCGGGCAGCATGTCATGCGCGCCGGTGAAGACGCCGATGGACAGCGGGGTGAGCTCCATGTCGAAATTCTGGCTTTCACCGACCGGCCGGCGGAAATGCGCCGTCACCGTATCCGTATCGACGGGGCCGGTGTCGGGATGGAAAACATCGTAGCGTACGGTCTGTTCGTCCACCACGAGCTTGCCCTTGATGCCGGTCGCAGCCCGTGCCTTGGCGGCTTCCGCCTTGGCGTTGAACTGCTGGCTGGCGACATAGGTATTGGGCACGACAAGCCCGCTCCAGCTGTTCACCGCATTCCAGGCCATGATCATGTTGACGGTGATGATGGTGCCGAAGAACAGCAGCATGACGCCGAGCATGTGCCAGCCGGTAAAAGTGAAGCCGGATGTCTGGCGATTGTTCACGGTCATTTTTTCACTCCCGGAGCGTTGAAGACAGCATCGTAACGGGCCGTCTCGTGGCCGCCCGTATCGCTGACGATGAACTCGAAATTTTCAGCCGTGCGCGCGACATCCTTGCCCGGCAGGGTGACGAAGACCTTCAGCGTCGTCGCCTCATCCGGCTCGACCGTGACGTCGAAAGTGCGCGAGGCCGTATCCGGCATGCCGTTTATCTTCATCACCGCATTCGGGATGCCCTCGATGGTGAGGCTCATCGTGCGCGGCTGCGGCACCATGTTGAGAATGCGCACGGTATAGCCGTTGCGGATGGAACCATTCGATTCCAGTACATATTGCGGATTGCGGTCGTGCAGAACGTTGAGCGCCAGCCGCTCGCGCGTCACCAGCGCAAACAGCATGCCGATGCCGACCGCCGCCCAGATGGCCGTGTAAAGCAGCGTGCGCGGACGGAAGACGATGCGCCAGTTGAAGTGGCGGATGCTCTTCCTGAAGCTGCCGTCCTCCTCGCGCACATTGGCGGGGCGGATGGCGTGCGAACCGTTGCCGGTCGCCAGCGCCATGTTGGACTGGTATTCCGCAAGCGTCGCATAGGCGATCAGCCCGCGCGGTTTGCCGATCTTGTCCATCACCCCGTCGCAGGCGTCGATGCAGAGCGCGCAGGTGATGCATTCCAGCTGCTGCCCATCCCTGATGTCGATGCCCATGGGACAGACGGCGACACAGGCGTTGCAATCGACGCAATCGCCGATACTCTCGCCCGCCGCAGCGGCTTTTTTGGCGTGCCGCGAGCGCGGTTCGCCGCGCCAGTCATTATAGGTGACAACAAGCGAATTCTCATCCAGCATCGCCGCCTGGATGCGTGGCCAGGGACACATGTAGGTACAGACCTGCTCCCGCATCAGCCCGCCGAAAACATAGGTGGTGGCGGTAAGCGTGGCGACGGTCGAATAGGCGATCATCGGCGCCTGCCCCGTCATGAACTGCATCGCCAGCGTCGGCGCATCGGCGAAATAGAAAATCCAGGCGCCGCCGGTCAGAACGCCAATCACCAGCCAGATCGCATGTTTCAGCACGCGCTTGCGCAGCTTGCCGAATGTAAGGGGCGCGGCGTCCAGTTTCATGCGGGCGTTCCTGTCTCCCTCTATCGCCCGTTCAACCACCAGAAACAGATCGACCCAGACGGTCTGTGGACAGGTATAACCGCACCATGCGCGCCCCACGGCTGAGGTGACGAGAAACAGCCCCAGCCCCGCCATGACCAGCAATCCCGCAACGAAAAAGAACTCCTGCGGCCAGATTTCGATGAAGAAGAAATAAAAGCGCCGGTTGGCGATATCGATCAGCACTGCCTGATCGGGTGCATAAGGCCCCCTGTCCCAGCGCAGGAACGGCGTCAGATAATAGATGCCGAGGGTGACGAGCATCACCAGCCATTTGAACCGCCGGAACCGACCTTCCGCGCGCTTGGGAAAAATCTTCTTGCGGGCTTCGTAGAGCGGTTTGCGCGTTTTTGCGGAATTGACGGCTTCCGCCTCCAGCCTTTCGACGGGCTGTTGCGGGCTGTCCTGTCCGGCGCGATAGATGTTCATGGTAAGATGTCCGTTTTTATCTCCTTGCTTTCTCCCATCTCCCCGGTGAAACATCCTTGACTTACATCAAGTGACGACAAAGTGGCGCAGTATGGGAACGCGCCGCCAAGGGAGGATGAAATGCCTGTCATGCAGTCGAGAATCATTCATCTGTCGATCGAAAAACCCTGGGCCCAGGTCTACGACTTCGCCTCAGACCCGCAGAACATGCCCAGCTGGGCCGCAGGCCTTGCGGGCGGCCTCAAATCCGATGGCGAGGACTGGATCGCCGAGGGCGGACCGCTTGGCGAGGTGCGCGTCAATTTTGCGCCCGCAAACGAATTCGGCGTCATCGACCATGTCGTGACATTGCCGGATGGCATCAAGGTTTATAACGCGCTACGGGTGACGCCGAACGGCAGTGGTACGGAGGTGAGTTTCACCCTCCTTCGCCTTCAGGATATGACGGATGAGGATTTCGAGCAGGATGCAAGAGCGATCACGGCCGATCTCGAAACGCTGAAGGCGCTGCTCGAAAAGGACTGATGGAGGAACGATGACCACGAATACAAACGACCGGCGGATCGACTATGTCGAATTCAACGTCACCGATATCGAGCGCAGCAAGGAATTTTACGGCGGTGCCTTTGGCTGGTCCTTCAAGGATTACGGTCCGCAATATTGCGAATTTTCCGACGGCCGGCTGACCGGCGGGTTCACCACAACGGCACCCGTCTCGGCCAAAGGCGGGCCGCTCGTGATTCTCTACGCCGCGGATATCGAGGATGCCCAGCGCCGCGTCGAGGCCGCCGGCGGCCAGATCAGTGTCGCGCTTTTCGAGTTTCCCGGCGGACGCCGTTTTCATTTCACCGATCCGGATGGATACGAACTGGCCGTCTGGTCGAAAAACTGATCGGCAGGAGCCCGTCATGACTTTGACAACGCCGCCTTTTTCGTTGGTCGGTATCGATCATATCGTCTTCATCGTCGACGACATGATGCGGGCGCTCGATTTTTACCGGAACGTGCTGGGGTGTAGGGATGGTTACTCTTACCCTGCTCTCGGGATGGAACAAGTCTGGTGCGGAAATGCCTTGATCGTGCTGTGGGATGTCACGCATCCCGGTGGCACGAAGGCTGCTCCGCCCGTCGCCGGAGGACGTAATGTCGATCACATCTGCATAGCGACCGGTCCTCTGAACCATGATGCACTTCGCGCACATCTGGCGAAATTTAACGTCACGATAGAACAGGAAGCCTTTCACGGCGGCGCGAGAGGAATGGGACATTCGTTCTATTTCCGTGATCCCTTCGGCAACAAGATCGAGTTGAAGGGACCAGCCGAATATCCGGATGGACGGGCGGAAAACGCCTGATCTAAACAATAAAAAAGGGCGCCTCCCCGGCGCCCCCTCTTTACATTCCGCTTGCTTCACTCGCCCCCACCAAGCGAATGCACGAAGATCGCCAACTGCTTGACCGTCGTATCGCCAAGGCGCTCACCCCAGGCGGGCATGACGCCATGCTTGGGCGAACGGATCTGCGCGACGATGCCCTCTTCTCCATGCGCCTTCAGCCAGATCGCATCGGCGAGGTTCGGTGCGCCAAACTCGCGGTTACCCTTGGCATCCTCGCCGTGGCACGAAGCGCAATTGTCGGCAAAGAGCTGCTTGCCGGGTTCCACCAGCGCCGGGTTGGCGGGCGTTCCCGTCAGGCTGACGACGTAAGCCGCAACCTCGCGGATTTCATCCGACTTGAGAATATCGCCGAAGGCGGGCATTTCCGACGCGCGCGTATCAGCGTCATCTGCAAAACGGATGCCGTGCTTCACCGTCGTGTAGATGTCGTCGACGCTGCCGCCCCACATCCAGTCGTCATCATTGAGGTTGGGATAACCCTGCCCGCCTTCCGCACCGGAACCGTGACACTGAATGCAATTGACCTTGAAAGCGGCTGCGCCACCGGAAAGGGCAAATTGCATCAGGGTCGGATCGGCCTGAATGTCGGCAAGCGACGAATTGGCGATCTTGTCGACAAAAACGCTCTGCGACTGTTTTGCATCGGCGATTTCGGCGGCTATCTCACCGCGGCTGCTCCAGCCGAGCAGCCCTTGTGTCGCCCCGTTGATCAACGGCCATGCCGGATAGGCGATGGTATAACCGATGGCCCAGAGGATCGTGAAGTAGAAGGTCCAGACCCACCAGCGCGGCATGGGATTGTTCAGCTCACGGATACCGTCCCATTCATGGCCGGTGGTTTCGACGCCGCTGATGTCATCAATGTGTTTTTCGGACATATCCTAGTCCTCCTTGAGCGGAATGCTGGCGGCATCGTCCGCGGCCTTCTTCGAGCCGGGGCGAAGGGTGAAAACGACGACGCCGGCGAAGAACAGGGTCATGGCAAGCAGGCCCCAGCTATCGGCGAAGTGGCGCATGGCCGTGTAGGTTTCCATGGCTTACACCTCCTCACCGGTATCCGGCGGCATCGTCATAGGTCGAAAAATCGACCAGCGTGCCGAGCATCTGCAGATAGGCGACCAGCGCATCCATTTCGGTGAGCTTGGCTGGATCGCCGTCAAAATCACCCACTTTCGCCTTGGGATACCGCGCCAGGAGTTCCGACGAATCCGCATTCGGGTCGGCCTGGGCGGCAAGATCGGCCGCGGATTTCTCGATCATCTCGTCGCTATAGGGCACACCAACGGCGCGGTTGGCCTTCAGCTCCATGGAAACGTCGGTGATCTTCAGCGGCGTGGTCTTGAGGAAGGCATAGGACGGCATGATCGATTCCGGCACCACCGAGCGCGGATCGGCCAGATGCTGCACATGCCATTCGTTCGAATAACGATCCCCGACGCGCGCGAGGTCAGGCCCCGTGCGCTTGGAACCCCACTGGAACGGATGGTCGTACATGGATTCCGCCGCCAGGCTGTAATGCCCGTAACGCTCCACTTCATCGCGGAACGGACGGATCATCTGGCTGTGGCAGACGTAACATCCCTCGCGGATGTAGATGTTACGCCCGGCAAGCTCCAGCGGCGTGTAGGGCCGCATGCCCTCCACCTTCTCGATGGTGTTTTCGAGATAAAAGAGCGGTGCGATTTCCACGATGCCGCCGATAGAGACGACCAGAAGCGAGCCGACCAGAAGCAGCGTGGCGTTGCGTTCGATGACGCCGTGTTTGTCGAGTATGGACATCGGCCTCTCCTTATTCAGCGGGCTGCAGCGAAGGAGCCGCATCCTTGCGGACGCCCTCCTCGCGTTGATGACCGAGGATGGTCATCGTGACGTTGTAGGCCATGATGAGTGCGCCGCTGAGGAACATCAGGCCGCCCAGTGCACGCATCACGTAATAGGGGAACAGCGCCGCGACCGATTCCGCGAAGGAATAGACGAGGAAGCCCTGGGTATCGTATTCGCGCCACATCAGCGCCTGCTGGATGCCGGCCACCCACATGACGGCGGCGTAAATGACGATGCCGAGCGTGGCGAGCCAGAAGTGCCAGTTGACCAGCTGCAGGCTGTAGAGACGCTCCCTGCCCCAGAGTTTCGGCGTCAGGTAATAGATCGCGCCGAAGGTGATCATGCCGTTCCAGCCGAGAGCGCCGGAGTGAACGTGGCCGATGGTCCAGTCGGTATAGTGGCTGAGCGAGTTGACGGCCTTGATCGACATCATCGGTCCCTCGAAGGTCGCCATGCCGTAGAAGGCCACCGCCATCACCATCATGCGCACGATGGGATCGGTGCGGATCTTGTCCCATGCGCCCGAAAGCGTCATCAGGCCGTTGATCATCCCGCCCCAGGACGGCATCCACAGCATGATCGAGAACACCATGCCGAGCGTCTGCGCCCAGTCCGGCAGCGCCGTATAATGCAGGTGGTGCGGGCCGGCCCAGATATACATGAAGATCAGCGCCCAGAAGTGGATGATCGACAGCCGGTAGGAATAGACCGGGCGGTTCACCTGCTTGGGAATGAAATAATACATCATGCCGAGGAAGCCGGCGGTGAGGAAGAACCCGACGGCGTTGTGGCCGTACCACCATTGCGTCAGCGCATCCTGCACGCCCGAGAAAGCCGAGTAGCTCTTCACCCCGAGGAAGGACACAGGCACCGCCAGATTGTTGACGATGTGCAGCATTGCGATGGTGACGATGAAGGCGAGGTAGAACCAGTTCGCCACATAGATATGCGGCTCCCTGCGCATCAGGATCGTACCAAGGAAGGCAACGAGATAGGCGACCCAGACGATGGTCAGCCAGATATCGACATACCATTCCGGCTCGGCATATTCGCGGCCCTGCGTGATACCAAGGAGATAACCCGTAGCAGCCATGACGATGAAGAGGTTATAACCCCAGAACACGAACCAGCCGAGATTGCCGCCGAACAGGCGCGCGCGACAGGTTCTCTGCACGACGTAGAAAGACGTGGCAATCAGCGCATTTCCCCCGAAAGCGAAGATCACCGCTGACGTGTGCAGCGGCCGCATGCGGCCGAAATTGAAATAGGGCGCGATGTTGAGATCGGGAAAGGCGAGCTGTAACGCCACCACGACCCCGACCAGAAAGCCGACGACACCCCAGAACACGGTGGCGATGACACCGTATTTCACCACCTCGTCGAAATATTCCGACTTGAGTCGCACGCGCGCAGCCTGATCGACCGGCGCGAAGGAAACGAGGCGCAGCAGAAGCACCGTGCTGACCAGGAGTGTAAAGAACAGCACCCACATATGGGCAGCGAAAAGACTGTCATGGGCAAAGGCTGCCCCGAGCAACGCGAGAAAGGCCCCGAGGGCCACGATCGCGGTTTCTAACGTGTAATTCATTGTTGGTTTCCCCCAACGTGCAAGCCGACCGACGAAAGGCACGGCACGCGCCTGGGAGAGCGGGAACGCGCCTTTGCGTCGGTTGGAGCATTGCCACCGCGCGGGAAAGCCCACCTTGATCCAGATCAAGAATGCAAAGCTGTCGCAGCCCCGGCAAAACAGGGCGCGGCTTTACGAGGGGAATTTGCGTAAAAGCAAAAAACGCAGGGCGATATCGACCAGCCTGGACGGGTGTCGTCTCAGCCCTTCATCTTCAGGGGCAGCCCGGCGGCGACAAAATAGACCTCGCCGGCAATGGCTGCGATTCGCTGATGCAGGCGGCCGGCGTGATCACGGAATTCGCGCGCCATGCGGTTTTCGGGCACGATGCCGAGACCCACTTCATTGGAGACGAATATCAGCGTCGCCTGCGACGATATGATCGCCGCCTCAACTGCGGTGAAGGCAGCCTCGATATCGGCATTCTCCATCATCAGATTGGTAAGCCACAGAGTGAGGCAGTCGACAAGAATGACATTTCCCGGGTCGTCGAGCCGCTGCAGAACGGCGACGATATCGACCGGCGCTTCATGGGTGGTCCATTCCCCGCCGCGCCGCTCCTGATGATGGCTGATGCGGTCGCGCATCTCGTCATCCCATGCTCGCCCGGTGGCGAGGTAATGCAGGCGTCCGCCGGCTTTTCCCGCGAGTTCCTCGGCAAAACGCGATTTGCCGGAGCGCGCGCCGCCAAGAATGAAAACGGAGCGGTTTTTATCTGTCATGGGAAACCTGAAGGAAAAGAATGAAGCGGACCGGCATCTTTGCGGTGAAGCAAGCCAGGGACAGGCGGTCATGAAGGGAACGATTCGTAGAAAAAGGCGTCCCCCGGTTGTTCATGCCGGACTGCCGCTGATACCGGACCGGAGAAACAAGACCCGCCCGCACGATGCGGGACATGGAAAGCCCTGATTACCCCGGATACCGGAAACACCGGTCCTGATGAAAGGCTAGGTGCGAAATGCCATCCTGTCAATCGGCGGGTGACCGTGCCGGGATTTACGCGGAACCGGTACGCAAAACCTTACCCGGAACCGGCAGACCTGTCGTCCGCAAGTGGATTGATAATGCGACTTGGTTACCGGAAAGTTAGCGAAAAACCGAATGATGAAACCGCAACGCCGAAGGAGAATATCGAGTGACGGCAGTCACCGCCATTGCCTTGCCATGGCCTTCAAATCAATATGCTTTCGAAGATTCGCTAACACCAGGGTGGCCTGCCCGTGATGACCGTCATGGACTATATCTCGATCGTCGTTTTCATCCTGCTTTGGGCCGTCTATACCCATGTAACGACGGGAACGAGGCTGTTTTCCAGAGCCAGCCTCAATCAGGCCATGGCCGAGCGCCGTCGCCACTGGATCATGAATTCGCTGAAACGCGACCTGAAAATGATCGACACGCAGATCATGGCCGGCCTGCAGAACGGTACAGCCTTTTTCGCCTCCACCTCCATTTTCGCCATCGGTGGGTGTTTCGCCCTTCTGGGAGCGACCGAGCAGGTGGAATCGGTGTTTCGCGACATGCCTTTCGTGCATTATGCCGGGCGCACGGCCTTCGAACTGAAGGTCATAGGGCTCACCTGTCTTTTCGGTTATTCCTTCTTCAAATTCGGCTGGTCCTACCGCCTGTTCAACTATTGCACGATCCTTTTCGGCGCCATCCCCATGGTCCACGATGTCAACGCGGATCGCGAGGCAGCGGAGCGAGCGGCCGAAAACGTCATAAAGATGAACATCATCGCTGCTAAGAACTTCAATGACGGCCTGCGGACGATCTTTCTGTCCATCGGTTATCTCGGCTGGTTCATCAGCCCCTATGTCTTCATTGCCAGTACGGTCATCATCATCGTGGCGCTGTTGCGCCGCCAGTTCTTTTCCGAGGCCCGGCGCGCGATCATGGAAGAAAACCAGCCTTGAAATAGCCGCACTTCAAGGGCCAAGCCCTCGGGTCATTTCGAGCGAATCCAAGTGAATGTCAGCTCCCTCGAAAAGCTGAAAAAAGCGGGAAACATGGACACAGACGCAGCCGTAAACGAAAACCGCCGCAAAGGCCGCATCGGCGGTCTCGACACCCTGCGCGGGCTGGCCCTCATCGCCATGGCGTCCTACCACTTCACATGGAACCTGGAATATTTCGGCTATCTCGAACCCGGCACGGCGACAACAGGTCTGTGGAAACTCTATGCGCGCGCCATCGCCAGCTCGTTCCTGTTTCTGGCCGGTTTCAGCCTGTTTCTCGCCCACGGCAGGGGTGTGAACTGGCCGTCTTTCGGCAAACGTTTTGCGATGGTGGCCGGCTCGGCGCTGCTCATTACCGTCGCGACCTATTTCGCCTTTCCGGACAGTTTCATCTTCTTCGGCATATTGCACAATATCGCCGCCGCAAGCCTCGTGGGGCTCCTGTTCCTGCGAGCCCCTGCAGCCGTGACGCTGCTTTTCGCGGTGATCGCTTTCATCCTGCCGCAATATCTGCAATCCGAACTGTTCAACGTAAAATGGCTGGCCTGGATCGGCTTTTCCACCATGCCGCCCCGCTCTAACGATTATGTGCCGCTTCTGCCCTGGCTTGCGCCGTTCCTCGCCGGGCTTGCGGTTTCGCAATTTGTCGCGCCGCGCGGTTGGCTCGATCGCTTTCGAAACCCGAGTTCACCTCGCAACCTGATCGCCAGCGCCGGCCGTCACAGCCTTGCCTTCTACCTCATCCACCAGCCGGTGCTGATCGGCCTCGTTTACACCCTGTCGCTCATCGCTCCGCCTCCGCCTGTCGATCAGGTCGAGCTGTACAAATCGAGCTGTGAAAAGAGCTGCGTCGAGCAGGCAAACGGGCTGGAACTGTGCCAGCGTTTCTGCGGCTGCACGCTGGAGAAGCTGCAGGCGGAAAATCTGTTCGATATGATGATGGAAGGTAAACTCAGCGCCGATCAGCAGACGAAGGTCAGCGAAGTGGCGCAGCAGTGCACGGCTGAGGCGCAGTAAGGAGAGTCAGGCCTTGGCACCCTTTCTTCTCCCCATGGGGGAGAAGGTGGCCCGAAGGGTCGGATGAGGGGCAACGTTGCCGTAACTCACTACCCTTGCCCCCTCATCCCGCTGCCGCGACCTTCTCCCCGGCGGGGAGAAGAGACAAGCGAAACCCGCTCGTTCCATATGCAGCAAAAGTGGAAAGGCTTCAGAGCCATTCTCGACGTAAGTTAACGGAATAGCCAAACCGCTACAGGGCGGGTTTCAAGTCCCCACGCCGATTTCGGCAAGCCGCGTCAGACAGGCTTCTTCAACATTGTCGAGTTCCGCCAGCGTCTCTTCGATGTCCTTGCGTTTTTGCCTGAGATCGGCGCGCTTTTCATCGACCTTCTTCATCAGAAGCACCAGTTGGCCCGATTCGCCCGGCGGCTCCTTGTAGACATGAATGATTTCGCGAATTTCGGAGATCGTGAAACCGATACGACGGCCGCGCAGGATTTCCTGAATGAGGCGGCGGTCCGCAGCCCTGAAAAGCCGGGTGCGCCCGCGACGCTCAGGGTGAATAAGCCCCTCGTCCTCATAAAATCTCAAGGTACGGGTGGAAACACCGAATTCGCGTGTCAGTTCGGTTATGCTATAATACTTGTCCAAGGGCCTATCCGATTCATAACCGGATGATATTATTTGACCTTCACGTAAAAGTCAATTTTTGCCCGCCTCCCTATCCGGAAATACCGTACCACCAGGTCGCGATCCCCAGAAAGGCGAAAAAGCCAACAATATCGGTCACCGCCGTAACGAAGACTGCCGAAGAGACGGCCGGGTCCGCTCCGAACTTGTCGAGCACCAGCGGAATGAGAATGCCCGCCAGCGCCGCCGCCAGCATGTTGAGACACATGGCCGTGGCGATGATGCCGCCAATATGGATATCCTGAAACCAGACACCGGCGACAATGCCGATGGCGCAACCGAACAGCATGCCGTTCAGGATACCCACACCCGCCTCGCGCCTGATGATGCGGGCGGCGTTGTGAATATCGAGGCTTTTGGTGGCGAGCGCCCGCACCGACACCGTCATGGTCTGCGATCCGGCATTGCCGCCCATGCCGGCCACCGCCGGCATCAGGATCGCCAGCGCGACGATCTGCTGGATCGTCGCATCGAACAGGCTGATGACGGAGGCGGAGAGAAAAGCGGTGATGAGATTGACCGCAAGCCAAGGCACGCGTGACCGGGATGTGCTGGCGATCGAGTCCGACAGCTCTTCGTCACCGACACCGCCAAGGCGCAGCAGATCCTCCTCGGCCTCTTCCTGAATGACGTCCACCACGTCATCGATGGTCAGCACGCCCACCAGTCGGCCGTTGTCGTCGACCACGGCGGCGGAGAGAAGGTCGTATTGTTCGAAAAGCTGCGCGGCCTCTTCCTGGTCCATCTCGGCCGGAATGGAATGGTTGGTCTCGTGCATGATCGTTTCGATCTTCACCTGACGCTTGGCGCGCAGCACCTTGTCGAGATCAAGCGCACCGACCAGCTTGAAGGTGGGGTCGATAACGAAAATTTGCGAGAAGGATTCCGGCAGCTCTTCTTCTTCGCGCAGATAATCGATGGTCTGCCCCACGGTCCAGAACGGCGGCACGGCGACGAATTCCGTCTGCATGCGGCGGCCGGCCGAACTTTCCGGATAATCCAGCGCCCGCATCAGCCGCACGCGTTCGGTGAACGGCAGTTGCGAGAGAATATCCTCGCGGTCTTCGTCGTCGAGATCCTCGAGAATATAGACGGCGTCGTCCGAATCCAGCTCGCCGATACCGGCGGCAATCTGCTCGTTCGACATCTGGTCGACGATATCGAGACGGATGCCCTCATCCACCTCGGTCAACGCCGTCATGTCGAAATCGGAACCGAGAAGCCGCACCAGCGCATGGCGCTGTTCTGGCAGGATGGATTCCAGAAGGTCGCCGAGTTCCGATTCATGCAGCCGCGCCACATTCTTGCGCAGGAAAAGCAGATCGCGGTCAGCGATCGCCGCACCCACCATCGTCAGAAAATCGGAGCGTACCGAACCGTCTTCGGCGTAGATATCGGAGAGCGCTTCCGTCGGCTTCATGTCCTCGGGCGCGACAGGATCGTCGTCACGGTCTGTCATCTGGCGTCCCCTCGTATTCAAATGCCGCAGTGCACGGATGCGCAGGCAGAATGGCGTTAAAAGGTATATTGTCAACAACCGGATAGCGGCAAATGAACAAGCTTTCCGACTGCGGCGAAAAATCCATTCAACATTCCTCTTCCTATTGGCCGGCAGGGTCTCAGCCAGCGGCCATAAGCATGTTTAGCCAATCTGCGCGGCTTGTTTTACGACAACGTCCGGCCCCTTTACGCCGTTCCCGTTTCAAAAGTCGAACGGGCAAATAAGGGTTTTACCGCAATGCACAATTAAGACATTGACAGGCGGTGTGGATCAGCGCTTTTGAAGCTGCTTTTGACAAACGGCAAGCGCCTTCGGGCAGGCGCAAGAAGACACATCCCGGGAATCACAGACATGAGCAAGACGGATTTCATAGGCAAGGCATCCTCCGCCGCAGGTGGCTGGGGCGCACTGAAAAGCGTCGGCAAACGCCTTCTGGAATCCGGCGCACCGATTTCCGGCGCCCGCACACTTTGAAGACCAACCAGCCGGATGGGTTCGACTGCCCGGGCTGCGCCTGGGGCGACCCCGAACACGGCTCCTCTTTCGAATTTTGCGAGAATGGCGTCAAGGCGGTGTCATGGGAAGCGACGGAAGCGCGCGTACCACCGGATTTCTTCGCCAGCCGCACCGTCTCCGAATTGCGCAGCTGGTCCGACTACGATCTGGAAAAACAGGGCCGCCTCACCCATCCCATGCGTTATGACCGGGATAGCGATAAATATCTGCCTGTCTCCTGGGACGATGCCTTCGCCGAAATCGGCGACATCCTCAAGGGTCTCGACAGTCCGGACCGGGCGGAGTTCTATACCTCCGGCCGCGCCTCCAACGAGGCGGCCTTCCTTTATCAGCTGATGGTCAGGCTCTACGGCACCAACAATTTCCCCGACTGCTCCAACATGTGTCACGAAGCGAGCGGCGTCGGCCTGAAGGAATCGATCGGCGTCGGCAAGGGCACCGTGCTGCTTGAGGATTTCGAGCAGACGGACGCCATTTTCGTCATCGGACAAAATCCCGGTACAAACCATCCCCGCATGCTGGGCGACCTGCGCCGCGCCGCCCTTCGCGGCGCCCGGATCGCGGTCTTCAACCCCATCCGCGAAAAGGGTCTGGAGCGCTTTGCAGACCCGCAGGACAAGGTGGAGATGATTACCGGTGGCAGCACCCGCATAGCCACCAATTATTACCAGCCCCGGCAGGGCGGAGACATGGCGGCGGTGCGAGGCATGAGCAAGGCGGTCTTCGCCGCCGACGACGCCGCAAGGGCGGCCGGTGAGCCCGCCATTATCGATTATGACTTCATCGCCGAACATGCGGCGGAGTTCGAGGCCTATCGCGCCACCGTCGAAGCGACGAGCTGGGAAAACATCCTCGACCAGTCCGGCCTCACCCGCGCGGAGATCGAGGAAGCCGCCCGTATCTACATGAATGCCGGGTCCGTCATCGCCACCTGGGCCATGGGCGTCACCCAGCACCGTCACTCCGTCATCATCGTTCGTGAAATCACCAATTTCATGCTGCTGCGCGGCAATGTCGGCCGTCCGGGCGCCGGCCTTTGCCCGGTGCGCGGCCATTCCAACGTGCAGGGTGACCGCACCGTCGGCATCGACGAAAAAGCACCGCCGGCGCTTCTCGACGCGCTGGAGAAGGAACTTGGTGTGCCTATGCCGCGCAGACCCGGCCACAATACCGTGGAAGCCGTCGCCGCGATGCTGGACGGCAAGGCTCAGACCTTCATCGCGCTTGGCGGCAATTTCATGCGCGCGACACCCGACAGCCCGCTGATTATCAAGGCTTTCGAAAAGCAGAAGCTGACCGTCAACATCGCCACCAAGCTCAACCATTCGCATCTGGTGCCGGGTGAAACCTCCTTCGTATTGCCCTGCCTTGGCCGAACGGAAATCGACCGCAATTCGGCCGGCCGCTCGCAGATCGTCACGGTGGAAGATTCCATGAGCATGGTGCACGGCTCCGGCGGCATCAATCCGCCGGCCTCGGAGGAGCTGCGTTCGGAAGTCGCCATCGTTGCCGGCATCGCCGAAGCAACGCTTGGCAATGCGCATGTCGACTGGAAGGCGCTTGCCGATGATTACGATCTCATCCGCGACATGATCGAGCGCGTCATTCCCGGTTTCGATAATTTCAACGAGCGCGTCCGTGTGCCGCGCGGTTTTCATCTGCGCAATGCCGCGGCCGAACGGGAATGGAACACGCCGGCGAAAAAGGCCACCTTCTATAGCGGCCCGCTGCCCGAACAGACCGAACACCAGCAGGCGCTGATGCGCGACAACCTCTTCGTATTGCAGACCTTCCGCAGCCATGATCAATACAACACCACGATCTACGGCATGGATGACCGCTATCGCGGCGTCTATGGCGAGCGCCATGTCATCTTCATGAACCCAGGGGATATGGAAGCGCTTGGCGCCCATTCCCGCCAGCGCGTCGATGTCATCGGCGAATATGGCGATGGTGTGGAACGGGTCGCGAGAAATTTCCGGCTGGTGCCCTATAATATCCCGCGTGGCAGCGTCGGCGGTTATTATCCGGAACTGAACGTGCTGGTTCCGCTGTCGAGCTATGGCGAAGGCAGCTTCACGCCGACATCGAAATCGGTGCTCGTCTCCGTTCGCCTGCGCCCGGACGCCTCCTGATGGACGAGGCGCACTCCGCCGCTGCGTTCATGGCGGCGATGGAGCGGGTTCAGGAAAGTTCCTCACAGGCGCTGACAGCCACGGGCGCGGCGATCCTTCTGGCGGTTTATCTAAACATTGCCGCCGACAGCCGCAGCATCGCCAACCGGCTTGGGCTTGCACACGCCCTCATTCTGCGCGAAATCACTCTGCTGTCGCCGCGTTTCGTGCGGGTCACAAAACGCGATGCCCGCACCCAGCGCAGCTTTCTGGAGGCAACGGAGGAAGGACAGGCGCTCGCCGCCTCTTCCTCCCGAATTTGAAAAGAACGGAGCATTCCTTGGCAATCAGGCCGATCCTGCCCTATCCCCATTTCGGTCTGTCCGAGATCTGCGCGCCGGTCACCGTTTTCGGCGAGCAGCTGCACGATCTGGTCACCGACCTGACCGACACGATGCGCGCCGCGCCCGGCGTGGGCATCACCGCCGCCCATATCGGCGTAAAACAGCGAGTTTTCGTGCTGGAGCTGACACCGGGAACTGTCCTGACTTACGTCAACCCTGAAATCGTCAGCCAGTCGTCGCAGACAATGCGCCATGTGGAGGGCAGCGTCTCCATGCCGGGCTTTACCGACGAGGTGGAACGGCCCTCGGAAATCGAGGTTAGGTTTCAGGACATATACGGGGCAGAACACCGGCAGACCGCCCAAGGATTTCACGCCATCTGCATCCAGCACGAGATCGACCAGCTGGATGGTATTTTCTGGCTGAAGCGCCTCTCGAAGCTCAAGCGCGACCGGCTGGTAAAAAAATGGGAAAAATCCCGAAAACCCTGACGGTCAGCCGGTAACTGACAGCATAAATTCCGCATCGCCCTTCAGCGTGTTGCTGACGGTGCAGATATCCTCGGCCATATGGGCGATGGCGCTGCGGGTGGCCTCATCGAAATCCCCCTTTATCTCGATCCGGACATCGAAACGCACGATCCGCGATGGCTCTTCATCGGCCTTTTCGCCCGACACACGCACCGTGACCTTTTCGAACCGGTCGAGCACAGCCATGCGGCTCGCCGCAATCCGGGCGCTAAGCGCCAGGCAGGCCGCCAGCGACGAATAAAGAAGATCGAGCGGATTGAAACCCGGCTCTGAGGCCCCCGTCACCACCGTCAGCGCGCCTCCGGTGGCCGTGACGACGTCGGGATGCCCAAGACGGCCAAGTGTAACGACGGCCCCCGTCGGACGCTTTTTAACCCGGAACTGATTCATACCCGACCTCACACCGCGATTTCACCCGATGGAACCAAAATTAGCCTCGCGCTTTTACTCACGCAACGGTGAACGACCGTCGAATATTGATTAAAAAGGGAGCTGGGACATATGGTTACATCTACGCTCGTCAGCATTCTGATCACCTTCCTGGTGATTGTGCTTGTCTTGTGGCTTATCGCGCGACTGCCGGTCGGCGGCGGTGCGAAGCAGATCGCTCAGGTGATCGTCATCATCATCGGCATTATTTCGTTGCTGAAATATCTCGCCGTGTTCTGATGTCCCGGCACGGTGCAGACAAAAAAAGGCGGCGAAAGCCGCCTCTTTTATGCGCTTTTTTCCACCCGCCTGATCGCTATTGGCGAGGCTCGAACTGATAGGCTTTTTTCAGTGTAATATCCCGGACGCTGCCAATGCCGAGAAACGGCGTATTGTCGGCGTCAAAAATCGCCCTGCCCTTCGCCACGATCCAGCGGCTCGAACCATCAGGCAGATTGACCTTGTAGCGCTGGTCGAAAAACACGCCGGTGGTGATACTCTCAAAAATGGCCTGCGCCACCTGATCGCGCATTTCGACGTCGATTCTTTCGAGAATTTCCTCGATCGTCACCCCGCGCGACGCAACGGGTTCCGGAAACCCATGACATTCCGCCGTTACAGCATCCATGATCAGCCTGTTGTCGGAAATGCTCCACATGTAATAGCCGAGCGCATTGTCTGAATCCGTTTTGTCCCCCAGCACGAAAACCCCCAGACATTTTTCCTGACAAAAGCTAACATCAGACCTCTAATATTCCACCCCTCGTTTTTATGGGGGGAAGCGTCTGGCTACTGCAGCGTGTATCGATATCCACGGAAATCTGCTGATCACCGAATCCAAATGGCGTTCCGAGATGGACGATAATTCTGAAAAGGCATCGCAAAACCACCTGCCTGCGCCTACATGGCTTAAGATGATATTTCGAAGGAGTTCAACATGGTGCGAACCGCCATCACTTTCGGATTGTTGACCGCAACCGTCTTTCTAGCCGGATGCCAGACATGGCATAGTCCATATCGTGGAAACGAGTGGCGAATGGATCAGGTCATGGACGGCGATCCCTACCGTGTCGGTGACGGGCAGCGCAACCGACGCTAGTTCACCTCGTCCATTCAAGCCGGACGGCGGCAAGTGGATAATTTGCCGCCCTTCAATCAGAGCGTTCCGGCTGCGCGCTAAAACATTGACATGGCCGATGTGCGCACCAACGAACCTTCGTGGTTTCCAAGGCGTAGGGCTAATCAGTTGACTAAAAAAGAAAAAACCCGCCGAAGCGGGTTTCTTTGGTGCGGTCGAGAAGACTCGAACTTCCACGGGTTGCCCCACAGCGACCTCAACGCTGCGCGTCTACCAATTCCGCCACGACCGCATCGTGGTAGGCGTCGACTTGCGCCGACGGGGGTGCATGTAGCAAAAGGATTTTCGGTGCACAAGAGCGTCGTGACAGTTTTTTGAAATTAAAAATCGCACTGCACCATCCTATATGCAGGAAGCCCGGAAATGCTGGGGTTGCGGCCCTGTCGCCATTTTGCGAGAAGGCTGTGGAAAGGACTTTTTCATGCTCACACGCACCGATATCGAGACAAATATGCTTGCCCCCGCCGGTTCGCCGCCGGTTCGCTGGCGAATCTCGGAAGGTCTCGTGCCTTACGAGGTGGCAATAGAGGAGATGGAGCGGGAAGTCGCCGCCATCGCCGCCGGGGAGGCTGACGAACTCGTCTGGCTTCTGGAGCATCCGCCGCTCTATACCGCCGGCACCAGCGCCGATGTCGCCGATCTCATCGAGCCGGAGCGTTTCCCGGTCTTCGCCACGGGTCGCGGCGGTGAATATACCTATCACGGGCCCGGACAGCGGGTCGTCTACGTCATGCTCGACCTGAAGCGGCGGCGGCAGGATGTGCGCGCCTATGTGGCGGCGCTGGAGGATGTCATCATCCGCACGCTCGACAAGATGAATGTCCGGGGCGAACGGCGCGAGGACCGCGTCGGCGTCTGGGTCAGGCGGCCGGAAAAACCCCTGCTTGCCGATGGCGGCATGGCCGAGGACAAGATCGCCGCGCTCGGCATCCGCCTGCGCAAATGGGTGAGCTTCCATGGGCTCTCGATCAATGTCGATCCCGACCTCACGCATTTTTCCGGTATCGTTCCCTGCGGCATCAGCGCCTATGGCGTCACCAGCCTTGTCGATCTCGGATTGCCGGTTATGATCGGCGACGTCGACGTTCTGCTGCGCGAGGCCTTCGAGGAGGTCTTTGGCCCTGCAGTGCCCGAAACCGGCGCTGGCGGCTGATTGCAGCGCAACCTTTGCCGCAGTCCGGTGTTTCCAGCATCGATCACTACAAGAGGAGGAACGACCATGTTCACAACGTCCGCCTATGCCTGCGACGACGGTTCTTCGCCGATGAAGCTCGCGGCCATCAAGCGTCGCGATCCCGGCCCGCGCGATGTCGAAATCGAGATCGAATTCTGTGGCGTCTGCCACTCCGATATTCATACGGCCCGCAGCGAATGGCCGGGGTCCCTCTACCCCTGCGTTCCCGGCCACGAAATCATCGGCCGTGTCGGCCGGGTGGGTGCGCAGGTCACCAAATTCAAGGCGGGTGACCGCGTCGGCGTCGGCTGCATCGTCGATAGTTGCCGTGAATGCGCGAGCTGCGCCGAAGGTCTGGAGCAATATTGCGAAAACGGCATGACCGGCACCTATAATTCGCCTGACAAGGCGATGGGCGGCGGCGCGCATACGCTTGGTGGTTATTCCGCCCATGTGGTCGTCGATGACCGCTACGTCCTCAACATTCCCGAAGGCCTCGACCCGGCGGCCGCCGCACCCCTGCTCTGCGCGGGCATTACCACCTACTCGCCGCTGCGGCACTGGAACGCCGGCCCCGGCAAGCGTGTCGGCGTCGTCGGTCTCGGTGGCCTTGGCCATATGGCTGTCAAGCTTGCCAATGCCATGGGTGCGACTGTCGTGATGATCACGACCTCGCCCGGCAAGGCGGAGGACGCCAAAAAGCTTGGCGCCCACGAGGTCATCATCTCGCGTGATGCCGAGCAGATGAAAAAGGCCGCCTCGAGCCTCGATCTCATCATCGACGCTGTGGCCGCCGACCACGACATCAACGCCTACCTCGCACTGCTGAAACGTGACGGTGCACTGGTGCAGGTAGGCGCGCCGGAAAAGCCGCTCTCGGTGATGGCTTTCAGCCTTATCCCCGGCCGCAAGACCTTTGCCGGCTCGATGATCGGCGGCATTCCCGAGACGCAGGAAATGCTGGATTTCTGCGCCGAAAAAGGCATCGCCGCCGAGATCGAGATGATCGATATCGATCAGATCAACGACGCTTATGAACGCATGATAAAAAGCGATGTGCGTTATCGCTTTGTCATTGATATGAAGAGCCTGCCGCGCCAGAAGGCCGCCTGACCCCGGAAGGGGGGCGACCTTGCAGGCGTCCCCTCTCCCGTTGGACCTTTTGGTCGAAAGCGCAGCCTGATCCATGACTCCCCGATCCATGACCAGCCAGACCGGTTTCAACGATATCGCCAAGGGCATGACCATCATGGCGGGTTGCATGCTGGTGCTGCCGGTCATGGATGCGATCGCCAAATACATGGCGGTGAGCGGCGGCATGTCGCCGGCGCAGGTGACCTTCTACCGATTCTTTTTCCAGGTGCTCTGCACCCTGCCGCTACTGCTTGCGGTGTCACCCAGGGCGCTGTTCAGCGCCAAACGGCCATGGATGAACTGCCTGCGCGGCGTGCTGCACGCCTCGGCCAGCCTGATGTTCTTCGCCGCTGTCAAATACATGCCGCTTGCGGATGTCTTTGCGATCTATTTCGTCGAACCATTCATGCTGACGATGATGTCGGCGATCTTCCTCGGCGACAAGGTTGGCTGGAAGCGCTGGACGGCGATCGCAGTCGGGTTTGGCGGCGCCTTGATCGTCATTCAGCCAAGTTTCGAAATCTTCGGCTGGACATCGCTTCTGCCGGTCGCCTGCGCCTTCCTGTACACACTTTACCTGTTCCTGAACCGCGCCATCGGCGATGCCGACAGCCCGCTGGTCATGCAGACCATGTCCGGCATTGCCGGCACGGTGTTCATGGGAGCGGCCCTTCTTGCCGGTGATGCACTCGGCGACAAGGATTTCGCCGTCTCGCTCCCGCAATCCGGCTTTGCCCTCACGCTGCTAATCCTGTTGGGATCGATATCCGGCTACATGCACCTGTTGATTGTCAGGGCCTTCCGGCTGGCGCCGCTTTCTCTGCTGGCGCCGTTCCAGTATTTCGAGATCATCTCGGCGACTATCCTCGGTTATGCGCTGTTTTCCGATTTCCCGACGCCATCAAAATGGCTCGGCATCCTCATCATCGTCGCATCCGGCCTGTTCATCATCTGGCGCGAGCGCCAGCAAACCGGTGCGACCCCGCCGCTTGACCGGCAGTGACAGTCGACACCTGACATGCCTCAACCGTTCGAGGGCAGCGGCCCGTCGTCGTGATGATCCTGCGCCTCCACAAGGCTGCCAAGCAGCCACAGCGAAACCTCGGCCGCCTCTCCGGCCGATTTGAACCGGTATGAGCCGCTATATTTCGGCATGTCGAAAAAGGTGACGACGAAACCGTCACCGCTTTCCAGACTCTCGACCCTGATGCGCTCGGGATCGATCATCACACACACATAATGCGACCCCATATTGCGCATGAAGCCGGCCTTGTTATCATGTAGCCGCACGAAGGCGGCACCACCATCCGCCGTCATGTGCAGACTTCTGATCGCCTCGTTGGGAAAGGCGCGGGCGAAATCCATGATCGCCTGCCCCACATCATGACTGTTATCCTCATCCGTCGCCCGCGTCATGCGCCAGGCGTAGACAGCGAAGACCGAAAGCAGCACGAAAACGATAATCCAGATCGCAATACTCATCCGGGGCGCTCCCTCAGCATCGAAACATCACGATTCGCGAATCGAAACGACGCGAACCCGGCTCAGGTTCATACAGACCGAGGCTTGTGTGAAGTGTGGCTCTGCCGGATCGACGTCGTTTCGCTGCGTTACGCGGTCTGCGCAATCAGAAACGCTTGAGGAAAGAGGCCTTTGCCAGCAGCCATTGCCGGCGAAGCTGCGACAGTTGCAGGTCGCCGTCAAATACGCCGCTCCCCGCCTTTCTCGCCGCAGCGATGACAGGGCCGGACAGGGCGACGGGAAGATAGGCGGCAAAAACATTTTTCGAGATCTTTGCGCGTCGCGCCCTCTCCATATGATCCAGCGCATGGGTCGCAAAAATCTCGATGGCAATGCCGATGCGCTGCCCGTCCTTGCCTTCCAGAAAGGTCTCGCGGTCGAGCCCGGCCGCAGCAAGCATATCGGCGGGAATATAGACCTGCCCGCGACGCCGGTGCAGCGGCATGAGCAGCAACATGCCGGCCATGGCCTGCGCCACGCCCGCGTGACCTGCCGCTTCCGCGCTGGATGCGGCATCCTCAGCGGAAAGCACGAGACTTGCAAGCTGGATCAAAGCGGATGCGGTTTCGCCAGCATAACCTTCAAGCGCATTGCGATCCTCGAACAGGTCGTCATAGAGATCGAAGATCCGGGCCTCGATCATATTGGCCAGAACCGGGCGCGGCAGGCGATATTGCTCGATCGTTGTCAGAAGCGCTGCAGCCACCGGGTGGGACTGGCTGTCACCGTGCGGATTGCCATCGATAAGGTCGCGCCACCATTGCATGCGCACTTCGCCGGGCAGCGCCTCGCGCACGGAATCGCGGATGCGGGCGATTTCGGCGTTGAAGGCATAAAGCGCAGCAAGGGCATTGCGCCTGTCGGCAGGCGACAGAAGGCAGGCAAGATAACGGTCGCGATCGGTATCGCGCAGCGTCGCGAGGCTGACGTCGAGATTTTCTGTGGGTGCCATGGTTCCCCGCGCGAAACGCCTGTCAGCCTTCGACGGCAATCAGCGCCGCAGCCACGGCGCGCGATTCCGAAAGCATGATATTATAGGTGCGCACCGCAGCACCCGTACTCATCGGGTCAACCGAAATGCCCGCCTCCTTAAAGGCGGCGCGCAGTTCTTTCGGCAGAACCCGCATGCCGTCACCGGTGCCGATCAGCAGCACTTCGATATCCTGTGCTTCCGCCAGAACCTTTTCGAAATGCCCGACGGTCAGTTCTTTTGCCTCAACGGGCTCCCACCCGTAAATGCCCGAAGGCAGAAGCAGAAGCGAACCGCGATGCGACATGTCGGCAAAACGGAAACCGCCATTGCCATAGGCATCGATGGGCGCCCGGCCGGGAAAATGGGCCGGGCGTATTTCGATCCCGCCGGCCATCAGACGGCAGGCTTGCCGCCGATGGCGTTGCCGGACTTCTCATCCTTCTCGTCTTCCGCATCCTTGCTATCGGGACGCAGCTTGAAGGCGATCAGCACCGGAGCCGCGATATAGACCGAGGAGAACACGCCGATACCGACGCCGAACAGCATAGCGAAGGTGAAGGAACGGATGACCTCGCCACCGAAGAGGTAGAGTGCCAGAAGCGCCAGAAGGACAGTCAGACCAGTCAGGATCGTGCGCGACAGGGTCTGGTTCAGCGACGCATCGATGATCATCGACAGCGGCATCTTTTTGTACCGCCTCAAATTTTCACGGACACGGTCATAGATGACGACGGTGTCGTTCAGCGAATAACCAATGATCGTCAGGATCGCCGCGATACTGGTGAGGTTGAACTCTATATCCAGGAAGACGAACAGGCCGATGGTGAAGACCACGTCATGAACCATCGAGATGACCGCGCCGAGTGCAAACTGCCACTCGAAGCGAACCCAGATGTAGACCATAATCGCCGCCATGGCGAGCACAACGCCGATCGTGGAGGTGAAGGTCAGGTCACCGGAAACGGCAGGACCGACGACTTCCACGCGGCGGAAGTCATATTTGTCCTCAAGCTCGCCACGCACCATGGTGATGGCGGACTGCTCGGCATTTTCACCGCCGTCCTGCGCCTGAATGCGGATGAGAACATCCTGCGGTGTGCCAAAGTTCTGCGCCTGGATTTCACCGAGGTTCAGCTGGTTCAGACGATCGCGAATATCGGCGAGATCGGCCTCACCCTGCTTGGCGCGCACTTCGATAACCGAACCGCCCTGGAAGTCGATGCCGAGGTTCAGGCCCTTGGCAACGAAACCGCCGACACAGGCGAGCATGATCACGCCGGTGATCATGAACACCACGCGACGATAGCGCATGAAGGGAATGTCGCGGCCATCGAACATGGCGGTACGCACACCCTTGGGCAGATGTTTCGGACGGCTGCGGCGAACCCAGTAGCCGAACATCCACGCCGTCAGCGTATACGCCGTGAAGACGGTGGTGATGATGCCGACGGCGAGCGTAACGGCAAAACCCTTGACCGGACCGGTGCCCATGTAGAACAGCACGCTCGCCACGATCAGTGTCGTCAGGTTGGCGTCGACAATGGTCGCAAAGGCGCGGGTGAAGCCGTTATCCAGGGACTGGATCAGCGGTTTGCCGCTCTTCACCTCTTCACGTATGCGCTCATAGATCAGAACGTTGGAATCCACCGCCATGCCGATCGTCAAGACGATACCGGCAATACCGGGCAAGGTCAGCGTCGATCCGATCACACTGAGGACGGCAAGCAGCATGACGACGTTGACGATGAGCGCAATATTCGCGAGCAGGCCGAAGAAGCCATAAAAGACGAACATGAAGATGAGGACGCCGACGGCGCCGATGGCGCTTGCCGTCAGGCCGGCGGTGATGGAGTCGTTACCAAGGCTCGGGCCGACGGTGCGTTCTTCTACCACGGTCAGCGTGGCCGGCAGCGCACCGGCGCGCAGCAGCACCGCAAGGTCGTTGGCGCCCTGAACCGAGAAGTTCCCGGAAATCTGTCCCGAACCGCCGATGATCGGCTCGCGGATAACAGGTGCGGAAATGACCTGGTTGTCGAGCACGATGGCGAAAGGCTTGCCGACATTCTGCTGCGTCGCCTGCGCAAAGCGTTGCGCGCCGCGGCTGTCGAAGCGGAAGGTGACGACCGGTTCATTGGTCTGCTGGTTGAAGCTTGCCTGCGCGTCGACGAGATTGTCGCCGGAAACGAGCGCACGGCGTTCCACCAGATAGGGAACCGGCGGATCATCCTGCGAATAGAGAACTTCAGAGGTCGCGGGCGGACGGCCGTTCATGGCTTCCTGCACCGGCATGGTGGTGTCCACCATGCGGAAGGACAGCTTTGCCGTCTGGTTGAGGAGCGACTTCAGGCGCTGCGGGTCTTGAAGGCCAGGCACCTGCACGATGATGCGGTCGGAACCCTGACGCTGGATGAGCGGCTCTGTGGTGCCGACTTCGTCAACGCGGCGGCGCACGACTTCGATGGACTGCGACACGGCCGAAGACAGGCGGTAATCGATGCCTTCATCCGTGAGGTTGAGCCGCAGCAGATTGTCGCCGCCGTCATTCATCGTCACTTCGGTGATGGAGCCGCCGACCAGCGTGCCGGCGGACACCGGCTGCGTCAGGTCGCGAAGCGCGGTTTTAGCCGCTTCGTATTGTGCCGGGTCACTGATGCGAACCTGAATTTGCTGGCCGTTGCCGGTGAGCCCCGAATAGCGGATGTTGGCGTCGCGAAGCTGGGTGCGCACATCGCCCACGATCGTTTCAAGCCGTTCCTTGACGATGTCGGAACGCTCGATCTTGAGCATGATGTGCGAACCGCCCTGAAGGTCGAGACCGAGCGTTACCTTGTTGTCCTTGTACCAGGCAGGCATGCCCTCCAGCTGTTTGTCCGTAAACAGGTTGGGAGAGGCGATGAAGACGCTTGCCAGCACAAGCAGCCAGATGAAGACTGTTTTCCAACGGGAAAAATGAAGCATTTCGATCTCGGTCAGGGTTGGGGTCGCGCTCCGCGCAACCCGTCAAAATTCGCAATCGGGCATTCGGTTGTCCGGCAGGATCAGGAAGCGGTTTCCGTCTTGACCACTTCGCCCTTCACGCGCACTTCGGCAATGTAAGCACGGGCGGCACGGATTTTCACGCCTTCGGCGATTTCGACTTCGAGTTCATTGTCATCGATGACCTTGGTCACCTTGCCAACGATGCCGCCGCCAAGAACGACCTGATCGCCACGGCGAATATTGGTGAGCGTTTCCTGACGCTTTTTCATCTGCGCGCGCTGCGGGCGGATAAGGAAAAAGTACCAGACCACCATGAGCGGCGCAAACAGGAAAAGCATTTCAAGGCCGGAACCGAAGGCAGATGCGCCGCCTGCTGCGTCCTGGGCAAAAGCTTGACTAATGAACATATAAAACTCCTCAGAATTACGGCACGACCTTGGATGCCGCCCCAGCTTTCAAGCCGCCGGAATATAGTGGGGAACGCCGGGATTGCAACAGATGCAGGGCCCACGCCGTACCGATTCCGGACCTCTTAACCTTTATGGGCGCCAAACACCATGCTAGGCCGGGCGCAAAACAGAGTTTTGAACACCAGACAAGCGGAAGAAACACCATGATTCGAGAAGAAACGGCCTCCCTGCTTCTTTCAGAACTGCGCCGGCTCACCCTCGCCGTGGAGCGGCTGGCCGGCCCCGCCCCCGCCGTGAACGACTGGGATGCGGCCGATTGTTTCGTCTGGGTGCCGACCAACTCCTTTATCCAGCCGGTTCCCCGCCCCAACCGCATCGCCCTGAAGCTCATCCGCGGCGTCGACCATGTCCGAGACATTCTCCACGAAAACACGCTGCGTTTCGCGGAAGGTTTTGCCGCCAACAACGTGCTCCTGTGGGGTGCGCGCGGCATGGGCAAGTCCTCGCTGGTCAAGGCCGTTCACGAAGATGTGCGCGCGGCAAGCGGCGTTTCGCTCAAGCTGGTGGAAGTGCACCGCGAAGACATTCACACCCTGCCCGCTTTGCTCGACACCTTGAAGACATCCGGCCATCGCGTCATCGTTTTCTGCGACGACCTCTCCTTCGATCATGACGACACGGCCTATAAATCGCTCAAAGCAGCACTCGACGGCGGCATCGAGGGACGGCCGGACAATGTGCTGTTTTATGCGACCTCCAACCGCCGCCATCTTCTGCCGCGCCACATGATGGAAAACGAGCAGTCCACCGCCATCAACCCTTCCGAAGCAGTTGAGGAAAAAGTGTCGCTTTCGGACCGGTTCGGCCTGTGGCTCGGTTTCCACAAATGCGGCCAGGAAGACTATCTGACGATGATCGACAGCTATGCCACGCATTTCGATCTGGGTCTGGACCGCGACACCCTGCATCACGAAGCGCTGGAATGGGCGACGACCCGCGGCGGCCGCTCGGGCCGTGTCGCCTGGCAATATATTCAGGACGCCGCCGGCCGCCTCAGAAAACCGCTCGACAGATAACGCCGCCGTGACATCAGGCGAAACGCGGTGTCGTTACGACCACACAGCGTGTCGTATTTCCGAACGCCACATCTCCCCTCACATGGTTTGCTGCACCCATGGAGTCACCTGCCCGCGGAGGAGCGGACAGGCACGGTGTTCACCACGGAGGAGATGGATATGAGCAGGAACAGAGGCGTCGTCTACATGCGGCCGGGTCAGGTCGAAGTCCGCGACATCGACGACCCGAAGCTTGAGGCGCCGGATGGCCGCCGTATCGAGCACGGCGTGATTCTCAAGGTGATTTCCACCAATATCTGCGGCTCCGACCAGCACATGGTGCGCGGCCGCACGACGGCAATGCCGGGCCTCGTTCTTGGCCATGAGATCACCGGTGAAGTCATCGAAAAAGGCATCGACGTCGAGATGCTGCAGGTCGGTGATATCGTATCCGTGCCGTTCAACGTCGCCTGCGGCCGTTGCCGCTGCTGCAAGTCGCAGGATACCGGCGTCTGCCTGACGGTGAACCCGTCCCGCGCCGGCGGCGCTTACGGTTATGTCGATATGGGCGGCTGGATCGGCGGACAGGCCCGCTATGTCACGATCCCCTATGCCGATTTCAACCTGCTGAAGTTCCCGGACCGCGACAAGGCGATGTCGAAAATCCGCGACCTCACCATGCTGTCGGACATTCTGCCGACCGGCTTCCACGGCGCGGTCAAGGCGGGCGTCGGCGTCGGCTCTACGGTCTATGTCGCAGGCGCCGGCCCGGTGGGTCTTGCCGCGGCCGCTTCCGCCCGCATTCTGGGTGCCGCCGTCGTCATGATCGGCGATTTCAACAAGGATCGCCTTGCCCATGCGGCAAAAGTCGGCTTCGAACCCGTCGATCTCTCCAAGGGCGACCGGCTGGGCGACATGATCGCCGAGATCGTCGGCACCAACGAGGTTGATAGTGCAATCGACGCCGTCGGTTTCGAGGCACGCGGCCATTCCGGCGGTGAACAGCCAGCCATCGTTCTCAACCAGATGATGGAAATCACCCGCGCCGCCGGCTCTATCGGCATTCCCGGGCTTTATGTCACGGAAGATCCCGGCGCGGTTGACAATGCGGCAAAACAGGGCGCCCTTTCGCTGCGCTTCGGCCTCGGCTGGGCAAAGGCGCAATCCTTCCACACCGGCCAGACGCCGGTGCTGAAGTACAACCGCCAACTCATGCAGGCGATCCTGCATGACCGCCTGCCGATTGCCGATATCGTCAACGCCAAGATCATCGCGCTTGATGACGCCGTGCAGGGTTATGAAAGCTTCGACCAGGGTGCGGCAACCAAGTTCGTCCTCGATCCGCATGGCGATCTGCTGAAAGCCGCCTGATACTTCAACGGCACCCGGCTGATACTCGTAAAAACGCCCGCGACGGATATCGTCGCGGGTGCTTTTGTTTTCCGGCTATGTCACCATCCGGTGAGATTTACGGCTCCACTACCAGAATCGCTTCCAGTTCGGCTTTCGCTTCCGGGGAGAGATAGGGTCTGAACAGGCTTGAGACCTGCTTCAACCCCCAGTCCAGCTGCTGCGGTCCAAATTCAGTGACACCTTCCTGAAGGTTGAGATAGGCCGCCCAATAGGTGGAGACGATCCAGAGATTTGTGAGGACGGCCGGCCGTCCTTCCTCGGGAATAACCGCCAGGCCCGCTTTCTCCATGCGGGAGACGATATCGCCGACGGCAAGGCGCATGGCGGCGCTTATGGTTCGCACGGGCTCCACCAGCGCCGGGGCGGAAGAGATAAGGCCGACCAGATCGCGAAACAGGAAACGATAGTCCCATACAAGCGAAAACCAGAGCCGCAGAAAACCGGCATAGGTCGCCGCCGCACCCTCATCCGCCCCGTCAATCTTTCCGACAATCGCCAGCGCATCGGCCTCGAATCGTGCAAACAGCGCCAGAAACAACGCTTCCTTGGTGCGAAAGTGGTAATAGAGATTGCCCTCATTGATCTCCACAGCCCTTGCGATTTCGGCCGTCGTCACATGATCGGGCCCGCGCTCGTTGAACAGCACAAGGGCGGCATCGAGAATTCTCTGGCGCGTGGGACGAGCGGACGTCCGTCCGGTACTGATTTTTTTCATTGATGTCGAACCCAACCATTGAAACCTAAGGCATGCACCTTAAATACGAAAAATAAGGTATACACCTTAACAGGAAATGTAAGTGTTCAACGCGGACAAAGGACCTGTAAATGACCGGCACCGACATTCGCACCGCCTCCCCCGATACGCCCGGAACCGCTCCCGTCTCCAAATTCGCGACGGTACGCGTCGCCCTGTCGCTCATCCGCAACCCGCTGAAGGCTCTGCCGCCGGAAATTTTCAGCGAGCCGGCGGTCTTTACGCGCCTTGGCGGCGTCATGCGGGTTCATCTCGCCGACCCCGTGCTTATTCATGAAGCTCTGGTCAAGAACGCGCATCTGCTCGGCAAGGGCGAAGATGTACGCCGCGCCCTCGGCCCCGCACTCGGCCAGGGCCTGCTGACGGCCGACGGCGATCACTGGAAGTGGCAAAGGCAATCCGTCGCTGCGGCCTTTCGGCATGAGAAGCTGCTGGAATTGCTGCCGGTCATGATCGACGCCGCGCATCGCACGCAAGGGCGCTGGCGCTCACCTGCCGGTGACATCGATATCGGCCATGAGATGATGCGGACGACGTTCGATATCATTGTCGAAACCATGATGTCCGGCGGCCATGGCATCGACATAGGACGTGTCGAGCAAAGCATCACCGATTATCTGAAACCCACGGGCTGGACCTTTGCGCTCGCCATGCTGGGCGCACCGGAATGGCTTCCGCATCCGGGCCGGCGCAAGGCCCGCGCGGCGGTCGGCTATCTTCGCTCCAGCCTCGCGACCGTCATTTCCGAAAGGCGCCGGAAGCCGATCGAGAGGAACGATCTGGTTTCCATGCTGCTCGAAGCGAAAGACCCGGAAACCGGACGCATGATGAGCGACACGGAAATCATCGACAATCTGCTGACATTCATCACGGCCGGTCACGAAACCACGGCCCTCGGCCTTGCCTGGACTTTCCATCTGCTCTCGCAAAACAGCGACGTGGAAAGCAAGGTCATCGACGAGATTGAAACCGTTACCGCCGGCGAACCGGTCGCGGCGGACCATATCGCCCGCCTGACCTATACCAGACAGGTGTTTTCGGAAGCGATGCGGCTCTACCCGCCCGCCCCTGTCGTGACACGCACCGCATTGCAGGACTTCAGGCTCGGCGAACACGATATTCCCGCGGGCACCGTTCTCTATGTGCCAATCTACGCCGTCCACCGGCACACCAGGCTGTGGGACGAGCCCGACCGCTTCGACCCGTCACGTTTCGAGGCCGAAAAGGTCAAGGCGCGCCACCGTTACGCCTATATGCCCTTCGGCGCCGGCCCGCGCGTCTGCATCGGCAACGCCTTCGCCATGATGGAGGCTGTCGCAATCCTTGCCGTGCTTTTGCAGAACGTCCACCTCAAGAACAAAAGCCCGGCAAATACGGAGCCGCTGATGCGGGTCACCTTGCGGCCGGAAAACCGCCTGATGATGCAGGTAAGCCCGCGAAAAAACAAATCGCCCGCGGCGTAACCACCACGGGCGACTGTTCTAATGCGAAACTCCATCCGTCACCGGATGGTGACGATCAAAGATCGACGTCGAGGATCGCCATGGAGAAGTTGTAGGAACGGTCGCCGTCTTCGTCATCGATATAAACGACGCCGAGAAACTCTTCGCCAAGATACACTTCGGCGGAATCGTCCTTGCGCGGACGCGCCTTCACAATCATCTTTTCATTGAAAGTGCGCTTGAAATAGGCGTCGAGTTTTTTGATTTCGTCGGCTTTCACCACTATTCTCCTGTGCGGTTCGCGTTGGCCCGCTTTTGGCATGGGACAAAGGCCAAAGTAAAGTGAAAGCGGCAAGTCATCCGCGTCTTCCACACGGACGACCGTGAAAACGCCGGCCCATCAGAGCGCGACAGGGCCGGTCAGATATCGGCTCCGATAAGCTGGTCCATCAGACGCGAGGGTTCCGAACACCCTGCTTCTCCCACCACGCGCGCCGGCACGCCGGCAACGGTGGTCTTCGGCGGGACCGCTTTCAGCACCACCGAACCGGCGGCGATGCGCGAGCAGCTGCCGATCTCGATATTGCCGAGGATTTTCGCGCCTGCCCCGATCATCACGCCGTTGCCGATCTTCGGGTGACGGTCCGCCCCCTCCTTGCCGGTGCCGCCGAGGGTGACGCCATGCAGAATGGAGACGTTGTCACCGATGACAGCCGTTTCGCCGACCACAAGCCCGGTGGCGTGGTCAAGGAAGATGCCCTTGCCGATGCGTGCAGCCGGGTTGATATCCGTCTGGAAAATGCTCGACGAGCGGCTTTGCAGATAAAGCGCCAGATCCCTGCGGCCCTTCTGCAGCAGCCAATGAGCAAGGCGATGGGTCTGGATGGCCTGGAACCCCTTGAAATAGAGGAGCGGCTCCATGAAGCGCGTGCAGGCGGGATCACGGTCGTAAACGGCCTGGATATCGACGCGCAGCACGCTGCCCCATTCCGGCCAGTCATCCAGCATGTCCTGGAAGGTCTGGCGCAAAAGGACGGCCTGCATATCGGGATGATCGAGGAGTTCGCAGATACGGTAGATCACACATTCTTCAAGAGATCGGTGATTGAGGATCGTCGAATAAAGGAAAGCGGAAAGCAGCGGGTCCTGCGCTGCGGCGCTACGCGCTTCATGCAGCAGGCTGCCCCAGATCGGATCGACGATCGCCAGCTGTTCGGGCTGACGGGCCTCGGTACGTGCGACCATGAATGGTCTCCTCGTTTGCAGTGGTCGTTCTTTATACAGAAAAAGACGTGCATTAGAAATGGGATTCGAATGACGACTTTAAAGGCGGCAAGGCTTCAGTTTTTCTTCATGCAGCATGAAAAACCGTTTCTTGCCGCCCCCGGTCAAAGCGAGCGGTAAAATTCCAGCACCGCCGCCTTGAACACCCGGTCGCCAACGGCCAGCATGTGGTCGCGGCCGGGAATGTCGATTGCCCGCGCATGCGGCATGATCGCGGCAAGCTCGGCACCCGATCCGGCGATGTCGTCTTTCGTTCCGACTGCGATCAGCGTCGGGGCATCGATCTTTTCCGCCTGTTCGCGGGTGACGAGAACCCGCGATGTCTCGATGCAGGCGGCAAGCGCCAGCCGGTCGCTTTTCGTCTGGTCGGCAAAGGCGCGGAACATACGACCGCGCTCATGCGTCACGACATCGAGCGAAGGCGCCAGAAGCGCCTCGGCAATCGGATCCCAGTCGCCGACACCCTCGACCATGCCGATGCCGAGCCCGCCGAAGACCAGCGAACGCACGCGCTCAGGATGGGCCATGGAAAGGAAGGCGGAAATGCGCGCGCCCATGGAATATCCCATCACATGCGCTTCGGCGATGCCGAGATGATTGAGCAGCGCCACCGCATCCCCGGCCATGACGGGCGGATAATAGGCTTCCGGATCATGCGGCTTGTCGCTTGCGCCATGCCCACGATTGTCGATGGCGATCACCCTGTAGCCCGCTTCACCCAGCGTCTTCAGCCAGCCGGGATGCACCCAGTTGACATTGGCGCTGGAGGCAAAGCCATGGATCAGCAAAACCGGATCGCCCGCCGGATCACCCTCGTCGAAATAAGCAAGGCGAAGGCCGTCATGGGAAAAATCGGAAAACTGCGGCGTGTTGAGATTCATCAAGGACATCCTTTTTGCCGGACCATATGGCAGGAATTAGCAATGTTGAACATGTTTTGCTGACGATTTTTATGGAGATGCAATGCGTTTGAGGCTACATATCCGCAACGACGAGCCGATGCGCGCAAACCAGCGGCGGCTTGATAACGATGTTGCATTTGGAGACGAACATGGCCGGCCATTCCATTCCCCACTTCCAGAACGATGGCGGACACCGCATGATCGAGATCGGCGTCAAGGAATTCATGTGCACCGGCGCTTCCGTGCCTTTCGATCATCCGCATATCTTCATCGATATGGGCGACGATAATGAGAAGGTCTGTTCCTACTGCTCGACCCTTTATCGCTACAATCCGTCGCTGAAGGCAGAGCAGACCAATCCTCCGGGCTGCGTCTTCCATGTGAAGGCTGCCTGACCTTCCACCTTTTCTGATCGGGGCGCACCATGCCCATAAAATCCGTAGCCATCGTCGGTGCCGGCATCGCCGGTCTCACCGCTGCCCTTTCTTTTGCCCGGCACGGTATCGACTGTGATATCATCGAACAGGCCGGCGAACTGGCGGAAGTCGGCGCCGGCCTGCAGCTTTCCCCCAATGCCGCCCGCATTCTCGCCACGCTCGGGGTACTGCCTGATATCGAGGCGCGCTGGACCGAACCTGTCAGCGTCGAACTCGCCTCCGGAAAATCGCTTGCCACGCTGCTCTCCCTGCCGATGGGCGCGGTGGCCCGCAGCCGCTGGGGCGCACCTTACGGTGTGCTGCACCGCTCGACGCTGCAAAACGCACTTCTCCAGGCGGTGATACGCAACCCGCTCTGCCGGCTGCATCTCGGAAAACGCATCGAAAATGCGACAGCGGATATCATCGCCGCAACCACCTTCCGCGACCATGATCTGATCGTCGGCGCGGATGGCGTCTGGTCGGCGGCCCGCTTCGCCGTGCCTTCCGCTCCCACCGCCACCTTCTCCGGCAATGTGGCCTGGCGCTTCACGGTCACAGCAAATGACGTGCCGTCAGCCATCAACAAAAGCGCCGTCACGGCCTATCTCGGCTCGGGCGGCCATATCGTCGCCTATCCGCTGAAGGAAGTCGGCGGCTTCAACATCGTCGCCATCGCGCTCGGTGCCGATCCCGGCGCGACATGGCGGGCGGAATCGAGTGGGCGTCAGAAAGCCCTCTTGCTGGAACAGTTTCGCGGCTTCAGCCCTGACATCGTCCGATTGCTCGATTCGTCTGAAAACCCCACCTTCTGGCCGCTCTATCAGGCTGGCCCCGGCCGCTGGCACAATGGCCGTGACACGGTGCTGATCGGCGACGCGGCGCACGCCATGATGCCGTTCGCCGCTCAGGGCGCGGCCATGGCGATCGAGGATGCGTTTGAACTTGCGGGAACCATGGCAGGCAGCAACGTTGCAGCCCCCCTGCCCCTGCCGCAGGCCCTTGCCGCTTTCGAGGCCCTGCGCCTGCCACGCATAGAAAAGGCCCGCAAGCGGGCCTCTCTCAATCGTTTTGCTTACCATGCCCGAGGCCCGGTCCGCACCGCACGGGACTTCGTGTTTTCGACGCGGCCGACGGAAGCCTTCCTGAAGGATTTCGACTGGCTCTACGGCTATCACGCAAAGGGCTGAGGGGTCTGAAATCAGACCCCGGCGGCAGCCGCGAACCCGGCTTCGAGGTCCTTCCGGAGATCGGCGACATCCTCCAGCCCGATCTGCAGGCGGATGACCGGCCCTTCCGAGGGGCCCTTGGCGATGGTCCTGTCGACAAGCGAGACCGAAACGGCAAGCGATTCGTACCCGCCCCAGGAATAACCAAGCCCGAAGAAGGTCAGCGCATCAAGGAAGGCAGCCGCCGTCTGCTTGTATTTGCCCTCTTCCGCCTTTAGCACGAAGGAAAAGACGCCGCTTGCGCCCTTGAAATCGCGCTTCCAGAGTTCGTGCCCGGCAAAGCTCGGCAAGGCCGGATGCAGGACGCGAACGACGTCGCCACGGCTCTCCAGCCATGTGGCGATTTCAAGCGCGCTTTTCTGGTGATGCGCCAGCCGGATTCCCATGGTGCGCATGCCGCGCAGGATCTGATAGGCATCGTCAGAGGTAACGCAGATGCCAAGATTGGTATTGGCCTGATAAAGCGTCTTCCAGTGCTTTTCATTGGCCGAGACAAAGCCCATCAGCACATCGGAATGACCCGAAGGATATTTGGTGGCGGCGTGAATTGAAACATCGACGCCGAAATCGAGCGGCCTGAAATAAAGCGGCGTCGCCCAGGTATTGTCCATCGTCACCACACAATCATGCCTGTGGGCGATATCGGTGATCAGCCGGACATCCTGAATCTCGAAGGTATTGGACCCCGGCGCTTCCAGATGCACGAGTTTCGTATTCGGACGGATCAGCGCCTCGATGCCCGTGCCAATTGCCGGGTCGTAATATTCCACCTCAACACCGAGCTTCCGCAGCATCACGTTGCAGAAGCGGCGCGTGGGATAATAGACGGAATCGACGATCAACGCATGATCGCCGGCGCCGAGATAGGCGAGGAACGGCACGGTAATCGCCGCAAGGCCCGACGGCACGAGAATGGTTCCGGCAGACCCTTCCAGTTCATCAACGAGACTGCACAGCGCATCGGTCGTCGGCGTGCCATGGGTGCCATAGGTGTATTTCTGATTTTCGGTCGAAAGCGTCTCGGCATCAGGGAAAAGCACGGTAGAGCCACGCACGATGGGCGGATTGACGAAACCGAAACAGTCCGCGGGATCGTTGCCGCCATGGGTCAGGCGCGTATTCACACCTGCGGCGGAAAGCAGGTCATTTGTCTTGGTCATTTCAGATCAGCTTTCGAAGGAACATTGACGCGTGCGACAATGCTAAGAGCGGACCGCAAGGTCAAGTCCCGCAGGGTTCTGTCAAACAGGGTGAATTGATCCGCCGAGAGCGAGCATACAACAAGTATACAAATACTGTGCAAGTTCAAATTTTCGCAAAAATATGCTTATATTTTCACCCTTTGCACACTTCCCGACCAAAATTTGGAAAATTCCGTTTTATAGGCACAATTATTGCCCGCATGTCTTGACCCCGCTGCCAATTGCGATTGTGATAGAAAAAGCGGATCGAAAAGGTCTCGCTGAAGGGGGAGCTGGGGCAAGACAATATGCCGGTCCTCTTCCAAGTGACGATAACAAACAAAGGTTGGGAAAAATGAAAAAGGCAATTCTGTCAGCCGCCATCGGCGCAGCAGTTTTGGGAGGAGCCTCGGTCGCTTCGGCTGCGACGCTTCAGGATGTGAAGGGCAAGGGTTTCGTCACCTGCGGCGTCAGCGCCGGCATTCCGGGATTTTCCAATCCCGATGACAAGGGCGAATGGTCCGGTATCGACGTGGACTATTGCCGTGGTATTGCCACAGCGGTTTTCGGCGATCCTACAAAGGCTAAATTTGTCGCTCTTTCGAGCAAGGACCGTTTTCCGGCTCTCCAGTCTGGCGAGGTCGATGTTCTGACCCGTAACACCACCTGGACGATCAGCCGCGACACGTCGCTCGGCTTCAACTTCCGTACCGTCAACTATTATGACGGTCAGGGCTTCATCGCCAAGAAGGGCTTGAATGTTAAGTCCGCGCTCGAGCTTTCCGGCGCCGCCGTCTGCGTTCAGACCGGCACGACCACCGAGCTCAATCTCGCCGACTACTTCAAGACCAACAATCTGCAGTACAACCCGGTCGTTTTCGAAAAGGAAGCCGACGCAACCTCCGCCTATGATTCCGGCCGTTGCGACGTCTACACCACCGACCAGTCCGGTCTTTACGCCATCCGCCTCAAGCTGAAGAACCCGGACGACAACATCGTTCTGCCTGAGGTCATCTCCAAGGAGCCGCTTGGACCGGCCGTTCGCCAGGGCGACGACCAGTGGTTCGACATCGTGACCTGGGTTCACTACGCCATGGTCAATGCCGAAGAACTGGGCATCACCTCGAAAAACGTCGATGAGCAGAAGACCAGCGCCAACCCCGACATCAAGCGCCTGCTCGGCACGGAAGAAGGCACCAAGATCGGCACCGATCTCGGCGTGACCAACGACTGGGCCTACAACATCATCAAGCTGGTGGGTAACTACGGCGAAGTCTTCGACCGCAACGTCGGTGCGGGCTCTCCGCTGAAGATCGAGCGTGGCCAGAACGCGCTGTGGACCAAGGGCGGCCTGCAATACGCACCGCCGGTCCGTTGATCGGCCCCATCATCGGCTAGATCATGACAGGAGGCTGGGCAATGCCCGGCCTCCATTTTAAAATTATATAAATAAGCTCGCAAAGAGCACATAAAAGGGAAAGGTGCCTATGGCAGGCAACGCGGTCAGTTCGCAACGATCGCGCGCGCAAAGCGCGTCGTCACTTATCTACGATCCACGCATACGCGGAATTTTCTATCAGGTCCTGACAGTCGTCATCCTGGCCGCCTTCGTCTGGATCATCGTGACGAATACGATCACCAATCTTCAACGGTCAAACATTTCGTCCGGCTTCGGCTTCCTCAACGGAAGAGCCGGTTTTGATATCGGCCAGTCGCTGATCGCTTATACCAGCGACGCGACCTATGGCCGGGCTTTGCTCGTTGGCATTCTCAACACGATCCAGGTTGCGTTTTTTGGCATCATCGCCGCCTCGATCATCGGTTTCATCGTCGGTATCGCCCGGCTGTCCAGCAACTGGCTGATTTCAAAGCTCGCGCAGGCCTATGTGGAAATCTTCCGCAACATCCCGCCCCTGCTCGTCATCTTCTTCTGGTACAAGGGCGTCATTTCCGTCCTGCCGCAGGCGCGTGATTCGCTGGAGCTTCCGCTGGGAAGCTACCTCAACAATCGCGGCTTCTTCTTTCCGAAGCCCCTTTGGGGCGAAGGCACCTGGCTGATACCGCTCGCCCTTGTGGTCGCCATCGTCATCAGCTTTTTCGTTTACCGCTGGGCAAAGGCGAGACAGGAAAAGACCGGTCAGCAGTTCCGCACCGGGATCACGGCCACACTTCTCATCATCGGCCTTCCGGCTGCGACATTTCTCGCGCTCGGCTCACCGCTGACCTTCGACTACCCGATTGCCGGGCGGTTCAACCTTTCGGGCGGCGCGGTGGTCGCACCTGAATTCATGTCGCTGTTTCTGGCGCTTTCCTTCTACACCGCCTCCTTCATCGCCGAGATCGTTCGCGGCGGCATCAAGGCCGTGGCGAAGGGTCAGACGGAAGCTGCGGATGCGCTCGGGCTTCGCTCCAGCACCACGACGCGCCTGATCGTCGTTCCGCAGGCGATGCGCATCATCATCCCCCCGCTGACAAGCCAATATCTCAACCTGACCAAGAACTCATCGCTTGCGGTCGCGGTCGGCTTCGCCGACATCGTCTCCGTCGGCGGCACGATCCTGAACCAGACGGGTCAGGCGGTCGAAGTCGTTGCGATCTGGCTGGTCATCTATCTCTCGCTGTCCCTGCTCACGGCCGTGGTCATGAACTGGTTCAACGCGAAAATGGCGCTGGTGGAGAGATGACGATGACAACAAGCAATCACGCTTTCGTGCGGCAGACCATCGAGGACGCCAGACCCGCGCCCTCGAGCGCCGTCGGCTTCGGTCACTGGCTGCGCACCAAACTCTTCGCCACGCCCAAGGACACGGTCCTGACGGTGATCGCCCTTGCCCTGCTCGCCTATCTGGTGCCGCCGGTCATTAAGTGGCTGTTCATCGATGCGGTGTGGACCGGTAGCGATCGTATCGCCTGCCTGACCGCCTCGCAGGGCGGCGCGCTGCCGGACGGCCAGTCCGGTGCGTGCTGGGCTTTCGTTTCGGCAAAGCTCGGACAATTCGTCTTCGGCCGCTATCCGATCGACGAACGCTGGCGTCCCATCCTTGTCATGGCGACGTTCGCCATCCTGCTGATACCGATGCTGATTCCAAAAGCGCCATTCAAGCGCCTCAACGCGCTGACGCTTTTCATCATCCTGCCCTTCATTGCGTTTTTCCTGCTCATCGGCGGCGTCTTCGGCCTGCCGAAGGTGGAAACGCAGCTGTGGGGCGGCCTGATGGTGACGCTCATCCTGTCCTTCTTCGGGATCACGGTGTCGCTCCCCTTCGGCATTCTCCTGGCGCTCGGCCGACGGTCGAACCTGCCGGTCATCAAGATGCTCTGCGTGCTCTTCATTGAAGTCATCAGAGGCATTCCGCTGATCACCGTGCTGTTCTTCGCCAGCATCATGCTGCCGCTGTTCCTGCCCGACGGCTGGACCTTCGACAAGTTCCTGCGTGCGCTTGTCGGCGTGTCGCTCTTCTCATCCGCCTATATGGCGGAGGTGATCCGCGGCGGCCTGCAGGCCATTCCGAAGGGACAATATGAAGGTGCGGATTCGCTCGGCCTGAACTACTGGCAGAAGACGCGGCTGATCGTGCTGCCGCAGGCGCTGAAGCTGGTCATTCCTGGCATCGTCAACACCTTCATTGGGCTGTTCAAGGACACGTCGCTGGTCTCGATCATCGGCATGTTCGACCTGCTCGGTATTGTCACACTCAACCAGTCGGATGCGAACTGGGCGACGCCCGTCACCGCCATGACTGGCTATATTTTCGCAGGCTTCGTATTCTGGATATTCTGCTTCGGCATGTCGCGTTATTCGCTGTTCATGGAACGGCACCTCGACACCGGGCATAAACGATAAGGGACGCTCAAATGGCAGAAACCCAAGCAAAAAAACTGACCGTCTCGACAACGGACGTAGCGATCGAACTCATCGGCATGAACAAGTGGTATGGCGACTTCCACGTGCTGCGCGACATCAACCTGAAGGTCATGAAAGGCGAGCGCATCGTCATCGCCGGTCCTTCGGGGTCGGGCAAGTCGACCATGATCCGCTGCATCAACCGGCTGGAAGAACATCAGTCGGGTACGATCAATGTCGATGGCATCGAGCTCACCAACGATCTGAAGAAGATCGACGAGGTGCGTCGCGAGGTTGGCATGGTGTTCCAGCACTTCAATCTCTTCCCGCATCTGACGATCCTCGAGAACTGCACGCTGGCGCCGATCTGGGTTCGCAAGATGCCCAAGAAGGAAGCCGAAGAAGTGGCGATGCACTATCTGAAGCGCGTCAAGATCCCCGAGCAGGCTCATAAATATCCCGGCCAGCTCTCCGGCGGCCAGCAGCAGCGCGTGGCGATTGCCCGTTCGCTCTGCATGAAGCCGAAGATCATGCTGTTCGACGAACCCACCTCGGCGCTTGACCCGGAAATGGTCAAGGAAGTGCTCGACACCATGGTCAGCCTTGCCGAAGACGGCATGACGATGCTGTGCGTGACCCACGAAATGGGCTTCGCCCGCCAGGTCGCAAACCGCGTCATCTTCATGGACCAGGGCCAGATCGTCGAACAGAACTCGCCCGCCGAATTCTTCGACAATCCGCAGCACGAGCGCACCCGGCTGTTCCTCAGCCAGATTCTGCACTGAGACCTTTTGCCATCAACGCATCATCCAACGGGGCCGTTTCGGCCCCGTTTTTTATTGCAGAAACAGTTGGCGACACCCAACGTCATCCTCGCCCCTGAGGCGAGGATCCATGGGTGACTAGAGAGCGGATCCTCGCCTCAGGGGCGAGGATGATGGCAAATGTGTTCTACCTTATCACTGCCTCGCCGTTAGGTTCCAATCCGGCCAACGCTTGTGCCGAGTCGTCGTTTCACAGCCCACATCCAAATCAACAGGCCTCTAAAATAGCCATAACCCGACCATTTAACCATTTGTTACGAAACAAGAATCCTTGTTTTTCAGGACTTCTGGCGGTCCATGTCATTTTTTTGTCAAATCATGCATTTTTCCGCTTGCGGAGCAACGGGAGCCTGACTATAAGGGCGCCACACCACAAGCGCACGCGCCCTTCGTCTATCGGTTAGGACGTCAGATTTTCATTCTGAAAAGAGGGGTTCGACTCCCCTAGGGCGTGCCACTTGCCTTCGTGTTCTTCCCCTTCAAAAATATAAAGCAGCTTCGCAGATCGCGAATTCGTCACGCGTGATCGATGCGCCGGAACCGATTCCCGGGCGACACGTTAGAGTGCTGTCCCCCCGATGGAAGGCAAGCCGGATGAAGCGCCAGCGTGCAAATCGACCGGCTTGCCTTTCCCCTTCCAGCCAAATCACAACGTCGGTTCTTTCTGGCGGGCAGCAGATGCCAGCTAAGGGTTGGGAAAGCACGCCCCGGGCCTTCCACGAGGCATGAAGGCGTTGCCGGCGCAAAGCGATAGCGGCGAAATTTCAAGGCCTTGGCCAGTCCCGGCGCAGTTTTCCACAGCCGTTCCGGCTTCCATAAAAAAACTCGCCAGGAAGCGAAAAAAATCAATTTTTCCGCTTGCGGAGCAACGGGAGCCTGACTATAAGGGCGCCACACCACAAGCGCACGCGCCCTTCGTCTATCGGTTAGGACGTCAGATTTTCATTCTGAAAAGAGGGGTTCGACTCCCCTAGGGCGTGCCACTTGCTTCTCCATAAAAATCAGTAGTCTGCACGAAAATCTTAACGCGTCGCGTGAAGACGCATTGGCGCGTCTCGGCCATTCGCCAGAGACAGTGTTCCATAAAATTCAGGGTAAGTGTGCGAAGGCCCTCTCAGGGCGCGAAAGCCGCGTCCAGAACGCGCAGCTGCACGCGCCTCTGGCCCTGCCACAGATCGGCGCCCACGGAGCCTGCGACGTGAATGTTCCTGCCGCGCGCATTCAGCAGCATCTGCCCCAGAGGCGCTTCTGCGGCGCGAAACGCTATACCGTCCAGCCGCGAGCCGTCCATGGCCTCCAGCGTGATCTTGACGTGAGCTGTACCCACGAGCCGCACATCGCGCAGGCGATGCGCCGGCACGGCAAAGATCGGCTGCGAGTGGCCTGATCCGTAAGGACCGGCCTGCTCCAATTGGTCGACAAGCTGCAATGTCGCACCCGAGGCGCCGATGGCGCCGTCGATCTTCAGCACGCTGCTTTCCACCAGCTCATTCACGGTCTTTGCGGCCGCCTCCTCGAAGAAGGTCCTGAGCTTGCCGAGATTGGCGCGCTCAACCGTCAGACCGGCCGCCATGGCATGCCCACCGCCCTTGACCAGCAAACCGGCCTCCACGGCGGCGCGCACCATGCGCCCCATATCGAAACCGTTGATCGAACGGCCGGAGCCGGTGCCCTTGCCGGAGGGATCAAAAGCGATGGCGAAAGCCGGGCGGCGGAAACGGTCCTTCAGACGCGAGGCGAGCAGGCCGACAATGCCGGGATGCCAGTTTTCCCGCGCCGTGACGATAACGCCCGCACCCGAGCCGTCACCATATTCGAACAGAGCCTCCGCTTCCGCTTCCGCGAGCATCGCCGCTTCCATGGCCTGTCGCTCGCGATTCAGCTCGTCCAGCCGCTCCGCGATCACCTCGGCCTGCGAGGAATCATCTATCGTCAGCAGTCGGCTGCCGAGCGCCGCATCGCCGATGCGGCCGCCGGCATTGATGCGCGGCCCGATCAGGAAACCGAAATGATAGGGTGTGACAGGTCCGCCGAGCCCGGCCTTCTTGAACAGCGCGGCAAGACCTGCATTGTTCATGTGGCGCGCGGCAATCAGCCCTTTGACCACATAGGCGCGGTTGAGGCCCTTCAGCGGCACCACATCACATACGGTGGCAAGCGCAACGATATCGAGAAGGGAGAGCAGATCGAGTGTGAAGGCCTGCCGGTTCCGCCTGTCCTTCAATAGGCGCAGGGTGGCGACCAGCACGAGGAACACCACACCGGCCGCACAGAGATGCCCCTGCCCCGAAAGATCATCCTCGCGGTTGGGATTGACCAGCGCCACGGCCGGCGGCAGCTCCGTGCCGACCTGGTGGTGGTCGATCACCACCACATCCGTTCCCGCGTCCCTGGCGGCCTGCAGCGATTCATGGCTGGTTGAGCCGCAATCGACCGTCACGATCAGTGTCGCGCCATTGGCGGCAAGTTGCTGCATCGCCGCCGGGTTCGGCCCGTAGCCCTCAAAGATACGGTCGGGAATATAGATCTCCGGCGTCAGACCGAAATGCGCGAGGAAGCGATACATCAACGCGGAAGAGGCCGCCCCGTCGACATCGTAATCCCCGAAGATCGCCACCTTCTCGCCGGTCTCGATGGCGCGTACCAGCCGCTCGGCGGCCTTCTCGCAATCGGTCAGCATATGCGGATCGGGCATCAAAGAGCGGATGGTCGGATCGAGGAATGCCAGGGCGTCATCGACACCCACGCCGCGCCCGGCAAGAACGCGTGCGATCAGTTCAGGAATGGCGTGAATCTGGGACATGGCCAGCGCACGGTTCTGCCCGGCCTGATCCAGCCGCGATACCCAGCGCTGTTCTGTCGCCGACCGCTCCACGCTTAAAAATGCGCGGGCCACGGTATCGGCCGGCTCCATCATTGCCATCCTGTCCATTCGTCCTGTCATGCGCCTGATCGCGCTCTTAAGACGGGCTAAATGGCGGTGGCGCGTTTTTCAAGCAAAAACGCGCATATGAGGTTTCACACCGAAAAAATCGAGAAAAACGGACTGACGATGGAGACCGCGCCAACGAGCAGCAGCAAAGAGAAGACGGCGAGCGAACACCAGTTGCGCTCATGCTCCCCCATGTCGAATTCCATAGTGCGAATATTGTCATTGGCATTGTGAGGCCGCGCCCGGTGATGGGCCGCCGCAACGCCAGCGCGCTTATTGTCCTTGAACAGGATGATCGATGTCACGGCCACGCCTCCCTCGCTTGGTGAACAAGATTAACCATAGTGCCGAATCGCCTTGTTTTCCAGCGCTTCCGTCGCCTTCCCCTCAAATTTTATGGGCGCCGGACCACCGGCGCTATACAGGCAGCCACGCAACTAAAAACCGCGCCTCCATATGGAAGCGCGGCTCTCGGTGTCATCAAAATAATGAAGCGTCTCAGGTCCGCTCGATGCGGATGACCTGCGGCTCGCTGACGAGATATTTCTCGTTCTTAATCGCCTTTACCGCCTTGCGGATCGCATCTTCCATCGTCGCATGGGTGACGAGGATGATGGTCTGCGGCGCGCCCTCTACATGCACGCGCTGGCGCTGCACGATGGATTCCAGCGAGATGTTATTGTCAGCCATGCGGGTGGCGATGGAGGCGAAGACGCCCGCCTGGTCCTTCACCGTCAGGCGGATGAAATAACCGCCCTCATGGCTCTTCATCTTGGCGCGGCGATACTCCGACAGGGATTTCGCCGGACGGCCGAGGACAGGCACCTGCTGGGCGCCGGGGCGGCTCTTGGCGATATCGGCGATGTCACCCAGCACGGCGGAAGCCGTGGCGTTGCCGCCGGCACCCGGGCCGACCATCAGCAACTCACCGAGAATGTCGGATTCGATCGCCACCGCATTGGTCACGCCGTCCACCTGGGCAATGACGGAATCAAGCGGCACCATGGTCGGATGCACGCGCTGCTCGATGCCGGATTCGGTCACCTGCGCCACGCCGAGAAGCTTGATGCGGTAACCGAGTTCGGCGGCCGCCTGAATGTCCTCGCTGGAGATATTGGTGATGCCTTCGAGATAGATGTCATCAGCCGAAATCTTGTTGCCGAAGGCAAGCGTGGTCAGAATGGCCAGCTTGTGGGCGGTGTCGTTGCCCTCGATATCGAAGGCCGGATCGGCTTCCGCATAGCCCAGCCGCTGCGCTTCCTTCAGACAGGCCTCGAAGGACAACCCTTCCTTCTCCATCTTGGTCAGGATGTAATTGCAGGTGCCGTTCATGATGCCGTAGATGCGCGACACATGGTTGCCGGTCAGGGATTCACGCAGCGCCTTGATGACGGGGATACCGCCGGCCACCGCCGCTTCGAAATTGAGAAGCGCCCCCTTGTCTTCGGCAATCGTCGCCAGTTCGACGCCGTGCTTGGCCAGCAACGCCTTGTTGGCTGTCACCACATGGAGACCACGGGCGAGTGCCGCGCGCACCGCATTTTCCGCCTGACCGGAAGCGCCGCCGACCAGTTCGACGAAGACGTCGATATCGGCTTCGCTTGCCATCTGCTCGGGCGTGTCGAACCAGCTAATACCCTTGAGATCGATGCCGCGGTCGCGCGAACGGTCGCGCGCGCTCACCGCAATAATCTCAATCGCGCGTCCGCAGGTAATCGCAAGTTCGTTGCTTCTCTGCTGGAGGATGCGCACGAGCGAAGCGCCGACAGTGCCGAGCCCCGCTATGCCGATTCTCAATGAATCTGCCATGGGTATGTTCCTGATTTGCTGGTGATGGTGGCGGCCGAGGCCCGGCCGCCTTCGGTTGCCCTTATCTGTGGGCGTTAAGCGAAACGACATTGTGCATCGTTTCGTCTGCGCTCGACAGGAAACGCTTCAGATTGCGCGCTGCCTGACGAATTCGGTGCTCGTTTTCCACGAGCGCGAGACGGACGTAATCGTCGCCCATCTCGCCAAAGCCGATGCCGGGAGCAACGGCGATATCGGCCTTCTCGACCAGGAGCTTGGAGAACTCCAGGCTGCCGAGATGACGGAATTTTTCCGGGATTTTCGCCCAGGCGAACATGGTCGCCGCCGGCGGCGGAACCTCGAAGCCGGCCTTGCCGAAGGTGTCGACCATGACATCGCGACGGCGGCGATAGACATTGCGCACTTCGGCAATGTCGGAGCCATCACCGTTCAGCGCATGGGTCGCCGCAACCTGGATCGGCGTGAAGGCGCCGTAGTCGAGATAGGACTTCACACGCGTCAGCGCCGCGATCAGCCGCTCGTTGCCGACGGCAAAGCCCATGCGCCAGCCGGGCATGGAAAACGTCTTCGACATGGAGGTGAACTCCACCGCGACGTCGATGGCGCCGGGAACTTCGAGAACCGAAGGCGGCGGGTTGTTGTCGTCGAAATAGATCTCCGAATAGGCAAGGTCGGACAGCACGATGATCTCGTGCTTCTTCGCAAAGGCGATCACGTCCTTGTAGAAATCGAGCGAGGCGACATGCGCCGTCGGGTTCGACGGGTAGTTGACGATCAGCGCCAGCGGCTTCGGAATGGAGTGGCGCACGGCGCGCTCCAGCGGGCCAAAGAAGCTGTCGTCAGGCTCGACATTCATCGAACGGATAACCCCGCCCGCCATCAGGAAACCGAAGGCATGGATCGGATAGGTCGGGTTCGGACACAGGATGACGTCACCAGGCGCGGTGATGGCCTGCGCCATATTGGCGAAGCCTTCCTTGGAGCCGAGGGTCGCGACGACCTGCGTATCGGGGTTCAGCTTCACGCCGAAACGGCGGGCATAATAACCGGCCTGCGCGCGGCGAAGGCCTGGAATGCCCTTGGAGGAGGAATAACGATGGGTGCGCGGATCCTGAACGACCTCGCAAAGCTTGTCGACGATCGCCTTGGGGGTCGGAAGGTCGGGATTGCCCATGCCGAGATCGATGATATCGGCCCCGGCCGCTCGCGCGCTCGCTTTCAAACGGTTGACCTGTTCGAAGACGTATTGCGGCAGACGCCGGACCTTATGAAACTCTTCCATCTCTTTCCTCATAGGAATGGACCGGTACTGCCGGTCCATAACGAAGGTTCGTTTTTTGTTGTTAAACGCCGCCGACACGAACCGACCCGGCAGGCGTTATTCATTGTAGCGCAAAGCACGGGAAAACCTACAGGGGTTTTCTCGGCCCACGCCGCATAGCGGCCATCCGCCCGTCCTTCCGGCACGGCCTTTTCAGCCCCTCAGGCATGGCGGATCGCGCACTACGATCAGGGAACTTGCATAACGCCAGATTCTTGGAAAATGCAAGGCAAGCCATGCTCAAGAACGGCCATTCCCGCCCGTCAGCCGCGCTCCCCTGTCACAATTGCGGCGCGGATGACCGAAAGCACGCGCTCCGGCTCGATATCCGTGCAGACCAGCTGGCTCGGATGCCCGTCCCAGTCACCCGGCGGAAAGGCGCGGCCATCCGGCTTCTGGATCGTCTGGCCGTCGGCAAGCCCGCCACAGACGACGCGTACCGGACCGCTGCGGGTTTCAAAAAGCTCAGGCGCCACGAGATAGACGCAGGCGCAGCTATCATGCACCACCATGCCGTCGCCGGTGCGGGTCTTGTAGAAATCGATATAGAACTGCGACAGGTCCGAAAGCAGCTCTACCGGCTTGCCGCCGGCCTTTGCCATGTCAGCCATGAAGGCGCTGGTCATCACCGTTTTCGTCGTCACATCGAGACCGACAACGACCACGCGCCAGGGCGCGGTGAAGACGAGATCGGCCGCTTCCGGATCGCCGTGAATATTGGCCTCGGCCGCCGGCGACACATTGCCGTTGATATCGAAGGCGCCGCCCATGACGATCACTTCCTTCACCAGCGCGGCAAAATCCGGCTCTTCGCTGAGCGCCAGCGCCAGATTGGTCATGCGACCAACAGCAATCAGCGTCACCTCACCGGGATTGGCCTTGACCGTCTCGATGATGAAGCGATGCGCCGGACGCGGATCGAGCGGCAGATCGATGGTCTCGGGGATATCGATATCGCCGAGACCGTTTTCGCCGTGGATGAAGGTCGGCCAGTGGCCTTCCTTGCGGGCGGGATCGAAGGTCACGCCGGCGCCCCTGGCGACCGGTGCGGTCATCTGCCATTCCCGCTTCAGGAAAAGCGCATTGCGGGTGGTGATATCGATGGGCGCATTGCCGAAAACGGTGGTGACGCCGATCAGATCGATATCGGGATGGCGGTGCAGAAAAAGAAGCGCCATGGCGTCATCCACACCGGGATCCGTATCGAATATCACTTTATGCATAATGCCCTCATCCGTATGTCTCAAGCGCCATCAGGCCTTCCGGCGACGCGCCACGGAAACATAACGATAAGCGGCAACACCGCAATCCCCCTGCCCGCAGCCGAACGTACAGAAAGATATTGCGCGGTGGCCTTTTCGGTGAAAGAAGAAGCCCTCTCCTCCCGCCTGCCCGGACATTCCCAGTGCAAGACATCGCCCTCAACGTTTTTATCGTTCTCTTCTGCGTCGCCATCTTTGCCGGATTTATCGATTCCATCGCCGGTGGCGGCGGCCTTATCGTCATTCCCGCAATGATGATCATGGGCATCGCCCCGCTCGATACGCTCGGCACGAACAAGCTGCAGGCGCAGTTCGGTTCCGCCTCCGCGACCCTTGCCTATGCCAGACGCGGCCACGTCAATCTCAAAGAGCAACTGCCAATGGGGCTGATGGCCATGGCGGGCGGAATGCTCGGCGCGCTGACAGCCGCCTTCGTGCCGGCCGATCTCATGCGCGCCATCATGCCGTTCCTGTTGATTGCGATCGCGCGTTATTTCGCCTTCAAACCGCAGCTCAGCGATATCGACAGCCATCGCCGCATCACGCCCTTCGTGTTCGGGCTGGCGGTCGCGCCGCTGATCGGTTTTTACGATGGTGTTTTCGGCCCCGGCGCGGGGTCCTTCTACATGCTGGCCTTTGTGGGCCTTGCCGGTTTTGGAATGCTGAAGGCGACCGCCCACACGAAGCTTCTCAACCTCGGTTCGAATTTCGGCGGCTTTCTCGTCTTTGCAATGGGTGGCGCGGTTTTGTGGAAGCTTGGCCTGGCCATGGGGGTCGGCCAGTTCATCGGCGCGCAGATCGGATCCCGTTTCGCGATGAAAAACGGCGCGAAGATCATCCGCCCGCTTCTCGTCCTGTCATGTCTCGCCATGGCGACGAAACTTCTTGTCGATGCATCGTCCGCCTGGTCCATCGCAACGGTCTGGGAAACCATCTTCCCGAAATAAGGGATGGTGGAACGCCGTTTCCCATCTTTACGACGATGGGAAGGCGCCTCGCTGCCTCAGCCGGCGGCGCGGCGACGGCGATCGGCGATTTCGCGGATCACCACCATCGCCCCCACGAGCTTGTAGGCGGACGAGTAGCACGGCGACATTTCCAGCGACTTGACGACCGTGCGGCCGTTCTGATCTTCCGCATAGGTATATTTCGACGTATCGCCCTTGAAGCAATTGTCGAGCTTTTCCCTGAGATTGTTCTGGAAACGGTGAACGCCGACAAGCTCGGCGATATGGCAGCCGACAAGCCCTTCCGGGGCATTGCGCTGAAATGCATCGAGAGCATTGGCGAAGGAAACGCGGTAGCCGGGTGAAACGATCACCACCGGCTCGTCGAGATCGTTGAGCATATCCTCATCGAGGATCAGGTGGCGATGATGCCATTCCAGAGTGTCTTCGTCCTCGTCACCGACGACCTTGGCCTTTGACGGCATGCCGACGTAGCGATCGACAAGCGTGCGAAGAAGCTCGGAGTTGCGCTGCACGCAGCCAAGGTCTTCCGCCTCGTGGTTGAGGAGATCGATGGCGAAACGGAACTGCTCGCGAATATCTTCGGAATTTTCTGTCTTACGTCCGACAACCCGCTCGAGGAGCTGTTCCAGTTCACGTTCCAGCACGGCAATCTTGTCGGCTTCGTTTTTACCAACGGCAGATTGCAGTTCCGTATAACGCAGCCAGAACAACTCAATCAAATCTTTCAACCCAACTCTCCCTGAACGGGCATAACCCCCGCTACCTATGCGAACGGATTAAGCCTTTATCCCCTGATTATAGCGTCTTTGCGCTTAAAAATGACGTAACGAAACGCAGGAACGCCGCGAGGATTGTTGTCCAAAATATCACAGCAACCGCTAATTTTTCAATTTCGATAATCCATGAACGAAAAATGAGGTTCCGCAAATATGGAAAAGCACCGAAACGCGCGATTTTCCCGTCGAATTTCATAAGAATCGCCGAAAATCCGGCCGCACGTGATCCCGTCAAATCTGATGCTTCACGTCCCAGCGGTCGTGATACCACAGCCATTGTCCGGGGTATTCGCGCACCCAGCTTTCGACCTTGTCGTTCAGAAGCTGCGCCGTCGCCTGAATATCGACATTGCCCTTGTCGTCACGCGGAATTTCAACCCTGGGCTCTATTTCCAGCCTGTAGCGGTTGTCAGGAAGACGCACGCAGCGAGCGGGATAAACATCGCAGTTGAACTGTCGCACCAGCTTGGCCAGAAGCGGGTTGGTGCGAACCTCAAGGCCGAAAAACTTCGTCGTCAGCCCCTTGCCGAACTTCTGGTCAACGAGCACGCCCACGCCGCCGCCCTTTTCCAGCTGCCGCGCCAGCGCGAAGGAAGAGCCGGCATGCGAGGGCACGAGATTACCCATGCGCTCCTTGCGGAAATTGAAAACCTTGTCAGCCACGAAGGGATTGTTGGGTGGCCGGAACAGCACCGTCACATCGAGACCAAAAGCCGAGCCGGCAACCGGCAACAGCTCGAAATTACCGCTATGGGCGGTAAAGACGATGAAGGGTCGTGGATTGTCGCGCAGTTCGAGGAAGGTCGAGATGCCTTCGACCTCGATGCGGCCCGGCTCGTTCTTTTCAGGGTCGAAGTCGAACAGACGGTCGAGAAATACATATTCCGCCGCAAGCCGGCCCATATTGGCCCAGCTGTCCATGGCGATCGCAAGCCGCTCTTCCTCTGACTTCTCGGGAAAGGCGCGCGCCAGATTATAGAGCATCAGCTTGTGGCGGCCGGTTTTCGGCCCCACCCAGCGCGCCAGCCGATCGGCGGCGCGAATGCCCGCATCGGCCGGAAAAAGCTTCAGCAGGTTGAGAAGGCCGAAGGCGAATGTCGCGATCAGCCACTGCCGGAAGTGGTCCAGTTTCAGGACGATCCGTGTCAGGAAAAGCTTCAAGATGGTCAATCCATCCGCAGAACGATTTTACCGAACACCTGGCGCGTCTCCATGCGTTCCAGCGCCCGGTCGATATCGTCGAAGGTGACTTCGGTGTCGATAACCGGATGCACGATGCCACGCGCCATCTTCTGCATGGCGTTGGCCATGTTTTCCATGCGGCAACCGAAGGAGCCGAGCAGCTTCAGCTGCTGCTGGAACAACATCATCAGGTTGATATCGGTGGAGACGCCTGACGTGGAACCGCAGGTGACGAGACGGCCGCCGCGCTTCAGCGAGAACATCGAGCCCGCCCAGGTATCCTTGCCGACATGTTCGAACACAACGTCGACACCCTTCTTTTTCGTCAGCTTGCGCACGACGCCTTCGAAACGGTCGGTCCGGTAGTTGATGACGTGGTCCGCACCAAGGGCCTTCGCCCTTTCGATCTTGTCGTCGGAGCCGACGGTGGTGATGACGGTGCAGCCCATCTTCTTGGCAAGCTGGATCGCCGCCGTGCCGATGCCGGAACCGCCGGCATGCACGAGGATCGTCTCACCGGATTCGAGCTTGGCATTGTCGAACAGCATGTGCTCGACCGTGCCGAAGGTGACAGGTGCAAGAGCGGCCGCAACGGCATCGACGCCATGCGGCGCAGGTACGAGCTGACGGGCGGGAATATTGATCTTTTCCTGGGCAAAACCGTCGAGATGGAAACCGTGAACGCCCTGCACATGTTCGCACAGATTGTCACGGCCTTCGCGGCAGGGTTTGCACAGCCCGCAGGTGCGCGCGCCATAGATTGCGACGAGCTGGCCGGGCAGCACATTCGATACGCCCGGACCGATGGCTTCGACCACGCCGGAGGCCTCCGCACCGATGGTGAGCGGCATCTTGCGCTTGGCGAAAGCCATGCCGCGCCAGCCCCACACGTCGATGTGGTTCAGCGCCACGGCCTTGACGCGCAGCGTCACCTCGCCCGGTGCCGGAGCATCCGGTTCGGGCAGGTCCACTTTTTCGAGCTTCCGGTCGTCCACGAGTTGAAGAGCGCGCATATATCAGTCCTTCGCCCGAGGGCGTTTATCTAAAGGGCTATTCCAGCAAACCTCTGTAACGGTTTTGCGGCCGGAATGCGTAATCAAAGAAGCGAGAGCGTTTCCGGAGTTCCATTCGGGCCCGAAAACGCTCCTGTTAGTGGTGAAACCGGTCAGGCCGGTTCCCGCGTCATGACAAGGCTTGCATTCTGCCCGCCAAATCCGAAGGAGTTGGACAGAACCGCGCTCACCTGAGCATCCCGCTTCACATTCGGCACCACGTCGAGCGTGATAGTCGGATCGGGATTGTTGTAGTTGATCGTCGGCGGCAGGGTGCCGGTCAGCATGGTCTGCAGCGAGAACACCGCTTCCACAGCGCCTGCGGCGGTCAAGGTGTGGCCGATCATCGATTTGTTGGATGACAGCGGGATGTTCTTCAGGCCCTCGCCGAAGACGGCGAGCATGGAGCCATATTCCATCTTGTCGTTTTCCGGCGTCGAGGTGCCGTGGGCGTTGATATAACCGATATCGCTTTCGGCCACGCCCGCATCGGCAAGTGCCGCGCGGATCGTCGCAATCGCCGGGCCGCCGTCGGGCGAAGAGCGTGTGCGGTGGAAGCTGTCAGCCTTTTCACCGGCGCCCTTGATGATGCCGAGAACCTTCGCACCGCGCGCAACGGCGGCTTCGAGCGATTCCAGCACCAGCGTTGCCGCGCCTTCGGCGATCACGAAACCGTCGCGGTCCTTGCTGAATGGCTTGGAGGCCTTTTCCGGCGGGTCGTTCTGGGTCGAAAGCGCCGACAGCAGCGAGAAGCGGATCAGCGCTTCGGCGCTGACCGAACCGTCTGTCGCAACCGTCAGCGCGCGCTCGGTGCGGCCCTGGCGGATGGCTTCGACACCGAGCTGGATCGCGGTCGCCCCGGATGCACAGGCGGTCGAAAGCGTGACCGGCAGGCCGCGTGTGCCAAAGCGGTCGGAAAGACGTTCGGAGATCGCGCCGAACAGCGCCGCCTCCTGGAATGCCGGATCGGGACGCTGGCGGAAAGCCGTCAGGAACCGTTCATAGGCGTCACCCGGCTGGGCAGCCGGCGGAGACCGGTCGGCAAGCTCGAAACGGGCGCTCCATTCCGGCTCGATTGGCGGTGCTGCGAGAAACAGCGGACCGTCGAAATCACCTGATATACCGGCCTGCGCCAGAGCCTCGATGGTGGTCTCACGCGCAAAAGCATAAGAACGCTCGACGGAATTCGGAACCGGGATATCGATGAAATCCACCGTGCCGCTGATCCGCGTCGAAAGCCCCTCGGTCGGGAAACGGGTGATCTTGTGGATGCCCGACTTGCCGGATGTCAGCGCCGCCCAGTTATCGGCAAGTCCCTGCCCAAGCGACGTGATGATGCCCATGCCCGTCACGGCAACGATGGGACGACCGAGATGATCCTTGAAGTTGGAAGTCATGGTCTTTCTCCTCACACGTCACGGGACAGAACGGCGACACCTTCGCCGCGCACATGGCCGACGGTGGTGACGACGGCTTCACTGGCCGCCTCGCCCATGGGTTTTTCCTCGGCCGCGTCAAAAGCCGGCACCTTCGCGCCGCTTTCAAGGGTAAGCGCCGCAAGCGCCAGTCCAAGCGGGAACTGCGCTTCCAGCCCGTGGCCGGTGATGCCGCCGAAACCGCGAATGACGGCATTTGGCAGAGCCTTTTCGAGAATGTCCTTCTCACGGGCCGTCACGCCGTCATAACCGCTTGCGCCGGAGAACACGACCGTCGCCGCACCGTCCTTAGCGGGGGCAAGCAGACGCTCCATGCGCTTTTCCATTTTGCCTTCGTCACGGCTGCCGCGGTCACCCTCGATGGCGTCGATACGGGCATAGATGCGCGCGCCGCGTTCACTGGCGTGCTTGCGCGATTCCAGCACTAGGAAGGCGCCGAGCGAACCGGAAATCATGCCGCCGCCGTCCTGGTCGCCACGCGACCACAGCGGCTGCCAGCCGCCTTGCGCATGTGCGCCGATGGCTTCAAACAGCAGGATCATGTCGGGACGTTCCGCAGAGAAAGCGCCGCCCACCAGCGCGTGGCTCGATTCGCCGGAGCGAATGCGGTGGAACGCGGTTTCGACGGCGGAAATGCCGGCCGCTTCCTCGCCCATGAAGGTGCGGGAAGACCCGGTGACCTTGTGCACGATGGAGATGTTGCCGGCCATCAGGTTGGAAAGCTGGGCGAGAAACAGCGTCGGGCGCAGTTCGGTCGTCAGCTTTTCGTTCAGCAGCTTTTCGCGGTCATTGCGCTTCAGCGCCTCGTCGACGATCAGCGTATCGACATTGATGTCGCGCTCACCACCACCGGCGGCAACGATCATGTCCATGGTGGCGCAGGCTTCGGCATTTTCCTTCAGCCCGGCATCATCAAGCGCCAGGCCGGCGGCAAAAACGCCAAGCCGCTGCCAGTTTTCCATCTGGCGCTGGTCGCCGCGCTTGGCGATCTGCGCGGACCAGTCGATCTCAGGCATGGGATGGACCGGATAGGGTTTGAATTTTTCGGTCTCGACAATCGTCGCCGGCGCGGCGGTTCCAGAAAGAAGCGCCACATGCGCCTGGCTGCCAACGCCGTGACAGGTCACGATGCCGACCCCTGTTATCACCACATCATTGTCAGATTTCATCGTCTGTCATCCTTTGCAGCCGGCCCCGCGGAAACGGTCACGGCTATCCACAGCGGTTGCGAACAACCACTTCATGCGTTGCGGAATAAAGCGCGCGATGCGGATTGGCAATGGTGAAGGCCCGATCCGCCGTCGCGAGCCCACGAATTTCATGCGTCAAAACCGGGCCGACGGGAAAAACGATCTCCTTCAAAACGGGTGGAAACGTCTATTTCTGCGCATCCGCGGCAATCGCCGCCATCAGGCCGACTTCCTCCGCCCGCTTCTTGACGATAGGCCCGAGCGGAATTTCGCTGAACGGCATGGTGCGCAATTTAAGCTGCGCGTCGCAGACCTTCTTGCCGGCAGAGGTTATCTTTGCCTTGGTGACGGCAAAACCGGAACCGTCATGCTCCAGCACCGCCTCGATGTCGAGAACAGCGCCCGGCTCCACGAAGGTGCGCATCTTGGCGCCGTCAACCGACATCAGGAACGGCATGGACGCAAAATCGGAAAATGCCAGAACCAGCATGCCGGAAGCCTGCGCCATGGTTTCGATCAGCAGCACACCCGGAACCAGCGGCATGCCGGGGAAGTGACCTTCGAAAACCGGGCTCTGGTCGGGAACGATCGACTGCGCCTTCAATGTGCGCGTCGCCATGTCCACGGCCTCGACCTTGTCGATCATCTGAAAATATTCAAGCAGCATCCGTCCGGCCCGTCTCTGGTCGGTTGCGACCCGCCGTTACAGGCTGGGTCCAGAAAGAAAAATGCCCGCCTGAAGCGGGCATCGTTGCTTCAGCCCTTGGCTGCGCGCAATTCGTCGATCTTGGCGCAGAGGTTCTTCAGCACGAAGTATTCTTCGGTGGAAACCTTGCCTTCGTTGACTTCCTGCGTCCACTGCTCGAGCGGAATCTTGATGCCGAATTCCTTGTCGATCGCAAAAACGATATCAAGAAAGTCGAGGCTGTCGATGCCGAGATCGTCGATCGTGTGGCTCTCCGGCGTAATGGTTTCGCGGTCGATTTCGCTGGTTTCGGCGATAATGTCGGCAACCTTGTCGAATGTAGCTGTCACGCCCATAATCCTTATTGTCGTTCGTATGAATTATCCTGTCTGACGCACCACATAGGCAAGTCGCACAAAAAAGCCAATGGTTTCGTGACGTAACTTTGTAATTTGCCCCAAAACTGTTGCCTAAACAGCAACCGAATGACGGCCGCGTCCGTTACCGAGATAGGTGTCGAAGATTGCCGCGATGTTACGCACGAACGGCTTTCCGGCCTCCGTCACGGCAAAAATATCGGCGTCCAGCCGCACCACGCCATCCCTGTCGCCTGCGGCGAACAGCTGCGCCTGATCCCTCACGGAATGGCTCGCCTTGCCGAAACGGTGCCGCAATTGCGAAAGATCGATCGAAAAATCGCACATCAGCCTTTCGATGACGTGCGAGCGCAGATGATCCTCCTCCGACAGTTCAATGCCCTTGGCGACGGCAAGCCCGCCCTCGCCCGCCATGCGCTGATATTCCCCCGTCGCCACCATGTTCTGCACATAACCCTGCGGCAGCCTGCCGATCGAGGATGCACCAAGCCCGATCAGCGCATCGGCGGTGTCAGTCGTGTAGCCCTGGAAATTCCGCCGCAACGCGCCGGCTTCTGCGGTCTGGCATAATGTATCGGTCGGCTTGGCGAAGTGGTCGATGCCGATCGCCTTGTAGCCTGCCTGTTGCAGCATCTCGCCCGCCATCGTCATCTGGCGGTAGCGCTCGGCAATATCCGGAAGCGCGTGTTCGGGGATCAGCGACTGGTGTTTTTTCATCCAGGGAACATGGGCGTAACCGAAAAGCGCGATGCGATCGGGATCGAGCGACACGATCTGGTTGACGGTCCTTTCCAATGTCTCACAGGTCTGGAACGGCAGCCCATAGAGAATGTCGCAGTTGACCGAGTGCACGCCCCTCGCCCGCACGGCATCCACGACCGATTTCGTCTGTTCGAAAGACTGGATGCGGTTGATGGTTTTTTGCACTTTGTCATCGAAGTCCTGAACGCCGAGACTTGCCCGCGACATGCCGATGGCGGCAAGCGCGTCATAGCGGCTGTCGTCCAGATCATTGGGGTCCATCTCGACGCTGATTTCAGGTGCAAGCCCGAAGGTGAAGTGACGCCGCAGACAGTCCATCAGGCTCTTTATGTCCTCCGGCTTCAGCATGGTGGGCGAACCACCGCCGAAATGAACAGCACTCACCACCGCATCGGGCGAAACAAGCGCGCCAACCGCCGCGATCTCCTGCTTAAGTGCTTCAAGATAAACTGCAATCGGCTCGTATTTCAGCGTGTGCTTGGTGTGGCAGGCGCAGAACCAGCACAGCCGGTCGCAATAGGGAATATGCAGATAAAGCGATATGCTATTCCTGTGGCCAAGCGCGCCGAGCCAGCTGCGATAGGCGCCATTATCGATTCCCTCGTGGAAATGCGGCGCGGTCGGATAGCTCGTGTAACGCGGCACTGCACCCGAATATTTGTGAAGAAGTTCGGTATTCATCACCCGATTTGCCTTTTATCAAGAAAATGTCGATTTCCTCTCTTTCAGTAACGGCTGCGACAGTTTGCAACTTTGACTTCAATCAAATTGCGCCATAAGTTCTTGCTAAAGTAGACGCGGGGACAACGGCTACATGGCGAAAGCCTTCCATGAGACCGGATTTGATACCCACGGTCGCAATCGTCCCGAAAAGCCAGCATTGGAAAAGGCTTATGGACACGCTGCAGAAGACCATCCACAATTCGGAAGAGCCCGTTGTTTGCCGCTCCTGCGAGGCGCGTCACGGCGGTCTTTGCAGCACGCTGACACCACAGCAGCTCTGCGATCTCAACCGCCATTCCAGCCGCAAAAAACTGGAAGCCGGCAACGAGCTTCTCGGCCAGGGCGAACTCGTCACCTCCTATGGCAATATCCTGAAGGGCGTGGTGAAGCTGTCGAAAATGATGTCGGATGGCCGCCAGCAGATCGTCGGCCTGCAATTCGCGCCGGATTTCCTCGGCCGTCCGTTCCTTGCGGAAAGCAAGATGACGGCGGAAGCCGCAACCGATGTGGAGATTTGTCTCTTTCCCCGTCGCGTTGTCGACCGCATGGTCTCCGAAGTACCCGATATGGAACGCAAGCTTCACAACCAGTCCCTGAAGGAACTGGATGAGGCGCGCGACTGGATGCTGACGCTGGGTCGCAAATCGGCGCAGGAAAAGGTTGCCAGCTTCCTTTATATGATCGCCACCCATATCGATCCGGAAAACGACGACAAATCCTGTTTCGACCTGCCGCTTTCACGCGCCGACATCGCCGATTTCCTTGGACTCACCATCGAAACGGTTAGCCGGCAAATGACCAAACTGCGTAAGGAAGGCATTATCCGCATCGAGAACAACCGTCACATCACGGTGCCTGATCTCGACGTGCTGAGCGAAGCCGCCGGCAACGACTGACGGGCTTTCCCTTCGATCATTGCCCCTGAAGCGCGGATGCTCCGAAATTGATGTGCGGCGCCCGCGCCTGTGCGGGTGCGAGCGCAAAACTGGCAAAAACCAGCAAAGCGGCGATGCATTTCATGATATTTCACCCCGTGCCTCGCTTTTTCAGCGGCCTGTTTGTTATGGCTGCATCATAGCGGCAAACCTCATCCATCCGCTTAACATCTTGGGTAAGCGGAAGGTTCAAAGGCAGGGTAAAGAAGGGGTTATGATTGCCGGGCCGACAGGACCTTCAGCCGTGATTGTCGCTGTAGCAAGTTCGGCACCCCCTCTTGTTTCTTGTCCCCGGCGGGGAGAAGGTGGCCCGAAGGGTCGGATGAGGGGCAAGCGCAGAGATATGCGGAGAGCTTACCCCCTCATCCCGCTGCCGCGGACTTCTCCCCGGCGGGGAGAAGAAACCGGGCGCACCCGCTTGCTCCATAGGGAATTCCCCGTTTGGGTGCATGTTTCGTCAATCAAAGATAATCTGGCCAGTCGCTGAGACCGCGCAAACTGCATGATCTCACTGCGAGGCTGCAGGCGTCGCAACCGGCTTCTGGTTTTCGGCAAGCGCCCGCAGCTCGGCCACCCGGCGCTTGTATTCGGCTTCCGAAATCTGGCCGTTGCGCCTTGCCGCACCGAGGCGCGACAGGCTCGATTCCATGGTGGAGGCCTCATCGTCACCCATCTGGGTGCCCGCGGCCGTCAGCGGCTGCGAGAAGGTCGGATAGGTGCCGGTATCGCGCTTCTGGCTCACCGCATTGTCGCTGACGGGGCGCGGACCGACGATTTCAGTCGTGGGACGGCGCATATGGGCGGGCGCAACAATCGGCTCCGGGGCCTTGCAGGCTGCAAGCGCGGTGACGAGCAATGTGCCGGAGAGCGAAAAGACAGCGATTCTCGCGGCGTTTTCCGCATATGTTCCCCATGTGCCCATGTGCTTGCCCATCGTCATGTTCCGCCTGTAAGGATATCGCCGATATCGAATTCGACTGCGGTTCGGCCCTTTGCGGCCTCCCCTTGCTGGTGGAACTTGTATTCGTTTTCATGCAGAATGTGCAAACACAAATTTGGTGGAGGATGGCGCATGGCAGGTGTTGACGGCGGGGCAGAGAAAAAGGGTGGAAAAACGCCCGGTTTCGACGCTACTTCCGCCGAGGCCTACCTGATCCGCGACCCGGAAACCTTCGCGATCAATATCGCCCGCGCGCTGGAGAATCTCGGCAAGGCCGCCTCCGAATGGCTGGCGCCGCGCGAACGCGGTGAAATTCCGCAGGCAAGCGCTGATCCCGTGACCGATCTGGTCAAGACGCTCTCCGATGTCGCCGAATACTGGATGGCAGAACCGAAGCGCTCGCTCGAAGCGCAGACCCATCTGCTTTCCAGCTATTACGATCTGTGGGCGAAATCGGTGGCGCAGTTTTCCGACGACGCCGATTCGGCTTTTGAAAAACCCGCCGAAAGCGGTCCTGCCGTCCGCAGGAGCAGGCGTTTTGCCGATGCCGACTGGCAGGCCAATCCGTTCTTCGATTTTCTCCTGAAAGCCTACCAGACCACCGTCGGTTTTGCCGACCGGATGGTGACGGAGGCAGACGGGCTGGACGAACATACCCGCACCAAGGCGCTGTTTTACATGCGCCAGGTGACGGAGGCCCTCTCGCCGGCCAATTTCGTCTTCACCAATCCGCAGGTCTTTCGCGAGACGGTCGCCTCCAGCGGCGCCAATCTCGTCAAGGGCATGGCGCAGCTGGCGGAGGATGTCGCGGCCGGCAATGGCCATCTGAAACTGCGCCAGACCGATTACAGCAAATTCGTCATCGGCCAGAATATCGCCGTCACGCCTGGCAAGGTCGTGGCGAAAAGCCCGCTCTGCGAAATCATCCATTATGCGCCGACGACGCAGAAGGCCTTCAAACGGCCGCTGCTGATCGTGCCGCCATGGATCAACAAATTCTACATTCTCGATCTCAACCCGCAGAAATCCTTCGTCGGCTGGTGCCTTGAGCAGGGCCACAGCGTGTTCATGGTCTCCTGGATCAATCCGGATGCCCGTCTGGCCGACAAGGGCTGGGACGATTACATCCGCGAAGGCATCGATTTTGCGCTTGATACCATCGAGGAACGGACCGGCGAGAAGGAAATCAACGCCATCGGCTATTGCGTCGGCGGCACGCTTTTGTCCTCGGCGCTGGCGCTGCATGCGCAGGAAGGCGATGAGCGCATCCGCAGCGCCACGCTGCTGGCCGCCCAGACCGATTTCATCCATGCCGGCGACCTCAAGGTGTTCATCGACGAAGGCCAGCTTGCGGCGCTGGACAAGCACATGCAGGCGGTCGGTTATCTCGACGGTTCGATCATGGCGACCGTCTTCAACATGCTGCGCGCCTCCGATCTCATCTGGCCCTATGTGGTCGATAACTACCTGCGCGGCGCCGAGCCCCTGCCCTTCGACCTGCTGTACTGGAACTCCGATTCGACCCGGGTGACCGCCGCCAGCCACTCGTTTTATCTGCGCAATTGTTATCTCGAGAACAATCTCGCCCGCGGACTGATGCGCGTTGCCGGCAAGCGCATCAATCTCGGCGATATCACGATACCCGTCTATGATCTCGCCACCCGCGACGACCATATCGCACCGGCGAAATCGGTCTTCACGGGCGCTGCGCTGTTCGGCGGGCCGGTGGAATTCGTACTCGGCGCTTCCGGCCATATCGCCGGTGTCGTCAACCCGCCGCAGCTTGAGAAATACCAATATTGGACGGGACCGTCACCGGCCGGAGACTTCGACGCCTGGCAGGCCGCCGCCACGGCCCATAAGGGCTCGTGGTGGGTGCACTGGCAGAACTGGATCGAAAGCCAGAGTGCCGAAAAGGTGAAGGCGCGAAAACCGGGGGACGGCAAGCGCCCGGTGCTCGGCGATGCGCCGGGAATCTATGTCCTGTCCTGATCACGCCCGCTACCTCTTAGTCTTTCAGGCCCCATGTTCTTCACACCCCCGCTTATTCCCGCAACGTTGATCTCCCGCTACAAGCGTTTCCTCTTCGATGCCGTTCTGGAAGACGGCACGGCGATCACCGGCTCCTGCCCCAATACCGGCTCCATGCGCGGGCTGACGACCCCGGGCTCCCGCATCTGGCTTTCCGAACACGACAGCCCCACCCGCAAGTACCGTCACATGCTGGAAATGGTCGAGGCCGATGGCACCGTGGTCGGCATCAATACCGGCATGCCGAACCGGCTGGCGGAAGAAGCGATCCTGAACGGCCGCATTCCGGAACTCGGCGGCTATTCGACGATCCGGCGCGAGCAGAAATACGGCCGCAATTCCCGCATCGATTTCCTGCTGTCCGAACCCGGCCGGCCGGACGCCTATGTGGAAGTGAAGAACGTGCATTTCATGCGCGAGCAAGGCCTCGCCGAATTTCCTGATACCGCCACCAAACGCGGCGCGAAACATCTGGAGGAATTGGGTGACGCAGCGGAATCTGGTTACCGTTCAGTGATGCTCTATCTCATCCAGCGCGGTGATTGCGACCGGATGCGCATCTGCGACGATCTCGATCCCGTCTATGCGCTGGCGTTTCAGCGGGCGATGGCGCGCGGCGTGGAGGCCTATGCGGTCAAATGCACGGTCTCCCCGGCACAAATTTCAGTCAGCGGAACGGTTAAGATGGACGAATGGCGTCCGGCTGTTTTATGAACGGGGACGTAAAGAGACAGAAAGCACCAAGATGGTCACCTATATCGAAGCAGCCTCCGCCCCCCTCAAGAATACCGGCGTCATCCGCCTTTATACGCCTGAGGACTTTGACGGCATGCGCAAGGCGTGCCAGCTGACGGCGCGTTGCCTCGATGAACTGGCAGCCATCGTCAAGCCGGGTGTGACGACTGACGCCATCGACCGCTTCGTCTTCGAATTCGGCGCCGACCATGGCGCGCTGCCGGCGACGCTGAATTATCGTGGTTATACGAAATCCGTCTGCACCTCGATCAACCATGTGGTCTGCCACGGCATTCCGGATGAGAAGCCGCTGCGCGAAGGCGATATCGTCAATATCGACGTGACCTATGTGCTTGACGGCTGGCACGGCGATTCGAGCCGCATGTATCCCGTCGGCCAGATCAAGCGCGCCGCCGAGCGGCTGATGGAAGTGACCTATGAATGCCTGCTGCGCGGTATTGCCGCCGTAAAGCCCGGCGTACGCACCGGCGCGATCGGCGCTGCGATCCAGGCCTATGCGGAAGCGGAACGCTGCTCCGTGGTGCGTGATTTCTGCGGCCATGGCGTCGGACGCCTGTTCCACGACACACCCAACATCCTGCACTACGGCCGCCCCGATGAAGGCCCGGAAATCCGCGAGGGCATGATCTTCACCATCGAGCCGATGATCAATCTCGGCAAGCCGCATGTGAAGGTGCTTTCGGACGGCTGGACCGCGGTGACGCGTGACCGTTCCCTTTCCGCCCAATATGAACATGCCGTTGGTGTCACGGCCACCGGCTGCGAAATCTTCACGCTGTCACCGGGTGGTTTTGATCGTCCGGGCCTGCCGCCGCTTTCCCCCGCATAAGGCCAGACCGCCTATGGCAAAACGCCCCGCCTCGCCTTCCGCCGATCTTTCCACGACGTCAGGCTTTGAGGCGGGCGAAGGCGATCTGTTTGAAGGGGCGGATGAGCGCGGCTTTTTTGCAGAACCGCGAAATGCGCCCAGGAAACCCGAGCGGGCCGTAGCCACCGCAGAACAGGAAACGGATGCGGCCCATTATCACGGTCACCGCGACAGGCTGCGGGCGCGTTACCGCGATGGCGGCGATGCAGCGCTTGCCGATTACGAGTTGCTGGAGCTTCTGCTGTTCCGGCTGATTCCGCGGCGCGATACCAAACCCATCGCCAAGGCCCTCCTTGCCCGGTTCGGAACCCTTGGCGGCGTTCTCGGCGCTCCTTTGGCATTATTGCAGGAAGTGAAGGGCGTGGGCGAAGCCGTGGCGCTTGATCTGAAGCTCGTCGCCTCCGTTTCCCAGCGCATGCTGAAAAGCGAAATCCGCAACAAGCAGGTTCTCGGATCCTGGTCGTCGGTCATCGATTATTGCCATGCCGCCATGGCCCACGAGACGCGGGAACAGTTCCGCATCCTCTTCCTCGACAAGCGCAACGTCCTGATCGCCGACGAGGTGCAGGGTCAGGGAACCGTGGACCACACGCCGGTCTACCCGCGCGAAATCGTGCGGCGCGCGCTTGAGCTATCCTCTACAGCCTTGATTTTAATACATAATCACCCGAGTGGCGACCCCACCCCTTCGCGAGCGGATATCGAGATGACCAAAACCATCATCGATACGGCAAAGCCGCTCGGCATCGCCGTTCACGACCATATCATCATTGGCAAGGATGGCCACGCCAGCTTCAAAGGCCTTCGGCTGATCTGAAGCAAACGCGAAAGTTTAACGCGAGTTGCAACCCATAGAGGCGGCATCAACACAAAATTAACACCTATAAATTAGCATTTCCGAAAATAATAAATCAAGGCATCGAACCTTGATGCCTGAAGGAACGGGGGTGCTTTATGTTTAATGGAGTGCGTTTCTTTCGCGATAGATCCGGCTCGTCTGCTGTCGAGTTCGCCATCGTCGCACCGATATTCTTTCTCGTCCTGCTCACGATGATCGCCTACGGCATTTATCTGATGGCCGCCTATTCGGTGCAGCAGATCGCCGCCGATGCGGCAAGAACGGCCGTTGCCGGACTGAACACCACCGAACGCCAGCAACTTGCCCGCGATTTCGTCAGCAAAAGCGATCTTAGCTACGCCTTCATGGACAAGACGCGTTTCACCGTCAACGTCGCCACCGATCCCGCCAATGCCAACCAGTTCACGGTCAAGGTCGAATATGACGCCCGTAACCTGCCGATCTGGAGCCTCTACAGCTACACCCTGCCCGAGCCGGTCATCCGGCGTTTTTCCACCATCCGGATCGGAGGAGCATGACATGCGAGATATCCATTCCCTTCTCCCCCGCTTCCTCAGGGATAAAAAGGGCAACATCGCCATCTCGGCGGGGCTCACCGCACCGCTTTTCATCGGCATATTGGCGCTCGGTGTCGATTACGGTTACCTGACATTGCAGAAACGGCAATTGCAGCAGACCGCCGACCTCGCCGCCATCTCGGCGGCGGCCAACGCCACCGATGCCGAAAAAGCGGTTCAGCAATATTTTGCCCTCAACGGCATGGATCTCGGCGTCCGGACGGCCCAGGGCATTTTGACCGCCAAGGGGCTCCAGCCATTCGATCCCCTGAATGAATTCGCCAGCAGCAAGGGTTATGCCGAAGTCATCAAGGGTCACTATGAGCCGGATGCGACGGTCCCTGTCGGCCAGCGTTTTGTCGATAACGCCCTGCCCACCAATGCGATAAAAGTGAACATCGTCGAACAGGGGCAGATATTCTTCGCCTCCGCCTTCACCAAGCCGCCGAAGGTTTCGGCGGTCGGAACGGCCTCGTCCCAGAAGATCGCGGCATTTTCGGTGGGATCGCGGCTCGCCAGCCTCGATGAGGGAATTCTCAACAGCCTTCTCGGCGGCCTGCTTGGCACCACGGTGTCGTTGAAGCTGATGGATTATCAGGCGCTTCTCGCCGCCGATGTCAACGCACTGAAGATCGTCGAGGCGCTGGCCATCGATCTCAACCTCACCGCCGGCACCTACAAGGATGTTCTGAAGACCGAAATCAGCTACGGCAAATTCCTCGACGTGCTGACGAAAACAACGGGATTGCAGCCGGCGGTCGTCAACATTCTGAATACGCTGCAAAAAACCGTCAACAAGAGCAACGTCAAGATCAAGCTCGAGGAAATCCTCAATCTCGGCCCGTTCTCGGACAAGCTGATCGGTACGGGTGAAAACCTCAAGGTCACCGCCGGTGTCTTCGATCTCATCAATGCCGCCGCGGTAGCCGGCAATGGCGGCAATCAGCTGGGGCTTAATATCAACGCCAATCTTCTCGGTCTCGCCTCGGTCAAGGCAACGCTTGCCATCGGTGAACCGCCGGTCGAAACGCCGTCGCTTGCCGTCGGAGGTCAGGGCACGGTGGTGCGCACCGCGCAGACCCGGCTTGCGGTCAATGTCGTGGTTGACGGGCTTCAGGCCATTGCCGGCCTCAAGGTCAATCTTCCGCTCTATGTGGAAGTCGCCCATGCCGAAGCGCGGCTTGCCGATATTCGCTGCACGGGCGGCGGACAGGGAACCGTCGATGTCGAGGTCGTTCCCGGCGTCGCGGAAATCGCTCTTGGCAATGTCGATACCACGGCCTTTGCCAATTTCGGCAAGGATCCGCGTGTCACCAAGGCGGCAATCGTGGATTCGGCGCTGCTCGCCATCAATGGCAGCGCCCTCATTAACGCCACCAATATGGCCAAGACCAAGCTGACCTTCACGCAGTCCGATATCACCCAGGCCAAGATCAAGAGTGTCTCCACCAAGGACACCGTTACCACTCTCGTCAGTTCACTGCTGAAGAACCTCAATCTGGATATCAGGCTTCTCTTCCTCAACCTTGATCTGGGAGGCCTGGCGGGCATTCAGGCGGCGCTTGCCAACACGCTTGCGGTAGTCACAGCCCCCGTCGATCAGCTGCTCTATAACGTGCTGCTGGTTCTCGGTGTCAAGATCGGCGAAGCCGATGTGCGGGTCACGGATGTCCGCTGCCAGCAGCCGGCGCTGGTGCAATAGTTCAGCACCGCGCACGAAAAAGCCGCCGGAAGGTCTCCCGGCGGCTTTTTTGTTTATGTCGTCAGATCAGGCGTTGGCAATCGCCAGACGCTTCTCATCGCGGCCGCTTTTCATGCGCTCGGACAGCAGGAACGCCAGCTCCAGCGCCTGATCGGCGTTGAGGCGCGGGTCGCAATGGGTGTGGTAACGGTCCGACAGCGAATCCGCCGTCACGGCGCGCGCGCCGCCCGTGCATTCCGTCACGTCCTTGCCGGTCATCTCGATATGGATGCCGCCCGGATGCGTGCCTTCGGCGCGGTGGATCTGGAAGAAGCTTTCGACTTCCGACAGGATCCGCTCGAACGGACGCGTCTTGTAGTGGTTGAGCGTGATCGTGTTGCCGTGCATCGGATCGCAGGACCAGACGACCTTGCGGCCTTCCTTCTCCACCGCCCGGATGAGCTTCGGCAGGCTGTCCGCCACCTTGTCATGGCCGAAGCGGCAAATCAGCGTCAGGCGGCCGGCTTCGTTCGCCGGGTTCAGCGCATCGATCAGCTCGATCAGGTTATCGGGCGTCAGCGACGGACCGCATTTCAAACCGATCGGGTTCTTGATGCCGCGGAAATATTCCACATGCGCATGGTCGAGCTGACGCGTGCGGTCGCCGATCCAGATCATGTGGCCCGACGTCGCGTACCAGTCGCCGGAGGTGGAATCGACGCGGGTCAACGCCTCTTCGTAACCGAGCAGCAGCGCTTCATGGCTGGTGAAGAAATCGGTTTCGCGCAGGCTCGGATTGCTGTCCGCCGAAATGCCGATCGCCTTCATGAAATCCATGGTTTCGGAGATGCGGTCGGCCAGCTTGCGGTAACGGTCCGCCTGCGGGCTGTCCTTGATGAAGCCGAGCATCCACTGGTGAACGTTTTCGAGGTTGGCATAACCACCCATCGCGAAAGCGCGCAGCAGGTTCAGCGTCGCCGCCGACTGGCGGTAGGCGTCGAGCTGACGCTCCGGGTTCGGAATGCGCGAAGCCTCGTTGAATTCGATACCGTTGATGATGTCACCACGGTAGGACGGCAGGGAAACGCCATCCTGCACTTCCACGTTGGAAGAGCGCGGCTTGGCGAACTGGCCGGCAATGCGTCCTACCTTCACGACGGGCAACTGCGCGCCATAGGTCAGGACGACGGCCATCTGCAGGAAAGCGCGGAAGAAGTCACGAATATTGTCCGCGCCATGCTCAAGGAAGCTTTCGGCGCAATCGCCGCCCTGCAGCAGGAAGGCGTTGCCTTCGGCCACATTGGCAAGCTGCTTTTTCAGGCGACGGGCCTCACCGGCAAAAACCAGCGGCGGATAGGTCGCAAGCGTGGCTTCCGTCGCCGCAAGCGCCGCCGCGTCAGGATATTCGGGAACCTGCTGGATTGGCTTCTGCCGCCAGCTGCCGGGGGTCCAATTCTGTGCCATGTTCTTACCCTTTTCTCGCCCGCGCGACTGCCGCGCGACCGCCTCGAAAAATTGAGCGGCTTATAGCTCCAAGCGCCGAGTTTGCATAGACACCCGCGCCACCGCGCCTCCCTTTCCGACCCTTTTGATGCCCTCCGACGAAGAAAAATCGTTTCAAACGATTAAAATATCACAAGATGGTGTCCGCCTGTTCCCAAGCAATCAAGAAATTCCCCATTTTGCGCGGATATAGTGGCGCAGAGAAAGAGGCAGATGGAAGAGAAAGACTGCCAGTCGGTCCATGGCAGAGGATGGCCATGTCTCCCACTCATCATCACTCCCGCCTTGCCTGCGCAGTACTTCAGTGCGCCTCATCTTTTCCATCAGGAACATGGTTTCCGGTAACATCTCTGCCTCCTTGGTGTGGAGACGAGTTAAGCGGACCCGGCGGGAGAGAGCATAGGTGCACGTTTGAAAGACCCGTTTCATATAAAAACGGAGAAAGCGGCCCCTGATGCGCATAGGGTGCTGCGGTGATTTGGAGAAGATGCCGTGAAGGAAGTAGACTGGGACGATCTGAAGCTTTTCGACATTGTTGCGACAGAGGGAGGTTTGGCTGGTGCTGCAGGCAGGGCCGGGCTCAGCGCGCCAACGATTGGCCGGAAAATGCTCCTTTTGGAGCGCAAGATCGGAAGAACGCTCTTTATTCGAAGCCAGAACGGATACCGGCTCGCCCCGGATGGTGAGGTCCTCCTCGAAAAGGTTCTGATCATGCGACAGAGCGCGGCAGAGATCGCGCAATGGCACGGTGAGGCCTTCTCGCTGCCGATTGTTTCGATATCGAGCGACATCTGGATTGCGGACTTCATAGCCGCCAATACGGCAGCCATCCGGGGCCCATCCGACGCTTTTCGGCTGTGCTGCAAACAATGCGAGAACGAAGACGAGCTGACCTATCGGCGCGGCCTGATTTCGATAAGGCACGACAAGCCAGCCTCCGGAAATTTTGCCGTGCGCAAATCGGTCGACGTCGCCTATTGCGCCTATCGCCCGCAGGACAGTTCAGGCGAAGAGTTCACGCAATGGATTTCAATTGGAACCGAGGTGGCAGCGTCCGACGCGGAGAAATGGGTATTTCGTCATCGGGAACCGCTTATCCACACCTGGACGAACGCGCCCTCACTTTTACCGGGCCTTATCCAGGGCGGCGCGGGAAAAGGCGTCCTGCCGTGTTTCGTTGGCGATGCCCTGCCCGGCCTTGTCCGCGATGGCGAGGCGATCGAAGAATTATCCCATCCGCTATGGATCGTCGTCAACGATGACGACCGACATGCCGCGGAAATGCGGCTCGCCATAGACCGTCTCGTTGCCCTTTTGAAGAGCAACGAGAGCCTGTTCAGCGGGCGTCGGTGATAATCGGGCGAAAATCACCGATGTGCCGAAGTGGGAGGGTGACTAGACCTTTTCGCCGTTCACCACGCGGTAGCTCGGCGAATACATCGTCACCAGTTCCTCGGACGCTGTCGGATGAACCGCCATGGTGCGGTCGAAATCATCCTTGGTGCAGCCGGCTTTCAGCGTGATGCCGAGAAGCTGCGCCATCTCACCCGCCTCATGGCCGAGAATATGGACGCCGACAACCTTGCGGTCGGCAGCATTGACGATCAGCTTCATGATCGTCTTTTCCTGACGGCCGGATAACGTCGCCTTCATCGGGCGGAACTGGGCGCGATAGACCTCCAGTTCCGGATATTTCCTGCCGGCTTCCTCTTCCGAAAGACCGACCGTGCCGATTTCGGGCTGCGAAAACACCGCCGTCGCGATCAGTTCGTGATCCGGCTTGGTCGGGTTGTTCTTGTATTCGGTTTCGATGAAGCACATGGCCTCGTGGATCGCCACCGGCGTCAACTGTACCCGGTCGGTGACGTCACCCAGCGCGAAGATGTTCGGCACATTCGTGCGCGAGTAATCATCGACGATGATCGCGCCCCGCGCATCGAGTTTCACCCCGGCATTTTCGAGGCCAAGGCCCTTGGTGTTCGGATCGCGGCCAAGCGCCAGCATCACCAGGCCGACATGCAGCGAGACGCCCTGCTTCGTGCGCGCCACGAAGCCACCGGCGCCATCCTTGCTGACGTCCTCGATGATGTCTTCCAGAATGATGCGGATGCCCTTGGCCTCCATCGCCTCATGCAGGCCCTTGCGCATGTCGTGATCGAACCGCGAGAGGATTTCCTTGCCGCGATAGATCAGTGTCGTTTCGACACCGAGCCCGTGGAAGATATTGGCGAATTCCACGGCGATGTAACCGCCGCCGGCGATCAGGATCGATTTCGGCAGCTCTTCCAGATCGAAAGCCTCGTTGGACGAGATCGTCAGCTCATGGCCGGGCAGCGCCTTGTGCTCGTTCGGCGTGCCGCCGACGGCGATCACGATACGCTCGGCCGTGAACGTCTGGCCGGTTTTCGTAAGCTTCACGGTGTGAGCGTCAACCAGTTCCGCCCGGCTGTCGAAAATGTCCGCCTTGGCGTTCTCCAGCCCCTTTCGGTAGAGTCCTTCCAGACGGGTGATTTCCTTGTCCTTCGCCGCGATCAGCTTCTTCCAGTCGAAGCTGCGTTCGCCGACGCTCCAGCCAAATCCTTCCGAATCCTCGAAATGCTCGGGGAATTGCGAGGCGTAGACGAACAGCTTCTTCGGCACGCAGCCGCGGATGACGCAGGTGCCGCCATAGCGGTATTCCTCGGCGATCGCCACGCGCTTGCCGAGAGAGGCCGCCACACGGCCGCTGCGCACGCCGCCAGAACCGCCACCGATGACAAAGAGATCGTAGTCATAAGCTGTCATAGTCAAAACCCCTGATCAAAACCGCCGTCCTCAGCCTCGAGACGGGCGGCGGCGCATTCACGGCACATATAGGTGCTGCGACGCACAAATGAAAAGCCCGGTCTTGCGACCGGGCTTTGAATATTTCTGAACTGTCTCTTCAATCAGGGTTTGGGAGCCGCCGGAGCACCGCCCGTGGCGTTCTGATCGGCCGGAAGCGGCTTCAGATCGGCGCCGGCGACTTTCTGCAGTTCCGACATGCTGGAGGCGTTCAGGTCACGGTTGATGCCGGCGGCCCAGATGTCGGCGGCCTTCATCAATTCGCGCGTGGCGATCGGGCCGTCCTTCAGGAGTTTCTTGCCGGCTTCGCTGCTGTAGAAGGTGGAAATGGCGTTCAATTCTTCAACGGTGAAAGCGCGCGCATAGGTCAGCGCAGCTTCGCGCTCCAGATCGGCGCGGCGCGGCGCAAGCTCGAGCGCCTTCGCGTCAACGGTCTCGGTGATCGCGTCCTGAACATTCGGCGAGGCCTGAATGAGTTCGGCCTTCAGACGCTCCGCCAGTCCAGGCAGGATGTCGTCGAAACGGTCAGTAACGCCAAGAGAGGTGATAGCCTGCCGTGCGGCAGCGATATGCGCTTCCGAAATTTCCTGAGCGCGTGCGGCAGTACCGAACACGATGCCGGAAATGAGGATCGAAGCAGCGGCAGCTTTGCCCAGTCCCGCTAGTTTGACCATGAAAATCTCGCTCCTGTTATACTGCCTGCATCACGCGGGCGCCTTCAGGACCCGCGATAATGGCAAGCGATGCCAAATTTATGAAAAGTCCGTGCTCGACGACACCGGGAATCGTGTTCAGCTCGCGTGCTAGCGCTTCTGCATCAGGAATACGGCCAAAAGATGCGTCAAGGATGACGTGTCCACCGTCGGTCATGAAGGCGCCATCACCTGACGAGCGCATCGTCAACGCGCCCGAAAGGCCTGATCGCGCCGCCAGTTTTTCGATGGCGATACGCGTTGCCACCTGGCCGAACGGGTTGATTTCGATGGGAAGCGGAAAGGCGCCAAGCGTCTCGACGACCTTGCTCTGGTCGGCGATGACGATCACGCGGGCGGATGCCGCAGCCACGATCTTTTCGCGCAGAAGCGCGCCGCCGCCGCCCTTGACGAGACGCAGCGCATGATCGACCTCGTCGGCACCATCGATGGTCAGATCGAGCTCCGGCAATTCATCGAGGGATTTCAACGGCACGCCAAGCTCGACGCACAGGCGCGCGGTACGCTCGGATGTCGGCACGCCCTCGACCTTGAGGCCGGCTGCGACCTTTTCGGCCAGAAGCCGGACAAATTCCTCGGCCGTCGAACCCGTGCCGATACCAAGCCGCATCCCGTCCTGAACGTGGGACAATGCGGCCTCGGCGGCCTTGATCTTCATCTGGCGGGCATCCATGTGCCTGAAACTCCGGTAGCTTTGTCGTCGCCGTGCTGTTTACACGGGTCGAAAGCCAAACGAAAGCCTTTTTCAAGGCAACGAACAGAACGTTGTGACGCGGTTGCAAAGCGAAAGCCGTTTGCCTAGGCTTGGCCGCAACGAACGCACCGATACCAACGCCAAAAGCATTCTCCAAGAGGCCAGTTCCCGTGACATCCCGCCCGCTCTCCCCGCTCGCCATTTTCGACCTCGACGGCACGCTGGTCGATACCGCCGCCGACCTGGTCTCTAGCCTCAATCACACCATCGCCGCCGCCGGCCTTGCGCCCGTCACCTATGACGACCTGACGCATCTCGTCGGCCAAGGCGCGCGAGTGATGATCAAGCGCGCCTTCGCGCTGCGCGAAACGGAATTGCCGGAGGCCGAGATCGAACCCCTCTATGAGCGTTTCATCACCCATTACCGCGCCGAAATGCCCGGCGAGAGCCGCCCCTACCCCGGCATCGTCGGCGTGCTGGATGCGCTCTCGGCAGCCGATATCACACTCGCAGTCTGCACCAACAAGACCGAAATCCTCGCTCTGCCGCTGCTCGAAAAACTCGATCTCACCCGATATTTCGCCGCCATCACCTGCGGCGACACCTTTTCCTTCCGCAAGCCGGATGCCCGCCATATTCTCGGCACCATCGAAAGGGCCGGCGGCGACCCGCAGCGCACGATCATGGTGGGTGACAGCATCAACGACATTCTCGCCGCCAAGAACGCCGCCGTGCCCTCGATCGGCGTTACCTTCGGTTATACGGATGTGCCGATGGCCGAACTCGAACCGGATGTCGTGATCGATGATTTCGCAGCACTGACGCCCGATCTGGTCAGAAGGCTGCTGACAGGGCGCAACGCGGCAGCGTAAATCAACCGCTACCGGTAGGCTCGCCATGGTCGATCGCAATTTCTTTTTCCCACGCACCGCCGTCGGCATCGTCGCCGTTGGCGATTCCGGCGAGGCCTTGCTTTTGAGGGCAATGCTGGAAAGTCTCGGCGCATCGGTGAGGCTCTATCTCCCCGGCACGCCGGAAGATATTCTGGCCTGCCTGAAACAACCCGATCAGCCGCCGCCCTATCTCATCATCAGCGGCCATGGTGATGAAAACGGCCTTGTCGTCGGCGAGTTTGATACGGAGGTGACCCGGATCGGGTTGAAAGACGGCAGCATGTGCGCCGATATTCTTTCTGGAGACATCGACCTGCGGGACACAGTCGTTTTCAGTACCGCCTGCTGTACGGGCTCGGAGGCTTTCGCCAAAGCCTTCATGGAAGGTGGTGCAAGAGCCTACATCGCCTCGCCCGGTTATCCCGACGGCGCGGCGACGCCGCTTTTCGTTCATCTGTTCTTTTACGAACTCCTCATCCGCAAATCATTGCTGGAGGATGCACTGCGGCACGCAAATACGCTCGATACAGATGGCCAACTGGGATTCACGCTTTTTACTGCATCATAGCCAAAAGACTGACCGATGATCGCAGAAACAAAAAAGCGCCGTCTCCGGCGCTTTCTTTTTCTCAAATCTGGTCTTGATCAGATCGACGCGGCCCGCGCCTTCGTCGTTACGGCGAAGGCCTTCTGCACATAGCTGTCGCGATCATAGACATCGTCGAAGAATTGGACCTTGCCGTCCTTGTCCGGCCATGCGGTGAAATAGGCCACATAGACCGGAACCTTCTCCGGCACCTGCACGGCCCGGTTCTTGCCGGATGCGATCTGCTCGCCAACCTTGTCGACGCTGGTGCCCAGAACCGCGGCCGCCATGCGGCGCGGATCGACCAGGCGTATACAGCCGTGGCTCAGCGCCCGCATGTCGCGGTTGAAGAAGCTCTTGGCCGGCGTGTCATGCATGTAGATGGCATGTGCGTTCGGGAAGAGGATCTTCAGGTCGCCCAGCGCATTGTCGCTGCTCGGCGGCTGGCGCACGGAAATCGCGTTGGTGGAGCCGTACCAGTTGACGCTGGTGGAAGAAACGGCACGGCCGCCCACCTGCACTTCGTAACCCAGACGGTCGAGGTAGGACGGATCACGGCGCAGCTTCGGCAGCATCTCGTTGACGATGATCGACTGCGGCACGCCCCAATAGGGGTTGAACTCGACGGTCTGGATCTCATCCTGGAAGAAATAGGTCTGGTTGGCCTTCGAGCCGACCACCACCTTCATGCCGAACTGTTCCAGGCCGTCATTGTGGTAATAGGCCATGAAAGCGGGCTGGTTGATGAAGACGTAACGCTGGCCGAGATCGGCCGGCAGCCAGCGGACCTGCTCCATGGCCACCTGCACCTTGGCGATCTTGGCGTCATTGCTTTCGCCGACCATGGCGCGCACGGTCGCGCGGCCGATGACGCCATCCGGCTTCAGGCCGTTTTCGCTCTGGAACGCCTTCACCAGATCAACGAGATCAGGCGTATAATCCGGCGTCTGCTGATAGGCGGAAATGATCGCCGCATGTTCGGCCTTGAAGGCGGGCGAAGCGCGATGTTCGATGGCCTTGACGACATTGGCCATATCCGCGCTGCTGTTGCCGGGCTTCAGCACCAGATCGGCGGGAACGCGCACGACATGCGCCGCATCACCCTCGCCGCGCAGGCGGGCAAGTTCGGACTTCAACGCCAGATATTCAGCGCTCGACGGTTCGCGGCTGCGCAGATAGGCGGCGACATCGGGGCTGAGGCCGGCAAGCTTCAGCACAGGTGCGAGGTTCACCGTCTTGCGCTTGAAATCATGGTAGCCGGAAAGCCGGTTCGGATCGACACGGCCACGGGTCGTATCCTGCACATAGGCAAGAACCTTGGCGGAGAGCGCCAGCTCGAACTGCATCTGCGCCCGCTGATAGGCGTCGGATACGGGCGCCGAGGCCGTTTCGACCGGCGTGCCGGTTGCAGTTGTGCCTGCAGCATTGCTGCTGATGCTGGCGGTCACGTCCCTTGCCGGTGCGGAAATGCTGTAATCGGCCGGATCGAGGCCGCTTTCGCCCACCGTCTCGAAAAAGGCGATGACGGCATTGGCGCGCTCGGTGAGCTCACCTTCCGAAACCCAAAGCGTCTTGCCGCCGGCGCCATAATAGGCTTCCAGCGCCTTGGCGATTTCTGGCGTGGCGCTGAATTTCAGATTGGCGAGACCTTCGCCGAAATTCGCCGTGCTCACCGCACGCGCCGCATCCGCCTTGTAGTCGTAATAGCGCGGGCCGGAAACGCGCGGCAAGGGTTCGGGATCGGACGCGTCCGCACTCTGTCCCGCGCCAGCCCCGGAGGTCGAGGGCGAGGTGACGATGCCGGCCGGCGGCAATTCACCGCGATCACGCGCGATCTTGCCGGGGCCGCCGCGCAGGAGGTCCATCAGCGTAACCGCCCCGGCGCTGCCGGGAAGAGCGGTGGAAACGGAAAGACCGAGAGCCAGCACCAGCGCTGCGGATGATTTTCCAGATGTGACTTGCAATTTGATCCTCGTAGCACCCAGCACCGCCAGCAAAGGGCGGGCATCAGTTTCATGCCTGTCTAGCCGATCGCCGGCCCGTTGAAAAGAAAACGCCCAAAGCCCACAACCGTGCCGAAATGAACCTTATGATACAGCCAAAGCCATAAAAACGTAATTTCCAGAATTGGCGAGAATGGTTAAATTTCTATTTATTTCATTCACTTTACCCTGCCCCAACAAGCCGTCAGCGACCCCGGTAAAGCCCGGTTTTCCGGCCATTTCGCGTCGTAGTAAAAATGACACGCCGACGCCTTTTTCTCCGCGTACCACGCCACACGGTAAAATCGCTTTTGCGCGGCGGGAAATATCTTCCTCTGCCGCATTGCAGCGCTTTCATTGGCGGCGCGATGATTCTATATATCGGCCGCGCAAGGCGGGCGAAGGCGCCGTTTTGGCGGAGGAACACGAGTAAAAAGGCAAGATTGATGACAGCCACACGGACGGAAACCGATACATTTGGCCCTATTGAAGTTCAGGCCGATCGCTACTGGGGCGCGCAGGCGCAGCGCTCGCTCGGCAACTTCAAGATCGGCTGGGAAAAACAGCCCGCCTCTGTCGTTCGCGCGCTCGGCATCGTCAAGCAGGCAGCGGCCCGCGCCAATATGGCTCTTGCCGGCCTCGACCCCAAGGTCGGAGACGCCATCATCGCGGCTGCTCAGGAAGTCATCGACGGCAAGCTGACAGAACATTTTCCGCTGGTCGTCTGGCAGACCGGTTCCGGCACGCAATCCAACATGAATGCCAATGAGGTGATTTCCAACCGCGCGATCGAGATGCTCGGCGGCGAAATGGGCACCAAGAAGCCGGTTCACCCCAACGACCACGTCAATATGAGCCAGTCCTCGAACGACACCTACCCGACGGCGATGCACATCGCCTGCGTGGAAGAGATCGTTCACCACCTGCTGCCTGGCCTCAAGCACCTGCACAAGGCGCTGGAGGCCAAGGTCAAGCAGTTCGAAAAGATCATCAAGATCGGCCGCACCCACACCCAGGATGCCACGCCGCTGACGCTCGGCCAGGAATTTTCCGGCTATGCCGCGCAGGTCGCCTCGGCCATCGCCAATATCGAACTCACCCTGCCCGCACTTTCCAAGCTCGCCCAGGGCGGCACGGCTGTTGGCACGGGCCTCAATGCCCCCATCGGCTTTGCTGAAAAGGTCGCCGATGAAATCTCCAAGATCACCGGCCTGCCCTTCGTGACCGCGCCGAACAAGTTCGAGGCGCTCGCCTCGCACGATTCCATGGTCTTCTCGCATGGCGCGATCAATGCGGCTGCCGCTGCACTCTTCAAGATCGCCAACGACATCCGCTTCCTCGGCTCCGGCCCGCGCGCCGGCCTCGGCGAGCTCTCGCTGCCGGAAAACGAACCCGGCTCGTCGATCATGCCGGGCAAGGTCAACCCGACCCAGTCGGAAGCGCTGACCCAGGTTTGCGCCCATATCTTCGGCAACAATGCAGCGCTCTCCTTTGCCGGTTCGCAGGGCCACTTCGAGCTGAACGTCTATAATCCGATGATGGCCTACAACTTCCTGCAGTCGGTCCAGCTTCTGGGCGATGCCGCCGTCTCCTTCACCGACAACTGCGTCGTCGGCATCGAGGCGCGCGAAGACAACATCCGAAAGGGCGTCGAAAACTCGCTGATGCTGGTGACTGCGCTCAACAGCAAGCTCGGCTACGACATCTGCGCCAAGATCGCCAAGACCGCGCACAAGAACGGCACGACCCTTCGCGACGAGGCCGTCGGCGGCGGATACCTCACCAACGAGGAATTCGACCAGTATGTGCGCCCGGAAAACATGATCGGCCCGAAGTAAGCCGGTCGAGGTTTATCGCTGGAACAGAGAACGGGCCTTCGGGCCCGTTTTTGTTTGTTCGATTGGCGGATCAGCAATCAGACTGTTGTGTAGGGCGAAAGCATCGGGATGTCCCGGTATTGACGGCGCTTGGTGTTTTCAAATCGTCCCCGTAAGCTGTTCTTCCGCAGAGAACGCCGAAACCAAGTGCGCCATTGAGGATGATGACATCATGATCTGCCGCCGCAGCCTGCTTCTAGGTGGCGCGTTCCTCGCCACGGCCATGAAAGCCCCAAACCTGCTTGCGCAGGCCGATCGGCCCCGAATTTCCCTTTGGCCCGGCCCTCCTCCCGGAGGCGGTGGTCCGAACGGCGTCCCGGATATCAGCAAAAAAGGCGCTGTCAACAACATTGTCGTACCGAGCCTGGAGGTGTTCGCCCCTGCAAAGCCAAATGGTTCCGCAATGATCATTGCAGGCGGCGGTGGATATAAACGCATCGAGGAAGGCAAGGAGTCCTATCCCGCCGCGCGCTGGCTCGCGGCCAGAGGCATTTATGCTTTTGTCCTCACCTACCGTCTTCCAACTGAAGGATGGGCTACCGGACCGCTGGCGCCGCTTCAGGATGCGCAGCGCGCATTTCGTCTGGTGCGCGCACGCGCTTCGGACTGGAAGATCGATCCGCACAGGATCGGCGCGCTTGGCTTTTCTGCAGGCGGGCACTTGATGGGGCTGGCCGCCGCCCGCTCGGCTTTTGCGTCTTACGAAGCAGTCGATGACATCGACAGGCAATCAGCCCGGCCGGATGTTGCGGCCCTGATCTATCCGGTCATCACGCTTGCAGCGCCCTATGACCATACATCGACCCGGAGGTCGCTTATCGGCAGACGCCCGACAGACGAGGCAACACGAGAGTGGTCGGTGGAGCGCCATGTGAGCAAAGATTGCCCTCCGGTCTTCCTCACACAGGCGGATGACGACCGGATTTCCAATCCCGCCAATAGCCGTATCATGCAGCAGACCTGCGAGAAGGCGGATGTGGATGTCGAATTTCAGCCAATCATTTCTGGCGGCCACGGCTTCGGCATGGGCAAGCCCGGAACCCCGACGCAAGAATGGCCTGGATGGTATGAGGCATGGCTGAGGAAGTGCAACCTTTTGGCCTGACGCTTTCTGTGCGCACCCCAATAAAAAAGGGCCGCAAAAGCGGCCCTCTCCGTATCATTCAAACCATCAAACCAGCCGGCTCTGCTCCACCGCCGCTTCAACGAAGCTGGCAAACAGCGGATGCGGGTCGAGCGGGCGGCTCTTGAGTTCCGGGTGGTATTGCACACCGATGAACCAGGGATGGTCAGGATATTCCACCGTTTCCGGCAGCACACCATCAGGAGACATGCCCGAGAAGACGAGGCCGCACTCTTCCAGCCGGTCCTTATAGTCCACATTCACCTCGTAACGGTGGCGGTGGCGCTCGGAAATATCCGTGGAACCGTAGATTTCGGCGATCTTCGTGTCCTTCTTCAGCGCTGCCTTGTAAGCGCCGAGACGCATGGTGCCGCCTAGATCGCCCTTGGTGGAGCGCTTCTCCAGCTCGTTGCCCTTTACCCACTCGGTCATCAGGCCAACGACGGGCTCAGCCGTCGGACCGAATTCGGTGGAGGAGGCATTCTCGATGCCGGCCAGATGACGCGCCGCTTCCACGACTGCCATCTGCATGCCAAAGCAGATCCCGAAATAGGGCACGTTGCGCTCACGGGCGAACTGCGCCGCCATGATCTTGCCTTCCGAACCGCGCTCGCCGAAACCGCCCGGCACCAGAATGCCGTTGACCTTTTCGAGATAGGGTGTCGGATCTTCCTTTTCGAAGACTTCCGACTCGATCCATTCCAGCTTGACCTTAACCCGGTTGGCGAAGCCACCGTGATGCAGCGCCTCGATCAGCGACTTATAGGCATCCTTGAGGCCGGTATATTTGCCGACGATCGCAATCGTGACTTCACCTTCCGGCGTGCGGATGCGGTTGCAGACCTCTTCCCATGGCTCCAGACGCGGCTTGGGCGCCGGCTCGATGCCGAAGGCGGCCAGCACTTCCGAATCGAGACCTTCCTTGTGGTAGGCGATCGGAACGTCATAGATGTTTGCAACATCCAGCGCCTGAATGACAGCGGAAGGACGCACGTTGCAGAACAGCGAAAGCTTGCGGCGTTCCGCTTCCGGGATTTCCCGGTCGGCGCGCACAAGCAGGATGTCGGGGTGAATGCCGAGCGCCTGCAGCTCCTTCACGGAATGCTGGGTCGGCTTGGTCTTCAGCTCGCCGGCTGCCGGAATGTAAGGCATCAGCGTCAGGTGAAGATAGATCGCCGTGCCGCGCGGCAGGTCGTTGCCGAGCTGGCGGATCGCTTCCATGAACGGCATCGCCTCGATGTCACCCACCGTGCCGCCGATCTCGCAGATGACGAAGTCGTAATCGTCATTGCCCTCGATCACGAAATCCTTGATCTCGTTGGTGACATGCGGAATGACCTGAACGGTTGCGCCGAGATAGTCGCCGCGCCGTTCCTTGTCGATGATGTTCTTGTAGATGCGACCGGTCGTGATGTTATCGGTCTTGGTGGCCGAACGCCCCGTGAAGCGCTCATAGTGGCCAAGATCGAGGTCCGTCTCGGCACCGTCGTCAGTCACGAACACTTCGCCGTGCTGTGTCGGGCTCATGGTGCCGGGATCGACGTTCAGATAGGGGTCGAGTTTACGAAGCCGCACCCGATAACCACGGGATTGCAACAAAGCTCCGAGTGCTGCCGCAGCGATGCCCTTGCCAAGAGAGGAGACCACGCCGCCTGTGATGAATACATATCGCGCCATGGGATTCACCGGATACCTTTTTACCTCTGATTCCGCCAGCCCAAAATTAATGGTTTCGAAAATTCGCTGTTGACGAATCTGCGATGGGACGAGCCGGAATGCGAACAAAAGAAAACCGGCAGGCTTTTGGCCTGCCGGAGCGTTAAATCAGAACCGGGCTTATTGACCGGTCGGAACTGCGTTCGGATCGGCGGGCTGCGCCGGTGCCGGGGCGGCCGTGCCGGAAGCGGCAGGGGCCGGTGTCGTCTGTGCGGGTGCGGCTGCGCCACTATTGGTCGGAACGCCATTCCCAGCCGGAGCCGGGGTTGCGGGCGTCGTTGCCGGGCCGAGCGTGTCGAGAATGCCGTTGCCCTGACCCTGCGTGGCCGGGATACGGTTCAGAATGTCGGTCGGGCGCGATTCGTAGCGGGTCATAAGACCAAGGCCGAGCGACGTCAGGAAGAACAGCGCGGCGAGGATGCCCGTCGTGCGGGTCAACGCATTGGCCGTTCCGCGCGCGGACATGAAGCCCGAACCGCCGCCGATACCGAGGCCGCCGCCTTCGGAACGCTGGATCAGGACCACGCCGACAAGCGCCAGCACGATCATGAGGTGAATAACAATCAAAACGGTCTGCATGACAATCCATTCCATGCCCCGCGCGGAGCACCATAAAGAAGGTTTTGCGGCTCTTTACATGAGGCGACGGCTTATTCCAAGCCCCTTTCCCGCCACTCTTGCAGGAAAGCTTGGATCAAGCCGTCAGTTGCTCGTATGCCGCATAGATGGAAAGGAAGTCGGAAGCTTTCAAGCTCGCACCGCCAATCAGCGCGCCATCGACGTTTTCGACGCCCATCAGTTCCAGCGCATTGGCCGGCTTTACCGAGCCGCCATAGAGGATGCGCATGGTCTTGCCGGCATCGCCGAAGCGCTTCACGAGCTCGTCGCGCATGAAGGCATGGGCCTCGCGCACGTCTTCAACCGTCGGCGTCAGACCCGTGCCGATCGCCCAGACCGGCTCATAGGCGATGACGGTGTTTTCGGCGGTTGCCTCGTCCGGCAGGGAGCCGGCCAGCTGCCGCTTGAGGATATCGAGTGTCTGGCCCGCCTTGCGCTCATCCGCCGTCTCGCCGATGCAGACGATGGCGATGAGATCCGCCTCGTGCGCGGCAACGGCCTTGGCGCGCACCAGATGATCCGTCTCGGCATGGTCGGTGCGACGCTCTGAATGGCCGACGATGACATGGGTGCCGAAGCAGTCGGCAATCATCTCGGCGGAAATATCGCCGGTATGGGCGCCGGATGCGTTCTGGTGGCAATCCTGCGCGCCGATCATCAGCGGGCTGTCATCACAGAGCGCCGTTGCAACGTAAAGCAATGTCGAGGGCGGGCAGATCAGCGCATCCACCTTTTCGGACAGCGCGCCCTTGACGCCTTCTGCCATGGCCTTGATCTGATCGAGCGAGGCACGGGTGCCGTTCATCTTCCAGTTTCCGGCAACAAGCGGTCGAACATTCGGCGTCATGCGTATCCATTCCCTTTGTCTCTGGCCCCACCTTTGGCGGCGCCCCATCCCTCAGCCGCAAAGCGGCCCTTAATCACGACAGAAATACTGCCGGAAATCCCGGGATATTCCTTTAACCGCAGCCGGCAACAAATGGTACAAAAAAGCGGCCCGAAGGTTCAAAACGACGGCCGATTTCGAAAATTTTGCCACCGCTGACCCAAATCGAGGCCTCAGCGGCTCAAAATCCAGTTCAAAACCGCCCGCCAGTCGGTCATCCGCACCGGCGTGCCGTGGCTTCCGGTCTCATACCGCGTGAACCGCGCCGGCTCGCCGGCCTTCAGCAGGGTGCGGAAGATCATCGCCTGCTGATCGGCCGAATAGACCTTGTCGGCGCTGCCATGGGTGAACCACACAGGCTTCTTCGCTTTTGCAAAGACGCTTTTCGGAAAATCGGGATCGACCGCACCACCGAGGATCGCCATGCCCTTGAGCTTGGCGACAGCAGCCTTGTCGCGGCTGATGCCATAGCAGATGAAGCTGCCCATGGAGGCGCAGGTCAGCACAACAGGCTTGCCGCCCGATTTTCTGGCTGCATCGGCAATCAACGCCGCGACATCGGCAACGCCGTTCTCATCGAAGGAGCGCACGCTCGGCGCATAATAGGTGCCGCCATTGGCGACCGCCAGGTTCTTCATGCGGTTGAAGTTGCCGCCGAAGGTGTAGTCATTCATGCCGAGCCGCCGGTCACCGCCGCGCCCGTGGATGAAGATGACGGTGAAGGCCTGTCCGCTTGCCGGCCCGACGCGCCCCACTTCGAGCGCCCTACCCTCGACCGACACGGTTTCAAGCGCCTGCGCGCTCTTCGGCGCCATATCGACATATTGCCGTTTCACCCGCCGCTCCGGCACCTCGTCGCGGCCGTTGATGTCGCGCATCTCCTGATAATCGATCACCTCAGATGCGCCGCCATCTCCAGTGGAAAGCACCGTCTGGGCGGAAAATAGCTCGTCCTTGAAGGGCCGCAGCGGCCCGTCAGCCGCCCCGGCGCCGCCCGGCATCGCCGCAACAGTCAGGCAGAAAAGAGTACAAAACGTGAAATGAGCTGTGGACATGCCTTGGTTAACCGTTCATTCGTGGCTGCGAGACTTGCCATTGCAAGGCCGGCAGCGCAATCCTCCTGTTGCGAAACCCTGACACAATCGTGGCATAAGGTGCGCCGCGTTCGGCCACACGCCTTACACGTTTGGCGCTATAATCGCCCCATTGGCATACTGATTCGCTTGGCGAAATTCTGACGACACGAATTTTGAACTTGGACATGATGGACGACAGCAACGATCTCTTCTCCGGTCTTCCGGCAGCACGAAACAGCGAAACGGAAACGAATGATGACGCGGTCAAACCCGTGAAGGCCCCGTCGACAGTTCCCGCCAACGCGAACGTGCAGCCGAAACCCGCAGCCGTTGCGGCTGCCACGCCGCCTGCGCCACCAGCACCCGTGTCTCCTTCCGGTGACGATTACGGCGCCTCATCAATCCGCGTGCTTGAAGGGCTGGAGCCGGTGCGCATGCGGCCGGGCATGTATATCGGCGGCACCGACGAGAAGGCGCTGCACCACCTTTTCGCCGAAGTCATCGACAACTCCATGGACGAGGCCGTCGCCGGCCATGCCAATTTCATCGAGGTCCATCTCGATGCCGAAGGCTTTCTGACGGTCACCGATAACGGCCGCGGCATTCCCGTGGAAAACCACCCGCAGGTTCCCGGCAAGTCGACGCTCGAAGTCATCATGACCAAGCTGCATGCCGGCGGCAAGTTCGACGGCAAGGCCTATGAGACATCGGGCGGCCTGCACGGCGTCGGCGTTTCCGTGGTCAATGCGCTGTCCGATCTTCTGGAAGTGGAAGTGGCGCGTAACCGCAAGCTTTACCGCCAGCGTTTTTCGCGCGGCGCGCCGATCGGCGGGCTTGAGGAACTGGGCGACGTGCACAACCGTCGCGGCACCCGCGTGCGGTTCCATCCCGATCCGCAAATCTTCGGCGATCACGCGAAATTCGAACCGGCGCGCATTTTCCGCATGGCCCGCTCCAAGGCCTATCTCTTCGGCGGCGTCGAAATCCGCTGGAGCTGCGATCCCGGCATGGTGCCGGCCGGCGGCGAAATCCCCGAAAAGGCCGTGTTCCATTTCCCCGGCGGCCTCAAGGATTATCTTGCCGCCACGCTCGGCAAGGAATTCACCGTCACCCGCGAGATTTTCTCGGGCCGCACCGAAAAGACCGGCGGCCACGGCGCGCTGGAATGGGCGGTCACCTGGTATGGCGGCGATACGCAGATCCATTCCTATTGCAACACCATCCCGACGCCCGAAGGCGGCACGCATGAGGCGGGTTTCCGCATCGCGCTCACCAAGGGCCTCAAAAATTATGCCGATCTGACGCAGAACAAGCGCGCCAAGGACATCACCACCGACGACGTGATGATCTCTGCCGCCGGCATGCTCTCGGTCTTCATCCGCGAGCCTGAATTCGTCGGCCAGACCAAGGACAAGCTCGCGACCGTCGAAGCCCAGCGCATCGTCGAAAACGCGCTGCGCGATCCCTTCGACCACTATCTCGCCGGCAATCCGGGCGAAGCGGCCAAGCTGCTCGACTGGGTGATCGAGCGCGCCGAAGAGCGCCTGCGCCGCCGCAAGGAAAAGGAAGTCAACCGCAAGACCGCCGTGCGCAAGCTGCGCCTGCCCGGCAAGCTGGCGGACTGCGCCCAGAACACGGCGGAAAATGCGGAACTTTTCATCGTCGAGGGTGACTCGGCCGGCGGCTCGGCCAAGCAGGCGCGCAACCGCGCCAATCAGGCCATCCTGCCCCTGCGCGGCAAGATTTTGAACGTCGGCAGCGCCAGCCGCGAAAAACTCTCCGCCAACCAGCAGATCGCCGATCTCATTCAGGCGCTCGGCTGCGGTACCCGCACCAAATACCGCGAAGAAGATTTGCGTTACGAGCGCATCATCATCATGACCGATGCCGATGTCGACGGCGCCCATATCGCCTCGCTGCTCATCACCTTCTTCTATCAGGAAATGCCGGAACTCATTCGCGGCAATCACCTCTATCTGGCGGTGCCGCCGCTTTACGTCATCCGTCAGGGTGCCAAGAGCGCTTATGCCCGCGACGACGCCCACCGCGCCGAGCTGATGGAAACCGTCTTCAAGGGCAAGAAGGTCGAAATCGGCCGCTTCAAAGGCCTTGGCGAAATGATGGCCCAGCAGCTGAAGGAAACCACCATGGATCCCGAAAAGCGCACCCTGCTGCGCGTCGAGATCGACGATGTGGATTTCGAAGGCACCCGCGAGGCCGTCGACAACCTGATGGGCACCAAGGCCGATGCGCGCTTCCGTTTCATTCAGGAGCGGGCGGCCTTTGCGGACAATCTGGATATCTGATCATCCGGATGCACCCCTGAAAGGCAGCGCATGGCGCTGCCTTTTGTGTTGATATGGAGGCAACATCATGCGGATAGTGCTCACGGGCAGTTCCGGTCGGGTCGGCCGTGCGATTTTCAGCGCCCTGGCCGGCAGGCACGATGTTACCGGCATTGACCGCTCCCCCTTCTCCACCACCCATATCGTTGGCGATTTCGCAGACAGGGCGCTCCTGCATTCCGCTCTCGAGCGCGCAGATGCGGTGATCCATACGGCGGCACTCCACGCCCCGCATGTCGGCATCGTTCCGGACGCGGAATTTCAGCGCATCAATGTCGACGGGACCCGCATGCTGGCGGAAGCGGCCATGGCGGCAGGCGTGCCACGGCTGGTTTTCACCAGCACCACGGCGCTTTATGGACACGCCGTATCTGCAGGGTCCTGCACATTCATCGATGAAGAGACGCCGCCCCGGCCGAAAAGCATCTATCACCGCACCAAGCTCGAAGCCGAGCAGGTGCTGGCGGAGATGGCGGGCCCGCATCTCGCCGTGCGCGTGCTGCGCATGTCCAGAAGTTTCCCGGAGCCCGCCGATGTGATGGCGGCCTACCGGCTGCATCGCGGCGTCGATATCCGCGATGTCGCCGACGCCCATCTGCTGGCGCTGAGCAATGCGGGAGACGATTTCCAACGCTATATCATATCGGCCGCGACCCCGTTTTCCGCTGATGACTGCGACATCCTCGCTCGGGATGCAGCCTTCATCCTGCGGCAGCGGACCCCCGCCCTCGCCGCCGCTTTCGCGCAGATGGGATGGGCGCTGCCGGCGACCATTGACCGGATCTATTCACCCGCACGCGCCGCAGAGGGGCTGGGCTGGACATCCCGCTTCGGTTTCGAGGAAGTAGTGGCTGAGCTTGCCCGGCGCAGCCTGGAAGTCCTGCCAGCAGGTGCCAATATCAGCCGGAAATCCGAGTAAGTCCGGCCCTATGCCGCCGCATCCTCGCGGACTTCCAGAATGCGGTCGATCAGGCCCCATTCCAGAGCCTCCTGCACCGTCATGAACCGGTCGCGATCCATCGCCCTCTCGAAATCCTCGTAGCTGCGCCCGCAATGTTCGGCGTAAAGCCGCGTCATGCGGTGTTTTGTCTGCCTGATTTCCTCGGCGTGGATAAGCATGTCCGACGCCTGCCCCTGAAAACCGCCTGATGGCTGGTGAATGAGGATGCTGGCATTGGGCAGCGCCGCCCGCATGCCGGGTTCGCCCGCCATCAGCAGGAACGAGCCCATGGAACGGGCCGTTCCCATGCACAGCGTATGCACCGGCGCGCGAATGTAACGCATGGTGTCATACATGGCGAAACCGCTGGTCACCATGCCACCCGGCGAATTGATGTAGAGATGGATCGGCTTCTTCGGGTTTTCCGCTTCAAGAAACAGCAATTGCGCGCAGACCAGCGCGGAAACCGTATCGTTCACCTCGCCATTGAGGAAGATGATCCTCTCCCGCAGCAGGCGGGAGTAGATGTCGAAAGACCGTTCTCCCCTTGACGATTGTTCGACTACCATAGGGACGAGTTGCATCGTTTCGCGCATCGGCGAACTCCTGTCGTTTAAGAATATCGGGAAACGTGCCGGATCAGGCGGCGAGCTTGATCGGCGAACCGTTGTGGTTTGCGGCGGCCTTCGTCATGCAGCCGGTATTTACGGGCAGGTCATGAATGATGCGCAGGCGGGTGCCGCCACGGTCATTCGTTGCGATCCGGAACGTGACGGTGCTTTCCAGAAATGGCGGATGATCCTCCCGCAGCCGGTAGCAGACCTCCTGCCCCGGCGTCGTCTTTATCGCCTCTGGTTCCGCCAGGGCCTGCCTCGGCAACCAGTGTTCGCGAAAGGCGGGAATGCTGATCGCACGCCACACTTTCTGCGGCGGCTCGTCCAGATCATATTCAAGCTCCAGACCGTTTTTCGGTGCTTCCGGTGTTTGCCTGTTCATTGATCCATATCCTTCAGCAGGAGCTTCAGAGCCTCGATGCGCTGCGGCCAGTAGGCGCGATATTTGCCGAGCCATGCCGCAATGCGGGTCAATCCTTCCGGATCGACCTCATAATTGACGAAACGGCCCTGCCGCCTTTCAACCACCAGCCCCGCCCCGCGCAGGACAGAAAGATGCTGCGACATGGCCGGCTGGCTGATCTCGATGCCTTCACGCAAGGCGGAAGCGTTCATGGCGCCGTCCGCCAGTTTTTCGAAAATGGCGCGGCGTGTCGGATCGGCCAGCGCACGGAAAATATCATTCTCAGTCATGACAACACATAAGCACACACTTATCTTAATCACAAGTCCCTTCGACGGGCGGAAGACAGCGTTTTTCATCCACAACGTCCAATGCCGTGAACGCTTTATCTCCTCGCGCGTTTTCACTGCGCCTGATACTCTTCGGGCCGGGAGCGATCAAAACAAGTGACTGCATTTACGGTCTTCATCATCATTCTTCTCCTGGTCATAGGACCGAGCCTGTTCGTCGTCATCGGCAAGCAGCGGGAAAGGGCCATTCCCAAACGCCCCTCCACCGCCATGCCCGTTGCCGAGGATGAAACGGCGCTGGACCGGCACTGGCAGTCGATCAGAAACGGCTGGAACGAGAAGAATGCGCTCTGCCTCTTACATTCCAATCTCGATGCCTTTGCGGTGCGCGTGGCGGCGGCCCGGGCGGCGGGGCGCAGCCTCGATCTCATGTATTACATGTGGAATGCCGACCTGACCGGACGGCTGATGATGCGTGAGGTGATCGCCGCCGCCGATCGCGGCGTGCGCGTGCGTCTGCTCCTCGACGATCTCGGCGTTTCCATTTCCGACCGTATCTTCCACGCCATCGACAGCCATCCGAATATCGAACTCAGGCTGTTTAATCCCACCCGGGCGCGGGAAAACATGCTGCATCGAGGCATCGAGCTGGTGCTGCGTTTCCGAAGCGTCAACCGGCGCATGCACAACAAGGCGTGGATTGCCGACGGGCGGGCCGTGATCGTCGGCGGGCGCAATATTGGCGACGCCTATTTCGATGCCGCCGAGCGCGCGAATTTCCATGATTTCGATATTCTCGGTTTCGGCAGCATCGTCGCCGACGCCACCGAGATCTTCGACGATTACTGGAACAGCGCCGTTTCCGTTCCCGTGCGTTCCCTGCTTTCACGCAGGCCAAACAAACTCGCCAAATTGCGCCGCGAACTGGATGCCCTGCCGAAAAGCGAGGCGGCCAAACCCTATCTGGAACGCGTCGAAAGCCAGTATGGCCGCGATCATTTTCTGATGTCGGACCGCCTGCACTGGGTTGAGGCGGCGGATATCCTTGCCGATCCGCCGGAGAAAGCGGCGGGTAAACGCCGCAAGGGCCACAACTTCCTGATGGAAAGCCTGCTGCCGCTGATGCAGGCAGCAGGCGACAGCCTGCATATCACCTCCCCCTATTTCATTCCCGGCAAACAGGGGGTGGGGATATTCCTGCAACTCGCCGAAAACGGCGTGTCAGTCGCCATCCTCACCAATTCGCTGGCGGCGACCGATGTTGCCGCCGTTCACGCCGGTTATGCCCGCTATCGAAAACCGCTCCTCTCCGGCGGGGTGCAGCTGCATGAGCTGCGCGCGCAGGCGGATCAGTCAAACTTCACCCTGCGCGGTTCGGGACAGGCGAGCCTGCACACCAAGGCCTTCACCCGTGATGGCAAGACCGGCTATATCGGCTCGCTCAATTTCGATCCACGCTCCGCCTCGCTCAATACGGAAATGGGCGTCGTGTTCAACTCAGCCCCGCTGGTCGCCCGTATGGATGAGATATTCGCCGACGAAATCCGCCGCACCATGAGCTTCGAGCTGGAAATCGACAAAGGCAGGCATATTGTCTGGATGACGGAAGAACAGGGGCGGACGAAAACCTACCGGCGCGAACCCGACGCCGCCATCAGCCGCCGCATCGTCGCCGGTATCATGCGCTTCCTGCCGCTCGAATCGCAGCTTTAACGGGGAAGACCCGGCTCAGGCCGCCGGCCTTACTCCCGCTTTTGCCAGCTGTATCTGAACCAGCGTATCGAGGTTCTGGTTGACGCGGCAATAGAACTCCTCGTCAATGAAGGGCCGCAGCATGAAATCATTGCCGCCCGCCTTGAGGAACCGCGCGGAAAGCAGCCGGTTTGTGGAGGACGAGACGCCGATGATGCGCAGCTCATGCGACCCGCGTACGGTGCGGATGCGCCGCGTCAGTTCGAAGCCGTCAATATCGGGCATGTTATAGTCAGTCACCACGAGGCCGATATCGGAATTGGCCTTCAGGATTTCGAGCGCCTTGGCGCCGCTATCTGCCAGGCTGACACGGAAATTATAACGCTTGAGGCGGCTCGAAAGCAGCGCCCGCGCCGTCGGGCTGTCATCAACGATCAGCACATGGTGGCGGTGGTTGGTGAGAAAACGGCAGACGGATTCCGTCAGCATATCCACGGCGAAAATATTGTCCTTCAGGATATAATCGACCACATCCTTGGCGATCAGCGTTTCGCGCGTCCCCTCGTGGAAGGTGCTGGTGAAAACGATGGTCGGGATCGAAAGATCGATCAGATATTCCAGCGCCTCACCCTTTTCCGCCCCCGGTAGGTTGATGTTGGAAATCGCCAGCGTCACCGGTTCGGGAGAATGTTCGTAACAGGCCTGCAACTCTTCAAAAGAGCGGCACACCTCCACGGAAACGCCCAGCATCTCCTTGAGACGCAGGGTCACCATCTGGGTGAACACGTTGCTGTCTTCCGCCAGCAAAATGCGGTTGTTAGTGAAAGGCACGCCAGAATATTGCATGCCCGTAATGCCCAGGAAATTCATTCTGCCCCGATCCCCCATCGTATGTCAGGGAAAGATAGCAGGCTCATTTTTCAGAATGATTAATAACACTTTTGCGTGAAAGCCAGTTGAGCACATGCTTACTTAAAAGGAAATACGGCCCGCGAGGGGCCGTATTCCGACTTTGGGAGGGGATGTGGTCTTATACGCGCAGAAGCGCATTTTCGGTGTCGAACGGGCTCTCTTCAACCACTTCGGCATCATAGGACGTGCCGAGAATGCGGATCTTGAGCTTGGTGCCGATGGCCGCGTATTCCGGCTTGAGCATGGCAAGCGCGATGGATTTGCCCATGCGCCAGCCGAACCCACCGCTTGTTGCACGTCCGGCAAGCACACCGTTTTCATCGAAGATCGCTTCCGAACCGCGCGCATCGACATCCGTATTGCCCGAAACAGTCAGCGTCGAGAAGACCGACTTCAGGCCCGCCTCCTTGTAGGCCACCAGTGCGTCGCGGCCGATGAAGTTCTTCTCCGGGCGCAGGAAGCGGTCGAGGCCGGATTCATAGGCGTTATATTCGACCGACAGTTCTCGGCCCATGTTGCGGTAGGATTTTTCGAGCGACATGGACACCATGGCCCGGATACCGAAAGGCTTGATGCCGAATTCAGCGCCCGCTTCCATCAGCCGGTCAAAGATGTAGTTCTGCATCTCGATCGGATGGTGCAGTTCCCAGCCCAGTTCGCCCACGAAGTTGACACGCAGCGCATGCGCCGTCGCCACGCCGACGGAAATCTGCTTGCCGGTGAGCCAGGGGAAATCCTTGTTATCAAGGCTGGTGCGGGTGAGCTTCTTCAGGAGATCGCGCGACTTCGGACCGGCCAGAACCAGCACGCCGTATTTCTGAGTGATCGGCTGCAGCACCACGGACCCGTCGGTGGGCGCAAGACGGCGCAGCACGTCATGGTCATGCGTCTCGAGACCACCGGCCGAAACCATGTAGAAGCGGCCCGGCGCCCACTCATAAACGGTGAATTCCGCCTTCACGCCGCCAGTCGGCGTCAGAAGATGGGTGAGCGCGATGCGACCGCGCTTCTTCGGCACAGCGTTGGCAAGAATGCTGTCGAGCCATGCCCGCGCACCGGGGCCGGAAACCTCCATCTTCGCGAAGGCCGACATATCAAGCACGCCGACATTCTGGTGAACGTTCTTCACCTCGTTGCCGACATGTTCGAAATAATTCGAGCGGCGGAAGGACCATTTTTCAACGATACGGCCGTCATCCAGAGCCGGCGCGTGATTGTGGCTGGTGATCACATCGGCGCCGACGCCGAGATCTTCGTCGCGCAGCGCATAACCTTCCGGCGCATACCAGTTGGCGCGTTCCCAGCCATAAACCGAGCCGAACACGCCGCCGAGCTTCTTCAGGCGGTCATAAACCGGCGTGGTCTTCAGCGGACGGGCGGCGGAGCGCTCCTCATCCGGATAATGCATGGTAAAGACGTTGGCATAGGCTTCCTCGTTCTTCGCGATGAGGTAACCTTCCGTTGCGTAAGGCCCGAAGCGGCGCGGATCGACACCCATCAGGTCGAGCGTCGGCTCGCCGTCGACGATCCATTCGGCCAGCTGCCAGCCGGCGCCGCCGGCGGCGGTGATGCCGAAGGAATGACCTTCGTTCAGCCAGAAATTCTTCAGGCCCGGTGCGGGACCAACGATCGGGTTACCGTCAGGCGTATAGGCGATCGCGCCGTTATAGACTTTCTTGATGCCCACTTCGCCGAAGGCCGGAACGCGCACCATGGCGGTTTCGATATGCGGCATCAGGCGGTCCAGTTCTTCCTGGAACAGCTCATATTCGCTGTCATCGGAGGGACCGTCGACATAACAGACCGGCGCACCGACTTCATAAGGACCGAGGATCAGGCCGCCCGCTTCTTCGCGCATATACCAGGCCGAGTCGGATTCGCGCAGGACGCCCATTTCCGGCAGGCCCTGGCGGCGACGTTCCTGAATGGCCGGATGCGGCTCGGTAACGATGTACTGATGCTCGACCGGGATGACCGGAATGTTGATGCCGACCATCTCGCCGGTCTTGCGGGCAAAAGAACCCGTGCAGGAGATGATATGTTCGGCGATGATCTCGCCCTTGTCCGTCGTCACCTTCCAGTGACCGTCTTCCAGCTGCTCGATGGCGGTGACCGTCGTGTTGCGGTAGATGGTCGCCCCGCGATCACGCGCGCCCTTGGCCAGCGCCTGCGTCAGATCGGCGGGCTGGATATAACCGTCATCCGGATGCTGGATGGCGCCCAGCAGGCCGTCCGTCTCGCAGAGCGGCCAGATTTCCTTCACCTGCTCCGGCGTCAGCATGTTGACGCGCACACCGATAGTCTCGGCGATGCCGGCATAATACATATATTCGTCCCAGCGATCCTTGGTGCGGGCGAGACGGATGTTGGAGACCTTGGAGAAGCCGACATTCATGCCGGTCTCTTCCTGAAGCTCCTCATAGAACTTCACGGAATATTTGTGGATCTGGCCGACCGAATAGCTCATGTTGAACAGCGGCAGAAGCCCGGCCGCATGCCAGGTGGAACCCGAGGTGAGCTCCTTGCGCTCGATGAGAACGCTGTCGCTCCAGCCCTTCTTGGCAAGATGATAAAGCGTCGAAACGCCGACGACGCCGCCACCGATCACCACCGCCCGTGCATGTGTCTTCATTTACAGAACCCCTGAAAAGCGCCGGCCTTGCCTTATTCCGCCGACATTGGATGGGAGGAATATGAAGCGCTTGCCGGCCGTTCAGCCGCCTGATTGCGACATGGCCATAGGGTGCTGCGACAGGGAAGAAATTGCGCCATCGGGGTGGGCTTTGGTTCGACTGCCGCCGCCCCTGTGGAGACGGCGACACAGGCTGGATAGTATCGATCCGATATTCAGGGTGACCGATTCTGAAGCTGCTTCTGCATCTCAAGCATCTTGGGCTGATCCAGTTTGAATTCTTCGAACATGTTGTTGCCGGGAATAATTATCGTTTCCTTGAAAACGGAGGCTCCAGGCAGATTGTGAATGCCTCCTCCCCCTGCTGCCGGTGGTGGAGAGACCGGAGGCTTACCTGGAACACTGACGATTGGAGTTTCGCAAGGCGGAATCTCAAATTGGCAATCGGCGTTGATCGGGGAACCGTTGCCACCAACAGGCTGCGAGAGGGCATTTTGAGTACTGGCGAGAAAGAAGCAGAAAAGTCCGAACAAAATCGATGCGTTTTTCATTTCTGCGCCTCCGTTGATGTCGCGCATGCCAGCGTCGTGCCTTTTACTTTCTCATCGGCGGCTGCCTTTGCCAGATCATCCCTCCAGGCAGGTGTACTGCCGCGCATACCCAGCGAAACGGAATTGAAACCAATAACGAGGGGCCGGGCAAAACGACGTTCGGAGAAAAGGCCCGAACTATTGGCGCTGCGGATGGTATTTTCAGCAGCGAGCTTTTCCTTCACGGCGGCGTCCGCCGGGGTTTCCTTGGGTCGGTCGGTTGCCGCCGAATTCACGGCATCCTGCAATTGCTTCATGTCCGGCTTGCTACCGGCCAGATTGGCCTCAACCAACCGGCCACGGCCGTTGGTGACCTTCACACCACGCGTCAGGAATGCCTGGCGCACCACAAGCAGCCGGATGTCGTAGATGTAGCGCAGACCGCAATCCTTGGTTTCCGCACTTCTCAAAATGTCGCGGCCGAGAATATAGGACAGCTTCTCCCGCAGATATTCATCGTTACAAAGAAGCTGCGTTTTCTTGCCGGCACAAAACTGAATCAATGCGTATTGAGCGTGAAAAGGATTGATGGCGTACGTCTGAACGTTCTGCAGCTCGATTTCCTCGACATCCGCACGCGCGCCGCCGAAACCGATAGTGTTCCAGAGCCCGGCCATACCTTCCCGTCGCTCGATCTTGATAACCGGGAAAAGCACATCCTTCACCTCGAGACCCGACGTCGTGCCATTATTCTGGACTTCGGTGCGCGGCTGCGAAAGAGCAAGCTTTTCCTCACTCTGCTGCCAGGTATTGTCGCCGAAATAAGGGGCTTCCGATTTCAGGGAAAGGTATCGTCGAAGATCCGGTATCTGCGTCACCTTGACGTAGCGGCCGATGAAGGATTCGCTCTGGAGGTCGTCCGGCAGGGATTTGAACTTGTGGCCTGAATCTACGACCTCGGCGATGATATCGCCAACGTAAATGTCCTCCTGGGGCGGGTAGACCGGCGTGATACCCAACCGGCGGATGGATTCATTCCAGCGTTTGGGCAGGTAATCGTCGGTCACATCCGTCTGACCCATCAGGAAAAACAGACCCGCCGAACCTATAACGACCCCGGCCGTCAGAAGGGACAGCCGGGCGGCATGGGGCTGCATCCACGCCCAAAAACCCTTCAGTTTTTCGCGAAGAGGTATTTTTGCGGAAACCGGGCCCGGAGGCTGGGCAGGCTGGGCAGGCTGGGCAGGCTGGGCAGGCTGGGCAGGCTGGGCAGGCTGGGCAGGCTGGGCATTCTCATCGATTGGATCCGGCATTTGAACCCCGACAGAAACGAAATAAACTAAACAATAACCACAATATATCAACTTACAGTTTACATAACAATACAGTCATTACGGGTATTCCGATTATATTTTCGTGACGGCAGTCGGGCATATCCGGCCTCCATCAAGTAAAGGCAAACCCGGTGCGCCCATCATTCACCGCAAGACAGTCGGATGCGAGGCCTGCCCCGCACCCGTAAGGACCGATACCAGCCGCAGCCGCTCACTTGTCCTTGCCGGCCGCTTTTGCCGCGGCTGGCTGTTCCGCAACAGTCTTGCCGCCCGCCTTGCCGGCATCGTTCTCCGGCGCATTGCCGGCGACGGGCGACGCCGCACCCGTATGGGCCACCACCGCCTTGTCGCCCTCTTCCGAAAGCAGCGCCGCCAGCATCTGCGGATTGGCGTCGCCTTCGACGTGGATGTTGAGGTTGCGCTGCGGGAACGGGATGTCGATCCCCTCCTCCCGGAAGCGCTGGAGGATGGCGATGCGCAGCGCGTTTTTCACGCCAAGCCCGTTCGACAGATCAGCGAGATGGAAACGCAGTTCGAAATCCAGCGAAAAATCGCCGAAGCGGAGGAATTCCACATGCGGCTCGGGATTGCGCAGCACCGGCGGCTGGGCGCGCACGAGTTCCAGCAGAATATCCATGACCTTCTGCGGATCGGAATCGTAAGACACGGAAACCGGGATTTCGGCGCGCATGATGCGGTTGCGGTGTGTCCAGTTGCCAACCGAGGAATTGATGAATTCCGAATTCGGCACGATGATCGATTGCCCACGGAAAGTTTCGATCTCGGTGGCGCGCACGGAAAGCCGCTTGACGGTGCCCTCCGTCGTGCCTGTTACCACCCAGTCCCCCACCTTGAAGGGTCGCTCCACCAGCAGGATAAGGCCGGAGACGAAGTTCGAGACGATATTCTGCAGGCCGAAACCGATACCGACCGACAGGGCAGAAGCCACCAGCGCCAGGCTCGAAAGGTTGAGACCGGCCGAAGAGACGCCGAAAATGGCCGCAACTGCGATACCGAGATAACCGATACCTGTTTTGACCGAGTTGCGCACGCCGGCATCCACCTGCCCGCGCGCCATGACGTTGTTGTCCAGCCACTTCTGGAACCAGCGGGTGATGATATAACCGATGGCGAAGACGAGAACACCGCCGAAGAGGCCGATCAGCGAAATCGAGGCATTTCCGACGGTGATGCCGGTCAGCAGGCGATAGGCCCAGCTTTCAATATCGCCCGGCTGGAAACCCCAGGAAAACAGGATGAGCGGCACGCCGAAGGCAAGTGCTACCGCATAGATGCCGAGCCCGGCGGCAAGACCGGCCTGATCGAGCGCAACCGGGCCGAGGCCGAAACGTCGCCCAAGATAGCGGCCGGCAAGGGATTCCGAAAAGGCCCCCTGCCGTGAAATCGCCTTGCCGGAGAGAATGCCGATATACATCGTCGCCAGCACCGCGCCGGTGGCGACAATCTGCGTGGCGAGGAAGCGCGCAAGACCGACATAACCCGTCAGGCAGGCGCCGATGAGAATGAGACCGCCGACCCGCAGCAGAATGACGAGCCAGCGCGGCAGTCGCTGATTGCCGGTCTCGTAATCCTGCCCTTCGCCGATGACCGGCCGCAGGAACGACACGGTGAGCAGGATGAGGCCGATAATGATCGAGGCGACAAAACTCTTGGCGACGGTGACGATCAGCGGCGAATACAACGTCTCGCTGATAGTGCCGAACAGATAATCGAGCCCATTGACGAGCGCCATCAGCAGCACGGCCGAGGACAGCGTGTGTGCGCCGCGATTGGAAACCTGCAGCAGACGCCATTCCGACTGCGTCGGCGCAAAGATCGCATAGCTCAGCCGCGACACGAAATAAACGAAGCCCGTGACCGCCATGGCCCCGAACAGGATCGGCGCGATATCGGACCGCAGCACGTTGAAATTATCGAGGAAAAACGCCGAGGTGACGAGAAACAGGAAAAGCGACAGCGACTGCACCATGGTGGACCAGAAGGCCACCGAAAGCCGTCTGAGATAGGAAGGCTCGCCCGTAAACGCCCGCCGGTCCATGCGGCTGCCGAAAAAGCGGTAACCGCCCACCAGAAACAGAAGAGCCGCCATGATCGACAGCGTCACGGCCCCGAACATCGGCAGGCGCTTGTAATTCCAGACGAAACTCGCCCAGCTGCTGAAAGCGTTGTTCAGGTTGGTCAGCTCGGTCAGAAAGGCCGAGGACGCATCACCCAGCGTCTGTGCCGAAACTTCCGTGCGCTTGAACAGCGTGGCGGCGAAAAGCGCCCGGCGAACGGCGGTGATATTGTTGGAGATCTGCGCGGCATTGGTGGCCGTGCTCTCCACCTCGCCGGCAATCGCATTCACCTCGGCCCGTTCCGCCGTCAGCCGGTTTCGCTCTTCCGTCACCATGCTGGCTTCCGGCGGCTGGTCGTCCGCAGGCGCCGCACCCAGCGCATCCAGCCGGGTCTTGATCTGGTCGAGACGGGTGCGCAGCTTGGTGTTGGCGGCGGCCGCATCGGCGGCAATGGTATCGGCCCGCCCCTTGAGGTCCACAAGCTGCACGTCGTCGCTGCCGCCCGCTTCCACCTGCCGGGCGATGGCCGCAACATCGGCCTTCCATTTCTCCAGCTCCGCCCTCGCCTGTTCGACGGTCGAAGCCTGGATCGCCACCGGGGCGGGCGATGTCGTTCCCTCCTGCGCCGCGGCGGGCATTGCCGACAAGAGACCGCCGACCAGGAAAAGCACCATGGCCATTATCGCCGCCATGGCCGTCCTTTGCCGCCGATCCCGCGTCGAGCCGTCTAACACCCGTTTGCCGTCCATCAATCCGCCCAACATCAACCGCACATCCATGCCTTTCGTCTCTTCGCGCCCGCATCAGGCTATTTAGCGCCTGCCGCGCGGAAAACCACCCGCATAAAGCGAGGTTTTCAGGAGTTTGCCTTGCTTTTCACCACGGGAATCATCACCTTTGATAATGCAGCAACATGGGAGGAAATCATGGAATCTGCTGGCATTGGCTGGATCGCAGCCATCATCATCGGTGGTGTCGCCGGGTGGCTCGCCGAACAATTCATGAAAAGCAATATGGGTGTTTTCATGAACATCCTTCTTGGAATCGTCGGCGCGATCGTCGCCAACGCCATCCTTTCCGTATTTGGAATCGTTTTGACGGGTTGGCTCGGTTATCTCATCGCCGGCTTTATCGGCGCCTGCATCCTCATCCTTATCGGCCGGGCTTTCAGACGCGGATGAATAAAAGGAAAAATCCGTAAAACCCCGGATTTTCAGGCTTTTCCAGCGCGGCTGAAATTTTTTCGTCACAAAAATCGAAGAAATTTCATTTCCGCGCTGGACAAGCCCAAACTTCCCCTTTATACGCCCCCTCACACCGCCACACGGTGCCGGTCGGGTGATTAGCTCAGTTGGTAGAGCAGCTGACTCTTAATCAGCGGGTCGTAGGTTCGAGCCCTACATCACCCACCATTAACTCCTTGATTTATCATAAAATTAACGGACGCAGCCAGCGTCGGCCTTACGGGCCGATGATGCCCTTGGGGCGGGCTGGAAGCCTTGGACCGCGTCCATAAAAAGGCGGCTTGCACCGCCTCTGTCGGTGTTCCCAAAGCGCATTGTTGATGCGGAGCTAAAAGCCCGTCAGCGGCATTGCCCCGCCAGCTCGATACCTTCCTTGATCAACCCTTCATTGACTGCAAAACCGGTCTCCCGCCGGAACTTGCTTCCGAGAACGGCAACCAGATTGCCGACATTCGGTGAGCCGTCAGCACCAAAAAGCGCAAGATTGTCATTGATCCCGACTTTCACGCTGGCCGCCATGCCTTGCGCAACGCCATCGGGGCAATTGCAGCTTCCGCACTGGCCGGCCGCAGGCGTGCCGTTTGCGGGTTTTGCGCAGAGAGGACCTTTAAAGCCTGCAGGCGGCTGCGGGCCGCCAGTGCATGATCTGCCCCAGCCGTTTCGAACCCCGACGGTGCCGAGCGTATCGCACCAGGGTGAATAGGTCTCGGCAATCTGCATTGCAGATCGCAATCCCCTGCGGTTCTTTGAGCAATAATCCCGGACAACTGCGCGCACCGACCATTTCGGATGCTCGAAGATGGCATGACCGACCCTGTCGTTGGCGACTGCCCCTTGCCAGCTTCGCCCCATAACGCATCCATAATTATTCATTTTAACGCAACGCAAGCGGTTCTGGTGACGTTGCAGGTCCGCCGCATCGAACGTCAGGGCCTGACCATTATAGGTCAAATATTCGGAACCAAATTTTTTCCAGTCAGGAGCCGTATCCTGAGCAACAGACGGTGATATGGCGAAGAGAAAAAAAGCGAGCGTAACAAAAACGACCCTGATCATCTGAAAATCCCCATTTATAACCCCGAAGTAATAAAACCAGAATTCCCGTAAAACGCGAGTCATATTTAAAATTCGACTTAGTGCTTTCGTCAATTCGCTGCGGCGAGAAAAGGCGTTCTTTCCTTCTCAAGGCTGCCGAAACGGTGAATATAGGTCTCGCCGTGACGCCGTTTCCCCAAAGCTGTCTTAATCATCCCTATGATCGGGGGCATGAGATTGTTCATCAACATATTGCTTTTCATTCTCGGCGCGGTCGGGAGTGGGATATGTGCGTTTTTATTGTCGGCAGCACTCGCCGATTCCGGATTTCTCGGCTCCTGTTTTGAGGGAAACTGCGCTTATGCGGCGCTTTTTATGGTGCTGCCCGTCACATGGTTCGTGCTTTTTGCGCTTTACGTGATGGCGCTGCTGATCTGGCGGCGAAAACCGTTCCGGAACGGAAGGCTCTGAGAACGAGTATGGCGACGTTCCTGCCACCCTGCGCTCGTTGACAGCGATCAAGACTTACCGTTAACGTCCGCCTGCTGGGGGATTCGCTGCCAGTGATATGCGGGCCTCACAAGATACCCGATATCACCGGCCTCTGAATGTGCATGTTCCGATTTGCGTCTCGCGTAGAATGAGCATGCCGGAAAACAGGGAGACCAAAGGATGCGGGCCGCAATCAATTCCCCGTCGCTTTCGATCGACACCATGGACTACCAGGCAGAGTGCCAGTTCGCGCTGGAGCCTTCCATTCAAGGACTGATCGAAAAAGCGGAACATGCCGGCTGGAACCGCCAGCAGGCCGCCCTTGCCATCGTCGCGCTCGCCAGCGAGCATCTCACCGATCTCTTGACCGCCGGCAGCCTTCCCGCGCCGGATCAACGCCCCCTCTCCTGAGCCCCTCCTGAAGCCGGGCGGATCAGCCTCGCGCCTTCGAAACATCATCGTGAAAATCGACGTAGCCAGCCCGGAGTGTCCCTGTCGACACTGCCGGAACAGATCCGTGCGGGGCAGCTTGGCGCGTGGAGCAAAGCCGATCCCCACGCAGTCTTTCGCGCCGCCGTGCTCAGCGTGCCGGGGGCGTATCGATTACCTGCCCGTAACCGTGCCATAGTGTTGACACAAGCCATCAATAATGAGAACATAAAGTGAACATTATGGAGGTCAGCGATGAACACAGCAGACGCAACCATAGAAAATGCCCTTTCCGTCGTCGCCCGCTCCCGCGACATGCGCGAGCGCGCGCTCGAACGACGCCGCGAACTGCAACGGCGAACGGAAGTCATCATCACCCGGCCGCTTTACGTGCTGAAAAAGAACGAAGGGCCGAAACAGCTGTCGCTGAAGCTCGACAGCTAGTCGCTCCCGAAATGCCGGAGAAGGCGCGCGAAGCAGGCCTTTACCGTTAGCATTCCTGCCTCCCCTCGTTTTCAAAAAGCAAAATCCCGTGCGGATCACCTCACGCACGGGATTTCTGAATGAAGAGGTTATTGTTCTTGTCTATTGCATGCGCTGCATTGCGGCTTCGGGCTCACCGGTCGTCGCAACCGCAGCCGGAAGGCGGTCGGTCTTTTTCAGGATGACGACAGGCTTCTCAACCGGGTCCGTTGGCGGAACGATGCTTGCAGTTTTGAATTCACGGTCTACGGCAGGAACGGAAGCGTTGATCTGTTGATGACCTGCGCATTCCGCAAGCGCTGCACTGGCGGAAAAACCAAAGACAGCGGCGATAATGAGAACTGATTTCATGTCATTCTCCCTTCGCTCTTGTGGCGATCTCCAGTCTAGGTGGAGACGGGCCGGATTGAAAATCACACTTTAGAGACATCTAAAGCTTTCGATCATTTCGGCAGTCGTCGTCATCAATGTGCGGGGCCAAGTAACAGGCAAGTTCCCTCACCCTTATTTCTTCCGCACATCCAGCGGATTTCGGCAAAGCGGTCTGCGAAATATCATCGCCACATAGCTTCCCTTGAGGGAAATGAGGCTTGGCGTGTAAGTCGAAACCTTCGCCGTGTTGGCGGCCTTGATCGTTCTTCCCTCAGAGGAATTCTGCTGCATGGCACGCCTCCTTCCATAAGCGATAACGAAAATGCACCGGTCTGGTTCCGCATCGCCCTCTCTTTGCACCGAGAGAGATCGAGCCGCTGCCGCGTATTTCTTCTCCCCGCCGGGGAGAAGGTGGCCCGAAGGGCCGGATGAGGGGGCTAGCGCAGAGATATACGGAGAGCTTGCCCCCTCATCCCGCTGCGCGGACTTCTCCCCCTCGGGGAGAAGAAACAAGCGGCGACCTTCCAGCCATATCCAAGGCCCCAAATGCACGCGCTTGAAAAATTCGCCCAAAACCTCTATATGCCTCAGCGCGAGGACGACCTCGGCCATATCGGCGACAGCATGCGGGACGGCCCGGTCACATACCGGAGAATGAAATGCGTTCCCTGCAAGATCGTATCCGCCACGCCCTCAGTTTCGAAATCATCGGCCTTCTGCTCGTCATTCCCCTGGGCGCATTGCTCTTTGGCATGCCTATGGAAGATATCGGCATTGTCGGCCTCGTCAGCGCCACGCTGGCGACGGTCTGGAACTATGTCTATAATCTCGGCTTCGACCACGCCATGCAGCGGCTGAAAGGCACGACGCTGAAGACGCCCGCTCTTCGGGTGGCCCATGCCGTGCTGTTCGAACTGGGCCTGCTGATCGTGCTGATGCCCTTCATCGCCTGGTATCTGAATATCAGCCTTGCCCACGCACTGGTAATGGATATCTCGTTTGCGCTGTTTTACGTGGTCTATGCTTTTGTCTTCAACTGGAGCTACGACCGGGTTTTCCCCCTTCCGGAATGGAAGTCGCAGCAGGACGCCGTCTGATCGACGGCTTCCGCTACAGGCAAACAGCGCCTCAGCGCAGCGATGCCTTGAAGAAGCTGACGACATCGGCGTTGAAGCCGCGATGGAACTCCACCCGGTCGAAGCCCGCCGCATCGCTGCAAATCTGGGGCACGGCCTTTTCCATCTCGGCGGGGCAAGGGGTGATAAACGAAAAGTGCCCCGCCCCTTTCACCATCCGATAGTCCGGTTTCGCCGGCAGATCGCCGCGCAGCCGCAGAACATCCTGCGGCGCGACGCCATCGCCACCCCGTTCCGAACTCCAGAGCTGGACCGGGATCCTAATATTCTTCAGGTCGCCCGCGCCGGGAAAGGCATTTAACGGGTCGGCAGCAACCACAGCCTTCACACGCTCATCCTGACCGCCGTGCTGCGGTAATGTCGTCTTCTGCCGCATCTGCGCGCAAATGGGCGCCTGCGGGTCCGGACAGGGCAGCCCGGCATTCGCAAAATCGGGAGTGCCGCCGGCAAGCACCAGTGCGGTATAACCGCCACGCGAAAATCCGAAAACGCCGATCCGCCCGGCATCGATGGAACCGGCTTCGCTAAAACCTTCAAGCAGATGATCCAGCAAACGGGCAATCTCCGCCGGCCGGCCCGTCAGCGCGGAAAGTTCGCCCGCCTTCTTCATGTCAAGCGCATTGTCGCCGGGGTGATTGATCGCCGCGACAATGAAACCGGCATCCGCCAGCGCCGCCGCCGTGTCCCGATGGCTGAAATAGGTGCCGCCAAAACCATGGGAGATAACGATAAGCGGATATTTTCCATCGGGAACAGGGCAATCCCGCACGGCGGGCAAAATGAAGGGGCCGATCCTGACCTCCGCCGGCGCGGCCGCGCAGGGTGACCATACCGCAGCCTTCATGGCAGCTTTGCCATTCGCGGCTGGAACCTCGATCAGCCGGAGACCGGCCGCCATGGCGGCGCCCGCTCCAGACAGGGTGGAAAGCACAAGGCAAAGCAGCAGCAGAAAACGCATTACGAACTCACGGATCGGCAACATCGCATATGGACCGATCGGCAACCGGTCTGACGCAAACATAAAGCGATTTCTTCTGACGGCAATGACCGCTGAAACGCCTAGAGCGATTTCAGCGTCCAGGCCACGATCTCCCGCGTGGCGGCAGCGAAAGCCTGATCCAGCGCCTTTACGAAATTGGCGTTGCCGGAGCCGCTGACACGGGCGCTGGCGCGGAACACTTCCTGCGCCTTCACCGTGCCGTTGCGGTCATTCAGCAGCTTCACCGAGATTTCGATATTGGCGAGGTTCTTTGCCGTATCGATTTCGAAAGCGCGAATATCGGTCACGACCTGATAGTCGATCGCCAGCCCCTGCCCCGGCCGGCCGACGCCACCGAGCTTGCCGGTATCCTCGAAGGCTTCCACGAGCTTGGATTGCACCATGCGCGGCAGGCGGTCGCTCCATTGCGAATTGCCGAGATACTGCACCTCCGAGCCGGAAAGGCGCACCACGATGTTTTCGCTGTCCAGCGCCTTCAGCGCCGTCGGATCGGCGATCAGCAGCTGCCGGCTCCTGAGCGAAGGCCCCTGCGTCACCGTCGCCGAAGAGACGGAAAGATCGAAAGTATCGTTCTTCGGCGCACCCGCACAGCCCGCCATCATCGCGGCAAGCAGCGGAGCCAGAATGAGGGCGCGGCGCCTTTGGCCGTTCATCGATAGTCTCATTGGCCCATACCCCTCTTAGCGCCTTGTTCTGCCGTCATATTGTTTCACGGTTTCGCCGCCGAAGATCAACCGCTGCGGATCGCGGTCGATATTGGTGATGGCGTTGTTGAGATTGTCGACCGTCACCCGCGTGCTGCCGATCAGCGCCTGGAAATCTTTCAGGCCCGAGCTGGAGAAGCGCGTGAGATTGTCGGCAATCGGCCCGATGCGGGCATTGAGATTGTCGGCCACCGCCTTGAAGGAGGTGAGCGTCTCGCGCGCCTTGGCAAACAGCGAATTGGCGTCATCAGTGCCGAGCATGCCGTCCACCTTGGCGAGAATGCCATCGACGCGGCTGGAGGCCAGGTTCAGCTTGCGGCCCATTTCCGTGAAATCGGAAACCGCCTGATCGATATCGGCGCGGCGCGCGCCGACATCGTCGGCGATCCGCTTGAAGTTCGCCACTGCGTCGCGCGCATCGGCCGTGGCAGCCGAGACGTCGTTGACGACCGTGCCCACCTTGGCGGGATCAACCGAGGCGAGAAGCTCATCCGCACGCTTCACGACCGTTTGCACTTCCGTGCTCGCCGCCTCGAAATTGCGCGCTGTGCTCTGCACCGTCTCCATGATGCCCTGGATGTCGCTGGAAGCAGAGGCCACATCCTTCGTCACCTTGTCGACATTCGACAGGATGGAATCGATCTTGCCGGCATCCACAGCCTTCACCAGATCTTCGATCGCGGTCAGCGTGCCATCGAGACGCACTGAGACCGACTGCACGGTGGTGGAAAGCGAGCTGAGGCTTGCAATGAAATTCTTGATGCCGTCGGAATTGGCCGCCAGCGCATCGGAGAATTTCTCGGCGTTGCGCACCGTCTGCGTCAGCGGGCCGCGCGCATCCTGCACGAAGCCCTGCAATTCACCGATCGCGCCGTCCGCACGTTTCAGGATCTTGTCTGCGGTGGCAAGCAGGTTGGTGACACTGGAAAGATCGGCCGTCAGCTCGGCGGGAACGCCGCTTTCGACGGCTTTCTGCAGAATACGCTCGCCATCCTTGTTGCCGCCGGAAAGCTCGATATAGGCAGCGCCCGTCAGGCCCTGGATTTCAAGCACGGCGCGCGTGGACGGGAAAACCGGGGCATCGGCCTGCACTTCGGTAAAGGCGATGGAATAGGCCGGGTCATCGCGGTCGATGGCAAGGCCGCGCACGGTGCCGACAGGAATACCGTTGAAGCGCACGGGAGAACCGACGGACAAGCCGTTGGCCGAACCGGGAATACGCACGACAAGCTGCGCCGTCGGGCCGCCACGGCCGAATTCCGCCATCCAGTAAACGAAGCCGAATGCGGCGGCGATCACGATCAGCGTGAAAATTCCGACTATGGTGTAGTTCGCCTTGGTTTCCATGCTTCTTGTTACTCCACCGGATTTTCATGTCTGCCGTCCGGAAGAACGACAGAGCGCGCCCGTTTGCCGCGGAAATAGGACTGCACCCAGGGATCGTCACAGGCAAACATGTCCTGCAATGTTCCTTCCACCAGCACCTTCTTCTGGCCGAGAACCGCGATGCGGTCACAGACGGAGAACAGGCTGTCGAGGTCGTGCGTCACCATATAGACGGTCAGGCCGAGCGAATCGCGCAAGCGCGCGATCAGCATATCAAATTCCGCCGCCCCGATGGGATCGAGGCCGGATGTCGGCTCATCGAGGAAGACGAGGTCGGGATCGAGCGACAGCGCTCGGGCAAGGGCTGCGCGCTTGATCATGCCGCCTGACAGTTCGGACGGGTATTTGTCGCCCGCATCGGGCTTCAGCCCCACCATCTCGATCTTGAGATAGGCAAGCTCGTCCATCAGCTTTTTCGGCAGATCAAGATATTCGCGCATCGGCAGCTGGATGTTTTCCTTCACCGTCAGGCCGGAAAACAGCGCCCCCTGCTGGAACAGCACGCCAAGACGCTGGTCGAGCATCATGCGGTCGTCTTCGCTCGCCTTGTCGTAATCGGTGCCCAGAATGCGGATCGCACCCGCCTGCCGCGGCAGGAGCCGCAAAATCGCACGCATCAACACGGATTTGCCGGCACCAGAAGGGCCGATGAAGCCCAGGATTTCACCGCGATAGACATCGAGGTCGAGATTTTCAAGCACGTTCCGGCCGTTGAAACCAACGGTCACGCCCTCGACGGAAAGCACCACTTCGCGGCCGTCTTTTCCGGTTCTGGTCTCATGCGGTTTCTGGTCCAGGGTTTCCAACGCGCCCTCCTTAAAAATCGATGGCTGCGTAGAAGATGGCGAAAAGACCATCCACCAGAATGACGACGAAGATCGACTTCACCACCGAGGAGGTGACATGCTGGCCAAGCGATTCCGCCGAACCGCCCACCTTCATGCCCTCAACCGCCGCGACAATGCCGATGATGAGCGCCATGAACGGCGCCTTGATCATGCCGGCGGCAATGGTCGATTCCTCGACAGCGCCGTGCAGGCGCGACAGGAACACTTCGAACGTGATGCCGGAATAAAGCAGCGCCACGATAGCCGCGCCGAAAAGTGCTGCAAAATTGGCGAGAATGGTCAAAAGCGGCAGCGCGATGGTGAGCGCCACCAGACGCGGAAACACCAGCACGCCGACAGGGTTGAGACCGATCACCTTCAGCGCGTCGATCTCCTCGCGCATCTTCATCGAGCCGATTTCCGCCGTGATGGCGCTGCCGGACCGGCCGGCAATCATGATCGCGGTCAGAAGCACGCCGATTTCACGCAATTGCAGAATGCCGACGAGATCGACGACGAAGACTTCCGCACCGAAATATCTGAGCTGGAACGCGCCCTGCTGGGCGATGATCGCGCCGATCAGGAACGACATCAGCATGATGATCGGCACGGCGCGCACGCCCATATGGTCGATCTGGTTGACGATCGCCGCCGGCGACACGCCGCGTCCGCGCCCGAGCTTCATCTGCGCGCCGCGCACGGCGGAGCCGAGAATATACATGCCGGCGAGGAAATCCGCGCCGTTCTGGATCACGGCCTTGCCGATGGGCGCAAAAATGCGCTCGGCAAGCCCCTCCTTCGCAGCGGCTTCGCCCTCCATCTCCACCTTTTCGGGCAACTGGCCGATGACCTCTTCAATATGGTCATTGCCAGTCAAGGTGACGGTGGCGCCGTTGGCCTCAAGGTCCTTGCGCAGACGCTGAATGATCCACGCGCCCGTGGTATCGATGGCCTCGACGGCGGAAAGATCGATTTCCACCGCACCGGCGGATCTGCTTTTTTCGATCTTTTCGAGACTGGGGAAAACGCCGGAGAGATTGCTGTTGCGCCAGGAGCCGCTCATGACAAAACGCAACCCGCCGCCGGAGACGCTGTCGTCTTCGGTGATGGCGGCCGGGTTCGCCTGTTGCCGTGTGTCCTGTTCTTGCATAATGCTCCGAGCGAGTGCAGCCGTCATGAGATTCTTAAAGGTTTCATAACGGTTTGGCCTTCGGCAGGCCACAGTAACCGCCGACAATTCGTGATAAATTTGGCGTCATGTGTCTTTTGCCGCCCAATCGGAAGTGAAAAAACATGCCCCGTTACCTGCAAGCCACAACAGAACGTTTTCCCGTCGCCGGCAGCTTCACCATTTCACGCGGCACCCGCACGCATGCGGATGTCGTAACGTGCACCATCCGCGATGGTTCCTTCACCGGCAGAGGTGAATGTGTGCCCTATCCGCGTTATGGCGAAAGTATCGAAGGCGTCATCGCCGATATCGAGATCATGGCGGAGCGGATTGCCGACGGCCTGACAAGGCAGGAACTGCAGCAGGCGATGCAACCCGGCGCCGCCCGTAATGCGGTCGATTGCGCGCTGTGGGACCTCGAAGCCAAGATGAGCGGTAAAAGCGCCGCCGAAAGCATTCTCGGACAGGCGGCAAAACCGCTCGTCACCGCCTATACGATTTCACTCGCCGACCCCGAGACCATGGCCGCGAAAACGGCGGAAAATGCAGGCCGCCCGCTGCTGAAGATCAAGACCGGCACGGCCGATGACGAAGCGCGTCTGCGCGCCGTGCGCGCCGCAGCACCGGAGGCGCGCATCATCATCGACGCCAATGAGGGCTGGAATGATTATAATATCGAATATTATCTGAGACTTGCGGCGGAACTGAAGATATCTCTGATCGAACAGCCGCTCCCCGCCGGCAAGGACGCCATCCTCGCCCGCATCGACCATCCGGTGCTGATCTGCGCCGATGAAAGCGTGCATTCCACCAAGGACCTCACCGACCTGCGCGACCGCTACGATGCGATCAACATCAAGCTCGACAAGACCGGCGGGCTGACGGAAGCGCTCGTCATGAAGGCGGAAGCGGAGCGCCTCGGCTTCACCATCATGGTCGGCTGCATGCTCGGCACCTCGCTCGGCATGGCCCCCGCCGTGCTGGCCGCTCAAGGGACAGCCTTTGCCGATCTCGACGGGCCGCTGCTGCTGGCTGAGGACCGGCAGCCGGGTCTCGTCTATGAGGGTTCGCTGGTTTATCCCGCACGGCCGGAATTGTGGGGGTAAGCCCCGGCTATCGAAGGCAGAGAAACAAGATAAGACGCGACCTCGCCGCCTGTTTCTTCTCCCCGCCGGGGAGAAGGTGGCCCGAAGGGTCGGATGAGAGGGCAACCTCTCCGCATACCACCACCCTCGCCCCCTCATCCCGCTGCCGCGACCTTCTCCCCGGCGGGAGAAAAAACAAGCGGCATCCGCTTGCTCCATATTAGCTAGTCGAGGCTCGTCTACGACGAACGCAGTCCTAACGAGATTTTGAGGATAGCGATTGACGTTTGAGTTTCGCGCGAATGCACCGCGCCGACCGTCAAAGTGGCTCTTGCAACATCGCGTGAAGACGACCACCAGCTTTGCCGCACACTTGACGTCATCCTCGGGCTTGTCCCGAGGATCTATTCACATCGCGTGAAATCGATCTGCTGCAGATCCTCGGGACAAGCCCGAGGATGACGTCAGAGAGTGAGACCACGCTTAGGGATCGCCGCCGCCATCAAGCAGCACCCAGTTCAGGCCGCATGCTTCCCGATCAGCCCCGGAATATCCACCGGCTCCATCTCATCCGATGTCTGCTCGGCGGTAACGTCGCTTGTCTGCATCCAGGTGATCAGCTCGAAGCTGCCATCGGCGTTCTCGGCAATCGCCGTGCAGCTTTCCACCCAGTCGCCGGTGTTGATGTAACGAATGCCGTCCATGTCTTCCATGACAGCATGGTGAATGTGACCACAGATCACACCATCCACATTGTTGCGGCGCGCCTCGTCGGCCACCACGCGCTGGAACTCGCCGATGAAGTTGACGGCGTGTTTGACCTGCAGCTTGGCCCAGGCCGAAAACGACCAGTAAGGCAGGCCGATGCGACGGCGTACGGCGGCGATGACGATGTTGAGCGCGATCGCAGCGTCATAGGCCCAGTCGCCGAGATAGGCGAGCAGGCGGGCGTTGCGCACCACCACGTCGAACTCGTCGCCATGGATGATGAGATATTTCTTGCCATCGCCCGCCTCGTGGATCATGCGCTCGGCCACTTCGATGCCGCCGAAATGCATGCCCGGAAATTCCCGCAGGAATTCATCGTGATTGCCGGGAATATAGACGATGCGGGTTCCCTTGCGGGCCTTGCGTAGAAGCTTCTGCACCACGTCGTTGCAGCCCTGCGGCCAATACCAGCTGCGGCGCAGGCGCCAGCCGTCGATGATGTCGCCGACCAGAATGATCGTCTCGGCTTCGTGATGTTTCAGAAAATCGAGCAGGAAATCCGTCTTGGCCGCCTTGGAACCGAGATGGACATCCGAAATGAAAAGCGTTCTGAACTGTCTGGTTTCAATTTGACCGGCCACGGATTTCATCCCCCTGTTCGGTTGCGTCCCTGCGGCTTTCTTCCCTCTCAGAACCAGACTCGTGTTGCAGCAACATGACAATGGCCGGTTTTTATAGGGAATATGACTGGTGGCATCACGAAAACGCGAATAAGCCATGCCCGCATTTGCATAAGGGGGCGGTAAATAACGGCTGTACCATGGGAAAGTTTGTTGTATTCAGGGGGCCGGAATTGAACCAGACATGACGGTGGAAGAATGACCTCTCACGATAAGAACAACACGCCCGCCAACACGGCAAAGGCCGACATCGAGGAACAGGCGCTCTTTTTCCACCGCTACCCGCGCCCCGGCAAGCTGGAAATCCAGGCCACCAAGCCGCTTGGCAACCAGCGTGACCTAGCGCTCGCCTATTCGCCGGGCGTTGCCGCCCCCTGCCTCGCCATCCATGAAAATCCTGAGATGGCGGCGGAATATACCGCCCGCGCCAACCTCGTCGCGGTCATTTCCAACGGCACGGCGGTGCTTGGTCTTGGCAATATCGGTCCGCTTGCCTCCAAGCCGGTGATGGAGGGCAAGGCCGTCCTCTTCAAGAAATTCGCCGGCATCGACGTCTTCGACATCGAGATCGACGCGCCCGGCATCAATGACATGGTCTCCACCATCGCAGCGCTGGAACCCACCTTCGGCGGCATCAACCTTGAGGACATCAAGGCGCCGGAATGTTTCGAGGTGGAACGCCAGCTGCGCGAGAAGATGAACATCCCGGTCTTCCACGACGATCAGCACGGCACCGCGATCATCGTCGCCGCCGCCGTCACCAACGCTCTGGAACTGGCCGGAAAATCGCTTGCGAGCGTCAAGATCGTGGCGTCAGGCGCGGGTGCTGCGGCGCTCGCCTGCCTCAACCTGCTTGTCGCCATGGGCGCGAAGAAAGAAAACATCTGGGTCCACGACATTGAAGGCCTCGTCTATGACGGCCGCAACACGCTGATGGACGAATGGAAGGAAGTTTACGCCCAGAAGACCGACAAGCGCGTCCTTTCCGAAACCATCGATGGCGCCGACGTCTTCCTCGGTCTTTCGGCGGCGGGCGTGCTGAAGCCGGAACTGCTGGAGCGCATGGCGGAAAATCCGCTGATCCTGGCGCTTGCCAACCCGAACCCGGAAATCATGCCGGAGGCGGCCCGCGCTGCCCGCCCGGATGCGATGATCTGCACCGGCCGTTCGGACTTCCCGAACCAGGTCAACAACGTTCTCTGCTTCCCCTATATCTTCCGCGGCGCGCTGGATTGCGGCGCAACCACGATCAACGAGGAAATGAAGATGGCCGCCGTGCAGGCCATCGCCGAGCTTGCCCGCGAGGAGGTCTCGGAAGTCGCCGCCAGGGCCTATAGCGGCGAGACGCCGATTTTCGGCCCGAACTACCTCATTCCCTCGCCTTTCGATCCGCGCCTCATCCTGCGCATCGCCCCGGCGGTCGCCCGCGCGGCTGCGGCAAGCGGCGTCGCCGCCCGGCCGATCACCGATTTCGAAGCCTATCTCGACCAGCTGAACCGTTTCGTCTGGCGTTCCGGCTTCATCATGAAGCCGGTCTTCAATGCTGCCAAGGCCGCCGAAAAGAAGCGCATCATCTTTGCCGAAGGCGAAGACGAACGCGTGCTGCGCGCCGCCCAGGTTCTGCTGGAAGAAGGCACCGGCATCCCGATCCTCATCGGCCGTCCGCAGATCATCGAAACGCGCCTCAAGCGCTTCGGCCTGCGCATCCGTCCGCATACGGATTTCGCCGTGGTCAACCCGGAAGACGATCCGCGTTACCGCGACTATGTCGATGATTATTTCGCCCTCGTCGGCCGTGCTGGCATCAACCCGGAAGCAGCCCGCACCATCGTGCGCACCAACTCCACGGTGATCGGCGCGCTTGCGGTCAAGCGCGATGAAGCGGATGCACTGATCTGCGGTCTCGAAGGCCGCTACGACCGGCATCTTCGCGACGTGAACCAGATCATCGGCAAGCAGGAAGGCGTGCGTTCCTTTGCGGGTCTCAGCCTGCTCATCACCCAGCAGGGCGCGCTGTTCCTTACCGACACTTTCGTCAATTACGACCCGACGTCAGAGGAAGTGGCGGAAATGGCCATTCTCGCGGCCAAGGAAATCCGCCGCTTCGGCATCACGCCGAAGATCGCACTCGCCAGCCATTCCAACTTCGGCTCGCGCGATTCCGAAAGCGCCCGCAAGATGCGCCGTGCATTGAAGATCGTGCAGGCGGCGGCACCTGAACTGGAAGTGGACGGCGAAATGCAGGGCGGCTCCGCACTTTCGGAAGCGCTGCGCAAGCGTGCGATGCCGAACAGCGTGCTGACGGGCGAAGCGAACCTCCTGGTCTTCCCGAACCTCGATGCCGCCAACATCACGCTCGGCGTCACCCGAACGCTGACGGAGGGCCTGCATGTCGGCCCGATCCTTCTCGGCACGGCTTTGCCCGCCCATATCCTGTCGCCCAGCGTCACCTCGCGCGGCGTGGTCAACATGGCGGCCTTTGCCGTGGTGCAGGCATCGCATCCTTCGGTGTGATGCGGGCCGCATTAACGCAATTTTGAACATGCTGTTGCCGCATTGCGGCAACAGCTTATGTTATCTTCCTGAAACACGGATTTCGTGAAGTATAACGCCCCTGCCACCGGTCGGGGACATCGAACGGATCGAACAATTGACCCGGCGCCAAAGCCGCATCATCGGCCTCCTGCTTCCCCTCGTCTTCATCGCTCCGACCGCCGCTTTTGCGGATCAGGTCTGTGACACTCTCTATGCGCAATTGCGCGAGCCGCCGCGCGTCATCGGCAACACGGCCGAGGTGCGGCGCTACGCCAATGCGCTCACCCGCCAGAACATAGAAATCCGCAGGATCAGGAACGATCTGCGCCGTTACGGCTGCTCATCGGCAAGCATCACCGTTTATGGCAACCCCAATGCCGATCTCTGCGCGCAGATCAGCGATGCGCTGGTTGATGCGCAGAGCGAGCGCGACGCCATCATCCGCGACCGTGACGATGCGATGGCGGCCCAGAACAGCGACGACGGCGACATCAGACGCCAGCGCATTCTCGCCGCGCTCGACGCCAATGGCTGCAGCACCCTCCCGGAAACGGAAGCACAGCTGCCGCCGGCCCCCGATGTCACCCGTTACCCCGATACCTTTCGCCAGCAGGAAAATCAGCCGGGACAGGCAGGGCTTTCGCCCTATCCCAACGCCGCAGCGGAAGGTGGGCTTAGAACGCTCTGCGTGCGCACCTGCGACGGCTCGTTTTTCCCCATCGCCGCCAACGCCTCACCGCTTGATTTCCGCGCCCAGGCAGAACAATGCCAGAAGATGTGCCCCGGCACGGAGACGGAGCTCTATTTCCATTCCATGGCGGATCAGGAAACGGCCGACATGGTGTCTGCAGAAACAGGCAAACCCTACAGAGAGCTGCCAACCGCCTTCGCTTACAGAAACGCCAGCACAAAAGCGCCGGGCTGCGCCTGCAACATGGCCGCCTATCACAAGGAAATGCAAAAGCAGGAAGAGGCCGCCCCGCCGCAGCCCGAAAAACCCTATTCCGGCATCACCACAATTCCATCACCGCAAGGTGACAAGGCTGAGAAACCCGCCGAACAGCAACAGGCCGCCAAGCCACCGGAACAGCCTGTTCCCGAACGCGAATATGACCCGAACGACAGCCGCGTCCGCGTCATAGGCCCGAAATTTCTGCCCGACCAGACAGGCCGTATCGACCTGAAGAACCCGGCACTGAAGGGTATACAGCCGCAGCAGTGAAATCTCTTCCGCGCTCGTAATGGGGCGAGCGCGCGCCTTTCTTCTTCTCCCCTAGGGGGAGAAGTCCGCGGCAGCGGGATGAGGGGGCGGCGTCAGCGATATTCGGAGAGCTTGCCCCCCTCATCCGACCCTTCGGGCCACCTTCTCCCCGGCGGGGAGAAGAAACACGCGGCAACGTGTCCCGCCTTATTTACAGGCCTCCGCTTCTACACCCCGCCCCAGCGATTGCGAAACACCAGTTCCTCCAGCGGCAAGCGCTGACGCCAGCCCTTCACCGCCAGTTCCGGCTCGGTGTAAAGCGCATCGACACGGCCGACGCAGAGCCAGGCGACGATTTCGATATGGTCGGGAATACCAAGAATGGTGCGAATGTCGCTATCGTGGAAAATGCTGACCCAGCCGACGCCGATGCCTTCGGCGCGGGCCGCAAGCCAGAGATTCTGGATGGCGCAGACGGTGGAATAGACATCCGTGCGCGGATTATGGGTGCGGCCCAGCACCACCTTGCCGCCGCGTGTGGGATCGCAGGTGACGCAGATGCTGAGCGGCGCCTTGCGGATGCCTTCAAGCTTGAGACTGCGATAAAGCGCCTGCTGCTCGCCCGTAAACATCGCCGCCGCTTCCTCATTGGCGCGGCTGAAGGCCACAAAAGCCGCCTGGCGGATCGCGCCATCGGTGACGAGGGTGAAATTCCACGGCTGCATGAAACCGACCGAGGGTGCTGAATGGGCCGCCTTCAGGAGACGTTCCACCAGATCATCCGGCAGCGGATCGGACAGGAACTGATCACGCACGTCACGGCGGGTTTCAATGGCGCGGTAAATCGCCTCGCGTTCCTCACCGGAAAACGGGCGGGCGGGTGACAGCGCCTGATCGAAAGAACTGGCGCCGGGCGGATTGCTCACGGACGGATCGGCTGGCATCGTTTATCCCCAACAATGCGAAGGCCGGGCGCAAATGCGCACCCCGCCTCGACAACAACCTGCCGCCGTCCGCGCGGTTCGGTCTATCCCGTCAGGCCGGTCTTCTGACTTGGCTTCATCCGCCCTTTTCGCCTTCCCGAATTGCTTCAGTGGCTTCTAAAAAAGAGCGTCCGCCTCACAGCGCTGGGCACGTTCCGGGCTTTCACCGGATTCCCGATTCTCCCGCCGCAAGGGCGGGCACCTGACAAAGGAAGCTATGGGCAAAAAAGTTTGCGAATGCAAGTATTCTGCCGGTGGTGCGGCAATGTGGCCTGCCTCCCCCATTACACAGGGAAATACCTGACATAGGCGAACTCGTCCCCCTCAGGTGACCAGTTAGGCGAGTTCATCGTTCCCTGCCCGCCGAAAAGCTCAAACAGCGTCTCGGCATTACCGCCATCCATATCCATCAGCCGCACCCGTACATCGAGATCGCGCGGATGGTCAAAAACGTCGCCGTCATAGGAGACGAACACCACCTTGTCTCCCTTCGGAGACGGGTGCGGAAACCAGTCGCCATAGGGGCTGTCGGTGATGCGCTCGACGGCGGAGCCATCCACCCGTACGCGCCAGATCTGCATCAATCCGGTGCGGCTGGAATTAAAATAGATCCACGCACCGTCAGGCGAATAATCCGGCCCGTCATTGCGACCTTCGCCATGGGTCAGCCGCGTCTCGACGCCGCTTTCTATATCCATGGAGTAGATATCGAAGACCTGATCGCGAATGCCGCAATAGGCGAAGCTCTTCCCGTCCGGCGACCAGCCATGCCAGTAGGAGGGAAGGTTCTTCGTCATCAGCCATGGCGCGCCGCCTGCGGAGGCCATGAGATAGATGGCGCTCTTGCCGAATTCCACCTTGTCGGAAATGGCGTAGAGCGAACCATCGGGCGAAATGCCGTGATCGTTATTGCAGAGCGTGGCGAAGCCGGTATCGACCTTCTCCGGCGCAACATCACCGGCCAGAGACAGGCGATAAAGCAGGCCTTCGCTGTTCAACAGCAGGTATTTTCCATCCGGCGACCAGTTCGGCGCTTCAAAGAGATCAGGTGTCTGCCACACCACCCGCATCTGCCGGGTGCGGATGTTGAAGATTTCGATGGAGCTGCGCATTCTGCCTCCCGGGCGTGTCCGTGTTCTCGTTCAAAGCGCTGGGCAATGCAGACATTCCGTTTGCATCCGCCATCGCCTCGATTATGATCCTAGGGCGGCAGGCACCGTCCTGCAAATTCAAACCGGAAAAAACGCCAGCGCTCCGGCACCGTCCGCGCCGCTTCCCGTTTCTCCCAGATCCGAGGTTCCGCGATGAATACCATCGCCGATCACGGCATCCGCTTCGGCCGGATCGCCGCAATGCTTCCTGTCAAAAATATCGAAACGGCCCATGATTTTTACGTTGGCGTGCTGGGCTTCGAAAAGACCTTCGAAAACGGCAACCCCGTTGGCTTCATGATCCTGAAACAGGGCAATGCCGAGCTGCATCTGACATTGCAGCCCACGCACAAGGCAGCGCCCTTCAACGTGGCGCATATGATGGTGAGCGATGTCGATGCGCTGCACGCGCTCTGCAAGAGCCAGGGCTTGCGCATCATCAAGGGCCTGCAGGACAAGGATTACGGCCTGCGCGCCTTCGTCTTTGAAGACCCCGATGGCAACCGCATCGATGTGGGGCAGGTTATCTGAGGCGAGTGGGCGGCGCGGGGTTTTCTCCCCGCCGTCTGCTTAAACACGAAGTCCCACTGGGGACCGAGCACATGCCACTTGTTTCTTCTCCCCGCCGGGGAGAAGTCCGAGGCAGCGGGATGAGGGGGCAAGGGTCGAGATATTCGGCAAGGTTGCCCCCTCATCCGACCCTTCGGGCCACCTTCTCCCCCGAGGGGAGAAGAAACGCATGGCAACGCCGAGCAAACATCCGCTACCCGCGCCTTCCTTCAGTCACCGATCCCGGAACCGGTTGGTGATCGGATAACGCCGGTCACGGCCGAAGTTCTTCTTGGTGATCTTAACACCCGGGGCCGATTGCCGGCGCTTATATTCAGCGAGGTAAAGCAGATGCTCGACCCGGTGCACGGTGGCCAAGTCGTGGCCGCGCGCGAGAATCTCCTCGACCGACATTTCCTTCTCGACGAGGCATTCGAGAATATCGTCGAGCACCGGATAGGGCGGCAGCGAATCCTGGTCGGTCTGGTTGGGACGCAATTCGGCCGAGGGCGCCTTGGAAAGGATATTGGCGGGGATCACCTCGCCGGAAGGGCCGAGAGCGCCCGGCGGCACATGGGCGTTGCGCCAGCTGGAAATGGCATAGACCTGCATCTTGTAGAGGTCCTTGATGGGGTTGAAACCGCCATTCATGTCGCCGTAGAGCGTGGCGTAACCCACCGACATTTCCGACTTGTTGCCCGTCGTCACAACCATCGAGCCGAACTTGTTCGAGACGGCCATCAAAATGGTGCCGCGCGTGCGGCTCTGCAGGTTTTCCTCGGTAATGCCCTCTTCCGTGCCCTCGAAGAGATCGGAAAGCGCCGAGAGAAACCCCTCCACCGGCTCCACGATCGGCACGATATCGTAACGGCAGCCCAGCGCCCTGGCGCAATCGGCCGCGTCCTTCAGCGATTCTTCCGACGTATAACGGTAAGGCAGCATGATGCAGCGCACCCGCTCTTCGCCCAGCGCATCGACGGCAAGGGCTGCACAGATCGCCGAATCGATGCCGCCGGAAAGGCCGAGAACCACGCTCTTGAAGCCGTTCTTGTTGACGTAATCGCGAAAGCCCAGCATGCAGGCGCGGTAATCCGCTTCCTCACCTTCCGGAATCTTGGAGAAAGGCCCGCTTTCGCAGCGCCAGCCATCTGCCGTGCGTTTCCAGTCGGTGACGGCAAGTGTGGCCTCGAACTGGCTCATCTGGAAGGCAAGCGTCTTGTCGGCGTTAAAACCGAAGCTTGCGCCGTCGAATACCAGCTCGTCCTGCCCGCCCAGCTGGTTGGCGAAAACGAGCGGCAGGCCGCTTTCGATCACCTGCCTCAGCGCCACCTGATGGCGCACATCCAGCTTGCCGCGATAATAGGGCGAACCGTTCGGCACCAGCAGGATTTCCGCCCCGCTTTCGGCGAGCGTTTCGCAGACACCCATATCGTTCCAGATTTCCTCGCAGATCGGAATGCCGATCCTGACCCCACGGAAATTATAGGGACCGGAAATCGAGCCCTCGGAGAAAACACGCTTTTCGTCGAACTCACCGTAATTCGGCAGGTCTATCTTGTCGCGCAGCGCGATGATCTTGCCGCCATCCAGAAGCGCCACCGAATTGTGTCGTCCCGTCTCGCCCTGTCGCGGAAAACCGATAACGACGCCCGGCCCGCCATCGGCGGTTTCCGCCGCCAGTTCTTCCACCGCTTTCAGGCATGCTTTCAGGAAAGCCGGCTTCAGCACCAGATCCTCAGGCGGATAGCCGGAAATGAACAGTTCGGTCAGAAGCAGAAGGTCGGCGCCCTGCGTTGCCGCATCGGCCCTTGCCTCACGCGCCCTGGCGAGATTGCCCGCCACGTCGCCAACAGTGGGATTGAACTGCCCGACGGCAATCCGGAGATGGTTCTGGATATCGTGTCTGTCGCTCATGGCTTTTCAATACCGCGCCCGTGCGCGCTCCGCAACGCGGCAATTGCATGGCGGCGTCCGTTACGCATCAGCCGCGCGCGTTCACGCTAAGGTTATCGCCGCACCGGCCAGACTCTTCAAAGTTCATGTCGCGTTCATCGCGCTTATGTGACAGTTACATGACACTTTTGCGACACCCGATTCACCTCCCCGGATCGGCCGTGCCGCCTGAAATACCGGAGTATGGGTTTGAGACATTCGGCGCCAAAAACAACGGCTTCCGAAAAGGCTGGTTTTGTCTTTTCGCCTGCAGGGATAAGGAGCCTTTCCAAGCTTTCGGGCACGGCCTCTACGCTTGCCAATCTGACGGTCGCTTCCGTCGTGCTCGTTGTGGCGCTGGAGTGGATAGCCCGCGGTTCACTCACGGATGTCGGTGCTTTCCTCACCTCTTCCGCCCGCCCCGGCATGACCACCATTGCCGCCGTGCTCGCCCTTCTCGTGGCGCTGGATGCGATCCTCGGCCGGCGTTACCTGTCGCTGATCGCCGTCGCACCGCTCTGCGTGCTGACGGGGCTGATTTCCGCGCAGAAACAGACCTATCTTTCCGATCCGCTTTACCCTTCCGACCTGTTGTTCGGCCGGCAGATCCTAGAGCTTCTGCCGACCATGCTGAAGGCCCAGCCCTTGACGGCAGTGCTGCTCGGGCTTGGCATCTGCGCCACCATCGCCGCACTTGTGGCGCTATGGCTGCTGGCGCGCCGCCATTCGCCCGTCCTGCGCTGGCGTGAACGCGCGGCAGGTCTCGCGCTGGCGCTGCCGCTTCTTGCCGGTCTGGCCTCGCTGATGGACTATTCGCACTATTCCTGGGCGCGTGACCGTCTCAACATCATACCCATGATGTGGGATCAGCAGGAAAACTACCGCCACAACGGCTTCCTGATGGCCTTCGCCTTCAATATTCCGATGGCCAATGTCGCAGCGCCGCAGGGTTACGGTGAAAACAGCATCGCCGACCTGACGTCCGAACCCGCCGCCTTCGCCGCCAACAAGGGCGACTACCCTGACGTCATCATGCTGATGAGCGAATCGCTCTGGGATCCGGCGCGTCTCGAAAACGTAAAGCTTTCGGCCGATCCGATGCCGACCATCCGCGCCAAACAGTCCGGCAACGTCTTTTCGCCCGAGTTCGGCGGCATGACGGCGAATGTGGAATTCGAGGCGCTGACCGGCTTTTCCAACGCCTTCCTGCCCTATGGCAGCATTCCCTATCAGCAATATATCCGCCGCCCGGTGCCCTCGCTCGCCAGTTTCTTCCGCGGCGAAGGTTATTCCGCCATCGCCATGCATCCGTTCCAGGAATGGTTCTGGAACCGCAAGCAGGTCTACAGGAATTTCGGCTTCGAGGAATTCCGCTCGGAAGAGACGCTGCCCGCCATGGAAAAACGCGGCAACTTCGCCTCCGACGATGCGCTGATGGACGAGATCATGGCGACGGCGGAGCGCACGCAGAACCCGCTTTTCCTCTTCGCCGTCACCCTTCAGGGACATGGGCCTTACGAGGCGACCCGTTACGCCGAAAACACCATCGGCGTCGACGGTGATCTCTCCGCCTCGGCCTCGCAGGCGCTCGCCACCTATTCGCAAGGGGTGGCGGAAGCCGATGAAGCGCTGCTGAAACTGATGCGCTGGGCGAAAAAACGCGACCGCGAAACCATCATCGTCCTCTTCGGCGATCACCTGCCGCCGCTTGGCCAGGCCTTCGTGGAAAGCGGTTACATGCCGGGCATGGTGGCCAGCCGCCGCGCGCCGCTGGAGGTGATGAAGAAGGAACACGAGACGCCGCTCGTCGTCTGGTCCTCCAGGAAGGGCGTGCGCAAGAATATCGGCACCATCAGCCCGGCGCTTTTGCCCTACCATGTGCTGAAGACCGCGGGATTCTCCGATCCCTTCTATACCGGCACGCTCGGTGAGGTTCAGCAGGCCTTTTCCGTCATCGACCGGCACATGCTGGTGGCGACCGACGGCAAGGCCCTGCCCGACTGGTCGATCGCGCCCAATGCCGTTCCCGACGTGGTGCGCGATTACCGCCTGCTGCAGTTCGACATGATGTTCGGCCAGCAATATGGCCGCGAGCGCTTCTTCCCCGGTTTCAATTGGCTGCATGAGGGCGCGCCGTCGGTCTGATGGTTTTCGGCGGGGACGCCTGAGCCGCATGGCGGTGGAAATCGTTTGAATTCCATCGCCATGCGGGTTTATCTCGGGAAACATCCGCATCGCCCCATAGAAACCGGAGAAACACCGTGTCAGATATCTCCGACTATATCGTTTCGCACTTCAAGCGCTCTTCCCGCGAAATCGGCGAGGTGGAGCGCCGCATTCTCGAACTGTCGCACCAGAAAAAGCTGGTTTCGAGCGACATCAACGCGGAATTTTCCGCCGGCGCCAGCCTCGGCGACAGGCTGGCCGACAATATCGCCAAGGTCGGCGGCTCCTGGGGTTTCATCCTCAGCTTCTGCTTTTTCCTGGTGGTCTGGGCCATCATCAACACCATCGTGCTGACGACGCGCGCCTTCGACCCCTATCCCTTCATCTTCCTCAATCTGCTGCTCTCCATGCTGGCCGCCATTCAGGCGCCGATCATCATGATGTCGCAGAACCGTCAGGCCGCCCGTGACCGTTTCGAGGCCGCCAAGGATTATGAGGTGAACCTGAAGGCCGAGCTCGAGGTTCTTTCCCTGCATGAAAAGATCGATGTGAAAGTGCTGGCCGAACTGGCCGCGCTTCGCCAGGACCTTGCCGCGCTGCACCGTCACGTTACCCGCAAGGAAGACTGACGCCGGAAAAATTCGTCCCCGCTTTTCCCCGCTCCGCGGCGCGCTGTTAGAGTGAACGCAGTCCTGCCGGGTGGCTGCCAGACGTGGCGGAAACCAAGGGACGGTCCTGTGGTGGGAACGCTGGCAACGTTCGTGGAAAGGACCATTTCGCAACAGGCGGTGCACCGCCCTTTGCGAGATACGGCATGGTGAAAGACCCGGTTGCGCAACGCATCCGACCCACACCAACCCCAACCGAAGCGCAGCCGGGCAATCGCCCGACGCACGCTGGGTATCCCCGACCGGCAACGCCGGGCGGGATGAAGCTGTTGGGTTTTTGAGGCTTTTTCAGGAGTGAAGGGAGGAGCGTGGGGCTTACCCCCCTCTGCCCTGCCGGGCATTTCCCCCTCAAGGGGGGAGATCGATCTGCGGCAAGGCCTCGCCCATCTCAACGCTTGAGAATGGAGCAGTAAAAGAGCCTCTTGCCGATCTCCCCCCTTGAGGGGGAAATGCCCGGCAGGGCAGAGGGGGGTAAGCTCCACGCACCTCCGCGCCACTAAGAATCGCACAACCTCCTGAAACCTCACCCCCCAGTTACGAATCCGTCAGATTCTTACGCTACAGATTGACGCAGGCGTTTGTTGCATTGCACTCTTGCGGGCAAGGCTGAAGGGGAATCACTCCCCATCGTCAAAATGGCATCACGACCATTTCGCGGCGACGCCATGCCGGATGCGACATCCGGTCATTGCAATAATTCTGTTCCGGGGTTTTTCATGCACCAGTTCGATCTGATTGTTGTCGGCAGCGGTCCGGCGGGAAGACGGGCCGCCATTCAGGCCGCCAAGCTCGAAAAGAAGGTTCTGGTCATCGAGAAGGGCAGCCGCGTCGGCGGCGTTTCGGTGCACACCGGCACCATCCCTTCGAAGACCCTGCGCGAAACGGCGCTCAACCTCACCGGCTGGCGCGAGCGCGGTTTTTACGGGCGCGCCTATCGTGTCAAGCAGGAGATCGACGCCGAAGACCTGCGCCGCCGCCTGCTCATCACGCTGGATCACGAAGTGGAAGTGCTGGAGCACCAGTTCGCCCGCAACCGCGTCCAGCACATTCGCGGCACGGCAAGCTTCATCGACGCCAACACCATGAAGGTGGTGAAAAACGACGGTGAAATCATGACCGTTACCGCCACCTCCATCCTGCTGACCATCGGCACCCGCCCCTACCGGCCGCCGCATATTCCCTTCGATGGCGAGGCGGTGCTCGATTCGGACGAGATTCTCGAGATCAAGGAATTGCCGCGTTCGATGATCGTTGTCGGCGCCGGCGTCATCGGCATCGAATATGCCACCATCTTCAGCGCGCTCGACACGCAGGTGACGGTGGTGGAGCCGCGCGAAACGATGCTGGAATTCATCGACAAGGAAATCGTCGAGGATTTCGCCTATCAGCTGCGCGACCGCAACATGAAGCTGATCTTCGGCCAGAAGGCGGAAAAGGTGGAGCGCGACGAAAGCGGCAAATGCCTCGTCTCGCTCGGCAATGGCCGCGTCCTCAAGGCCGAGACGGTGCTGTTTGCCGCCGGCCGCGTCGGCGCTACCGATACGCTCAACCTTTCGGCCTGCGGGCTGGAGGCCGACAGCCGCGGCCGCCTGAAGGTCGATCCCGAGACCTTCCAGACCTCGGTGCCGAACATCTATGCCGCCGGCGACATCATCGGTTTCCCGAGCCTTGCCTCCACGTCCATGGAACAGGGCCGCATCGCCGCCCGCCATGCCGTGGGCGCACCGGCCGGCGAACCGCCGCAATTTTTCCCCTACGGCATCTATGCCGTGCCTGAAATCTCCACCTGCGGCCTGACGGAAGAAGAAGTCATCGAACGCGCCATTCCCTATGAATGCGGCATCGCCCATTTCCGCGAAACCTCCCGCGGCCACATCATGGGTCTCGACAGCGGGCTCTTGAAGATGATCTTCTCGCTGAAAACCCGCCGCCTGCTCGGCGTCCACATCGTCGGCGAAGGCGCAACGGAACTGGTGCATATCGGCCAGGCGGTGCTGAATCTCAAAGGCACGGTGGAGTATTTCGTCGAGAATACTTTCAACTATCCGACGCTTGCCGAAGCCTACAAGATTGCCGGGCTCGATGCGTGGAACCGCATGGGTGAGATCAAGAAGGATTAGGCTTTTGTTGCGAGGAGAGTTCGTTGCGATATGCGCAACCCTCTCCTCCGTCATGCTCGGGCCTGTCCCGAGCATCTGCAACGCCGCAATTTTATACGACGTGATTAGATCCTTGGGACAAGCCCAAGGATGACGCCGCGCAGGGCGGAGAATGCCTATCGTTTCTGCTCATTCATCCGACAACCGGTAAGGCCCCCTCACCACCGAATACTATACCGCGCACTCACCCCCGGCCGGAAATGATCCGCAAAACCCTGGTCAAGCGTTCCGCGCACCGTCAGATTATCGCCGATCTTCTGCTCCACGGCCACGCCGCTGCTGAACTCGTTAAAGCTGTTACGGCTCGCCCCCGTCAGCACGAAGGCCGTGCCGGTTTCCGCGCGGGACAGGCGCAGCGACTGCGACACATCCAGCCCGTTCCATTGCTGCGCCGTGCCGTCGTACCGCACGGTGAAATTGCGGTTCGCCTCGATATCCAGTTCCGGCGTGACGATGCGCTTCTGCTGCGATGTCATGGAGAGGCTGCTCGATCCCGTCAATGCATTGACGATGACACCGACATCGCGCGCAAGCGAGACACCCGGCAGCTGTTCGGCCAGCAGCGTGACATTGCCCCACAGGCGCACCGGCGTATCCACCACCTGCCCCGTCCTCGAGGCATTCATGCCCATTTCCAGCCCCGCCCGGATCGGCGTATCGACTGGCAGCTTGGCGCCGATGCGCGCCGTGTAGGAACGATCGGAATTCTTGACCGGTTTCCAGATCAGCCCGGCCTCATCGGCATGAGCGGCCGTGGCGGCGGTAAAGAACGACAATACAAGGGCAGAACCCGTTCGGAGCGACATATTTGTCCCCTGGCAGATTAAGGGCGCGCCGGAAGACCCGGCAGGCACGGTAAAAGCTCAAGGCCAATGGTTTGGCAGCGATGAGGCCGCATAAAAGCGGCACACAGTACCCGAGCGGCCGCGTTCCGCGACCGGGGCAAATCATGCTGCGCAGGGTGCCAGATGAACGGGAGATGAACAAGAGCAGATGCAGCAAAAAATCATGCTGCACCGCATTGTGATCAAAACGAAGAAGCCCCGTGTTGCTGACTTCCTGAGGTCGGGCTAACGCAGCGGGCCAGGATATCGTCGACCACAGCGTCTAAAGGCCTGGAGGAATCAATGACCGTTGCAGAGGCGGGAAGGTCTTCTTTCGTCGCATGGAGTCGCAAGACAAATTCACGTTCGTCCGCCTTTCCGCCGAACTCGTCTTCACTCCTCTCCATCAACCGCCTTTGCAGGGTGGCGACATCGATATCCAGAACGAAGACCTGATCGAAGCGGTCTATAAAACGCCCAAAGTTCCTTGAGCCGCCGCAAAAGAACGTGATCGCGTGACGTCGATCAGTCACCAGCGCCTGCACTTTTTTGACATCCCAAATATGATGCCGATGACGGTAGACAATATCCTCATCGCCTTGAAACATCGAGAGATCGACCAGTTCGCCTGTTTCAGGATCACCTTTGTAGGCAAGTTCACGGTCGCCGTGGATGACATGATAGCCACGGCGCTGGAGTTCCGTTGCCACCGAGGTTTTACCGGTCCCGGAAACACCCTCAATCAAATAGTTTCTGACACCCATAAAACGACCCTTCAACATTCCCCGGCGTCGTGGCGATGGTGCCGATACTTCCGGTTCGGCGGCCACGGTCTCAAACGATAATGATTAAGAATGCTGCAACGATGTCAAAAGCCCGAAACCGAGCGGGCAATACTGCCAGGAAACCGGCGCCAAACAAAAAGGCCGCAGCTTTCGCCACGGCCCTCTGTTCAATCAGCTTGCACTGAAGAAGATTATTCGGCGTCGCCTTCGGCGGCCTTCTTCTTGGCCGGAGCCTTCTTCTTCGGAGCGGCTTCTTCGCCTTCAGCGGCGTCAGCTTTGGCAGCAGCCTTTTTCTTGGCCGGAGCCTTCTTCTTGGTTTCCGTTTCCTCTTCGCCGTCGTCAGCCAGAAGCTCTTCCTTGGAAACGGTCTTGTCCGTTACCGAGATTTCGGAGAGCAGCTTGTCGATGACCTTTTCTTCGAAGATCGGAGCGCGCAGCGAAGCGGAAGCGCCGGGGGTGTTGCGGAAGAAATCGAGGATTTCCTTCTGCTGGCCGGGGAACTGCTGCAGTTGCTGGAACAGCGCGCGCTGCATTTCTTCTTCGGTCACTTCAACGCCGGCCTTTTCGCCGATTTCGGAGAGAACGAGGCCGAGACGGACGCGACGTTCAGCCAGCTTGCGATATTCTTCGCGGGCTTCTTCTTCAGTCGTGTCTTCGTCAGCAAAGGTCTTGCCGGACTGGGCGAGATCGGTGTTGATCTGGCGCCAGATGTTGTCGAACTCGGCGTCAACCAGGCCAGCCGGCGTGTCGAACTTGTACATCTCGTCCAGCTGGTCGAGGATCTGACGCTTGACCTTCTGGCGGGTGACGTTGCCGTACTGGCTTTCGATCTGGCCCTTGACGATTTCCTTCAGCTTTTCAGCCGATTCGAGGCCGAGCTTGGTGGCCAGTTCGTCGTTGATTTCGACTGCGGCGGCGGCAGCAACTTCCTTGACGGTGATGTCGAAGTTGGCTTCCTTGCCTGCGAGGTTCGCAGCCGGATAGTCGGCCGGGAAGGTCACGGTGATGGTCTTTTCGTCGCCGGCCTTGACGCCGACGAGCTGGTCTTCGAAGCCGGGAATGAAGCGGCCGGAGCCGAGAACCAGTTCAGCGTCTTCAGCAGCGCCGCCGTCGAAGGCAACGCCGTCAACCTTGCCGAGATAGTTCATGGTGACGCGGTCGCCGTCGGCGGCCTTGCCCTTCTTGGTCTCGTAGGTGCGGGCGCTTTCAGCGATCTTGAGGATCTGCTCGTTGATTTCGTCTTCGGAGACTTCAACAACTTCGCGGGTAACCTTGATGCCGTCATTGGCCTTCAGTTCGATGGCCGGAATGATTTCATAGGCGACGGTGAATTCGAAATCGGATTCGGCCGACAGGATCTTTTCGGCTTCCTGCTCGTCTTCGGTCATGGAGATGGCCGGCTGCGTCGCAGACTTCTCGCCGCGGCTGGAGAGGATTTCGGACGGCTTTTCACGAACCAGCTCGTTGACGAGGTCGGCCATGATGGACTTGCCATACATCTTCTTCAGGTGGCCCATCGGCACCTTGCCGGGACGGAAACCGTTGATGCGAACCTTGTCCTTGGCGTCAACCAGGCGCTCGTCCAGACGAGCCTTCATGTCGGCAGCCGGGATAACGATCTTGAGTTCGCGCTTCAGCCCTTCAGCGAGCGTTTCAATAACCTGCATTTTCTCAAACCTTCACATCATGGCGGCGGTGCTCAGACAGCCGTTGGTTTACTTTCGAGCACTGCGCCGGAAACGTCGTTCCCCGGCCGTGGCTTCCCTTATTTCTTTACACAAGCGCCTGCCGGACACCATTTCGCCTGCACCGGAGAAAAAGACCAAAGGGGAGAAAAGAACCCCGAAGCTCCCCGCATCTTATAAAGATGCACTCTGGCGCAAGCGTGGCACAGCCATGCTTTGCTTGTGGTGCGGGTAGAGAGACTCGAACTCCCACGCCGAAGCGTTGGTACCTAAAACCAATGCGTCTACCAATTCCGCCATACCCGCACGTTGGGCGGCGGTATGTCACAATGTTCTGAAAGGGTCAAGCACGCCGTTCCCCCGCCTTTCGTTTCCTCCGGACTTTTCTTGTTGCCCGCGCCCGCGGGAAGAGGCAGCCGCCCTCCAGGCTTATTTGCCGCCGGCGCCAGGAGATGGGGCACAGGGGCGGAACCGAGACGATTCTGGGCTGAAAACGGGAAACCGAGGGGCGTCCACCCCCCTCGCCTTGCCGGCCCGCCCCAAGCGGCACACCCGCATGGACGCAGGCGGGAAGCGGGCAATATTTATGCGGCTACATTGACATTATATATAGCCTCTCCCGCAACCGATATTGCCGGATTGCCGCCCCCGCTTCATATCTGTAATTCGAGGCTTCTGCGGCCCGCCCATCCCGTTTCCGGCCATTCCCTCTGGATTCGCAACGCCCGACCCCTTTCGAGCACCAAAAGCACACAAATTGGTCACAAATTATGCACGGATCGCCGCAATCAGGTCGATTTCCCTGCTTGCCTTGCGTTTAATGCATAGGTGACATCTTGCTTTGTCTGTTTTTGTTTTGATTAAACCGATTATATTCATGGTCATACAGAGATCGAGTTCAGCCCCGGACCAAAGCCTCCCAAGACTGGCCGTAGAGACTGAACAGCACGAAGAGGAAGATGAAAATGAACATCACACGCTCGCTGACCAACTGGCGCAAGTATCGTCAGACCGTAACCGAACTCGGCCGCATGACCGACCGCGAACTGAATGACCTCGGCATTGGCCGTCAGGACATCCGCCGCGTCGCCCGCACCGCCGTCGGCATCTAATCATACGCCCCGCCGCTTCTTGCGGCGGATGCGAGACGACCTACCCAAAAAGGCCTGAGGCTTCCGCCTCCGGCCTTTTTTCGTTTTGGGCGACTGCGCAGCCACTCGCCGTATCGGCAGATGAAAAATGCATCGATGGGCCGACCAATTGCACTGGCCTGGATCGCGCTAGAGCCTCTTCAAGGCTGCTTTTCACACCGGAAAGCCTCTCCTACGCCGCCAAAAGCTGCCAAATCAGTCAAAACCGCCTGAAACACAGGCATTTCCGCTCATATTTTGCCCAACCGATACTCAAAGCCGCAAATTTAGCCGACATAGTGCACAAATGCATGGCAGTAGCCTAAATTCTGCACTGCACAACATGGCTCAATGTCTATATATAAACCTCAACAGCCGAGAGCACAGAGAAACACTGAGCCGGCAGACGAAATCAACAGAGATAGATTGAGGAAACGATTATGAACCCCATCCGCATCGCAAAGAACTGGATCTCCTACCGCCGCACGATCAACGAACTTGGCAGTCTGTCCAACCAGGCTCTGAGCGACATCGGCCTGACCCGTTACGACATCCGTAACGTAGCAGCCCGTTCGTTCCGCTAAGGCGTAAACGGTCGTCCCGCTGCCCGACCTCCAGGGCGCGACGATTGAGCGACAGGTTAGAGAAAGCGGCGCCTCCGGCGCCGTTTTAGATTCTGGGGTTTGGCTGGAGAAACTGGCCTTTGAAAAGGCGCCCGGCATCGCGGCATATTTCTTCTCCACGCCAGGGAGAAGGTGGCCCGAAGGATCGGATGAGGGGCAACCCCAGCGATAGACCGCACCCTCGCCCCCTCATCCCGCTGCCGCGACCTTCTCCCCGGCGGGGAGAAGAAACAAGCGGCAACCGCCCGCTCCACATCTCCTCCCTCACATCCCCCACCCCAAAAACATTTGGCTGCCCCGGCCATGCATGCTAGTGCATCCGCAAACAATGCAGCGTCCTTCGGGACCCGCGGAACAATCACTCGAAAGACAGCCGCCGGACGGGAGCCTTTGCCCCGCGGCCGGCCATGGACACCAGCATGCAAGACAAGACCACTTCTCCCATTCACGTCGTGGGCGGCGGACTGGCCGGTTCGGAAGCCGCATGGCAGATCGCGCAAAGCGGCGTCCCTGTCATCCTGCACGAAATGCGCGGCGTGCGCGGCACGGATGCGCATAAGGGCGATACGCTGGCGGAACTGGTCTGTTCCAACTCGTTCCGCTCCGACGACGCGACGGCGAACGCCGTGGGCGTCATCCATGCCGAAATGCGGCTTGCCGGCTCGCTGATCATGGCCTGCGCCGACAGACACCAGGTGCCGGCCGGCGGTGCGCTCGCCGTCGACCGCGACGGGTTTTCTGAAGCAGTGACGAAAGAGCTGGAAAGTCACCCTCTGGTGACGATCGTCCGCGAAGAGGTAAACGGCCTGCCGCCGAAGGAATGGGGCAACTCTATCATCGCCACCGGCCCGCTGACCTCACCGGATCTCGCCGCCGCCATCCAGGCCGAGACGGGTGAGGATGCGCTCGCCTTTTTCGACGCCATCGCCCCCATCGTTCACCGCGACAGCATCAACATGGATATCTGCTGGTACCAGTCGCGTTACGACAAGGTCGGCCCCGGCGGCACTGGCAAGGATTACATCAACTGCCCGCTGAACGAGGAGCAGTATAACGCCTTCATCGATGCGCTGATTGCCGGCGACACGGTCGGTTTCAAGGAATGGGAAGGCACGCCCTATTTCGATGGCTGCCTGCCGATCGAGATCATGGCCGAACGCGGCCGCGAGACGCTGCGCCATGGCCCGATGAAGCCGATGGGCCTGACCAACGCCCATAACCCGACCGTCAAGGCCTATGCCGTCGTCCAGCTGCGCCAGGACAATGCGCTCGGCACGCTCTACAACATGGTCGGTTTCCAGACCAAACTGAAATACGGCGTCCAGGCGGATGTGTTCCGCATGATTCCGGGCCTCGAAAATGCGGAATTCGCCCGCCTCGGCGGCCTGCACCGCAACACCTATATCGATTCCCCTGTTCTGCTCGACCGCTCGCTGAAGCTTAAATCCCGGCCTGACCTGCGTTTCGCCGGCCAGATCACCGGCTGCGAAGGTTATGTAGAAAGCGCCTCGGTCGGCCTTCTGGCCGGTCGCTTCGCCGCCGCCGAACAGAAGGGCGAGGCCCCGAGCCTGCCGCCGGCAACCACCGCGCTCGGCTCGCTCCTCAACCACATCACCGGCGGCCACCTCTCCTCCGATGATGAGCAGGGCAAACGTTCCTTCCAGCCGATGAACATCAATTTCGGCCTCTTCCCGGAACTGGAACCCGGCTCCATCGTCAAGCCTGATGGCGTGAAGCGTTTTCGCGGCAAGGACAAGACGATCATGAAACGCCAGCTGATTGCAGCGCGGGCGTTGCGGGATTGTGCGGCGTGGCTCGGCGAAAGCCAGGCCGAGACAGAGGCTGTCTGAGGCCGATCAGTTCGGTTTGAATGGCGAGCGCTTGAGGTTCCACTTTGCGAAATCCGATTTGCCGCTCTGGTAAGGATATCGCTGGGAAAAGAACGGGTTGACCGCCGCGACATATTCGAATTTGAGCGAGATATCGGCCACCGCAGCGATCAGAGGCCGATAGCTGTACCGCCCAGAGACAACAATGATAGCGTCCTGAGCGACGAAACCGTTGGCGATCACGGTTTTCTCCCACGGCACATCTTCGGCAGAGCCCAGAAAATTGTGGGCGGGAAATTGCAGCCGGGCGACCTTATCCACCAGTTTGACGCTTCTCAATGTCAGGTCGAGTTTGCCCGTCTGGAGAATGCCGCTGCCGGAAAGCACGACGAAACTCGGAACCCCCGTGCGCACCCTTTCCTCGAATTCAGGAAATCTTGCCGCCCAGCGCGCTGAATTGTCGACGATCGTCATGAACCGGTCATAGCTCAGCCAGCCCCGCCCGATCTCAATGACCACGGCAAGCATAAGGACGAGCAGCGGTGCCAGAAGCCCCATTTCCACCGCCGCAGCGCCAGAGCGGCAACGGCCAAAACCAGCAAGACGCAAAAACTGTGTCGTCTTTTTCATTCGGTCACCCGCACGGCAGTGATCGCCAGGGAAATGTTGCGCAACTGATGAATGCCGCCGGTGTCCGGCACGAGGATACGCGTCGTCGGCATCAAAAAATTCCATTTGTAACCGATCGCCAGAATGTACTGCCCGGCGGTATCGGCGGGCGGGCGGAAATCGTTCACGATCGGTATGGGCACCTTGGCTTCGGCAATGTCGTCGTCGGGAATCGGCAAAAGGGCAATCTTGAGATTGGCTTCGTCCGTCCCTCCAATGAAACGGGAGGCGATTGCCTTACGCAGCGCAATCTCGGTCGCCGGTTTACCGTCCGCCGCCGCCTTGCGGAGATACTCGATGCCCGCATTCGAGGCAAAAGAGAGATAGAGATAATAGAGCATCAGCAGGCCGATTTCGAGCGCCCCGAAAATCAGCGCAAAAAACAGCGGCAACAGCAGCGCCGTCTCCACCGCCGTTGCCGCCTTTCGGTCGCCAAACAGCCGGTAACATGCCCCATGCGTGAACCGGCATCCGCGCGGGCCGCCGCAGCTTTTATCCTGACGCGGGGAAAGAAAAGACTTCATCTCAGCCTTCTTCCATTCGATCCACATAGATAAGCTGGAAGCCCGTGATGATGCCGCCGAAGCTGTCGCTCAGTCCGGTAGCTTCGATCGTCACCCGATAGATGGAGTAAGCCTTGACCCTGAAACTGTAATCCCTCGGCGTCCAAGCGATATTGTTTTTATCCTGAGCCATTTCCCACACCTTCTGCTGAGGTTTCAGGGTGGGGAGCCGTTGCTGTAGCGAAATCTTGATTCCGTTTGTTTTTTCGACGTCCTCGACGGCCCGGCGCCCACTATACCAAACCATGATCTTATATATTCCGGGGTGAAGCTCGACATCCTTGTAGATCGAGCTATTGGCTTCGATATTTTTTTTCTTGCCGGGCGCAGGCGGTCCCCAGTCGCTGTCGAGTTCCATGACATAACGGGTTGGCAATGAGAGCTCGGTGCCCGCCTTCTTTTCAATTCCGTTCTTGTCGGTGGTCTTTACCTTATCGGCCTCCTTCAGCGTGCAGGCCAAATCGTTCGCGGTGGGGGCCCCGTTGAGTTTCTTGCTCTCCATGCCCGCCGGATAACCCTGCCAGTTGTGATTGCGGCGACAGCAGGGGCTGCTCCAGTCCTGCAACTCTACGCCGGGTCCGGTCCCGCCATCCCATCCGATTTCCGAATATGGATAGACACCCCAGCAGCCGCCGGGGGTTTCCTTGGTGACGCCGTTTTTCAGAACTCGCTCGACGCCGAGAGCATTGCTCTCGAACATATTGTCAATGATGACCGCATCGTCCTCGGGATAGGGCGGGATGCCTTCGCAGGACTCATCAAGGCGATATTTCAGCTTATCGAGATTGAACATCTCCGAGAAAATCAGACCGTAACTGAACTCAGCCTTGATCTTCGTCGTGGTCCAGTCCACCTCCACCTGGCGCGAGAGGACCTTTTGCTTGGTGGATTGAATCATGGCATCGAAGGCCGCGGCCACGTTGTCACGCCTGACGCGGTCAAGCAACGTATAGGTGCGCGTCGGCTTGGTGGCTCTTTCGCACGCCATGGCCATGACCCGCTTGGACTGGTTGTAATATGCCAGCGCCCTGCCGCCTTCAAAAAGCAACCCCAGCAAGATGATGAAAACCGGCAGCAGCAGCGCGGTCATGATAGCGAAGGTGCCCGAGTGGTCTCTAAGGAGCGACGAAAAAAGGCTCCTTTTCCGCGCTGTTTTTTTTATCCGCCTGCTCATCCTGAAAACACCGTTTCATGTCGCTCATCGCGGCGGGAAAGGCGCGCTGTGAAAAGCGGTGCGCCGGGCTTTCTGCCACGCTAAAAAATATCCGGCCCGCCGCCGGGTGCTGAAAATTGCCTGTCGATTGGCGAACGCTTTTTCGGGAGGAGTTCTCGCCGACCTCTTAAAATCCACGGGGTCATTAGCACGGAAACCGTAAACCAAAGGCCAACAAAAATCGGAAAATATGCTGTAAATTCATATGCTTAATTCATTTATTAATAAATTAGAACGTATGAATTACGGCCATCATGCCGTGCATGACGGGGCCGATTTCGGCAATGCAGTTTTCTTCGGGGCGACAAACCGGGCTTTGCCCCTTGTCCCTCCAGCCAAGCTCGGGCAAAACAGCCCTGTTCAATCACAAGACAATGCCAGGAGATAAGATATGGACGTTCGCGCCGCAGTTGCCATTCAGGCCGGAAAGCCGCTTGAGGTCATGACCGTTCAACTCGAAGGCCCCCGCGCCGGCGAAGTGCTGGTTGAGGTCAAGGCGACCGGCATCTGCCATACAGACGATTTCACCCTGTCGGGCGCCGATCCGGAAGGCCTGTTCCCGGCCATTCTCGGCCATGAAGGCGCAGGCGTCGTGGTTGATGTCGGACCGGGCGTCACCTCGGTCAGGAAGGGCGACCATGTCATTCCGCTCTACACGCCGGAATGCCGCGAGTGCTATTCCTGCACCTCGCGCAAGACCAATCTCTGCACCTCCATCCGCGCCACCCAGGGCCAGGGCGTGATGCCTGACGGCACCTCGCGATTCTCGATCGGCAAGGACAAGATCCATCACTACATGGGCTGCTCGACCTTCTCGAACTATACGGTCCTGCCGGAGATCGCGCTCGCCAAGATCAACCCTGACGCACCCTTCGACAAGGTCTGCTACATCGGCTGCGGCGTGACGACGGGCATCGGTGCGGTCATCAACACCGCCAAGGTCGAGATCGGTTCCACGGCGATCGTCTTCGGTCTCGGCGGCATCGGCCTCAACGTGCTGCAGGGCCTGCGCCTTGCCGGCGCGGACATGATCATCGGCGTCGACATCAACCCCGACCGCAAGGCCTGGGGCGAGAAGTTCGGCATGACCCATTTCGTCAACCCGAAGGAAGTCGGCGACGACATCGTGCCCTATCTCGTCAACATGACGAAGCGTAATGGCGACCTGATCGGCGGCGCGGATTACACGTTCGATTGCACCGGCAATACCAGGGTCATGCGCCAGGCGCTGGAAGCCTCGCATCGCGGCTGGGGCAAGTCGGTCATCATCGGCGTTGCCGGCGCCGGCCAGGAAATCTCCACGCGTCCGTTCCAGCTCGTCACCGGCCGCAACTGGATGGGCACCGCCTTTGGCGGCGCGCGCGGCCGCACGGATGTGCCGAAGATCGTCGACTGGTACATGGAAGGCAAGATCCAGATCGACCCGATGATCACCCACACCATGCCGCTCGAAGACATCAACAAGGGCTTCGACCTGATGCACAAGGGCGAAAGCATCCGCGGCGTCGTGATTTATTGATTGGATAAGAAGGAGGCGGGCGCGCATAACCGCGCGCGCCCGCCTTTCATGCAAATGTGATCGCCTCCAACCGCCTGCAGCCATTGCGATTAACTGGACGGTAAATCTATCGTCGTAAGCCGATACTGCGCGGTGGAGTTGAAAATCCCTCCCCGCCCCGAAAGGCGCAAGACCAGCGGAGAGCGACCCTGAAAATCGTACCGATCGACAACGGAAACCGCGTCGCCGCCGTCGCTCTTCTGGCGAAAGGCTTCCCGGAGAAAAGCGAGGCCTTCTGGTCGCGCGGGTTGTCGCTCATCAGTAAACATCACGAGCGGCGCGAACTGGGCCCGATCGGGCAATTGCTGATGAAGGGCGACGACGCCGCAGGTGTGCTGCTGACGATCAAAAGCCGCCTGCCCGGTACCGGCACGATCATCGTCAACCTGTCCAGCTGGTATGTGGAGCCTTCCTGCCGCTGGTTCGCACCGCGCATGCTGCAGATGGCCTCATCCAATGAGGACGAAATCTTCACCGATCTCACCCCCTCTCCCGAAGCCTGCAGGCTGAATGAGAGGCTGGGCTTTGCGACGGTGACCGATTGCACGCTTTTTTATCCGCTGCCCTTTGCGGCACTTCGCCCGGCGAGTGCGCGGCTCCGCCCGCTTGCGGACATAAAACCGGAAACACTGTCCGCCGAAACGCGCGGCATGCTGGAAGACCACGCCCGCCTCGGCTGCATCGTGGCCGTGATGGAGGCGGAGAACCGCCACCACCCGCTGGTCTTCCTTAAAACCACAACCAAGAGACTACCCTCCGCGCGCCTCATCCATTGCGACGACCGGCAGGTTGCGCAAAGGCACATATCCGCAATTGCCCGCCACCTTCTTGGCCACGGCCGGCTTGCGCTGACCATGGCGGCGCTTGAGGGAGAGCGAAAGGCGGGCGGGCTTGCCGCATATAAATCTGCACTGATACAAGTAAAAGGCGTATGGAACCCACATTTTATTAACGAAACATACTCAGAGTTGGTGTTATTGCCACCGTAGGTATTTTAGTGATTCGTGCGCGACTTGACGGAATCTTGGCCTTTACAGACAAAGCGCCGTTCCGGGCAGTCTTCTGGGGAACACGAGGGAAATCGGAGAACGAGCATGCTTGCAGCGCAAAAGAGTGAAATCGACGTTGCTGATACCATCTATTCCTACCTCTCCAACCGTTTCCCCGCCTATGCCCCCTTTTCCGCCGATACGCTGCTTCTCGAAGGCGGCGTGATCGATTCGCTTGGCTTTCTGGAACTGATGATCTTCCTCGGTGAGGGTTTCGGCATCATTCTCGATGACGAGCATTTCACCCCCGACAATCTCGGCACGCCGGCCGATCTCATCGCCTTCGTCCTCAGGGAACGGAGGAGATGACACCCCATTTCCTGCTGCACCATCTTCTTGCCGCGCGCGCGGCGAGCGACGATCAGGCCGTTGTCCACAAGGACCGATCGCTGAATTATCGCGAATTCGCCGAAGCAGCAGCCCGTTGTGCAGCGGCATTGCAGGAAGCCGGAACACAACGCGGTGACCGCATCGTCATCTATCTGCCGCGCGGCATCGAGGAATGCTGGTCGATCTTCGGCGTGAGCATGGCCTCCGGCGTCTTCGTGCCGGTCAACGCATTGCTGAAGGCGCAGCAGATCCGCCATATCATCAGGGATTGCGGCGCGAAAGTCGTCATCAGCGACGCTGCGATGATGGATGAGCTGGAAGCAGCATTGGCAGACCTTCCCGATGTCACGGTCCTGCTGGCGGAGGAGATTGGGACCCGCACCGGCGCACCCGCCCGGCCTTCGGCGGCGATCGGCGAAGACCTGGCCGCAATTCTTTATACCTCCGGCTCCACCGGCTCGCCCAAGGGCGTGATGCTGTCGCACCGCAATCTTCTGGCCGGCGCACGCATCGTGCGCACCTATCTGGACATTACCGGCAGGGACCGCATTCTTTCCCTCCTGCCTTTCAGCTTCGATTATGGCCTGAACCAGCTGCTGACGGCGGTGGAACAGGGCGCGGCCACTGTTATCTCCACTTTCCGGCTGGGCGATGAGATCGTCCGCGATCTGCGCGACCACGCCATCACGGGTCTGGCCGGCGTGCCGACCATCTGGGCGATCCTGACGAAAGCGGCACCATCGCTCACAAAGACGCCTCTGCCGCATCTGCGTTACATCACCAATTCCGGCGGACGCGTGCCGCAGGAAACCGTAAAAGCGCTGCGCGAGAAGCTGCCGGACACGAAAATCTACCTGATGTATGGCCTCACCGAGGCCTTCCGCTCCACCTTCCTGCCGCCTGATGAAATCGACCGCCGCCCGACCTCCATCGGCAAGGCCATTCCCGAATGTGAAATCTTCATCGTCACCGCCGAGGGACAGAGGGCGAAACCGGGTGAACCCGGCATTCTCGTGCATCGCGGCCCGACCGTCTCGCTTGGTTACTGGAACCGGCCGGAAGACACCGCCAAGGTACTGCGCCCTCACCCCTTCATTCCGGCGGCGCTGGGCGGCGAGACCGTCTGTTATTCCGGCGATCTGGCGGTGGAGGATGAGGACGGTTTCTTCAGCTTCGTCGCCCGCAACGATGCGATGATCAAATCGTCGGGCTATCGCATCAGCCCGACCGAGGTGGAGGAAAGCCTGATGTCGACAGGCCTTTTCCAGCAGGTCGCCGTCATCGGCCTGCCCGACCCCTTTGCGGGCGAAAAGGTGCATGCCGTGGCGACTGCCGCCAACCAGAATATCGATGTTTCGGCGGCACTGAAGAAGGCGGCCGAAATGCTCGCCCCCTTCATGATCCCGCGCGCCATCGAACTGGTGGAACGGCTGCCGATCACGGCCAATGGCAAGGTGGATTACCGCGCGCTGGTGCGCGAACGGACGGACAATGGCGCCAACGGATAAAAACCAGAACCATGGCCCGGCCTTTGCAGCCGCGTTATTCGAAATAAGCGAGAACGATTTGATGATCGGCGGACTTCCCGTGCGCGATATTGTCGCCGGGACCGGAACGCCTTGCTTCCTCTATGACGCCGCCGCCATGCGCCGCGCCTATCGCGATCTCGAAGCGGCGCTCGGCGGTTTTGCCGATATCTATTATTCGGTGAAGGCCAATCCCCTGCCCGCCATCGTCTCGCTTTTCCGGCAGGAAGGTGCGGGTGCAGAAATCGCTTCCGTCGGCGAATACCGCGCCGCCATCAAGGCCGGTGTCGTACCGGAAAAAATCATCTTCGCCGGCCCCGGCAAAGGCAAAGCCGAATTGCGCGAAGTGATCGAGGGCGGCATCGGCGAAATCCACATCGAAAGCGCCGAGGAAATTGGCCGCATCGAGGCGATCGGCAAGCCGGTCAAAGCCTCGATCCGCATCAATCCGGTGCCGGATGCTCAAGCCGGCGCGATGCGCATGGGCGGCAAGGCCACGGCCTTCGGGTTCGATGAGGAAGAGCTGGAAAACATCCTGCCGCTCTTCAAGAGCACCCGATATATCGATCTCGTCGGCGTCCATATTTATGGCGGCACGCAGATTCTCGATGCAGACATGCTTGTCTCCCAATGGCGACACGGCATTTCCATTGCTGCGCGCATGGCCGAGATGCTGGGCAAGCCGCTCGAAACCATCGATCTCGGCGGCGGTCTAGGCATCCCCTATTTCGCCGGGGAAACAGCGCTCGATCTTGAAAAAGTCAGCGCCGCCATTCCCGAGCTCAAGGCCCTTCTCCATGCGCATCCGCTGATTGCCAACGCCCACATCATCGTTGAACCCGGCCGTTTCCTCGCCGGTCCCGGCGGCGTCTATGTGGCGGAGGTGAATTCGGTAAAGAGCTCACGCGGCACCACCTTCGTGGTGATGGATGGCGGCATGCACCACCATCTCGCCGCCTCGGGCAATCTCGGCCAGATCGTCAAGCGCAACTATCCCATCGTCGCGCCGGCCATGATGCTGGCGGAGCATGAGGAAACGGCAACCCTCGTCGGCCCGCTCTGCACGCCGCTCGACACGCTCGCCCGCAATGCGGCGCTACCGAAGCTCAAGGCCGGTGATCTCCTCGCCATCCTGCAATCGGGCGCCTATGGCGCCAGCGCCAGCCCTGCGGGTTTTCTGAGCCATGCGGCGGCGAAGGAGGTGCTGGTGGAGAATGGCGTGTTTGAGGTGATCGGGCGCTGACGACGCGAAAGCCGGAGTCCATTTTTCTACGGATACACATCTGGTTGCTTACGTCATAGCTTCCCCCCTCATTCCTGTGACACGCACAGGAATGAGGGGGGAAGCTAACCCCGCAACAACCTGTCCCCCACCGCGAATTTCGATTTCAGCAGACACTCGTCATATTCCGCCTCGGCAACGGAATCGAACACGATACCGCCGCCGACATTAAAGACGGCGCGTCCATCCTCGAACAGGCTGAGCGTGCGGATCGCCACCGAAAAGCGCATCTCACCATCAGGAGACATGAAGCCGATTGCGCCGCAATAGGCGTCGCGCGGCGTTGCCTCCAGTTCTCGCAGGATTTTCATCGCCCACATTTTCGGCGCACCGGTAACGGAGCCGCAGGGAAACAGGGCGGCGAAGATGTCTTCCACCGTCATGTCAGGCAGAAGCTTCGCCCTGACATGGCTGACCATCTGATGCACGGTCGGATAGGTCTCAATATCGAAAAGCCGCGGCACATCGAGGCTGCCGACCTCGGTGATGCGGGAAATATCGTTGCGCAGCAGATCGACGATCATGCGGTTTTCGGCGAGCGTCTTTTCGTCCGCGAGCATCGCCGCGATAATCGCCCGGTCCTCTTCCGCATCGGCCCCGCGCGGCGTCGTTCCCTTCATCGGATGGGTTTCGATGAAACCGTCCCCATCAACCGAGAAAAACAGTTCCGGTGAGCGCGACAGGATGACCGGGCCGCCGAGATCGACCAGCGCGCCATATTTCACCGGCTGCCGTTCGATCAGCGACCAGAAGGCCGTCAGCGGATCGCCGCTCCAGCGGGCATGGACCGGCATGGTCAGATTGCCCTGATAACAGTCGCCCCGGCGCAGATGCCCGTGCAGCCGCTCGAAGCGCTGGCAATAGTCTTCAAGGCTCCATGCGGGCGCAGGATCGGACAGAAACGCATCCGCTTCCGGCAGGTCAGTGGGACGAGCAAACCGCCCCTCATCCGGCTGCGGGCCGGAAAAGACGCCAAAGCGAAGGAACGGCACGTTGCGGGGCTCGGCCGCAAAAGGCGCAAGCTTCGGCTCGAACAGGAAGCCGGCCTCGTAGGACATATAGCCGGCAAGATATTTCCCGTCGCGACGCAGCTGCTCCATGCGTACAAGTGCTGCAAAAAACGCCTCCGGCTCATCCGCGACGATGATCTCTTCCGGCTCGGTGAAGGCTGTCACCGCGCCGGTCGTGTCATCCCGGAAAAGAACGTAAGGCGCATGTGCCAAGGAATAAATCCGTAGAAGGAAGGTTTGGGGCGTTCAAAGCGGCGGATAGAAACCTCTCCTCCGTCATCCTCGGTCCCCGGATCAAGTCCGAGGATGACGTCGAGTGTGGGGGAAGCTCTGCAACCTAAACCGGGTCTATATCGCCTCGCGCCCACATCTCGATGGTTTCCGCATAAAAATCGGCGAAACGGCCTTCCTCGATCGACTTGCGGATACCCTGCATCAGCTCCTGATAATAGGCAAGATTGTGCCAGGAGAGCAGCATGCCGCCCAGCGCCTCGTTGGAGCGCGTGAGGTGATGCAGATAGGCGCGGGAATAATCGCGCGAGGCCGGGCAGTTGGATTGCTCGTCGAGCGGCCGCATATCCTCGGCATGGCGGGCGTTGCGGATATTGACCCTGCCGCGACGGGTGAAAGCAAGCCCGTGACGGCCGGAACGGGTCGGCATCACGCAGTCGAACATGTCGATGCCGCGCGCGACGGATTTCAGGATATCGTCAGGCGTGCCGACGCCCATCAGATAACGCGGCTTTTCAGTGGGCAGCACCGGCAGCGTGATGTCGAGCATGCCCAGCATCACATCCTGCGGCTCGCCGACGGCAAGGCCGCCGACCGCGTAACCCTTGAGATCGAGCTGTTTCAAGCCTTCAGCCGAGCGAATGCGCAGGTCCGGCTGGTCGCCGCCCTGCACGATGCCGAACATGGCCTTGCCGGGCTGCTCGCCGAAAGCGACGCGGCAGCGTTCCGCCCAGCGCAGCGACATTTCCATGGCGCGCTCGATTTCCTTGCGCTCGGCCGGCAGCGCAATGCATTCGTCGAGCTGCATCTGGATGTCCGAATCGAGCATGCCCTGAATTTCGATCGAGCGTTCCGGCGACATATGGTGCAGCGAACCGTCCACATGGCTCTTGAAGGTCACGCCCTTCTCGTCGAGCTTGCGCAGACCGGAAAGCGACATGACCTGAAAACCGCCGCTGTCGGTGAGGATCGGATGCGGCCAGCGGATCAGCTCATGCAGACCGCCAAGACGCGCAACACGTTCCGGGCCGGGCCGCAGCATCAGGTGATAGGTATTGCCGAGAATGATATCGGCGCCCAGCTCGCGTACCTGATCGAGATACATGGCCTTGACGGTGCCAACAGTGCCGACAGGCATGAAGGCGGGCGTGCGGATGACGCCGCGCGGCATGGCGACTTCGCCGAGGCGCGCGCCGCCGCTCGTGGCTTTCAGGGTGAAGGTGAATTTGTCGTGCATCAGTTTTTCCGGAACAACAGGCTGGAATCGCCATAGGAATAGAAACGGTATCCGGTTTCGATGGCGCGCCTGTAAGCGTCACGCATCGTTTCGAGACCGCAGAAAGCCGAAACCAGCATGAACAGTGTCGATTTCGGCAGGTGGAAATTGGTCATCAGTATGTCGACGGCCCGGAAACGGTATCCCGGCGTGATGAAAATCCCGGTGGCGTCGGACCATGGGTGGATAACGCCATTCTCATCGGCCGCACTTTCGATCAGGCGCAGCGATGTCGTGCCGACACAGACGATGCGCCCGCCGCGCGCCTTGACGGCATTCAGCCTATCGGCGGTTTCCTGCGACACATGACCGATCTCGAAATGCATCTTGTGATCGTCGGTATCGTCGGACTTAACCGGAAGGAAGGTGCCTGCCCCAACGTGAAGCGTCACGAAATGTCGCTCGACGCCCACCTTGTCCAGCGCGGCAAACAGATCGGGCGTGAAATGCAGCCCGGCGGTGGGGGCGGCGACGGCTCCCTTCTCGCGGGCATAGATGGTCTGGTAATCGGTCTGGTCCTGCGCATCTTCCGGCCGCTTGGCGGCGATATAGGGCGGCAAGGGAATATGGCCGACGGAGGCGATCGCCTCGTCCAGAACAGGGCCGGAAACGTCGAAAAGCAGCGTGATCTCGCCCTCCTCGCCCTTTTCTTCGACAGTGGCCTCCAGATGGGCAAGGCCGCAGGCATTGTCGCGCTCATAACCGAAACGGATGCGGTCACCCTGCTTGATGCGCTTGCCGGGGCGCGCGAAAGCCTTCCAGCGGGATTGATCGGCGCGCATGTGCAGCGTGGCCGAAACCGCCGTCTCCGGCGCACCTTCGCGCAGCCTGACACCTTCCAGCTGGGCGGGAATGACGCGGGTGTCGTTGAAGACAAGCGCATCGCCCGGCTTCAGGAAAGACGGCAGGTCAAAGACGCGGTGGTCTTCCATGCGGTTTTCATTCGGATCGACCACCAGCAGGCGCGCGCTATCGCGCGGGTTCGCGGGGCGAAGGGCGATATTCTCCTCGGGCAGGTCGAAATCGAACAGGTCTACACGCATTGCAAGGGCTCTCGAAAATATCAAAACCCGCCCTGCATTGCATGGGGCGGGTGGAAGGTGGTGACAAGGCTTCCTCTAACGAGGCGTCATCCTCGGGCTTGTCCCGAGGATCTAACGATCCACATCGTCAACGTGGTTAGATCCTCGGGACAAGCCCGAGGATGACGACGGAGAGGTTCTGACACCTTCTCAACATTCGAACCGCCCCGCAGTCGCCTGCGGAGCGGTGTGATGCAATATTTCTTAAGCCGCAGAAGCGAGCTTGATGGAAACGATCGAATCGGGGTCCTTCACCGGCTCGCCGCGCTTGACCTTGTCGATGGCTTCCATGCCTTCGATGACCTGGCCCCAGACGGTGTACTGCTTGTTAAGCCACGGAGAATCCGTGAAGCAGATGAAGAACTGGGAGTTGGCGGAGTTCGGGTTCTGCGAACGGGCCATGGAGCAGGTGCCGCGCACATGCGGGATGGCGGAGAATTCAGCCTTCAGATCCGGCTTGTCGGAACCGCCCATGCCGGCGCGGGCCGGGTTGAAGCTGTCGGAACCCTTCTTGCCGAACTGCACGTCGCCGGTCTGGGCCATGAAATCTTCGATGACGCGGTGGAACACGACGCCGTCATAGGCGCCTTCCGAAACGAGTTCCTTGATGCGGGCGACGTGGCCAGGCGCAACCTCCGGCAGCAGCTGGATCACGACCTTGCCGGTCGTCGTTTCCATGATGATGGTGTTTTCCGGATCCTTGATCTCGGCCATGGTTATTCTCCTCTGTTCGGGCTCTATTGCCCTACCTTACTTTTTGCCGACGGTGACCTTGATCATCCGGTCGGGGTTGGAAACTTCGCCGTTGCCGCCGGCGCCGCGCTTGATCTTGTCCACGGCTTCCATGCCGGACACGACCTTGCCGACCACGGTGTACTGGCCATTCAGGAACGGACCATCGGCAAACATGATGAAGAACTGCGAATTGGCGGAATTCGGGTCCTGCGAGCGGGCCATGCCGACCACACCGCGCGTGAACGGAACCTTGGAGAATTCGGCCGGAATATCCGGCAGGTCGGAACCGCCGGTGCCGGCGCGCTGGGCGCTGAAGCCCTTCTCCATGTTGCCATACTGCACGTCGCCGGTCTGCGCCATGAAGCCGTCGATGACGCGGTGGAAGGCCACGTTGTCATAAGCGCCCTTCTTGGCCAGCGCCTCGATCTGCGCAACGTGCTTTGGCGCAACATCAGGCATCAGCTCGATGACAACGGGACCATCCTTCAGCTGGACGTTAAGAAGTTCGGCGGCAGACGCGAATGTGCTGGCGGCAAGCACACCTGCAAACATGGCGCCGGCAAAGGCAAATCGAACGAGTTTCATCGGATTGGCTCCAGAATGTGGGGCTGAAGTCAGCGCTTCAGCTTGGCGTTGAGGGCTTCAAGCACGGCCTTGGGCACGAAGGCGTCGACATTGCCGCCCATGGCGGCGATCTGCCGGACCAATGTGGCTGTAATGGGTCGCGACGACGTGCCGGCGGGCAGGAACACGGTCTGAATATCAGGCGCCATCTGGCGGTTCATGCCCGCCATCTGCATTTCATAATCGAGATCGGTGCCGTCTCGCAGGCCGCGCAGCAGGAGATGCGCGCCGTGCTGGCGCGCGGCATCAACGACGAGATTGTCGAAGGAGACGACTTCCATGCGCCCCGTTTCACCCGGCAGGGTCTCGGAAAGGGCCTGACGTATCAGCGCCGCCCGTTCCTCGAAGCTGAACATCGGCGCTTTTCCGGGATGGATGCCAACGGCGACGATGACTTTGGACGCCACGTTCAGCGCCTGGATAAGCACATCCAGATGTCCGTTGGTCATCGGATCGAAGGATCCTGGATAAAAGGCAATCGTCATATCGCTCTCAGGTGGTGGGCGTTATGTGCCGCCTTTTGTCATGGAGACGGGCTCGGCGCAAGACTTTTACCACCCAAGCACGTGTTCGAGACCGCCTGAACCACGGATGAATGGGCCGTTCAGGGCGGTTTCAGAGCTATTTTGTTTAAATGCACGCCATCGGGAAACCGAAACGCCCCTCACTCGTTAAGCATCCGGAGAATTGAAAATGCTGGCCTTCATGATCGTCCTTTCGATCATCGCTTCATTCGCTGCCGAGTATCTTTTTCTCGAATGACGGCCTTAGCCAGTTTCCTGAACGCCAGATGAACGAGCCATTCAAGGAAGTTTCACAGGCGCGATGCTAATCGATTTTTACGTTTGACGCGGAACATGTCGAGACATGGCGCGTTAAGAAAGAACCAAAGGAACGGACATATGTTTGTAAGAGAAAAACAGTCTACTTCGGCGAAAATCAGCGTCATCAGCACCGCCTGGACAGTACTGGTTATCGCAATGGTAGCAACGACGTTTAGCCTTTATGAGCAGAAGCCTGAAACCCAGGGACCGGACTACCCGCAGCTGACCGCCCGTTACCAGTATATGAATTATTACTGAGGAACGGGGAGAATTTCCCCATAACTCCCGGAGACGATATCAATGTTCACATTTCTGACGATGCTTCTGGCCCTGATCAGCGTAATGTTCGTGACATCGATGATATCAGTCGTCGCCGAGATGCGGCGGGAAGATGAGGAATTCAAGGCGACGATCCGGCGCGACCGCGCCTTCTGAGTGCGGCGAACGGGCCCGACAGCCCCTTAAAAATGATTCTTTTCAACCGCCTGGACCGTCCGGGCGGTTTTGTTTTGCCAAGCCGCCAGCCTCTCCTTCCCCCATTCAAGTGCTCATCCCAGCAATCCGACTGACGCGGCTCGCGCGCGGCGGGAGGAGCCCTTCAGCCCAAGGACTTGAGCTGGCTAGAGGCAGCCGATATCGAACCGTCGCCTCCATTTCGGCGCCTTCAATCACACAACCGTTTTCAAAACCCCGTTTTTCCAAGGCAAATTCCCTTCAATTTCCGTTTGGATTGATTTAAGGAACGCCGATACGTTGCGGGCCGGACAGCCGGCGACCGCGATGACGTTCCTGTGAGGTTTGCATAACGATGCTCGATTCCCTGAGAAATGCTTCTCGAACCATGGCAGCCAAGCTGCTGCTTCTCCTGCTTGTTGTTTCGTTTGGCGTCTGGGGCGTCTCCGCATCGCTTGTCACCGCCAATTCCCACGCCGTCATGACGGTGGGCGACCAGACGGTCAGCCCTGAGGAATTCCGCCTCGCCTATCAGCGCCAGATTTCCGATCTCAGCCGCCAGTTCGGCACCCGCCTGACGACCGAACAGGCCAAGGCCTTCGGCATCGACCGTCAGGTCTTCAGCCAGCTTGCGGCCGGTGCAGCCCTTGACGAGCTGGCCTCGAAGATGAATCTCGGCCTTTCGGAAAACCGCCTCGCCAACCTCATCGCCGAAGACCCGGCCTTCAAGTCTGTCAACGGCCAGTTCGACCGCAATCTCTTCAGCGAGCGCCTGCGCAATTCCGGTTTCCGCGAGGACGACTATATCAAGGAACGCAGCAAGGTTGCCGTCCGAAGCCAGATCGTCGAAGCCGTTTCCGATGGTTTTGCCGCACCGCAGGTGCTGGTGGATGCGCTGAAGCAATATCGTAATGAACAGCGCTCGGTCGACTACGTCATTCTTTCGAACGCCGTCATTCCGCCGGTCAAGGCGCCGGGCGACGATGTGCTCACGCCCTGGTTCGAGACCAACAAGACGAAATATCGCGCGCCCGAATTCCGCAAGTTCACCTACGTGAAGCTGGAACCGTCAGACATCGCTGATCAGGCCTCCGTTACCGACGCCCAGATCGCTGATTATTACAACAGCCACAAGGACAGCTTCCGCACTGCCGGCCGCCGCACGGTGGAGCAGCTGACCTTCCCTGAAAAGGAAATGGCCGAAGCCGCCGCCGAACAGATCCGCCTCGGCAATACCACCTATGACCAGGTGGTGAAGGATCAGGGCAAGGCCGCATCGGACGTCACGCTCGGCGAATTCACCAAGGATACCATCCCGGACCAGTCGATCGCCGACGCTGCTTTCGCCATCCAGAAGGATGGCGGCGTGTCGCCCGTGGTCGAAGGTTCCTTCGGCCCGGTCATCCTGCGCGTCACCGGCATCAAGCCGGAAACCACCCGCACGCTGGAAGAGGCGAAAGAGGATATCCGCAAGGACCTCGCCACCGCCGCCGCCGCGGAAGAAATCACCAATGTGCATGACCGTTACGAGGACCTGCGCGCCGGCGGCTCCTCGCTTGCCGATGCCGCCAAGCAGCTGAACCTCAAGCCCGTCACCATCACCGCCATCGATGCCGCCGGCCTCGATGAAAAGGGCGATGCGGTTCAGGGCCTGCCCTCCCCGCAGCTCGCGCAGGAGGTCTTCAAGACCGAACCCGGCACGGAAGCGCTGCCGATCAATCTCGGCCGCGAAGGTTACATCTGGTTCGATGTTGACCAGATCATCGCCGCCCGCGACCGCACGCTTGCCGAAGTGCGCGACGACGTCGTGGCCGACTGGACGGCGGAACAGCAGCGCAACGCGCTTGCCGCCAAGGCCGAGGAGCTGAAGGCGCGCGTCGAAAAGGGCGACACGCTGGAAGCCGTGGCCGGTGAGCTGAGCCTTGCCGTCGAGCAGAAATCCGGCCTGCGCCGCACCAGCGAGGACGCGATTTTCGGCCGGCAGACCATCGCCGCCGTCTTCTCGGGCGCCGAAGGCGTGGTCGGCACGGCCGCCGATGCCGAGGGTTCGAGCCGCATCCTCTTTAAGGTCACCGCCGTCGACACCAATGCGCCTGCAGATGCGCTCGCCAATGACGACCAGCAGTTCGCCGCCATTGCCCGCGCGGCCGGCGACGACATGCTGGACCAGATGGTCAACCGCCTGCAGAATGACTATGGTGTCACCATCAATCAGGCCCTCGCCGATCAGGCGATGGTCGGCTTCTAACCCGGGGGGCGACAAGATGGCCGAACTGAAGCCGCTGATCGCCAAGGTCGCAAATGGAGAAAGCCTGAACCGCGAGGAGTCGCGGGCGGCTTTCGACATTCTGATGTCGGGCGAAGCCACGCCGTCGCAGATCGGCGGTTTCCTGATGGCGCTGCGCGTGCGCGGGGAAACGGTGGACGAAATCGTCGGCGCAGTCTCCTCCATGCGTTCCCGCATGCTGCCGGTTTCGGCCCCCGCCAATGCCATCGATATCGTCGGCACAGGCGGTGACGGCATCGGCACCTATAATATCTCGACACTCGCCTCGATCATCGTCGCCGGAACGGGCCTGCCGGTCGCCAAACATGGCAACCGCGCGCTAAGCTCCAAATCCGGCACGGCGGATGCGCTCTCTGCGCTTGGCGTGAAGCTCGACATCGGTCCCGAGCTCATCGCCCGCTGCATCAGCGAGGCGGGTCTCGGTTTCATGTTCGCGCAGCTGCACCACTCGGCCATGCGCCATGTCGGCCCCAGCCGCGTCGAACTCGGCACGCGGACGATCTTCAACCTGCTCGGGCCCCTCTCCAATCCGGCGGGCGCCAAACGGCAATTGCTCGGCGTCTTTTCGCCGCGCTGGCTGGTGCCGCTTGCCGAAGTGCTGCGCGATCTGGGTTCGGAAAGCATCTGGGTCGTGCATGGCGACGGCATGGATGAAGTTACGACAACCGGCGTCACCCATGTGGCGGCGCTGGAAGATGGCAAGATCCGCACCTTCGACCTGACGCCGAAGGATTTCGGCGTCGAGCCCGTTTCCATGGAAGATTTGAAGGGCGGCGACGGCATTGCCAATGCGGCGGCGCTGCGCGAGGTCCTCTCCGGAAAACGCAACGCCTATCGTGACGTATCGCTGTGCAACGCGGCAGCAGCGCTGGTCATTGCCGGCCAGACTGAGACGATTGGCGAGGCGATGACGATCGTCAGCGAAGCGCTCGACAGCGGCGCGGCCGCAGCAGCGCTTGACCGTCTGGTCGCCGTGTCCAACGAAGAATGAGAGCGAGATCATGAGCGACATTCTGAAAAAGATCGAGATTTACAAGCGCGAGGAAATCGCCGCCGCCAAGGCCAGGGTTTCGCTTGCCGATCTCAAGGCGATGGCCGCCGGCCAGACCGCGCCGCGCGGCTTTTATAAAGCGCTGAGGGCAAAACAGGCCGAAGGCAAGTTCGGGCTGATCGCCGAAATCAAGAAGGCCAGCCCCTCCAAGGGCCTGATCCGCCCGGATTTCGATCCGCCGGCGCTGGCTGCAGCCTATGAGGCCGGTGGCGCCGCCTGCCTCTCCGTGCTGACGGATACGCCGAGCTTCCAGGGCGCGCCGGAATTCCTGACCGCCGCCCGCAATGCCTGCGCCCTGCCGGCGCTGCGCAAGGATTTCATGTTCGATACCTATCAGGTGCATGAAGCCCGCGCCTGGGGTGCGGACTGCATTCTCCTCATCATGGCCTCGCTTTCCGACGACGAGGCGAAACGGCTTGAGGATGAGGCTTTTTCGCTCGGCATGGATGTGCTGGTCGAGGTGCATGACGCCGAAGAAACCGAACGGGCGCTGAAACTCGCCTCGCCGCTTCTCGGCATCAACAACCGCAACCTGCGCACCTTCGAAGTCGGCCTCGAAACCAGCGAGAAGCTCGCGGGCCTCGTGCCGGCTGACCGGCTGCTGGTGGGCGAAAGCGGCATCTTCACCTTCGAGGATTGCCAGCGTCTGGAAAAGAGCGGCATCAGCACCTTCCTCGTCGGCGAAAGCCTGATGCGCAAGGATGATGTGACGGCGGCGACCAAAGCGCTGCTGACAGGCCAATCCGGCATTCTGGCAGCGGAATAAAGCGCCGATGAGCGAGACGGGAAAGCTCACCCATATCGATGCGAGCGGCGAAGCGCATATGGTCGATGTCGGCGACAAGGCCGAAACCGTCCGTGTCGCCGTGGCCGAAGGCTTCGTGAAGATGAAGCCGGAAACGCTGGCGCTCATTCGCGACGGCAACGCCAAGAAGGGCGATGTCATCGGCACCGCGCGCCTCGCCGGCATCATGGCCGCCAAACAGACAGCAAACCTCATTCCGCTCTGCCATCCGCTGATGCTGACCAAGGTTGCGGTCGATATTACCGAAGATACCGCCCTGCCCGGCCTGAGAGTCGAGGCCATGGTGAAACTGTCTGGCAAAACGGGCGTGGAGATGGAAGCGTTGACCGCCGTCTCCATTGCCTGCCTGACGATCTATGACATGGCGAAAGCCGCCGACAAGGCGATGGAAATCGTCAATATCCGCCTTCTCGAAAAGAGCGGCGGCAAATCCGGCGATTTCCGGCGACAGGAGACCTGAATGAAACCGCTGCTGCCCGTAGATGAGGCCATAACACGCCTTCTTGAAGCAGCGGTTCCGGTGACCGAAAGCGAGACCCTGCCGCTTACCGAATGTGATGGCCGGGTTCTCTCGGCCGATCTCATTGCACGCCTCACCCAGCCCCCCTTCGATGCCTCGGCCATGGACGGTTATGCGCTGCGCAGCGCCGATGCAGCGGCAATCGGCTCGGTCCTCACCGTCATCGGTCAGGCAGCCGCCGGCCATGCCTTTACCGGCACGGTGGGTGAAGGCCAGGCCGTGCGCATCTTCACCGGCGCGCCCGTGCCGCAGGGTGCGGACACCATTCTCATTCAGGAAGATGCCGAAGTGCTGGAGGGCGGAAAAATCCGCACCGCCTTCGACGTCACCGCCGGGCGACATATCCGCCCGCACGGGCAGGATTTTGCCGAAGGCGAAACGGCTCTGAAGACCGGGCGTGAACTTGGCTTCACCGACCTCACACTGGCGGCGGCGATGAACCATGCCGCGCTCACTGTCTATCGCAAGCCACGCATCGCCATCCTCGCCACCGGCGATGAGTTGCTGCCGCCGGGAAGCGCACCGCAGCCCGCCCAGATCATCGCCTCCAACACCTTCGGTGTTGCAGCCCTTGCCCGGCAGGCCGGCGCGGAGGTTCTCGATCTCGGCATCATTGCCGATGACGAGAGGCTGATCCGCGCCGCCATCGGCAAGGCCGTCGCGGCGAAGGTGGATGTGCTGGTAACGCTCGGCGGCGCCTCCGTTGGCGACCATGACCTCGTGCAGGCCGCGTTGAAGGCGGAAGGCATGCAGCTCGATTTCTGGCGCATCGCCATGCGTCCGGGGAAACCGCTGATGGTCGGATCCATCGGCGTCATGCAGGTTCTGGGCCTGCCTGGAAATCCGGTTGCCAGCCTCGTCTGCGGCCTGCTGTTCCTCGAACCGCTGATACGCCGCATCGCCCGCCGCGCGCCCCTGCAACGCATGGCCCTGGCCCGCACCGCCACGCCGCTGAAGGCGAATGACCACCGGCAGGACTATCTGCGCGCCCGCTTCAGCACGGACGAAAACGGCGTGCTGGTGGCGGAAGCCTATGCGAAGCAGGATTCATCGATGATGAAGATTTTGGCCCATTCCGATTGTCTGATCGTGCGTCCGCCAAATGCGCCTGAGGCAGCCGCAGGGGCGGAGTGCCCGGTCATAAGGCTCAAATACTGATACGCAGGCGGTGTCGCCGGCAGCATAACGGACCCCTTCCCAAAACTTGCCAAATGATTGCCGCGCCGTCTCAAAACGGCACTGACGCATCCCGCGCTGCACGGGAGCCGCCAATAAAACTGTAACATTCCTGTATCCGGACACGAATGACAGAAAAAGCCGCCTATAGGCGGAGTCTCCTTCAACTCAAAACCCCGCTTCTCTCTTTGTCCCGGCAATATCTCCCCTTATTGTTGTGCCAAAATAAATCACACGAATCCTCTTATTGGGATTGACAGAATAAATGCGATGCTGGCACCAAGACGAATAGTAGAGAGAAAAACTTCCGGAATTCCTCAAAATGAAAATTACTTATATTTATCAATTAAATAAAATAAATATCGGCGAAAATCGCGTTTCCGAAAACAAAAATTAGTTTCCCGTAAATTAAGCTTTCCAAAACGCGCTTCATAATAATAATCATAATCGATAAGCAGACTCACTGGAGTTTCTTGATGAACACGGCATCCACGCCCAAAACCACGGGGCCCGACATTGCCGGGCAGATTGCCTATGCCATGCGAAGCATGGGTGTTTCGCCGATCCCGCGTAACTACAGCCTGTTTTACGAAGCCTATATCGGCTCGAACCCTGCCCTGACGAAGGACCTGGCCGCGCTTGGCAACCGGGTGACACAGGAAGATCTGGACGAGCTGTCCTCCCGCTACGGCGAAGGCAATCCCGAACGGTCGATCGACGATGCGCATGAGAAGCTGCGGCGTGAGCTGGAGAGCCTCCTGGGAACGCTGAGGCGCGAACAATCCTCCATCGAAAACTACAACAGGATTCTCGGCGAAACGCGCCAGCGCATCGATGACAAGAACGCCGCCAGCAGCAATATTCTGAGGAATGCGATTTCATTGCTGGCCGAAGCCACCGGCTCGAAGATCATCGATGGCGAAAAGGCGTTCAACGACGTCAACCGCCATGCCGAGGAAATGCATCAGGTGCGCCTCGAACTGGACGAATACAAGCGCATCGCCAACACCGATTCGCTGACGCGCCTCTCCAACCGGCGCGCCTTCGACGACCGGCTGGCATCCGTTTACGACAGCTCCATCGGCCTGCAATATACCACGCTGGTTCTGCTCGATATCGATCACTTCAAGCGGATCAACGACACTTTCGGCCATCCGGTCGGCGACAAGATCCTCGCCACCGTCGCTTCGGTCATCCGCGCCAATGTCCGCAAGGATGGTTTTGTCGCCAGAAGCGGCGGCGAGGAATTCGCCATCATTCTGGATGGCAACACGCCGGAAGAGGTGATGGTGACGTGCGAGCGCATCCGCCTGTCGCTGGAAAGCACGCCCTTCCGCAATTCGAGATCGGGCGCCGACTACGGCACGGTGACGATCTCCATCGGCTTCGCCTCCGCCGCGCAGGCCACCAATCCGAGCGAGCTTTACGGCCATGCCGATACGGCGCTCTACCATGCCAAGGAAACCGGCCGGAACCGCTCCGTCTATTATGAGGACGGCATGCAGAAGAATTACGTCGGGAAGAACTGGCTGATTTATCGGACGTGAAGCAAATTGCGCCAATTTGGGCGCATTAAAAACACGGCGCTCTCCCCACCCTCATTCCTGTGACAAGCACAGGAATGAGGGTGGGAGGGGAAGCCTCACCACATGGTCTTCGCCGCCCGCGCCGCCCATTCGCGGTCGTAGGTTTCCTGATCGAATTCCGCCTTTGCCGCCTTGAGCAGAAGACCGGGGGTCGGAAGCGACGCCGGATCGACGAAATTATCGGGGTTCCAGAGCTCGGAGCGCATCAGCGCCCGGGCGCACTGGAAATAGACTTCGTCGATCGTCACCACGATAACCGTGCGCGGATGTTTGCCATCCATCTCGAAGCTTTCCAGCAGATCGGGAGCGACGGAGACCAGAGCGCGGCCGTTGATGCGCATCGTCGTGTTCGAGCCGGGGATCAGGAACATCAGCGCTACGCGCGGATCGCGCACGATGTTCAAAAGCGAATCCACCCGGTTATTGCCGCGCCAGTCCGGCAGAAGCACCGTCCTGTCATCAGCCACCCTGACCACGCCGCCCTTATCACCGCGCGGTGAACAGTCCATACCCTCCGGCCCGACCGTCGCCAGCGCGAGGAACGGCGAAGTCTCGATCATCAGCCGGTATTCGGCCGTCAACGTGGCCGTCACCTTGGCGATCGATGCCTCGCTCGCGCCGTCATAGATGGCCTTCAATTCCTCAACCGTGCGAATGATCGTCATATCCGTTCCTATCCCTTGAAATCACCCTGCGACACCACCGGGCGCAATCCCTATTCCTCTGCCGCTTCCGCCTTTTCCCGCTCCGCCCGCTCGCGCGCCGTGCGCGCGGCGACGAGATCGGCCGGCTGGGCGTTGCCGCGGATCAGCGAACGGCCGGCATAGATGCCGCCGACGACTTCCATGGCGAAACGTTCCTCGTCGCGATCGCGGAATTCCTCCACCAGACGGGCGGCGTCTTCCCGCTCCTCGCCCATGGCGCCAAGCACTTCCTCGCTGAAATTCAGCGCCGATTCCAGCGTCTCGCGGATCTGGTAGTCCACACCCGCCTTGAGCAGATCAATGGCATGGCCACGGTCGTAAGCACGGGCAAGGACGGGCACCAGCGGGAATTCGTGCTTGACGATCTCCGCGATCCTGACCGCGGCCTCCTTGTCGTCGACGCAGATGAGAACCGCGCGCGCCGTGCTGGCGCCGGCCGCATGCAGGATTTCCGCCCGCGAACCATCGCCATAATAGACCTTGAAGCCAAACTCCGCCGCATCGCGCACGAATTCGGCATCCTTGTCGATGAGCGACAGCGTGTAGCCCCGCGCCAGAAGCGGCTGGCTGACGATCTGCCCGAAACGGCCGAAGCCGATGAGGAGAATGCTGCCCTCGACATTCTCGGGCACGTCGAGATCGTCGGTATTGGGAACCGCCGCCGGCACCAGACGGTCATGCAGGATGACCATCAGCGGCGTCAGTACCATGGAGATGATGATGGTCGCCGTCAGGATGGCGTTCGCCTCCCGGTCGAGAATACCGGCGCTGACGGCGGCCGAATAAAGTACGAAGGCGAATTCGCCGCCCTGCGCCATCAGCACCGCCCGCTCCAGGCTTTCGCGCCTGGTGGTTCCAAGTGCCCGCGCCACGCCATAGATCAGGAAGGCCTTGAGCAGCATGTAAGCCGCGACGCTTACCAGCACGAGCTGCCAGTTGGAGGCAATGACGGCAAGGTCGATCGCCATGCCGACGCCGAGGAAAAAAAGGCCGAGCAGAATGCCGCGAAACGGCTCGATATCCGCCTCAAGCTGGTGACGGAAAGAGGATTCCGACAATAGCACGCCGGCAAGGAAAGCGCCCATGGCCATCGAAAGACCGCTGACCTGCATCAGAAGCGCCGAACCGAGCACCACCAGCAACGCTGCGGCCGTCATCACCTCACGCGCGCCGGAAGCGGCGAGCAGGCGGAAAAACGGGTTGAGAAGATAACGCCCGGCAAGGATGAGCGCGCCGACGGCGGCAAGCGCGATGCCGACTGAAACCCAGCGCTCCGACGCCGTCACATGTTCGCCGCCCGAACCGAGGAAGGCGACAAGCGCCAGCAGCGGCACGATGGCCAGATCCTCAAACAGCAGGATGGCGATGATGCGCTGGCCCTTGAGGCTGGACATGCTGTTGCGTTCCTGCAGCATCTGCATGACGATCGCCGTTGAGGTCAGCACGAAACCGGTGCCGGCGACAAAGGACATGATGACGGGAAAGCCGAGACTGACGCCCACCAGCGTCAGGCCCGCCATGCAGACCAGCACCTGCAGGGCACCCAGCCCGAAAATATCCTGCCGCATCGACCATAGCCGCGAGGGCTGCATTTCAAGGCCGATGATGAACAGGAACATCACCACGCCGAGTTCCGCTATATGCAGAATGGCCTGCGAATCGGAAAAGAAACCGAGACCATAAGGCCCGATCACGAGGCCGGCGGCCAGATAACCGAGCACCGAGCCGAGACCGATGCGCTTGAAGATCGGCGCGGCGACAACGCCTGCCGCCAACAATACGACCACCTGGGCCAGATCATTTCCGTTCGCTTCTACAGCCACACGCCACCCCGCTGAAAATCAATAAGACGAGGGTGTTCCCTCCCTCACTTCCTAGCGCATCGGCGGGAAAAGCGAAAACGATTTTACTGGTGGACGGCGCGCAGATTCAACGGGTTATTTGTCCCTCAGGCATGCGGGCCTCGGATGCCGCTGTCCTCCTCCCACTCATTCCTGTGCTTGTCACAGGAATCCAGTCGACGCGCGGCGGCGCGGCGGGAGGAGTCTTTTTCAGCCCAAGGACTTGGGTCGGCTGGATTTCCTGTGACAAGCACAGGAATGAGGGTGGTAGGGTCCGCAGGCCTTGCGTCCGCCTACCGGAATCGCGGTTCCCTGCTCAAGCCCTTTTCGGCGAGCTGCCGTTCATAATCGGCAAACAGCGCATCCCCTGTCTCACCCAATTCCTTCAGATATTTCCACGTGTAGATGCCGCTATCGTGGCCATCGTCGAAAACGATGCGAACCGCATAATTGCCGGTCGCGACCATGGAACGGATGGCGACATTGCGTTTGCCGGGCACCGTGACCTTTTGTCCCGGCCCGTGGCCCTGCACTTCCGCCGAGGGCGAAAGCACGCGCAGCATCTCGGCGCCAAGCCGGTAAACGCTTCCATCATCAAAGGAAACAGTCAATTCGCGCCGGTCTTTCGACACAAGCAGCTCGGTCGGCCAGGCATCACTCATTTTTCACTTCCGCAAGCTCGTCACATGCGTCAGAATTACGGACTTGCCTCACGATAGGCAAGCCACTACATCACCTAATAGAGCACACATCAGGCGTGTGTGCCCGGCGCAAGGCGCAATGAGGATGGAGACGTGAACAGTTTCCCCGGCTCGCTTGAAAAAGCGAAAACCCTGACGGAAAACAGCACACCGATGGTGGACCCTTTCGGTCGCGCCATCACCTATCTACGCGTTTCCGTGACCGACCGCTGTGATTTCCGCTGCACCTATTGCATGTCCGAGCACATGACCTTCCTGCCGAAGAAGGACCTCCTGACGCTCGAAGAACTCGACCGCCTCTGTTCCGTCTTCATCGCGCGCGGCGTGCGCAAGCTGAGGCTGACTGGCGGCGAGCCGCTGGTGCGCAAGAACATCATGTCGCTGGTGAGGAACCTCGGCCGACATGTGCAAACAGGCGCGCTCGACGAACTGACGCTGACCACCAACGGCTCGCAGCTTGCGAAATTCGCCGCCGAACTCGCCGATTGCGGCGTGCGCCGCATCAATGTCTCGCTCGATACGCTCGACCGCGATAAATTCCGCCATATCACCCGCTGGGGCGATATCGACCGGGTGATGGAAGGGTTGGATGCGGCCCAGGCCGCGGGCATCAAGGTCAAGCTCAACGCCGTGGCGCTGAAGGACTTCAACGACGCCGAGATTCCCGATCTGATGCGTTTCGCCCATGGCCGCGGCATGGACCTGACTGTCATCGAAACCATGCCGATGGGCGAGATCGAGGAAGATCGCACTGACCGCTACCTGCCGCTTTCGCAGCTGCGCGCCGATCTCGAAAAGAGCTTCACGCTCATCGACAGCGATTACCAGACCGGCGGCCCCGCCCGTTACGTGACGGTGAAGGAGACCGGCGGCCGGATGGGTTTCATCACCCCGATGACGCATAATTTCTGCGAAAGCTGCAATCGCGTGCGCCTCACCTGCACCGGCACGCTTTATATGTGTCTCGGCCAGGACGACGCCGCCGATCTGCGCACGGCGCTGCGCGCCTCCGACAGCGACGCCTATCTCTCGAGCGCTATCGATGAAGCCCTGCTGCGCAAGCCGAAGGGGCATGATTTCATCATCGACCGGACCCATAACCGGCCCGCCGTCTCCCGCCATATGAGCGTGACCGGCGGCTGAGCCTCTTTCTCGTCCACCCGCCCATATAAGCGGTTGAAATACCGGCTGTGCCGTGCCACGTCTCTTTGCATGGAGGAATGCGTGGTTGCGCCGGAACGGCGGCTCCAGATCGCCCGCAAGGGCGGACGGAGTAAACCGCGCATGGTCTGGGATATTTGGGAATGGCATTGACGGACAATACGCGCGGCGCACTTTTCATGGCGCTCGCAATGGCAAGCTTCACGGCCAATGATGCGCTGACGAAGTCCGTCACTCCCTATATCAACACCGGCCAGATCATGTTCGTGCGCGGCATCATGACCGTGGTGCTGATCTATATCGCCGCACGCCATTTCGGCGCGCTCCGGCCGCTCAAAACCCTGCTGCGGCCCATCATCATCCTGCGCTGTCTCTGCGAGGTGACAGCCGCCGTGCTTTATCTGACGGCGCTCGGCCTCATCGAATTCTCCAACGCCTCGGCCATATTGCAATCCCTGCCGCTGGTGGTGACGCTGGGGGCTGCCCTTTTCCTGCGCGAACCCGTGGGCTGGCGGCGCTGGGCGGCCATCATCACCGGTTTCATCGGCGTGCTGATCATCATTCGCCCGGGCCCTGAAGGCTTCACGCCGGGGGCGCTGCTCGTCGTCGCATCGCTTGCGGTCACCGCCGCGCGTGACCTGCTGACCCGGAAAATGTATGCGGATGTGCCCTCACTCGCCATCACCGTCATCACCGCTTTCGTCAACATGGCCGTGGGCGGCCTGTTGATCGTGCCCTTCGGCGGCTGGCAGCCGATGAATTTCATGATTCTCTCGCATCTCGCCGGTTCCGCCATCCTGGTGCTGGTGGGCTATCAGGCGATCATTCTCGCGATGAGATCAGGCGAAATCTCCTTTGTCGCGCCATTCCGTTACACCAGCCTGCTCTGGGGTTTCATGATCGGCGTGTTCTTCTTCAACGAGAAAATCGACAGCTACACCATCGTTGGCGCCATGATCGTCATCGGTTCGGGCCTCTATACCTTCTATCGCGAAAGCCTGCGCAAGCGTTCGCAGATGGCCAAGCGCTCGGCTGCGACACCCACCGCCGCCACCACGGTGCGGCCGGCTTCCGTAACGAAAACTACCGTAACGGAAGAAGCGGGAGAATGAGATGAACAGCGGCCGTTTTCTCGACAGGACCACCCCGCCTCACATCATCACGCTAGTCGTCATCGCCGGCGTCGCCGCGCTGTGCATGAACGTGTTCCTGCCCTCGCTTGCGGCCATGGCGCTCTATTTCGAGACCGATTATGCCGTGATGCAATTTGCCGTTTCGGGCTATCTTGCCGCCACCGCCTGCCTGCAGCTCATCATCGGCCCGCTTTCCGATCTCTTCGGACGCCGCCCGGTCATGCTCGTCAGCATCGCCATCATGATCGTCGCAACGCTCGTCTGCATGCTGGCGCCCAATATCACCGTTTTCATGATCGGGCGCGTCGCGCAGGCGGCCGTCGTTTCGGGCTTCGTGCTGGCGCGCGCCATCGTGCGTGACATGGTGCCGATGGAACAGGCGGCCTCGATGATCGGCTATGTGACAATGGGCATGTCCGTGGTGCCGATGGTGGGGCCGACGGTTGGCGGCCTGCTCAACGACATCTCCGGCTGGCAGTCGAGCTTCGCCCTCCTCTGCCTGCTCGGCGTCGGCATTCTGGTGCTCGCCTGGTTCGATCTCGGAGAAACCAACCACAACAAATCGGCAAGCTTTTCCCAGCAGTTTCACGCCTGGCCGGAGCTGCTGCGCTCGCCGCTGTTCTGGGGTTATGCGCTGACCTCGACCTTCTCATCGGGCATGTTCTTTTCATTCCTCGGCGGCGCGCCCTTCGTCGGCAGCGTGCTTTACGGGCTTGCACCGGCCATGCTCGGCCTGCAATTCTTCTTCATGGCCAGCGGCTATATGCTCGGCAACTTCATCTCCGGCCGTTATGCCAGTGAAATCGGCATCACCCGCATGATGTTGTCGGGCAATGTCATCGCCATTGCGGGCATCGTCACGACCATGGTGCTGATCTCGGCCGGGGCGGAAAGCGCCTATGCGTTTTTCGTGCCGCTTGCCCTGATCGGCGTCGGCAACGGCGTGACGCTGCCGAGCGCCAATGCCGGCATGGTCAGCGTCCAGCCGCATCTGGCAGGCTCCGCCTCCGGTCTCGGCGGCGCCATGACCATCGGCGGCGGCGCGGCATTGTCGGTGCTCGCCTCCTCGGTCCTGTCCAAAGAGGATGGAACCTGGCCGCTTCTTCTCGTGATGCTGGCGACCGGCCTTGTCGCCCTCCTCACCACCTATATCGTAAGGCTGCAGGAAAAGCGGGAATGACGGCCCCTTTTGAAATACCCGGTCTCGTGCTCGCCGGCGGGCTTTCGCGGCGCATGGGCAGCAACAAGGCGATGGTGCAGCTGGGCGATCGCCCCCTCATTTCTCATGTCATCAGCCGCATCACGCCGCAGGTCTCGGATGTCACCATTAATGCCGCCATCAGCGGCAATAACGGCTGGGCGGAGAGTTTAGGCCTGCCGATGCTGCCTGATACGCTGAACGGCCATGCCGGCCCTCTCGCGGGCGTTCTGGCAGGCATGCGCCACTTCCGCAATCGCGAGACCGCCGGCAGTCATTTTCTTACCGCGCCGGCCGACAGCCCATTTTTTCCTGACGACCTTGTGGCGCGCCTTTGCGAGCACGTGTCAGATCATGCGATCGTCATCGCCGCCTCCAGCGGCCAGCTTCACCCGGTTTTTGCGCTGTGGCCGGTGGCCCTCGCCGATGATCTCGAGGCGTGGCTGAAGAACGATGCGAACCGGCGCATCCGCGCCTATCTTGCCCGGCATGTCACCATCGGCGTGGCTTTCCCGCCGCTGGAAACGGCAAAGGGCAGCCTCGATCCGTTCTTCAACATCAACACGCCGGATGAACTGGCGCTCGCGCGCAGCTATCTGGAGAGCATGGAACCATGACGGCACAAAAGGTCTTCGGCATTGCCGGCTGGAAGAACTCGGGAAAAACCGGCCTTGCGGTGCGCATCGTCACCGAACTGACGGCGCGCGGCTACCGCGTCTCCACCATCAAGCACGCCCATCATGATTTCGACATCGACAAGGTCGGCGCCGATAGCTGGCGTCACCGGCAGGCTGGCGCGCACGAGGTTACCATCGTTTCCGGCACCCGTTTCGCCATCATGCATGAACTGCGCGGCGAACCGGAACCCTCCTTCGAGGATATTCTCTCCCGCCTCGCCCCCTGCGATCTGGTGCTGATCGAAGGTTACAAATATGAGCCGGTGCCGAAGATCGAGGCGCGCCGGCTGGAGGCCGCCAAGACCGAACCACTTGCGCCGCTCGATCCGCATATCGTCGCGATTGCCGCCGATCATGAGGTGGCGGACGCCACCCTTCCCGTCTTCGATCTCGACGATACCGCCACGATCGCAGACTTCATCGAGAAGACGGTGGGGCTGGTCAGGGGCTAGACATGTAGCGGATCGACGTGACTTGGGCTGCATCCCCACATCCGTCATACCGACCTTGAGCCGGTATCCAGCCAGCCCAAGTCCTTGGGCTGAGGAGGCTCATTCCGCCGCGCAGACGCGCGTCGACTGGATGCCGGATCAGGTCCGGCATGACGGAGGAGAAAACCGCGAGGAAACCAACACCCACTAAGCCCGTGGCACCCATTCCAGCACCTTCTCCGCACGCACCACCCCAAAAATGAAAAAGCCGGGTTCTTCACCCGGCTTCATCATTCCTTGAGACGCAATACCTATTCAAGGAAACTGGAGGGGTTCACCGGCGTCGCATCCTTGCGGACTTCGAAGTGAACCTGCGGACGCTTGGCGCTGCCGGTCATGCCTGAGGTGGCGATGGTCTGGCCGCGCTGGACCTTCTGGCCGCGCTGGACGTCGAGATTGGCGGCGTTGCCGTAAACCGTGACCTTGCCATCGTCGTGACGGACGAGAACCGTGTTGCCGAGCTGCTTCAGGCCGTTGCCCGCATAGATGACCACGCCGTTTTCGGCGGCCTTGATCGGCGTTCCCTCGGGAACGGAGATGTTGATGCCATCGTTGCGGCTGCCTTCGACATTGTCGCCGAAATTGTTGATGACCGCACCGCGAACCGGCCAGCGATATTTGCCGATGCCGGTGGATTCCGGTGCGATGGAGGCCATATCGGCCTTCTTCTCGATATCGCTGACACTTGCCGTCGCCGGTGTGGCAGGCGCAGTCGGAGCGGCGGCAGCAGCGGGAGCCTTGTAGGGCTCAGGCTTGACGGATGCGGTTTCGACCGCCTTCGCCGCTTCCTTGGCGGGAACGGAAGCTGTCTTGATGGCATCCGTCGAAGCGCCCGGCATGTTGAGCGTCTGGCCGACGCGGATGCTTTCATTGCCGAGACCGTTCGCCGCCTTCAGGGCAGCAACCGACACGCCGTTTTCGCGGGCGATCTTCGCCAGGCTATCGCCCGGCTGAACCTTGTAACCACCGGTCGGCGGCAACGGCTTGCCGCCCGGAGGCGTCAGCTTGCCGGCTTCGGAGGAAACCTTGTCACGGGCGGCGGCCTGCGACGGCAGCACGGCCACGTTCCCCTCGGGGCCGCGCAGCGGGGTCGGCTGGTCGCCATTGCGGTTGAGAGCGATATTGCCGGCGGCATCCTTGGCGGCATTGCGGGCCTGGCCGAATTTCGGAATGAGGATCGACTGGCCGGCCTGCGCCGAGGATGCGGTCTTCAGACCGTTGACGCGCAGCAGTTCCTTTTCCGGAACGCCGTAACGGTTGGAGAGTGTCGCGATGCTTTCGCCGGGACGCAGGGTCACGGAGGAAGCGCCATCGGTGTGCCAGCCATTCTTGTCGGAACGTACGGTCGCGGTGGTCAGGTTGTCGGCGACGGGAGCGGCAGCCTGCTGGGCGGGTGCAGCAAGAGACGGCGCGGCTTGTCGCTGAGCGGACGGGAAAGGCTGGGCCATGGCTTCGTTGCGGGTCGACGGGTCGCGGCTTGCCACGGCGGTTGGGGCCGAAAGCTCGGAACGCTGCACCGGCGAGGCCGAAGCGCGGGCCGTGGAAGGCTGGACGCCGCCATAACCACCGGACTGCGGATAGGAGTTGCCGGCCATGTTCTGGTTGGCGTAACCACCCTGCGGCGCGACTGAGGCGTAACCGCCATTCATGTCACCCTGCGGAACCGGGGCCTGCCCGTAAGCACCGCCGCCCTGACGGGCAGGAATTGACGCCGTTGTCATCCGATCCGGTCCACTGGAAAAGAGGCCGCTGAACCGCGTTGCATCCGAGCTACAGCCCGTTGCGACGCTTGCCAGCAATGCCGCTGCGAACATTTTTGCGACTGATTTTCCGATTTTAGACGAATGTCTCATACGCATGACTCGATCTACACTGACGCCAACCCGCCGCATCTGGATGCGATCCGGCACAAATTTCACTTCTTGCAAGGCCCATTTCCCGAGGTGGGGAAAACCATGCGTCGATGTTTATGATTAAAGCGCGTTAGTGTTACCACGCCGTTAAAACGTTAAGCCGCTCAACGCTTTTTTGACACTTCGATAACCATGACGGAAACCATATGCGTCACGTTGAGACAATAATGATATTAAAAATCAGATAGTTGCGACAATTCAGAACATTAGGAGACAAAAATAGAATGTCTCCAAAATTTTCAGTTTGTCACAAATGGCGCGCAATATGGGTGCTGAGCGGCAAATAAGGCGCCTCGAACAGCTCTTCCTTCTCGAAGCGGCTGCCGGTCTTGGAGAAACGCGTCATCACGCAGCGGTCGCCTTCAAGAATGATCGGCGCGATCATCATGCCGCCGGAAACGATCTGCTCGGCAAAGAAGCGGGGCATGGTGGTAAAGGCGGCGGTGGAGACGATGCGGTCGAAGGTTCCCTCGCCCACCAGACCGTTGCTGCCATCCGCCTGGCGGATGACGACATTGCGGATGGAGAGATCGTCCAGACAATTCTGCGCCTGCTGCACCAGCGTCTTGTAGCGCTCCAGCGAAAAGACGCGCTCCACCCGGCGTGCAATGATCGCCGTCATGAAACCGCTGCCCGTGCCGATTTCCAGCACGCGCTGGCCGGGTTTCAACTGCAGGCGGGCAAGGATCTTCACCGCCATGTCAGCACCTTCCATGAAGGCGCCGCAGTCGATCGGGATCGTGCGGCTGGAATAGGCGTCAGCCGCAAATTGCGGCGGCACGAATTTGGAACGCGGCGTCTGCTCGACCGCCGTCAGAAGGTCAAGGTCGGAAATCCCCTCGCCCCTTAAGCGGAGAACGAGAGCGGCAAAACCTTCCTTTTCGACCATTGCGGATTTCAATCGGCGACTCCGAATCCAAGTGCTTGCGCAACCCGATCCTTCACCGTGTAGTCCGTCAGGTCAAGCTTAAGCGGTGTGACCGAAATCTTGCCGTGCTTCAAGGCGTGAATATCCGTGCCCTCGCGGAAGGTGCCGAGGCGCTCGCCGAAGCGCAGCCAATAATAAGGAAGACCGCGACCATCCTGCCGCTCCTCCACCGTCAGGCCGAAATCGAGCTTGCCCTGCCCGGTGACGGACACGCCCTGCACATCCTTTGGCGCACAATTGGGAAAATTGAGATTGAGGAAGGTGCCGTCAGGCAGATCGACATCAATGAGCTTGCGGATGAGATCGGGCGCATAGGTTTCAGCGACTTCCCACGGCACGACGCGGCCTTCGCCATGGCTGAACGCCTGGCTCAGCGCAAAGGAACGCACGCCCTGCAGCGTGCCTTCGATGGCGCCGGCAATGGTGCCGGAATAGGTGACATCATCGGCCATATTGGCGCCGGCATTGACGCCTGACAGCACGAGATCGGGTTTTTCCGGCAGGACTTCGCGAATGCCCATGATGACGCAATCGGTGGGCGTGCCGCGCAGCGCGAAATGTTTGTCGGAAACCTTGCGCAGACGCAGGGGTTCGGAAAGCGTCAGCGAATGGGCAAGCCCGCTCTGGTCTGTCTCCGGCGCGACGATCCAGACATCGTCGGACAGCGTGCGGGCGATACGCTCCAGCACGGCCAGACCTTCGGCGTGAATACCGTCGTCATTCGTCAGCAAAATCCGCATGTTTCTCTCTCCGCTTCTCATGTCTTCAGTGACGGAGCATCCTCTCCTCCGGCGGTGAAGTGTGCAGTTCACTCAACGTCATCCTCGGGCCTGTCCCGAGTATCTAATCACGTCCAAATAAATCGATAGGTTGCAGATCCTCGGGACAGGCCCGAGGATGACGGTCGGAGTAATTGGCAGACTCTCCTTCCAATAACACGATGCCGCGCTCTCTTAAGCCGCCTTCTCGATGCGCTTCAGACCGCCCATATAGGGCAGCAGCACGTCTGGAATTGTGACGGAACCGTCGTCGTTCAGGTAATTTTCGAGAACGGCGATCAGGCAGCGGCCGACGGCGGTGCCGGAACCGTTCAGCGTATGAACGAACTTCGTCGCCTTGTCGTCCTTGCCGCGATAACGCGCATTCATGCGCCGCGCCTGGAAATCGCCGCAGACCGAGCAGGACGAAATTTCGCGATAGGTATTCTGGCCGGGCAGCCACACTTCCAGATCGTAGGTCTTGCGGGCGCTGAAGCCCATGTCGCCGGTGCAGAGCGTCATGGTGCGGAAATGCAGGCCGAGACGCTTCAGAACCTCTTCGGCGCAGGCCGTCATCCGCTCATGTTCGGCAACGGCGCTTTCCGCATCGGTGATGGAGACGAGCTCACATTTCCAGAATTGGTGCTGGCGCAGCATGCCGCGTGTGTCGCGGCCGGCCGAGCCCGCTTCCGAACGGAAGGACGGCGTCAGCGCGGTGAAGCGCAGCGGCAGCTTCTCCTGATCGAGAATTTCGCCGGACACGAGGTTGGTCAGCGTCACCTCGGCCGTCGGGATCAACCAGCGGCCATCTGTGGTCTTGAACAGGTCCTCGGAGAATTTCGGCAATTGCCCGGTGCCGAACATCGCCTCGTCGCGCACCATCAGCGGCGAGGAGACTTCGGTATAGCCGTGTTCCGAGGTGTGCAGGTCGATCATGAACTGGCCGAGCGCCCGTTCCAGACGCGCCAGCTGGCTGGTCAGCACGGTAAAACGTGCGCCCGAAAGCTTGGCGGCGCGCTCGAAATCCATATAGCCGAGCGCTTCGCCAATCTCGAAATGCTCCTTTGCCTCATGGTTCCAGCCGGGCTTCTGACCGACGACGCGGGCGACCACATTGTCATGCTCGTCCTTGCCGTCGGGCACATCGTCGAAGGGCATGTTGGGCAGGCGCGACAGGGCGTCGTTCAACTCGGCAGTGACCTGGCGGTCCTCCTCCTCGGCGCGCGGCATGTTGTCTTTGAGGTCGGCGACTTCGGCCTTGAGCTTTTCAGCCAGCTCCATGTTCTTCTGCGCCATGGCGGCGCCGATTTCCTTGGAAGCGGCATTACGGCGCGACTGCATGTCCTGCAGGGACTGGATGACGGAACGGCGCTTTTCATCAAGCGCGATCAGGCCGCTAGCGGCAGGCTCCGCGCCACGGCGCGCAAGCGCCGCATCAAAGGCTTCGGGGTTTTCGCGTATCCATTTAATGTCGTGCATCGTCGTTCCAGACTGTTGTTGGTAGCCCGCGTTTTATCAGCAAAACGCCGGGCGAAGGGCCCGGCGCGAGGAAACTGGATGAGCGGGAAGACCGTGGCGAAGCGTCAGGTCTCTTCCAGCTCCGTGCTTTTGGATTCCGCCGCACGTTTCCTCTCCACGAGTCGAGCCATGTAGATGGAAATCTCGTAGAGAATGATCGCAGGCAGCGCAAGACCGATCTGGGACATGGGGTCCGGCGGCGTCAGCACGGCTGCGACCACGAAGGCGAGCACGATGGCGAACTTGCGCTTCTCACGCAGCCAGTCGCTGGTCAGAAGTCCGACGCGGGCCAGAAGCGTGGTGACGACAGGCAGCTGGAACACCAGACCGAAGGAGAGGACCAGCGTCATGATGAGGCTCAGATACTCCGACACCTTCGGCATCAGGGAAATCGCCACCTCACCATCCTCAGGCAATTGCTGCATGGCGAGGAAGAACCACATGACCATGGGCGTGAAGAAGAAATAGACGAGCGCCGCACCGACAAGGAACAGGATCGGGGAAGCGATGAGAAATGGCAGGAAGGCGGCGCGCTCGTTCTTGTAGAGACCGGGCGCCACGAATTTGTAAAGCTGCGAGGCGATCACCGGGAAGGAGATAACCATGGCGCCGAACATCGCAACCTTGATCTGCGTGAAGAAGAATTCCTGCGGCGCGGTATAGATCAGCGACGATTTCGTGACATCCAGACCCGCCCAGAGCACGGCCCATTTATAGGGAATGACAAGCAGGTTGAAGAGATGTTTGGCAACAGCGAAACAGGCGATGAAGGCGACGAAAAATGCGCCGAGCGACCAGATCAGCCGCGTGCGCAACTCCATGAGATGCTCGATCAGCGGCTGCGGCTTATCCTCGATGTCCCCGCTCATGCTTCATCCTTCTTGGGCTTTGCAGCCTTGGTTTTTGCCGTTTTCGCCGGCTTGGCATCGGCCACCGCCGCCTTGTCTGCGGAAGACTTCCGGACGGCCGCCTTTTTGGCGACTGTCTTCAGGGCGGGCTTCGAGGCGGCGGGCTCACTGGTTTTCACGGTGACGGCGGTTTCGGGCGCTGCGGCAACCTTGCTCCGGGCTGCACGTTTCGGCTTGGCGGCAACCGCTTCGGCCTCAACAGTAGCAATAGATTTCGCCCGTGCGCGCTTCGGCTTCTCCTCCGCAGCGACGGCCGCGGCAACCGGCGCAGCGGGCGCGGCAACAGCAGGCGACGCATCCGGCAGCTTCATTTCAGGCTCAGGCACGCTGACCAGCGGCGCGACCGGCTCGCCTGTCGCCGGCGCCGGCGTGGATGAAAGGCCATCCGGCGCAGCCGTCGCCTTCTGGAGATCGGACTTGATCTCGTTGCCGAGCTGGCGAAGCGGGTTCATCGCATCGCGCAGCGAGTTGGTGGGGTTGAGATTGCGGACATCGGAGATCGTCTGGCGCACATCGTCCATGTCGGCCTCTTTGAGCGCCTCATCGAACTGCGTGCGGAAATCCCCCGCCATCTTGCGAAGGCCGGCCATCGTCTTGCCGAAGGCGCGGATCATGGGCGGCAAGTCTTTCGGTCCGACGACCACGATCAAAACGACCGCAATCACCAGAAGCTCGCTCCAGCCGATATCTAACATCAATATGCTCCCGAGACCCTAACGCCCGTCAGTCTCACACCAAGCGGCAAGGCCGCTTACTTGATCTCGTCAGCCTTGTGGTCGACGGTCTTCGTGTTGGCATCGGCCGGCGGCGGCGTCTGGTCTTCGTCAGCCATGCCCTTCTTGAAGCTCTTGATGCCCTTTGCGACATCACCCATCAGTTCCGGAATCTTGCCGCGTCCGAAGAGGACGAGAACGATCACCAGCACGATGAGCCAATGCCACACACTAAAAGAACCCATAACTGAAACTCCTGAATTTCGCTTTCAGACGATGTAAGACGTTTGAAAGGCTTTTTCAAACGACAAATCGTCGCTTCAACAGCGAGTGCGCATAAAGTTTTCGTGGCCGCGCCAACAGGATGGCGATATCAATCGTCGCCATCGCCGCCGCCAGGCGCAAGCAGGCCCAGTTCCTCCAGATCAAGCTGCGTGATCGGGTCTTCGTCCTCACGCAATTCGTCGCTCATCATCGGCAGAGGCACGCCGAAATTGGAGGGGATGCGGCCTGAAAGCAGCCCTGCGCCCTTCAATTCCTCAAGGCCCGGCAGATCGCGCAATTCCTCAAGGCCGAAATGGTCAAGAAACTCCACCGTGGTGCCGATCGTCACCGGCCGGCCGGGGGTGCGCCTGCGGCCACGGAACCTGACCCAGCCCGCCTCCATCAGCACATCAAGCGTGCCGCGCGAGGTCTGAACACCGCGGATTTCCTCGATTTCGGCGCGTGTCACCGGCTGATGATATGCGATAATCGCCAGAACTTCCAGCGCCGCGCGCGACAGCTTCTTCGGCTCCTTTTCCTCGGCGCGAATGACGAAGGAAAGATCGCCGGCGGTGCGGAAGGCCCATTGCCCGCCCACCTGCACGAGATTGACGCCCCGTTCCGCATAGACAACCTTGAGACGCTGCAGAATGGCGACGACATCGATGCCGCGCGGCAGGCGCTCGGCGATGAAAGCCACGGAAACCGGCTCGGACGAGGCAAAGACCAAAGCCTCGGCGATCCGCTCGGCCTCCTTCAGCTGCCGTTCGGAAAATACCGTGGGTTCGAATCCCACCCCATCTGTCACGATCATCGCCTCGCCGGTCTCTTCATCATCAGTCATTATCGTTCCTCCCGGCACTGGCTGCGGGCTCATCCCTCGTGCCGCGGCGCATATAGATGGGCTGGAAAGCGCCCTCCTGCCGGATTTGCAGCGATCCCTCGCGCACCAGCTCCAGCGAAGCGGCAAAGGCGCTGGCAATCGCTGTCACCCGCATGGCGGGATCGGGCACATATTGCAGCAGATATTGGTCGAGTACGGTCCATTCCCCGACATCGCCGAGGAGGTGGGTCAGAAGCTCGCGCGCCTCGACAAGCGACCAGACCTGCCGTTTTTCAATCGTGACCTGGGTAATCGCCTGACGCTGCCGCAGATTGGCATAGGCGCTGAGCAGATCATAAAGATTGGCCTCATAGGCCGAGCGGTTGATATGCGGAATATGCTCCGGCGCGCCGCGGGCAAAAACATCGCGGCCGAGCTGGGCGCGGTTGACGAGGCGCTCCGCCGCCTCGCGCATCGCCTCCAGGCGTTTCAGCCGGAAGGCCAGCGTCGCCGCCATTTCCTCGCCCGAGGGGCCGTCATCCTTGGATTGCTGCGGAATGAGGAGCTTGGATTTGAGGAAGGCGAGCCATGCCGCCATCACGAGATAATCGGCCGCAAGCTCGATGCGCACGCGACGCGCACTTTCCACGAATTGCAGATATTGTTCGGCGAGCGCCAGCACCGAAATGCGCGACAGATCGACCTTCTGCGTGCGCGCAAGATGCAGGAGAAGATCGAGCGGGCCTTCGAAACCCGCGACATCGATGACCAGCCCGGCCTCACCCGTCAACCGCTCCGGCGTCACGTCCTGCCAGAGCTTGTCCATCGGTGTCGAATTGCGAGACTTGTCTGCGGCCATTGTTCCATCCGCCGGGCGTCCGGCCTTGATCCCGAGTGAGCGGCCGCCCCCAAGATCGTCAGGAAACGGCCCACATGGCGTTGAATTCGGCTCTCAGTTCCGCTTCGTCGGACGGGTCCGCAGTCGGGAAACCCGATTCAACTGCCCGCACCCGCTCCAGCGAGCGGCCGGAAAGAACGGGAACCTCCTTCACGACTTCAAGCATTTCACCCATCACGCCGTTGCAATGCAAGACTATATCGCAGCCACCAGCAACAATATTCGCAGCCCGCTCGCCCAGCGTACCCTTCAACGCGTTCATGGAACTGTCGTCGGACATCAGCAGGCCATCAAAGCCGATGCGGCCGCGAATGATCTCCTCGATGACCTTCGGCGAGGTCGTCGCTGGCCGTTCGCGGTCGACGGCATTGAATACCAGATGCGCGCTCATCGCCATCAATTCGTGGTTCAGCGCCCGGAACGGCACGAAATCATGGGCGTCCAGCTCATCGAGCGGTACATCGACAACAGGCAGTTCATGGTGCGAATCCACCATGCCTCGGCCATGGCCCGGCATATGTTTCATGACAGGCAGCATGCCGCCCGCCTTCAGCCCATCGGCCGCCGCCTGCCCCATCTCGGCCACCATGGTCGGCGTGTAGCCATAGGCGCGGTTGCCGATGACGTTGCTGGCGCCTTCCACCGGCACGTCAAGCACCGGCAGGCAATCGACATTGATACCGAATTTCATGAGGTCGAAGGCATGCAGGCGCGACATCAGCCAGGCGGCACGCAGGCCCGCCCCCCGGTCGCGCTCATAGATTTCACCGAGAATGCGGGCATTCGGATAGGCCTGCAGGATCGGCGGCTTGATGCGCTGCACGCGCCCGCCCTCCTGATCGATCAGAACCGGCGCGTCTGGCCGCCCGACGGCGTCGCGCATGGCGGCGACGAGATCGGTGATCTGCTGCGGCTCGCCGATATTACGCCCGAACAGGATGAAGCCCCAGGGCTGTTCATCGCGGTAAAGGGCAATCTCGTCGGCCGTCAGCGAAAGCCCGCTGCATCCGAGGATCATAGCTTTGCAATCGGTCATGATGTCACGCTCTCAGGAAATGGAATGGGAAATGGCCTTGTACCGAAAGGCGTGGGGAGGAGTATCAAACTCTCCGCCGTCATGCTCGGGCCTGTCCCGAGCATCTGCAACCGACCGGCTGGCGAAACGTTGGCAGATCCTCGGCACAAGGCCGAGGATGACGTCGCGTGTGGGGAAAACCCTTCCCCACCCAAAGAAGGGTTGCCCTAGAAGGCAACCCCAATCTTACAAGCCGTATTGGCCGCTATCAGCGCGCCACCAGGCAGCTGCCGCCGGCTGAGCGGAACTTTTCGCACAGCGCCACGGCTTCGTTCTTGTCACCCGCCGGGATGCGGACGCGGTAGAACGTGCCCTTGCCGGCGATTTCGGCGGCCTTGATGTCGACGCCGCGTCCACCGATGACCGAGCCGAACTTGGCCGACATGTTCTGGTAGGACTTCTGGGCTTCCGCCTGGCTCGGCAGCGAGGCGATCTGGATGTAATAGCCGCCGGCGGAAGGCGTGCTGGTCGCTGCAGGCGTTGCGGCCGCCGTCTGCTGCTGCGCGGCCTGCGGCTGCGCCGGAGCGGTCGCGGGGCGCACATTGCCCTGGTTGGTCACCGTCGCCACCACATTGGCAGGCTGCGAGGACGGACGCGCCGCTGGAAGCGGTGCCGCCGACTGTGCTGCCGGTTTAGCGGCAGCGGCAGGCGTGTTGGCCTGCGGCTGAGCCGCCTGTTCCGGCGCGACCGGAACCCGCGATGCGGCGATGACGGCGGGAGCGCCCTCACCGGGCTTGGCGGTCTGCGGCGCTGCAAGCTCCTCGACCTTGTCGGCCTTCGGCGGCTGGGCTGCCGGCACCTCGACCTCCTGGGCAACCAGCGTGCCGTCAGGCTTGACGATCATGGTGCGGACCTTGCGCGGCGAAACGCCGGTTGCAGCCGAACCTTCGTTCTGTGCGGCCTTTTCTTCCGGCGAAAGCAGGCGCGGATCCTCGGTCTCGCCAACCGGCGTACCGGCGGTTTCCATATCCGCGTCGTTTTCGCCTTCAAGCGGCAATTGTTCGGGGATCAGCGTGCGCTGAACCACATCCACCGGCTGCTCGTTGCTGGAAATCAGCGCCGGCTGCTTCGGATCGGCAGCGCTGCCGCCGGCCACACGGTCATAAACCGCCTTGTCCTGATTTGGCACGACGCGACCGCCCGGATTTTCCGGCACGACCTTCATCGGGTCGTTGTCGGCGGAAATGATAACAGGCGCGCCGTTGGAACCCGTGCTGGACGAGCCGCCGGAAACCAATGCGTAAACGCCGCCACCGATCAGCACCAGACCGATTGCCGCGGCAACCGGCATGATCCAGCGGCGACCGCCGCGTTCATCTTCATCACGATAGGCCGCCTGATGGTCGACATAGGTGTTTTCGGCATCGCGCGGGGCGCTGCCACGGGAAGCCGCAGCCTCCTGCATGGAACGACGGAAATCCTCTTCCAGCGCCCGTTCGAATTCATCGGCCTCTTCCGGAGCCTGAACAGGACGCGCCTGGGCGGCACCGCGATTTTCCGCATGTTTGTGACGATCGAGACCACCGGCGACAGCAGGCGCAAACAGCGTCGCAAGCTCGGTATCGATATCGAGATCTTCCTCGTGACGGCGCGCGGCCGGCTTGGGTTCAAAAACCCCGACCGGCAGTTCCGGCACATCCATTTCGACAATGGTTTCCGGATGTTCTTCCGTCTCGCCGATCTGCGAAGGATCGAAAGGCAGGCTTTCCAGCGTCTGCGGCGCGACTGGCTGCGGTGCTGCTGCAACAGCGGGGCGCGGCTGAACCGGAACGGCGGCTACCGGTACGGCCACGGGAGCCGGGCGCGGCTGCGGCGCGGGCTGTTCCCTCACCGGCTGCGGTGCTACGGCAGCAACGGCAACCGGAGCAACCGGCTGCTGGCGAACGGGCTGCGGCACGGGCGCAGGTGCAACTTCTGCCTCGGCGATTTCAGACAGGTCCAGATCAAGATCGAGATCGTCGAGCGCAAGCTCGAAATCATCATCGTTGAAGCCGGCAAAATCAGTGAAATCCAGCTCTTCAGCGGGTGCTGCAGGCGCAGCAGCGGCAATCGGCGCCGCCTTCACCGGCGCGGCGGCAACCACGGGCGGCTCCACCTTCGCAGCCTGCGCAGCGGGAACGTCCTGCACGAGCGGTGTTTCACCGCGACCGGGAATGGAATATTTCGCGACGTCGTAAATCAGCTCGTCCATCGGCGAGAGATGTTTCGCTGCCGGCTTCTCGGCAACCTCAAACGCCAGAGGCTCTGCGGCCGGCGTGAAGGTCTCGGCGACCGAAGGCGCAAAGGACGGAGCGGTCTCCACCGCCTGAACGACGGCAGGCGCGGGAGCGGCTTCGACCTGCGGCTCGATGCGGGCTGCGGCAGGCTGCAGCTCGGAGCGCGGCTCAACCCGCTTCGGATCGACAGCCGAAACATCCCGGCGCGCGCCGAAATTGGCGAGCGGCAGCCGCAGGCTGGAGAATTCCAGCGAAGACCGGCCGCCATGCGACGGCGGACGCACGGAAATCGGTGCGGGCGCTTCCTCGGCGACAGCTATTTCCACCTCATCGGCGAGATCGAAAGCCTGCGGCTCCGGTGCATAGGACTGAACATTGCTCGAAACATCGGCCGGGAGCTCCGGCATGGCGTGCCATTCGGGCTGCACGGGCTCGGCAGCCTGCGGCTCTTCCCATGCTGCCTGCTGGGCGACCGGCTGGTAAACCATCGGCTCGGCGGGACGCGACTGGCGCGAATGCACATCGAAAACTTCCGCCACCGCGCCGGCATCATCGCGGAAATCCGCGCGAATATCCTGCGTGGTCGTTTCGACGTAGTTGTGAATATAGGCCTGATCGATTTCCGGAAGCGGCTCTTCCCTCACCTCTGGCGCAGATGCGGCCACGGGTGCGGGTTCGGCCACCGGCGCAAGCTCCGGCTCACGGCGGGCGAAAACAGATTCGACACGCTGCATGAAATCGTTGGGGTGGATGCCCGCACGAACATCGTTTGCCGGATCAAGAACGACCGGATCGGCGTGCGGCGCATCGTAAACCTCGAACTCCCGAAGCAGCTCGTCCTCGAGGTTGAACTCGGGTTCGCGGCGGGTCGCCGGTGAGGCAGCGCGTGGCGCAGCTTCGGAACCCGCATGCGAAGGACGATCTTCGAAGCCGACGATACGCGCCAGCTCTGCCAGGGGATCGTTGTCAGCGAAGCCTTCGGACCGGGTGTCCCGGTTATACGCGACATTTTTTTCGACCATTACGTGTTCCACCATCTACGCATTGCAGCTCTTGCCAGCGTATTGTGAGCAAATAATGGTGATATGTTATCGCATTTCAGCAGGTGCGTCCGCTCCTAAAAGCGTAAGGCCGGACCTCAAAACATTTGCGACAGCATTCACCAGCCCAAGTCTGGCAATGCTCAATTCTCGGTTTTTATCGTTAATAAAACGTAATTCCTGATGGTCTTTACCCTTGTTCCAGTGTCCATGGAAGGAACTGGCGAGATCATAGAGGTAAAAAGCAAGCCGGTGCGGCTCATGCGAAAGGGCCGCCGATTCGATCAGGCGCGGATATTCGGCGAGCTTTGCAACCAGCTGCAACTCGTTGATATCGCTGATCAAAGCGACAGATGCCGCCATCTCTTCCGCAGAGGGAGCAAGCCCCGGAAACGCTTCCTGCGCTTGCCGGAAGATCGACATTGAGCGGGCGTGCGCATATTGCACGTAAAAAACCGGATTATCCTTCGATTGTTCGGTCACTTTCGCGAAATCGAAGTCCAGCGGCTCGGAATTCTTCCGATAAAGCATCATGAATCGCACGGGATCGCGACCCACTTCGTCGACGACATCACGCAGAGTGACGAAGTCGCCGGAGCGTTTCGACATCTTCACCGGCTCGCCGTCGCGGAACAGCTTGACGAGCTGGCACAGAAGAACCGTCAGCTTCGACTTGCCCTCGGAGACGGCGCGCGCAACGGCTTCAAGACGCTTGACGTAACCGCCGTGGTCAGCGCCGAGCACATAGATCATCTCGGAGAAACCACGGTCGAACTTGTTCTTGAAATAAGCGACGTCGGCGGCGAAATAGGTGTAGGAGCCATCCGATTTCATCAGCGCGCGGTCCATGTCGTCGCCCACTTCCGTGGAGCGGAACAGCGTCTGTTCGCGGTCTTCCCAGTCCTCAGGCAATTCGCCCTTCGGCGGCGGCAGGGTGCCCTTGTAGACATGGCCCTTGAAGGTGAGATCGTTGATGGCCGAGAGAATGGGGCCGCCATTGCCCTCATGCAGCGTGCGCTCCGAGAAGAACACGTCGTGCCGGACGTTGAGCAGCGCAAGATCCTCGCGGATCATCACCATCATCGCGTCGATCGCCTTGTCTTTCACGATCGGCAGCCATTTTTCCTCGGGCATGGCGCGCAGCTTGATGCCATATTCATCCGCCAGCGCCTGGCCAACGGGAACGAGATAGTCACCGGGGTAGAGACCGGACGGAATGGTGCCGATATCTTCGCCAAGCGCCTCGCGGTAACGCAGGAACACCGAACGGGCCAGCACATCGATCTGCGAGCCGGCATCGTTGATGTAATATTCCTTGGTAACGCCGTAACCCGCAAAAGCGAGCAGGTTCGCCAGCGTGTCGCCCACCACGGCGCCACGGCAATGGCCGACATGCATCGGGCCGGTCGGATTGGCGGAGACATATTCGACGTTGATCTTCTGGCCTGCACCGATGGTGGAGCGGCCGAAATCGATACCCTGGCTGATCATGTCGGCCAGAAGACGCTGCCAGTAACCGACCGAGACCTTGAGATTGATGAAACCGGGACCCGCGACATTGACGCTGTCGACGTCGCCATCGGCCTGAAGTGCGGGCACGATGAGTTCGGCAAGCGCGCGCGGATTGGTGCCGAGCGGCTTCGCCAGCACCATGGCGGCATTGGTTGCAACATCGCCGTGGCTCAGATCACGCGGGGATTCGACCGTAATTCGACTGAAATCGACCTTTTCGCGGTTCTCTTTCACGAGATCGAGGGTCTCGAGCGCGTTTTTGATCCTGGTATCGAAATCAGCAAAAATGTTCATCGTTCCAACCTGCGCGAAGGGCTTCTGTTTATGTCCGGCCATCATAACCGGGTCGGCTCCGCGATTGCCCGCTGCCCTATCGCAAATCGGGGGTGTGGTCAAACAGACGCTGGTGGGCGCGCAGTGCATAACTGTCGGTCATCCCGGCCAGATAGTCGCCCACATGCCGGGCTTTTGCGGCCACGCTCATGCCGGAAATGCTGTCCACCCAGTAGTGGCTCTGCATTTCCGCCGGTGTTTCCATATAACGGTGGAAAAGATCGGTGACTATCTGTGTCGCACCGGCGCGGATGCGCATGATTTCCGGATGCCGGTAGATATGGCCGAACAGCAGCTTCTTGATCTGCCGGTCGGTCTCGGCCATCTCAGGCGAGAAGGTCGCGACGGTGAAATCGGCGGCGCGAATATCGGCCGCGCTTCGCGGTTTCAGGCGGGCAAGATTCTGCTGCGCAACGCCGATCACATCCTCGACCATGTGGGTGATCTGCCGGCGCATGATCTCATTGGCGAAACGCTCCTTGTCGAGCACGGGATATTTCGCCCGCACCTGCGCCATCAGGCCGCTGAGGAAAGGCACCTCCTCCAGCATCTCGAAGGTGAGATAACCGGCGCGCAGGCCGTCATCGATGTCGTGGGTATTATAGGCGATATCATCGGCAATCGCCGCCACCTGCGCCTCGAGGCTCGCATAGGTGCCGATTTCCAGATCCTGCAGCTCGCAATATTCGAGGATGGGCAGCGGAACCGGTCCCTTGATCCCCTCACCCTTGGCGTTCACCAGCGGGCCATTGTGTTTGACGAGCCCTTCGAGCGTCTCCCAGGTGAGGTTGATGCCGTCATATTCGGCATAACGGCGCTCCAGCTTCGTGACGATGCGCAGCGACTGCGCATTGTGGTCGAAACCGCCATAGAGCAACAGAACCGCATCCAGCGCGTCTTCGCCGGTATGGCCGAAGGGCGTGTGGCCGAAATCATGCACCAGCGCCACGCCTTCGGCGAGATCCTCATCGAGCTTCAGCGCGCGGGCGAGCGCTCGCGCAATCTGCGCAACTTCGATGGTGTGGGTGAGACGGGTGCGATAATGGTCGCCGTCAGGGCTGATGAAGACCTGGGTCTTGTGCTTCAGGCGGCGAAAGGCTGTCGTGTGGACGATGCGGTCACGGTCGCGCTGGAATTCGGAACGCGTCAGGCTTCCCTCTTCGGGAAAAAGACGGCCGCGCGTGGTCCATGGATCAGAGGCGAAAACCGCCCTCTCGCCACTTCCGAAACCCAATGCGCGCTGGTCTATGATCATGCATCCACCTGTTGTCTTCTCTGGCCGGTACTTCCTTTTGGTCTCGGCCATTGACCTTTTCATTCACCCTTCATACCTATCGCAGACGTCAGCGCAAAGCATCATCGCCGCGCTGACCGCCTTCACACAGGCTATAGACCGGGAATTTGACCGGTTTATAATGGTGACAACGAGATTATTGCTCTCCGGTTCTTGACCCCGGCAGGAGAAACGACATGGAAAACAGCGACATTACCCTTTCGGAAGCAGCGGCGAAGCGAATCGCCCAGATCGTCGCAGCCGACGCCGGCAAACAGGCGCTGCGCGTTTCGGTGGAAGGCGGCGGCTGCTCGGGCTTCTCCTACAAGTTCGATCTGGCCGAAGACAAAACCGATGACGACATCGTGATCGCCCGCGGCGACGCCAAGGTGCTGATCGACAGCCTGTCGGTTGTCTATATGGCCGGCTCCGAAATCGACTTTGTGGACAATCTGCTCGGGCAATCCTTCCAGATCAAGAACCCCAACGCCGTGGCAAGCTGCGGCTGTGGCACGAGCTTTTCTATTTGAGCGAATGGCCCGCGACTCCACCTCGATGCTCTCAACTTTGAGGTGATGCGCATTTCTCTCCTCCCCTCATCCCTGTGCTTGTCACAGGGATTCAGCCAGCCCAAGTCCTTGGGCTGAGAAGAGTCCTTTCGCCGCGCAGACGCGCGTCGGCTGGATTCCTGTGACAAGCACAGGAATGAGGGACGAAAAAACGCAGCGATGCCGCCCGCCCGCCCGGCGTCTTTCCACCACATCCACAGGGCCGTTTTCCAAAAACGGTGGCAATCGATTTTGCATCGGGTAAAAGTACCCTCACAAAAGGGAAACTCCGATGAAGATTGCCACCTGGAACATCAATGGCGTCAAGGCGCGTATCGAAAACCTCTGCCAGTGGCTGAAGGATTCATCGCCCGATATCGTCTGCCTTCAGGAAATCAAATCGGTCGACGAGGGTTTTCCCCGGCTTGAGCTGGAAGCGCTCGGTTATCACGTCGAGACTCACGGCCAGAAGGGCTTCAATGGTGTGGCGCTGCTCTCGAAGGTAAAGCCCGACGAAGTCAATCGCGGCCTGCCGGGCGACGACGCCGACGAACAGGCGCGTTTCATCGAAGGCGTGTTTTCCGTGGAAGGCGGCGCGATCCGCGTCTGCTCGCTTTACCTGCCGAATGGCAATCCGCCTGACGATCCGGTCAAATATCCCTACAAACTTGCCTGGATGGAGCGGCTGCGGCGTTTTGCCGAAGATCGCCTCGCGCTTGAGGAACCGCTGATCCTCGCTGGCGACTACAATGTCATCCCCGAGCCGTTCGATTGCCACGACCCACGCGTGTGGGAAGGTGATGCTTTGTTCCTGCCGAAGACCCGCGCCGCCTTCCGCAAGCTGGAGAATCTGGGCTTCACCGATGCCGCGCGGGCGACGACGGATGAAGCAGGACTTTATTCCTTCTGGGATTATCAGGCCGGCGCATGGCCGAAAAACAACGGCATCCGCATCGATCATCTGATGTTATCGGCCGAAGCTGCCGACCGGCTGCAATCCGTCAGCATCGAAAAACATGTGCGGGCCTGGGAAAAACCGTCCGACCATGTGCCGGTCTGCGGTTATTTCGCTTTCAGTCCGGCCGGCTGACCGGCCCTCTTCGGGCGGAAGAAGCCGCCCTGATCGCCATTCTCAATCCGGATCGTTGAACTGCATGTTCTGCGCCATGGCGATCGCCGCGCGGCGATCGTTCTCACCGGCGAGCGAAAAAGCCTGCTCCTGGAGGTTCTGTATCCAGGTGCAGTCCACCGCCGTGCATTTGTCGAGCGCAGCCGTCATGAAGGCGAGGCCCTGCGTCGTCTGGCCTTCCTGGAAGATCAGGTTGCCGAAGATCGACATGGCGCCGGCATGGCCGTGCTTGCGGGCCTGATTGAGCCACTTCTTGGCCTGCTGCACATCCGCACGGCCGCCCTCGCCGGCAAGAATCATCTCCGCCAGACGGAACTGCGCTTCAGCGACACCAAAGGTGGAGGCCACCTGGAAATAAAGCTGTCGGGCCTGCGAAAGGTCCATTTTGACAGGGCTGCCGGGAATGCCGTGACGGTAATAATCGGCGAGAGAAAGCAGCGCATTGACGAAGAAGCCGGTATCTTCCGAACCCGGCTCGACGCCCTGATTGGCGATTTCGCTGTAGATCTTGAAAGCTTCGAAGTCGTTCTTGGCGACGCCGTCGCCATAGGCATACATATTGGCCAGCGCCCAGCGCGAGCCGGTATGGCCCTTCTCAGCCGCGTAGCGATAGGCCTCGACGGCTTCACCCTTGTTGCCGTTCTTGTAGGCCTTGAAGCCGAACTTGAACAGGTCGAAGGGGCCGGATTCCTTGGTCACGCCCGCATTGATGTCAAAAGCCGCAGCAGGCATTGCGAGCGACGCAAGCAACATGCCCATGAGGAGCGGCTTTAAAACGTTGGCTTCACATTTCAGCATTTCAGCGAACTTCTCTCACTCTTCCCGGCATATAGCCAATACTTGCGGAATACTGCAAAGCCGAACCCGCCGGGTCGCGATTTTTCGAACACACTGCGTCTTTCCGGCAGCACTTTCCAGCGCACCACCGGTGGTCATCTGCGGCAATTGCCCTCATTTTCCAGTGAGACAGATATAGGCATAATTTCCGGCAATATAACGGCATTTCACCGTCCACCGGTCAGCGCCAAACAAGAAAGCCGGACCCAATTCCCGTATTACTTGCTTAAACCCTGAATCCAAACCCGTTTTCACTTTCCGGCCTTGCGCACCACCACATCAAACGCCTGCATGTTCTTTCATTCCCGCGTCCCTAAACATAAGCCAAGCACCCTGTTTGTGGCGGGAAATGGACAGATATGCTCACATTCCAACGCGACCACACGCTTGCAGAAAAGTGTTGCCAAATCGTCACAAAACTTTCGGGCTAGAAAATTTTATCGAGCAGGAATCATAGTCGCGCATGAAAAAAGGCCCGGTTGGTAAACCGGACCTTTATTTTAGCATCTACGGAAGGATGGTGTCAGAACTTGACCTTCACGCCGGTCGAGATTGCTGCGACGAGGTCGTTACCGAAGTCGTAGCCCGCCTCGTTGCCGCAGGTGAAGCCTGCGCCGCACGGTCCGCCATTGATGGACGAGCTACCCGAGGTGAGAAGGCCGAGAGCGCCGGCAATCTTGAACTCGATGTTCTTGTTCGGGGAGTAGACGATCTGCGTGCCCAGTGTCCAGGTGTCGGTCTGGGTGCCGATGACGGTCGATGTACCGCGATCCCAGGTCAGGCTCACAGCACCGCTCCACTGTTCGTTGAACTTGTGACCGACGCCGCCGGAAATCGTCCAGCCGTCGCGATAAAACAGGTCGAGCGTGTTCAGCGTGTCTGCGCCACTTGGAACGCAGGGCGACGTGCCGACCGCGCAGAAAGGAATAACCTGAATCTGGCTCCAGTCCGTCCACTTGACCGAACCGAAAGCAAGCCAGTCCGGCGCAATACCGGATTGCACCTTGAGCTCGATGCTGTCAGGCATGGAAACAGAGCCATAGATCGGCACAAGCTTGCCGCCGTATTTTGCGAGCGTGGGAGATATGGACGGCGGCGTCTGCGGGATCGCCCTGACATCGGCGAAACCGGTCAGGTCGTGATCGACGGCGCTGTTGTAAACGAGGCTCGCACGGAACGCGATCTCGGGAATCTCATAGGCCATGCCGGCGCGCCAGCCCCAGCCGTCACCTTCCATCTCGAGTTTGCCGACGCCGCTGAAGCTGGACCAGGCCGGATTGAGGCCCAGAACGGCCGGGCCGAGAACCTGACGGTATTTATAACCGCTCAATTCCTGATAGAAGCCGCCGCCGATGATCGAGAAGTCACCCTTGCCAAGATCGAACTTCACCCGGCAGGTGGTGGCGTAGTTGTGCGACTTGACCTTGGTTTCGATATTGTAGCTCGAACCCTGCCAGATGCCGGGATTAAGGTGCGCGCCCCATGGCTGCGAATAGTCGAACATGCAGTCGCCGAAATCGCCGATTGCCGCCTTGGCGCCGATACGAGTCGACCAGAAGTTTTCAGAGTCATCTGCGCTTCTTGACCAGGCCGCAGGCAAAGGACCGCTCTTCAGCGGATTGTCCCGCGCATTCTCCACCTTGCGCTGCGGTGCGACGAAGGTCGCGGAACTGTCGAGAACATAATCGGACGGATCGAACAGCAGGTCGATATTGTAACCACCGCGCTCAAGGCCACCCGCCAGTGAAGGCGTTACCGCCGCGATGCTGACTGCGAAACATACCGCGCCGCGAAAAATTGCAGTTTTTGCCATCTCTCTCCCCAATCAAGGCAATGTGATCATCAAAAGAGTGAAGCTCTTCGCAGCAAATGACAATCTGCCGCACACTGGCACAGTTCTGCGACACTTCTCCATTTTTTACGTAAGAATTTCATGTCGATCCCCTTGCATAGTCATTTTAGGTTATTTTTCTAATCCAATTGAAGCAATCCGACATAAAATGAAACAAATTCCCACTTGAGACGGGAATTGTCTCCAAATAACCACACTCCCGGGTTTCCCGAGGAAACGCGCTTATCAGGCCGTTTTTGTTGGCTTTTTTAACTGTTCGGACGGTTTTTGGCCAAAAATGACGTGAAATAATTGCGCTTTCGAGCGAACATGATTCGCCATCGCAGTGCAGCAATCAACCGAGACGAATTGTTATATCAACGCAAAAAACGCCCCGTTGCGGACGGGGCGTTTCTGATTTCTGCAGAGCCGTAAGCGGTATATTACCCCGCTTCGCTGACCCGTGTGAGCGCCGTTCTCAGGCTTGCAAGCTGCACTTCCAGCTCCGCCTTGCGCTCGCGCTCGGCGGCAACCACTTCCGGGTCGGCATTGGCCACGAATTTTTCGTTCGACAGCTTCTTGTCGATGCGTTCCATTTCCGCATCCACCTTGCCGATCGCCTTTTCGAGACGGGTCTGTTCAGCCGCGAGATCAACGAGGTTGCCGAGCGGCAGGCAGACAGTCGCCTCGCCGACGATGATCTGCGCGGAACCCTTCGGCGCAACCTCGGCGGCACGGATTTCATCCGCCCGCGCTAAGCGCCGGATGGCGGCGGCGTGGCGGTCGAGCCGCGCTTCGGTGGAGGTATTGGCGCCGACGACCACAAGCGACGCGGTGGCGCCCGGCGGCACATTCATTTCGGCGCGCGCGGAGCGGATGCCGGAAACGAGATCGATCAGCCAGTTGATCTCCGCAGCTGCGGCATCATCGCGGAACTCCGGCGTCGGCCAGTCGGTGAGGCAAAGCAGATCATCCCGCTCCTCGCCCTCGCCCGCCGTGTGCGCCCAAAGCTCTTCGGTCATGAAGGGCATGAAGGGATGCAGGAGCTTGTAGATCTCTTCCAGAACATAGGCCGCACAGGCCTGGGATTCCCGCTTCGCCTTTTCGTCCTCGCCGCCGAAGACGGGCTTCAGCAGTTCCAGATACCAGTCGCAGAACTGGTTCCAGACGAAACGATAGAGAATGCCTGACGCATCGTTGAAGCGGAAATTCTCAAGCGCCGCCGTCACGTCGCGCGCCGTATTGGCAAGCTCGGTCAGGATCCAGCGGTTGATGGTCAGCGATGCGGTTTCAGCCAGGAAGTGCGGATCGCGCTTGACGCCATTCATCTCGGCAAAGCGCGTGGCGTTCCAGAGCTTGGTGCCGAAGTTGCGGTAACCGGCAATACGAGCCGGATCGAGCTTCACGTCGCGACCCTGCGCCGCCATGATGGCTAGCGTGAAACGCAGCGCATCCGCGCCGTATTCGTCGATGAGCTCCAGCGGGTCGATGACGTTGCCCTTGGACTTCGACATCTTCTGGCCGTTCTTGTCGCGAACCAGCGCATGGATATAGACCGTGCTGAAGGGCTCGACCGGATTGCCGGCGTCGTCCTTCATGAAATGCAGGCCCATCTGCATCATCCGCACCACCCAGAAGGGGATGATGTCGAAGCCGGTAACCAGCACGTTGGTCGGGTAATAACGCGCCAGTTCAGGCGTCTGTTCAGGCCAGCCGAGCGTCGAGAACGGCCAGAGCGCCGACGAGAACCAGGTGTCGAGCACGTCTTCGTCGCGCGTCAGGATGTCGCCCGGCGCGAAGTTTTCGAGCTTCTCCTCGACCCAGGCCTTCCACGGACCTTCATGGGCGATATAGTGCTGGATGGCGGCCTGCAGCGCCTCTTCTTCGGTCTTCTCAACAAAGACCTGCCCGTCCGGGCCATACCATGCCGGAATCTGGTGTCCCCACCACAATTGCCGCGAGATGCACCACGGCTGGATATTCTCCATCCACTGGAAGTAAGTGTTTTCCCAGTTCTTCGGCACAAAATTGGTGCGGCCTTCGCGAACCGAGGCAATCGCCGGCTGCGCCAGCGTCTTGTTGTCCACCCACCACTGGTCGGTCAGGCGCGGCTCGATCGGCACGCCGCCGCGGTCGCCATGCGGCACCACATGCTTGTGCGGCTCGATCTTGTCGAGCAACCCGGCCTCTTCGAAGATTTCAACGATGATCTTGCGCGCGGTAAAGCGATCCTGTCCTTCCAGACGATCCCATGCGCCGTGCAGCGCAGCGGGATGGCTGAGACCTTCGAGGAAATCCTCGTTCTCCTTGATGGTGATCGTGCCGTCGATATTCATGACATTGATGGCGCGCAGGCCGCAGCGCTTGCCGACTTCGAAATCGTTGAAGTCATGCGCGGGCGTGATCTTCACGGCGCCCGTGCCGGCGGTCGGATCGGCATAGTCATCGGCAACGATCGGGACCTTGCGGCCGACGATCGGCAGGATGACATGCTTGCCGACAATGCCCTTGTAACGCTCATCCTCAGGGTTCACCGCAATGCCGGTATCGCCGAGCATCGTTTCCGGGCGCGTCGTGGCGACGACGATATAATCGCGGGTCTCGAACTCGGTGGGCTTGCCCTCCTCATCGAAAGCGATCGGATACTGATAGGTAACGCCCTTTTCGAGCGGGTAACGCAGATGCCAGAGATTGCCCTTGACCTCGATCTGTTCGACTTCCATGTCGGAAATCGCGGTCAGCAGCTTCGGGTCCCAGTTGACCAGACGCTTGTCCTTATAGATCAGGCCCTGCTTGTAGAGCGTAACGAAAACTTCGAGTACAGCCTCGGAGAGACCTTCATCCATGGTGAAGCGCTCACGCGACCAGTCGCAGGATGCGCCAAGGCGTTTCAGCTGGTTAAAAATCAGACCGCCGGATTCGGCCTTCCATTCCCAGACCTTCTCCACGAAAGCCTCGCGGCCCATCTCACGGCGGCCGGGAAGCTGGCCTTCCATCAGCTTGCGCTCGACGACCATCTGCGTGGCGATGCCGGCATGGTCCATGCCCGGTTGCCACAGCACGTCCTTGCCGCGCATACGCTCGAAGCGGACCAGAATATCCTGCAGCGTGTTGTTGAGCGCGTGCCCCATATGCAGGGAGCCGGTCACATTCGGCGGCGGGATGACGATGGTGAAGGTTTCCGCGCCCGGCTTGGCGTTGGCGCCGGCACGAAAAGCATTAGCCTCGTCCCAGGCTTTGGCGATCTTCGGTTCGACGGATGCGGAATCGTAGGTCTTTTCGAGCATTTCCTGACCTGAATTTTAGAGTTCTTGTGTGGATTTTTTTAAATAAGGATGGACGGGAGAGAGTCAACAGAAACCCGCCCGCGAGCCAACCATTGAGCGGACCCACGGGTGACTATGACCCCATAACACCTTCATCTTCAACAAAAAAGCCGCCCCGTTGCCGGAGCGGCGGCTGTTTCATCGCATCATCAGCAATTGCAGATGCGACAAGAGCGGGACTTAGCGGCGCGAACCGCGCGCCACGCGTTCGATTTCCTCGCGCACGAGACGCTCCACCAGCGTCGGCAGATTGTCTTCCAGCCAGTCCTGCAGCATCGGGCGCAGCATCTCGGCGGCCATATCCTCGATCGAGCGCCGCTCGACACCGTCAAAAACCTCCGCCAGCTCGCTGAAGGAACGGGCGATCTGCGCACCGGCAGCGGCGGAAAGCAGATTGAGCGACAGGCCGCCCTCAACATCCGCCTCGTCTTTTGCCTGCAACTCGGCCAGATCGAATGTCGGCTTCTCACCGACAGGGTTCAGCACCGCGATGTCGAAACGCTCCGCTGTCAGCGGCGTTTCAATGGCGCCGCGCAGCGTAAGCTGATCGAAGCGGCTTTCGGCCGAAGGCGCGCTTTCGACGGCGGCGGCGGCGGCGCGATCCTCAGCGGCAAAAGACGCCGGCTGCTCGTTCACACCTGCGGCCGCCACGGCTGCCATCAGCGGCCGAACATCCGTCGGGCGCTGCGGCGCGGCGCGGTCGGAAGACGATACGGACGAAGGCTGTGATACATTCGGGGCGGCTGCGGCCGGCAACGCGGTCTCGGCCGCGCCACGCTGCGCCTGCGGTCCCATGGCGGCGTTACGGTCGGCGGCGGCACGCACGCGGGCGGCGACATCGGCAAGCGACATGGTCTTTTCGGCAGAGCTTTCCTGCCGTTCAACCATGGGCCCTTCAGAAATCGGCGAAAAATCCTGCGCAGGCCGTGCGCCAAAAGCCTGGTTTGCGGCGGGGGGGACGCGTGCCGGCGGGCTGATGGGCTCCGCCACGAAAGCCGCTTCGCTTGCAGCCTCGTCTTCATCGTCATAGACCGGCGGCAACTGCCCGGAGAACGCGCCGGTGGGTCCGGTCTCGTTGCTTTCGATGATCCGGCGGATAGACGCCAGAATCTCTTCCATGGACGGTTCACGCGCTACGCTTGGCTGAGCCATATCAATCCCCGGTTTCCACTCTTCGAGCGCCCTGCCGCATCCCTCTCGGACACCGGATAAAGCGCTCCTTGACCTGTTCAATTTTCACATCGCGTTTTCGGCAACCGAAATCGATCACCACACCGATGCTCTGAAACACGGCCGGCCAAAGCGCTTGAGCAATTTTGCCGTCCCTGTCGCAGGGTCATGCGGGGCAGAAATACGCACACCCCGAATCACCCTTAGTTTAGGTCAGCATAGCGAGGAACTAAATCACTGATTCGACAAGTTTCGTGATGATGCACAGCTTTGTGAGAGCGGCCGGGAGGAAGCGGTCTTCCGGCAAACCAAACACAAAAACGCCGGGGCGGAAAGTCCACCCCGGCGTCAAAAAGACAATGATCGTTTGCCGATCAGAAAACGAATTCAGCCGCCTTGGCAAAACCCGGCAGCGGCTTGACCGACGCATTGAAGAAGGTGGCGGCCGATGTGCCGTTGCCGTCGCGGCGATAGACGGTGGCCTTCGCGGCTCCGCCATATCCGACAACGACAACCAGACGTCCGCCGTCACGCAGCTGGTCGGTCAACGCCGCCGGCACTTCTTCCACCGAGCCATTGATGAAAATGAGGTCATAGGGCGCTTCGCCCGCATAGCCCTTTTCGAGATCGCCGGTCACGACGGCGACATTGTCATATCCGAGCGAAGCCAGCGTCTCGGTCGCCTGCGCGGCCAGGGCCTCATCGCTTTCGAGCGAAACCACCGAACCGGCAAGCTGGGAAAGAATGGCAGCCGCATAACCTGCACCACCGCCGACTTCCAGGACGACGTCTTCCTTCGATACGGCCGAAAGCTGCAGCAGCTTCGCCAGCGGCGAAGTCTTCATGACATAACGGGCCGGGCGGCCATCGCGGGCGGGACAGATCTGCAGATCCTCGTCCACATAGGCAATCTGCCGCACGCCCGCCGGCACGAAAGCCTCGCGCGGCACGCTCAAAAACGCCTTCAGCACGGAATGCGACGTCACGTCGGTCGTGCGCAACTGGCTGTCGACCATATTGGCGCGTGCGGTTTCGAAATCCATCATGTCCTTATCGCCTCAATTTCACGGATAGGGGCCAAAAACCAGCCCAAGTCGGAAGATGCAGCCGACCGTTAAAACAATCTCATAATTGCCAGAGGCTGCGCTTTCAAGCGCGCTCATTGGCTGCGGTCCTAAAAAGCACCGGAGGGTGATGCAAATTTCCCGCGATTGGCGTGAATCGCATCGTCAGGAAGCAGGAATATCCGGCATGATCCACCAGAAAAGCTGAACGAGATCGCTCCAAAGCTGCGTCAGGTCCTCGATCATCTGGATCGTCGTCACATAGGCATAGATCGCCAAGACAGTCACAACACCGAGGAGCAGCCATGGCCAGAGCCTTCGCTTCCCGCCGTTGCCCGCCTTGGCCTGCCGATCCTGATCCACGCTCTCCTCCTGCATTCTGGCCAAAAAAACAGCGCGCATACGCGTCATCTACGGGTCGCAGATCTGATGTAATGCCGATGGTGGAGAAATTTGGAGGCCTCGCCCGGAATTGAACCGGGGTACAAGGATTTGCAGTCCTCTGCGTCACCACTCCGCCACGAGGCCTCACACGCTCATCAATCAAGCGATGGCGGGCATTTAGAACGAATCCATTATGGGCGCAAGAGGGTTCGTTCCGAATGTAGTGTTTTTTCGGATCGGACCGACACGCAGCAAAGGTGGGTCACCTAAGCGCTTAAGATTCCGAAGCTTTTTGTATCTGCTTCATATCTCAGAAGAAAACAAAGCCCGCATCCGGCGCGTTTGCGCCGTCGCGGGCAATGCTGCATCTTATATGCCGATCGGTCAGATCCGCCCAAGCAGGACAAGGATCAGAACGATGACCAGTACCAGTCCGAGGCCACCCGACGGACCGTAGCCGTAATTATGGTAACCCCAGCTGGGCAGCGCGCCGATCAGGAAAAGAATGAGCAGGATGACGAGGATGGTGCCGAGCATGTTTAACCCTCCGCTGTTGGCATGTGTCTGCCTGATTGAATGATGAAACGCGCAAAAAGTTCCCTTTCCTGCGGGTCCGGCACCATAATTGCAGATGGGCATCCTGTTCCGTTTCAACGGGTTACACCGGCAATTCTAGGAAGCGGCCCATTCGCCCCCTCTCCTGAAGTAATTCTCTGGCTAATTATATCGCGGCGGGAAGCTCGGGATGCGAATGACAGGCCAGCCTTCACGCGGACCCACCAAACCAGCGATTTATTCGTGGTAATTTCTCGGCCTATGTCTATCGGCAGTTGTCCGTCATATTAAGCGCCAGTCCCCCGTACCCTGAAACTGGCGGGAGACGGAGAGATCTGGCATCACTGGCAGTGCGCCAGATCTCTCCCGCCCCTCCCCAAGGCCCTCAAATTCTCCTTTGCAGGCACACGGATATTTTACCGGCCGTGTCACGCCTTTGCCTTGCCTTGCCGGTTTCAGTCCGGCTAGACCCCGTGCCGGGAGGGAGAAACGAGAATCATATGTCCGGTTTTGCGAACCTCATCCCGCTTTTCATCTTTGGCCTGCTCGTCTACTTTTTCTTTCGCTGGGTCGCGCGCGACATTCAGAATCCGAAAAGCAAATAGTCGGGGAAAATCGCCTCCGGCCCCTTGCCCGCCGGGAACCGCTGCGCCTCCATCTCGTTTTCACAGACGCACTTCGGAGGACAGGATGAAAACGCTCGCATCATCGGCCACTATCGCGCTTGCACTGGCACTTGCCGGATGCACCGCCGGCACGACTGCCTATGTCGGCCCCGCGCCCTATGTCGAACCCATCCCCGGCAGCATCATCTACAGGGGCCAGCCGCGCACAAAGCTGACGAAATCACCGATCGGCAGCACCTTCAGCCATGAATTCCGCATAGACGGCAGCACAAGGGCGGTGGAAACCTATCGCATTGCGCCCGACCGCTCGCTGGAACTCATCGACCGGCGCATCATTCGCGACTGGCTGTTCGGGCGCGACGACTGACCGCACCGCAACCGGCAGAAACGCATCCGCAACGGGATTGCGCATCCTGACCGGTTCGTTTAGAGCCGGGCGCAACAACCACGATGGATAGGCGATGAATACGCGCTGGCAAAAACCCGTCCTGATCGCGTTCGAAACGCCGGGCGATTACACGAGCATCGAAACCACTCAGGCCGCCTCCTGGGCGCTGATCGAGGACTGGCCTATAGAAGACGGCGATGCGCTGGACAAGGCGCTGCTGATCTGCGCCGCCGTCGATGCAGGCCGGAAAAAGCCCGAGGACGCGCGCAAGGCCTTCATCGCAGCCGCAATCGAAGCGGGCCTCGATATCAAGGCCTGACGGCGCAATAACTGGGGCCGCAGACTATAAATGCCGCCTGCAGCGCTACGGTTTCAACAAGACAGGTTCGATGGATCGCAACAGATGGAAGCTTCCGGAAACATGAAAAAAGCCCTGTTCATTTTTCTCCTCTCCTGCCTGGCGATCGGCCTTCTCGGCCACCTCGTGGTCGCCTTCGTCGTCACAGGCTGAAGCGTGAAAACGCCCTCCGTCGAAAGGCGGAGAGGCTGGATTTTAGAATTTCCTGAATTTCATTCTTTCGTTATGGAACCGCGATAAACTTTGACCGTTCTCTTTTCACTCAACAGGAGGAGGGTTGGAATGCGTGACGGATTGAACGGTTTTCTCGAAATCTCGATGATCGGCTTCGTGGTCGCAAGCTGCCTTTTCATGGTCAACCTGCCGATTTGACCCACCTCAAAAATCTATCTCCGACAGAACCGGCGACTTGACGTTCCGGCATAAAAAATGCGGCCTTTTGGGCCGCATTTCTGTTTCAACAAATCATCACGTCAGGCAGAAAGCTTGGCGGCCAGCTTGGCGACATGGGCGCCCTGATAACGAGCGGCGTCCAGCTCGATTTCGGAAGGCTGACGCGAACCATCGCCATCGGTGATGGTGGAGGCGCCATAGGGCGAACCGCCCTTGATCTCATCAACGCCCATCTGGCCCTGGAAAGCATAGGGCAGGCCGACAACGGCCATGCCGTGGTGCAGGAAGGTGGGGATGAAGCCGAGAATGGTGGATTCCTGGCCGCCATGCTGGGTGGCGGACGACGTGAAGGCCGAGCCGACCTTGCCGACCAGCTTGCCACTGAACCACAGGCCACCGGTCTGGTCCCAGAAATTGCGCATCTGCGACGCAACCGTACCGAAACGCGTGCCGGCGCCGACGATGATCGCATCGTAATCCGCCAGTTCGTCCACCGTCGCCACCGGAGCCGGCTGGTCCAGCTTGAAGTGGGAGGACTTGGCAACCTCTTCCGGAACGAGTTCGGGAACGCGCTTGACCACGGCTTCCGCGCCGGTGGACTTCACGCCCTCGGCAACCGCATAGGCCATTTTCTCGATATGGCCGTAAGAGGAGTAATAAAGTACCAGAACCTTCGTCATTCTCTTCGTTTCCTTTGCTGGAACTGTTTCCGGCGTACCGGCGACAAGCTTCTTTAAAAACTCGATGATCATCGGCGTTGACCTGTAAAAACCGTATGACAAAAACGTAGCGGACGGATCGGTCTCTCGCCAGCCGGGGATTGGCATACGCACTGTTCACGATGAGTGAACACTCGATGCCATCGTCAACCAATCCCCGTTTTGCGTTTCTTTAAAACCGCTTTGCATTCGCACTGGCGCGGCGTTAACGTCTGACAAAACAGATGACGAGTGCACCCATGTCCAACCCCTCCTCCACCTCCTCCGTTGTTACCGCCGCCATGCTTGCCATCGGCGACGAACTGCTTTCGGGCCGCACCAAGGACAAGAATATCGGGCACCTCGCGGATGTGCTCACCATGTCCGGAATTGACCTGAAGGAAGTGCGCATCGTCGCCGACGAGGAGGAAGCGATCGTGGAAGCGCTGAACGCGCTGCGCAGCCGTTACGATTATGTCTTCACCTCGGGCGGCATCGGCCCGACCCATGACGACATAACCGCGGATGCGGTATCAGTGGCATTCGGCCTGCCCTGCGAACACGACGCCGAGGCGCTGCGCCTGCTCGGTGACATGTATCGCGTCCGCGAAATGGAATTCACCGAGGCGCGCAAGCGCATGGCGCGCATGCCGAGAGGCGCCGCCCACATCGCCAACCCCGTTTCCGTCGCCCCCGGCTTCGTCATCGGCAATGTCCACGTCATGGCCGGCGTGCCGCAGGTGTTCCAGGCCATGCTCGACAATGTCATGCCGACGCTGCGCACCGGTGCGAAAGTCATGTCGCAGGCGGTGCGTTCGCCCTATGGCGAAGGTGATATCGGCACGCCGCTGACGGCCATCCAGAAGGCGCACCCCGAAACCAGCATCGGCTCCTATCCGAAATATGACGGGCAGCGTTTTTCGACGGAGATCGTCGTGCGCGCCAGAGACGCCGGCGTGCTGAAGGCGGCGACCGACGCGGTTGCGGCCATGATCGAAACCATCGGCCAGGAGAAACAATTGGCCGCCAGCAAGGGCGATGCAACCGCCTGAAACGAAAAGGCCTGAAACAAAAAGGTTTGACCAAAATCAAGGTGGCCATCGGCAAAGACGGCCACTCTCCCCCTAGAAAAGACATGTCACCGAGGAGAGAGAAATGGGTTACAAAACGATACTGGCAGTGGTCGACAATGTTTCGAACACGCAGAAGCTCGGCGAATTCGTGGTGAGCCTTGCCGACCAGTTTTCCTCGCATGTGATTGGCCTGCACATGGAAACGCTGGCCGCCGTTCCGCTCGTCGCGCCGATGGAAATTCCCGATCCCGCCACCGTGCAGGCGCTGCAGGATGTGGCGCACAAGGAAACCACCGACGTCGGGACTATCTTCGAGCACACCCTGTCCGCCAATGGCATCTCGCATGAATGGCGCAGCTTCGTCACCTCGGTGGGTTACGCCTCCGCATCGGCGATCGACAGCGCGCGTTGCGCCGATCTCATCGTCGCCCGCCAGAGCAGCTCCTCGGCACTGTCAGACAGCCGCTCGGACATTGACGGCTTCCTTTATGAAAGCGGCCGCCCCGTTCTTCTCGTGCCGCATGTGCTGACCCTTGCGAAACCGATCAAGCGCGTCCTGATCGCATGGAACGGCTCGCGCGAGGCGACCCGCGCGACCTTCGACGCCCTGCCCTTCCTGAAGGCCGCAGACAGTGTCGAGATTTTCTCCGTCGATCAGGCCGAAAGCGAAACGCAGTCTTCCGGCCTTGCCGGTGCGGAACTGGCCGCCACCCTCGCCCGCCACGGCGTCAATGTCACCGTCACCTCGCAGGAAAAGATCGCCGGGATCTCGCCGCAGGCGGCTATCGAAAACCGCCTGTCCGACAACAGCATCGACCTGCTGGTCATGGGCGCTTATGGCCATTCCCGCTGGTGGGAGCTGCTGTTCGGCGGCGTGACGCGCACGCTGCTCGATTCCATGACCGCAATGACGCTGCTGTCGCGTTGAATAAGGATGCGGCGCAAACAGTGCCGCATACCCTCCGTATCCCGCATTATACGAGCGATCACCGCTTGTTTCTTCTCCCCGCCGGGGAGAAGTCCGCGGCAGCGGGATGAGGGGGCGACAGTCGAGATATGCGGTGAGGCTTCCCCCTCATCCGACCCTTCGGGCCACCTTCTCCCCAGCGGGGAGAAGAAACAGGCGGCAATCTCCCGCCCTGTCCTTTTAGCGGAAAGCTTGCCTTTTTGCCGGTCTTGCGGCTATTAGCCAAAGCCATCGACAATTTTGACCAGATGGTAGACGACATGTCCCTTCCCGATAAAGCCTTTCCCGTTTCCTGGGACCAGTTCCACCGCGACGCCCGTGCGCTTGCCTGGCGTCTTGCCGGTCTCGACAAAGAGTTCCGGGCAATCGTCTGCATTACCCGCGGCGGCCTCGTTCCGGCGGCGATCATCTCGCGCGAACTCAACATCCGCATGATCGACACGGTCTGCATCGCCACCCGCCACGATTACGTCAACCAGGGCGACACGGTTCTGCTGAAGGGCGTAGCGCCGGAGCTGATGTCCGACAGCGGCGAAGGCGTGCTCGTCGTCGACGATCTGACCGACACCGGCAAGACGGCGCTGGAAGTGCGTGAAATGCTGCCGAAGGCGCATTTCGCCTGTGTTTACGCCAAGCCGAAGGGCGTGCCGACCATTGACACCTTCGTCACCGAAGTCAGCCAGGATACCTGGATCTATTTTCCCTGGGACATGGGCTTCACCTATCAGGAGCCGATCGCCAAGGGATCGCGCGGCTGATTGCCGGCCGTCATTAAAAAATCGCACAGAAAAAACCGCCCCGCCGAGGGCGGTTTTTTTGGGAGAAAATCCTTCTTTGATGACGGCGGAAAAACACGGAAAAACCGCAGTGTCGCCATTATGCCTCACCCCGGAAATGCGGGGTTTTGTCTTTCCGTTGCGGAAACCAGCCTCGCGCAAGCTTCAAATTTTCCCGCCAAGTCACTGATTTTTCTAATCGCTTTTCCTATCCCCGTTTTCCACAGGCACTTCACACAATATCTTGTGGTTAAAAATGGGTTTCAATCTATGGCTTGACGAATCTGTGCCGCGAGAGGAAAGTGACACTTATGTTGCGGCGGCAACGGACCGGAAAGTAACGAGGCCGGTTCCTCTCCATCTTCAGCGCGCATGTCCAAACGGCTGTCCCGACCATGAGGGGGCGGTTCGCCGCAGGCTTTTGCGCGCCTTTCGGAAACCGCCAAAAACATGACGCGGGGACTGGCGGCAGGAAGCTGTTGATACTATATTTAGTATTCCATGACATGCTTGCAGCCGAATAAGCCACGAGATACAGGGATGACATCCAAGGATGAACATCCCTTACAGATCGGCAACAACCGGCTGCGCGAAGGCATCGCACGGCTGGACCGGATTTTTGCGCCCTTCACCGGGCGCCCAATGGACGAGGACAGAAACCATGCGCATTGAACGCCGCTTCACGAAGCCCGGCCAATCGCCTTACGCGGAAATCGACTTCCGCAAGGCCGTCAGTGAAATCAAGAACCCGGATGGATCGATCGTGTTCCGTCTGGCTGACATCGACGTTCCCGCGCAGTTTTCCCAGGTTGCCACAGACGTTCTGGCGCAGAAATATTTCCGCAAGGCCGGTGTGCCGAAGTTCCTGAAGAAGGTTGAGGAAAACGATGTTCCTTCCTTCCTGTGGCGCTCCGTTCCCGATGAAAAGGCGTTGAAGGACGTTCCGGAAGCCGAACGTTTCGGTTCCGAGACCGATGCGCGTCAGGTTTTCGACCGTCTGGCCGGCACCTGGGCCTATTGGGGCTGGAAGGGCAAATATTTCTCGTCCGAAGAAGATGCGCTGGCCTTCCGCGACGAGCTTGCCTATATGCTCGCCACCCAGCGCGTCGCCCCCAACAGCCCGCAATGGTTCAACACCGGCCTGCACTGGGCCTATGGCATTGATGGTCCCGGCCAGGGCCACTTCTATGTCGACCCCTTCACGGGCAAGCTGACCAAGTCCAAATCCGCTTACGAACATCCGCAGCCGCATGCCTGCTTCATCCAGTCCGTTGAAGACGACCTCGTCAATGAAGGCGGCATTATGGACCTGTGGGTGCGTGAAGCGCGCCTGTTCAAATATGGTTCCGGCACCGGCTCCAACTTCTCCTATCTGCGCGGCGAAGGCGAAAAGCTCTCCGGCGGCGGCCGCTCCTCCGGCCTGATGAGCTTCCTCAAGATCGGCGACCGCGCAGCCGGCGCCATCAAGTCCGGCGGCACGACCCGTCGCGCAGCAAAGATGGTGGTCGTCGATGCCGATCACCCGGATATCGAAGCCTATATCGACTGGAAGGTGAACGAGGAGCAGAAGGTTGCCGCGCTCGTCACCGGCTCGAAGATCGTCGCCAAGCACCTGAAAGCGATCATGAAGGCCTGCGTCAATTGCGAGGCTGACAATGGTGACTGCTTCGACCCGGCCAAGAACCCTGCCCTGAAGCGCGAAATCCGCGCCGCCAAGAAGGACATGGTGCCGGAAAACTACGTCAAGCGCGTCATCCAGTTCGCCGAACAGGGTTACAAGGACATCCAGTTCAAGACCTATGACACGGACTGGGATTCGGAAGCCTACCTCACGGTATCAGGCCAGAACTCCAACAATTCCGTCTCGCTGAAGGACGACTTCCTGCGCGCTGTCGAGAACGACGGCGACTGGAACCTCACCGCCCGCAAGGACGGCAAGGTCATGAAGACGCTGAAGGCCCGCGACCTCTGGGAAAAGATTTCCCACGCCGCCTGGGCGTCGGCTGACCCCGGCCTGCACTTCAACACCACCATGAACGACTGGCACACCTCGCCGGCCGAAGGCCCGATCCGCGCTTCGAACCCGTGCTCGGAATATATGTTCCTCGACGACACGGCCTGCAACCTCGCCTCGCTGAACCTCTTGCAGTTCAAGGATCAGGCGACGAAGCGCATCGACATCGCCGATTACGAACATGCCGTTCGCCTGTGGACCGTCGTGCTCGAAGTGTCCGTCATGATGGCGCAGTTTCCGTCGCGCCAGATTGCCGAACGTTCCTATGAATACCGCACGCTCGGTCTCGGTTACGCCAATATCGGCGGCCTCCTGATGTCCTCGGGCATTCCCTATGACAGCGATGAAGGCCGCGCCATTGCCGGTGCGCTGACCGCGATCATGACTGGCGTTTCCTACGCCACCTCGGCGGAAATGGCCGGCGAGCTTGGCCCCTTCCCGAGCTTTGCGCCGAACCGCGACAACATGCTGCGCGTCATCCGCAACCACCGCCGCGCCGCCCATGGCCTGTCGGATGGTTATGAGGGCCTGTCGGTGAACCCGGTCGCACTTATCCATGCCGATTGCACGGATCAGGACCTTATCACCCACGCCACTGCCGCCTGGGACAAGGCGCTGGAACTTGGCGAACAGCATGGCTACCGCAACGCCCAGACGACGGTTATCGCGCCGACCGGCACGATCGGCCTCGTGATGGATTGCGACACCACCGGCATCGAACCCGACTTCGCGCTGGTGAAGTTCAAGAAGCTCGCCGGCGGCGGCTACTTCAAGATCATCAACCGCGCGGTTCCCGATGCGCTGCGTTCGCTCGGTTATTCCGAAAGCCAGATCGCCGAGATCGAGGCCTATGCCGTCGGCCATGGCAATCTCAACCAGGCGCCGGCCATCAACCCTTCCACGCTGAAGGCCAAGGGCTTCACCGATGAGAAGATCGAAGCCGTCAATGGCGCGCTGAAAAGCGCCTTCGACATCAAGTTCGTCTTCAACCAGTGGACGCTCGGCGCCGACTTCCTCAAGGACACGCTGAAGGTCTCCGACGAGCAGCTCTCCGACATGAGCTTCAACCTGCTTGAGCACCTCGGCTTTGCCAAGAAGGACATCGAAGCGGCGAACGTTCACGTCTGCGGCGCGATGACGCTGGAAGGCGCACCGTTCCTCAAGAACGAGCATCTGCCTGTCTTCGATTGCGCCAATCCCTGCGGCAAGATCGGCAAGCGTTATCTCTCGGTCGAATCCCACATCCGCATGATGGCGGCGGCACAGCCGTTCATCTCGGGCGCGATCTCCAAGACGATCAACATGCCGAACGATGCGACGGTTGAAGATTGCGGCGCAGCCTACATGCTTTCCTGGAAGCTGGCGCTGAAGGCCAACGCCCTTTACCGCGATGGTTCCAAGCTTTCCCAGCCGCTCAACGCTTCGCTGGTGGAAGACGAGGACGACGAAGATTTCGTTGAAGACCTGATCCAGCAGCCGCTTGCCCAGCAGGCCGTGACGATCACCGAAAAGATCGTTGAGCGCGTCATCGAGCGGGTTTCCCGCGAGCGTGAAAAGCTGCCGAACCGCCGTCAGGGTTACACCCAGAAGGCAACGGTTGGCGGTCACAAGGTCTATCTGCGCACCGGCGAATTCGGTGACGGCCGCATCGGCGAAATCTTCATCGACATGCACAAGGAAGGCGCCGCCTTCCGTGCGATGATGAACAACTTCGCCATCGCCATTTCGCTCGGCCTGCAATATGGCGTGCCGCTGGAAGAATATGTGGAGGCCTTCACCTTCACCAAGTTCGAACCGGCCGGCATGGTGCAGGGCAACGACGCGATCAAGAACGCCACATCGATCCTCGACTACGTGTTTCGCGAACTCGCCGTCTCCTATCTCGGCCGCCACGATCTGGCCCATGTCGATACGTCCGACTTCTCCAATACCGCACTCGGCAAGGGCATCCAGGAAGGCAAGACCAACCTGCTTTCCACCGGCTGGACACGCGGTTACAAGCCGACGCTGGTTTCCAGCAACGAAGGCGAACGCTCCGCTTCCGAACCCAAGGGTTCGGCAACGGCAGCCCCGGCCCGCGCCTCGGCCAACGTCACCTCCTTTGCAGGCTCCGCCGCCCGCAAGCTGGAACCGACGGTCGCCATCTCCACCTCGGAAATCGTCTCCTTCAAGCGCGATTATGAAGAACGCGCCAAGGAACTGGCGGAAGAGATTGCCGAAGAGGTGATCGACGACGTGGTCCAGGAAGCCAAACAGACCGCAACCGCCCTCTTCTCCGACAAGGCCGCCGCAGACGCTGCATCGGCCAAGGCGGAAGCCAAGAAGAAGGAAAACGAACGCCGCATGCGCTCGATTGCACAGGGCTATACGGGCAACATGTGCTCGGAATGCCAGAACTTCACGATGGTGCGGAATGGCACTTGCGAGAAGTGCGATACTTGCGGTGCGACGAGTGGTTGCAGCTGAGAAATACAGGGATAAGTGGCGTAGCCACTTTCCAGTAGCTTAAGTTGAGCAGAATATATCCCCGCGATGACTTAGTTCATTGCGGGGATTTTTATTGAGGAGGTTTGGACTTTGACGCTTACAAATACATACCTAGTTGCCTCAGGTCGAGTGAAAGAGTTTTTTGAGAAGATTAAAAGTGGCCAGGCTCCGGAGCAATTTACGACGCAGCTTCTCAAAGATTGGGGCTTTGGCTCATCAAATGACAGGGCGTTTATTCCTTTATTGAAAGCACTCGGGTTTCTTTCACCAGATGGAAAACCCACCTCAAGATACCACACATATCGCGATCATTCTCGATCCGAAAAAGTGATGGCAGAAGCTCTTCGAGAGGCATACTCCGACATTTTCCTTATAAAAGAAATCCCAACAAACTCCGATAAATCATCTATACTTGGAAAATTTAAGAGTTACCATAATACAAATGATAATGTTGCTGGACTGATGACAAAAACATTCTTGGCGCTATGCGAATTAGCAGACTTCAAGGGTGGAAATATTATCAAAAGCGAAGCTTCACCGGAACCTTCGACAAACATTGTGGACCGAATGGTAGCTCCAACAGGGCACGCCACCCACAGACCTCCACCCGGCCTTCACTACAACATTCAAATTCACCTACCGGCGACAAAAGACGTGGAGGTATATAACGCGATTTTCAAGTCATTGAGAGAGCATCTATATGACCACTAAGGAACTTAGAGACTTCCTCTTTCGTGGTCTGATGTTCGAAGCTGAGGCAGCCAATTTCCAATCGGCGGGAATTCAAGTTGGCGCAGACCAAAGTGACGCTGAAGAAAAACTACTTGCTGAAGCTCTGTCACCTTTCAGTGTGTCACTTCGCAATAAAGCGCTTGAAATGGCGAGGCTTTATGCCGTCCTATTTTGCTTCGAAAATTCCGTTCGCGATTTCATTCGAGACACTCTCTTGGAAAAAGACGGAATAGAGTGGATTGAGCAACTGCCACCAAAAATTAGAGGGCAGGCCGAATCTCGTCGAAACGCCGCCGTCCAAGACTCTTGGCTTGAAGGTGAAAACACGGATTTGCTCGGCTTTGTGGACTTCGGTCACCTCGCCCAAATTATTATAAACAAATGGGATTATTTCCCAATATTACCTTCCCAACATTGGCTTAAACAACGCATGGATGAGATGGAAAAGGTCAGAAATTTCATTGCGCACAACAGAATGTTGCTTCCGAGCGAGTTTCAAAGACTATACATGTACGTCAATGACTGGAATCGAGTAGTGGGGCTTTAAGCTCGTCAAATGCATCACAAGGTCGTTTCTAGCACTAGGTCGTGATTAACTATCAAGCATTGCCCATCCCCGGTACAATATTTCGCTCGACACAGTGCGCTATGCGGAGCCAGACCAGTCGGCCCGCAGCTATCTGAAAGTCATCGCCGTCGATCCCGAGGGAACGGCGGCCGAACTCCGTAAAGGCGCGGCCTGACCCCGCCTCACCCCATAAAATCCAAAAGCAGCTTCACATTCAGCCCCGCAATCACCACCGCGATCAGCCACGCAAAGGCCGAGAGCCATAGCGGCGCTTTCAGTGCGCCCATCTTGGCGCGGTCGGAGGTAAACATGACGAGCGGGAAGACCGCGAAGGAGAGTTGCAGGCTGAGCACCACCTGCGTCAGGATCAAGAGTTCGGCCGTGCCGCTGTCGCCATAGAAGATGGTCACGCCGGCGGCGGGGATGATGGCGATACCGCGGGTGATGAGGCGGCGCAGCCAGGGGGCGAGCTGCATCTTGAGGAAACCCTCCATCACGATCTGGCCGGCGAGCGTTGCCGTGACGGTGGAATTGATGCCGCAGCACAGGAGCGCCACGCCGAACAGCGTTGGCGCAATGGCAAGGCCGAGCAATGGTGCCAGCAGATTATGGGCTTCGCCGAGTTCGGCGACATTGGTCTGCCCGGTCTTGTTGAAGGTCGCCGCCGCCAGAATGAGGATCGAGGCGTTGATGAGCAGGGCGAACATCAAGGCGATGGTTGAATCGAGGGTGGCGAATTTCAGCGCCTCGCGTTTTTCGGCAACCGTCTCGCCGATTTCGCGGGTCTGCACGATGCCCGAATGCAGATAGAGATTATGCGGCATCACCGTCGCACCCAGAATGCCGAGCGCCAGATAAAGCATGTCCGGATTGGTGACGATATCAGTCGTCGGCGCGAACCCAAGGATCACCTGCCCCCAGTCAGGATCGGCGAGCGCCACCTGAATGGCGAAACACACGGCGATGACGCCAAGCAGCGTGATGACCAGCGCCTCCACCCAGCGGAAACCGAGCCTTTGCAGATAAAGGATGAGGAATACATCGAGCGCGGTGATGAGGACGCCGAGTTCGAGCGGAATGCCGAAGATAAGGTTGAGGCCGATCGCCGTGCCGATCACCTCGGCAATATCGGTGGCGATGATGGCGATTTCCGCCAGCAGCCACAGCACCATGGCCACCGGCTTTGGATAGGCGTCGCGGCAGGCCTGGGCGAGATCGCGGCCGGAGGCGATCGCAAGGCGCGCGCAGAGCGATTGCAGCACAATCGCCATGATGTTCGAGACCAGCGCAACAGTCAGCAGCGTGTAGCCGAATTTGGAGCCGCCGGCGAGCGACGTCGCCCAGTTTCCGGGATCCATATAACCGACCGCAACGAGATATCCGGGGCCGAAAAAAGCCATCGCCCGGCGAAACGTGCCGGCATTCGGCTTGATCCTGATCGAACTGTGAACGTCTGATAACGAGAGGTCGTCGCCGTTTCGCCGCCATCCAAAGACTGGCTTGTCCATTTTATGCGCTTTCAAAGGGAAGGTTGAAGTGATGCAATTGCAAATCATTCGCATAAGCAACAGTGGCTGGCAAGGGGAGTTTTGCAGCCATGCAGACGACGCCGGGTGAACCTATCCGGTTTGAACGCGATCCGGCGCACCTTCACGTTCCCCGGGCGGCTGACACCCCTTCCTACCCTCCCTTCCACGTTGCCAGTGCCCAACCCAGGCCCTGCTGATGAAAAGACTCGTCTCGCCGCGCAGACGCACCTCCGCTGAATTCCGGTTCAGGGCCGGAATGACGGAGGTTTGAGGAAAAAGAGCCGCAGCAAATGCGAAGACCGCCATGCCGACGGCTGTAGAAGACGGAGCTACAGCCAGCCGGGCTCACAGCCTTGTCATCGCCCCGGCACCGCCCTTGCGGAACAGCGGCGCGCCCGCCTGCGTTTATATTTCAGGAAACACTCTGATACCGGGGAAGTTCATGCGACACGGCCAGAAATTCAGCCTGGTGAACCATCCGAGCCGATGGCCGAAATATATCATGGCGTATCGAAGGCCGCGCGACTGGCTGATGACGATCAGCGGCATCGTGCTGCTGTTCGTCGTCGCCGCCGCGGTCGCCATGGGTTATCTCGTCACCAGCCATCCCGGCAAGCCGGAGCCAAACCCCGGCATCGTGGAGGAACAGGCGGCGGAGAACGGCGGTTAAGCTGCGGCGCAAACGCGCCGCTCTCAGCTCAGGCCCGCAAGATGGCCGCTGAACTGCGCCTCATGCAGGCGGCTGTAATGGCCCTTGGCGGCGAGGAGCTCGGCGTGGGCGCCGGTTTCGGCAATGCCTGTCTGGTCCACCACCACGATGCGCGAGGCATCGCGGATCGTCGCCAGCCGGTGGGCGATAACGAGCGTGGTGCGCCCCTTGGCAAGCTCTGTGAGCGATTGCTGGATGGCGCGTTCGGTTTCCGTGTCCAGCGCCGAGGTCGCCTCGTCCAGAATGAGGATCGGCGGGTTCTTGAGGAACATGCGGGCAATGGCGAGACGCTGTTTCTGGCCGCCGGATAATTTGACGCCACGTTCACCGATGACCGTGTCGAGCCCGAGCGGCATGGCCTCGATGACACCATCAAGACGGGCGCGGCGCGCCGCCTCCATGATATCCGCATCCGAAGCGCCAAGCCGGCCATATTCGATATTCTCGCGAATCGTGCCGCCGAACAGGAAGACATCCTGCTGCACGATGCCGATCTGGTTGCGCAGTGACGCGAGCTTCATCTTGCGGATATCCACGCCGTCAATGGTGATCGAACCGCTGGTCACGTCATAAAATCGCGGCAGCAGCGAGCAGAGCGTCGTTTTGCCCGCACCCGAAGGGCCAACGAAGGCCACGGTCTCGCCGGCGTTGATCTTCAGGTCGATATTGGTGAGAACCTGCTTGCCCTCGGCATAACCGAAACCGACATGGCGATATTCGATATCGCCGCGCAGCAGCGGCGCGTCCACCGCATCAGGCGCATCGACAATGTCAGGCGCTGTGTCGAGAAGTTCGGTGAAGCGGCGGAAACCGGCAATGCCCTTGGGATAGGTCTCGATGACCGAATTGATCTTTTCCACCGGACGGAAAAACACGCCGACCAGCAGCAGGAAGCCAACGAAGCCGCCTTCCGTGAGACCACCCGTCAGCACGAACCATGCGCCGCAGATCATCACGATCATCTGCGTCAGCCGCATGCTCATGTAGCTGAGCGAGGTGCTGGCCGCCATGATCTTGTAGGCATCGAGTTTCGTGCGGCGGTATTTCTGGTTGTCCTTCTCGAACAGCGCCCGCTCGTGATCCTCATTGGCGAAAGCCTGCACCACCCGCATGCCGCCGACATTTTCCTCGATACGCGCGTTGAAATCCCCCACACGGCCATAAAGCGCGCGGAAATTCTGCGTCATGCGGCCACCGTAACGGCTGGTCACCCAGGCGGTGACGGGCACGACGGCGGCGGTGATGAGCGCCAGCGGCACATTGACCGACAGCATCAAAAGGAAAGCGCCGATGAAGGTCATGATGGCGATGAACAGGTCTTCGGGACCGTGATGGGCGACCTCGCCGATCTCTTCCAGATCCTTGGTCAGCCGCCCGACCAGATGGCCGGTCTTCTGATTGTCGAAATAACGGAAGGAAAGCTTCTGCAGATGGTCGAAAGCAAGCCGGCGCATATCGGTCTCGATATTGATGCCGAGCATGTGCCCCCAATAGGTGACAGTCGCCATCAGCCCGGTATTCAGCACATAGATGACCAGCAGCCCGACCGAAGCGGCAAGAATGATGGCCCATTCACCGCCCGGCAGCAGCACGTCGACAAAGGCCTTCACCGCCATCGGAAAACCGAGTTCGAGCACGCCCGACAAAACCGCGCAGGAAAAATCGAGAATGAACAGACCGCGATAGGGGCGATAATAGGCAAAGAAACGGCGCAGCATGGCATGACCTGGAGATCGGGCGCGGCAACCTGACGCCGCAATAAAAACGGAGTTCAATTGTCATATTTCAATGCGCGCGCCAAGACCGATGTTCTATTTTTACCAAAATCGTTCAATAGGTTCAGCAATAAACACACAACGGTAATGTGATCCGGTTATATTGCACTTATATGTATCGGTGTGACAGAGTGAATGCACCCCTTGCGGGGAGAATGCGAGAAAGAGCCTGCCGTGAGTAATATTGACAGCCGTAAGCCCAGTGGCGAACCGAGATGGCTTGGTCCCGCCAGCCCGACGCGGATCGCCCTGATCCCGCCTATTTCGGCTGCGCGCTGGCTGCTCCTTCTGGTCGTCCTTGCGGGCATCTATTTCTTCAACGGCTTTCTGGTTCCGGTTCTCGCCGCCCTCGTCATCGGTTTCGCCAGCTGGCCGGTCTATACGCGGCTTCTGCGTCAGGTGGGCGGCAACACCACGCTCGGCGCCACCATCGCCATCATCCTCATCATTGCCTTCCTCGTGGTGCCGATCTTCATCGCCGCCTCCTATACGGCAACCGAAATCCGCGAATGGTTCGGCTGGGCGGTGCACGTCAACAAGACGGGCGCGCCCGTGCCGGACTGGATCGCCGCCCTTCCCGCCGTCGGCCCCTGGCTCGGCGAACAATGGGTGAAATATATCGGTACGCCGGGCGCCATCGGCGAACTCATCCAACTCGTCAGCGGCGCCAATATCGGCAATATATACCGGGCGATCCTCGCCGCCGGCAATGGTGCGTTCCACCTGGTGCTGACCCTGCTGTTCATGCTGATCGCGCTGTTCTTCGTTTACCGCAACGGCGCAGGCTTCACCCGTCAGGTTGATCTGGTGGGTGAGCGCATCCTGCCGACGCGGTGGGAACGCATTTCCCGCGTCGTGCCCGCCACCATCAGCTCCACCGTAACCGGCATGACGCTGATCGCCATCGGCGAAGGCATCATCCTCGGCATCGCCTACTGGATCGCCGGCGTGCCCTCGCCCGTCACGCTCGGCGTGCTCACCGGTGTCATGGCGCTCATTCCGGGCGGCGCGCCGCTCTCCTTTACGCTGGTGTCGATCTATCTGGTCGCCAGCGGCTCGCCTGCCCACGGGCTGGCGCTGTTCGTCTGGGGCTCGGTCGAACTCTTCATCGTTGACAAGACCATCCGCCCGAAACTCGTCGGCGGACCGATCAAGCTGCCGTTCCTGCCCACCTTTTTCGGCCTTGTCGGCGGCGTCAAAACCATGGGCTTCCTCGGCCTCTTCATCGGCCCGGTGCTGATGGCGCTTCTGGTGGCAATCTGGCGCGAATGGGTGCGCGAGGTGGAACTGTCCGCCGCCGCCACCCCCGAGGCTCCGCCACCGCCGCCGACAGAGGACGATCCGGTTGATGAGGTTGCCGCGCTCGAAGAGGATAGCGAGGAAACGACGGCATTTCGGAAAGCCGCCTTTTGACTGGTGAGGCCTGCGGTGATTGGCGATGACGTGGAGCGCCAGCCGACGGGCCAAAGTCGATTCTCTCTCTTTCGTCACGCCGCGCTTGGATACCGGCATCCAGCCACGGCGCGTCTGCGCCGTGAAAGAGCATTCGGCGATCAAAGACGTGATCGCGCTGGAACTATGACCTAGTTCGGGGTGATGTGGGCGGATGCCGCGGCTATACCTCAAACACTCACATCGCCAGACAATCCGAACGATCTGCGCCTTCGACTTAAAGCACCTTCTCCATGAACAGGCTGAGCGGGTCAGGCTTATAGGGCGCAAAGGCCTCGATCTCCACAAACCCCGCCTTGCGGTAAAGACCGATCGCCTCCGGCTGGCTGATTCCGGTTTCCAGCCGGATGGCGGAAAGGCCGAGTTCGGCACCGCGCGCGACAAGCGTATCCATGATCAGCTTGCCGATCCGCAATCCCCGCGCCTCGGGATCAACGAACATGCGCTTGACCTCCGCCGTGCCGTCACCCGCCTCCACCAGCGCGCCGCAACCGACCACGCGGCCATCGTGCCGCACCACGAAAAAGGAGACATTGTCCTTTTCCAGCTGGCCTATATCGACCAGATGATTGCTCTCGGCGGGGTAAAGTGACGCCATATAGGTATTGGAGAGATCGATGAGGCGCAGAACCGCGTCCTGCCTCGGTGTTTCAAGCTTGATTTCGGTGGCCAATGCGATGCCTGCCTTCTCTATAAAAATGCGTATTTCGTCGTAATGTCACTGCAATCGGGATAGATGAGTTTCTAGAGCATTATTCCCGACAGAGGCAACACACTCCATGAAAACAGCCCTCGTTCTCATGACCTTCCTTGGCTGCGACGACAGCGCCACCGATTGCCATTACCTCGCCACCTCGCAGCAGCGCTGGACGAGCATCGAACTATGTGACGCCGTGTCGGAAAAGGAGCTGGAGCGTTACGCCAATGCGCCCTACCCGGTCGTGGTGGCCGTGTGCCAGACACCGGGTGAGCAGGCCCCGCAAACGGCGGGCAACACGCCCGGCGCACAGCCTCCCGCCGCCGCAGCACCTGCCGGAACGCAGCAGGCGACCGCAGAGGTAACGCCGAAGGAAGAAGAGAGCCTCACCAAACAGGCGATCGGCCGCGTCAGCCGTATCCTGCCGTCCACCGAGGGCATAAAGCACCTCCTGGGGACACCAGTCAGGATGGTCGAAAACAGCTATTCGTGGATCGCCAAGCGGTTCGATAAATGATTGCGAGGAATGCAGCAATTGCGTCTGGAGGCCCCCAGGACCTTACGCCGCCTCGACAGTCAGCGCTTCCGCATAATACCGCGCCTTCTGCCGTTCTTCGGCAATGGCCAGCTTGCGCACGGCATGCAGCAGTTCGAACAATGTCTCGGAACCGTTGACGTCGCGGAAATGCGCCAGCAATTCTGCCGAGACGGAGGCCGCCGCCTCAGAAAGCTGCGAGCGGGCGGCACGGCGCCACATCAGCGTCGCCTCGATGAAAACGTCAACGACATCGCCAAAAAGCCCGACGGACTGGAACAGGGCCTTCAGCGCGTGCGGCCGCCCCGTCGCCAGAATAGCGCGCACCTTGCGGTCATCGAGACCGGAGAGATTGACCATCGCCGCCGTGAAGAATTCCAGCCGGCCCGAACAGACGGCGTGGATGAGCAGCGCCGGCGTCAGTTCCAGCCGCTGGCGCAGATGCTCCACCAGCGCCGGCAGTTCCGGCGAAGAAACGCTGGATGCGATAAGAATGGTGGCGGAATCTTCCGCCTCGCGAAATAGACTGTCGGCGCGGTTGCGCGCGATCATCGCGTGAACCAGCGCCGAGCCGGCGAGCGCCTCGCTGATGCGACCCATCAACAGGTGGCGCGCATCGGCCGGCAGCGCCTCACGGCGAAGCAGGAGGTCACGAATATCGGCGTCGCAGCCATGGCGCTCGGCAATGCGCCGCAGCGAGAATGGAGTGATGAAGGCATCGTCGTTTTCAAGCAGGATGATGGTCTCAGGCAGATCGCCGACTTCGGCGAGGGCGGCGCAGACCCCGCGCGGCAGGCCGGGCCTTGCCGCGATGAGCGCGCGCGTCGGGCTTTCGCCGCGCCCGGCCAGATCAACCAGGTCGGCCTCGCCGAGAACCGGCGAACGGGCAATGACGGTGCAGGCGATTTCCGGCTGGTCTTCGGCAAGCGAAACGAGAATGGCGCGCGGTGCGTCATCGGCATCCGCCAGCGCTTCGGCAAGCGCCAGCCGCACACGCGGCGATGGATCGTCGAGCAGATAGGTCATCGCCATATAGGCGGCATCGCGGTTTTCCCGCGCCATGTCTGACTGCAGATAGGCACGGCCGAGCGCATTGGCGGCTTTCGCCCGCTCGGTCGATCCAGCCTTTTCAGACCAGCGAAGAAATGCCTGTACGATCACCTGAGCCTCGAAACACATTCATACAATGGATGGCGGCATCATCGCCGCCACCATGTATAAAACTCTAGGCGCAAATGGTTTACGTTTGGTTCACCATAAAATTTAACCCTTGCCGGCGAAGGATTATATTGACGGCGTAGTAGAGGGGCGCTGCAGCTGGAACACATCGCTGCCGCCATCGCAGTAATCCATGTAACCCATGCGCGCCACGGGGCGCGACAGCCCCATGTCGATGCGTCCATCACGAATGATCGTTTCATCGATATGGATCGCCATGACCTGCCCGATCACCATCCACGAATCCGTCGGCTTGCCGTCGAGATCCCCGAGTTGCTGTATCTGCGTCACCCGGCATTCCAGAACAGCAAGCGCTTCGCCGACGAACGGCGCGTCCACCACCCGCCCGTCGACGGCGGTAAGGCCGGCAAGGGAGAATTCATCAACGTCATAGGCGACAGGTGCAGAAGACGCATTCATCCGGTCCACCAGATGACGGCTGACGAGATTGGCGGTGAAGACGCCGGTTTCCTCGACATTGCGCAGGCTGTCCTTCCTGCCGCTCGAGGAAAACATGACGAGCTTCGGCCGGTCCGAAATCGCATTGAAGAAGGAATAGGGTGAGAGGTTCATGGAGCCGTCCCTGCCCTTCGAGCCGATCCAGCCGATCGGCCGCGGCGCGACGATGGCCTTGAACGGATCATGCGGCAGGCCGTGCTGGTTGGTGTCCGTGGTGTAGAACATCAGACGTCCCCGACCCAGGTAACAACATCGGCAAGCTCCGGCCGCGGCCGCTCCACCGGCGGGAATGTCGTTGAGCCGATGTGGATATAGCCTGCGACCTTCTCTTCCCCGCCGACGCCCGTCTCAGCAAGGAATGCCGGGTCGAAAGCAAGCCATTCCGTCAGCCAGTTCGCGGCAAAACCGCTCGCATTGGCCGCGAAGATGAGATTGAGGCACACCGCGCCGGCGGACATGACCTGTTCCCATTCCGGAATCTTGAAATGCGGCTTGGCGGTGCTGATGACGGCGATAACGACGGGCGCGCGGGTGAAGCGCGTGCGCTCCGCTTCCTGCTGCTGCAGGTCCAGTTCCGGGTTCTTTTCAAGCGCGATCCTGAGCGCCGTCTCACCGAGGCGCACACGCTCCTCGCCACGATAAACCACGAAACGCCACGGCGCGAGCTTGCCATGGTCAGGCACGCGCACGGCAAGGCGAAGGATGTCCTCGATTTGCCCCTTCGAAGGTCCCGGCTCGGCAAGTTGCAGGGCCGGCGTGGAACGGCGAGCCTTGAGATAATCGAGGAGCTTGATATCGCTGGTCATGATCAAAAATCTTCCATTCTGCTGTCATCGCGAAACATGGGCCTTGAAATAGCCATGGCATTGGTTTTGAAGTGATGCGGGAAAATCAAGAAGTCAATCGGTATCGAAAATGTCGGCAATCAAAATCGCGGCACGTCTGGCCATTGCATGTGCTGCGCTTGGCCTTTTATCACAGGCCGCTTTTTCGCAGGATGCCTTTAAAGACTTCAAGCAACTCGGCGGCACGCCGAAAATGCCGAAACTCAACGCTTTCACCGCCCCTTCCGCACCCAATGCCCCCGCAAGCACCGCGCGCGACATCGCCATGGAAGCCAAGCTGACGAGCGAAGGCGAAGCGGTGAAGGAAGGCCTGTCCTGGCGCGTGTTCAGCCCCATTCCGGGTGCTGACGGCAAATTGCCGATGCTGGCAAGCTCCGAGGGCGGCTCGGCCCATTTCAATCTGGTACCAGGCGAATATTTCGTCAACGTCGCCTTCGGCCGTGCGGGCGTGACCAAGAAGCTCAACATCCCAACGTCCGGCAACGTTCAGAAACAGGTGCTGATTCTCGATGCCGGCGGCTTCGTGCTGAACGCGGTTGCGGGTTCCGACAAACAGATTTCCGGCACCCAGCTCAAATTTTCCGTCTATTCGTCCGACGCCCGGCCGGATGGCGAACGCGGTCTCGTCATGGCCGATATCAAGCCCAACACCATCGTGCGGCTGAATGCCGGCACCTATCACGTGGTTTCCGAATACGGCAACGTCAATGCGGTGGTGCGCGCCGACATTCAGGTGGAAGCCGGCAAGCTGACCGAAGCGACACTGCAACATCAGGCCGCGCAGATCACCCTCAAGCTCGTGTCCGAAGAGGGCGGCGAAGCCATTGCCGATACGGCCTGGTCCGTGTTGAACGGCGGCGGCGACGTGGTGAACGAAAGCGTCAGCGCGTTCTCGACCATGGTACTGGCGGAAGGCGAATATACCGCCATCGCCCGCAACAAGGACAAGGTCTACCAGCGTAACTTCAAGGTCACCTCGGGCAGGGATTCGGATGTGGAAGTGCTGATGAAGGATCAGGCGCCGGAAGATATGACCGGGGATTTCGAGTAAACGTCAAGACTCTCGAATTCATCCTCAGCCTTGAGGATGATGACTCTCCGTCTTACGCGCGACGTCATCCTTGGGCTTGTCCCAAGGATCTAAACACGTCCAATTCAATCGAGACGTTGCAGATGCCCGGGACAGGCCCGAGCATGACGGAAGAGAGCTTTCAGGACTTTGCCCACAAACAAAACGGCCCCCGAAGGGGCCGTTGTTTTTTTATCAGGCAACCTGCTTCTTCGCCGCAAGCTTGCGCTTCACATCCGGCGGCGTCGCCTCGTCCACGAGGCTTGTAATAGCCTCCTCGAGCGACATCGACGTCTGGTTCTGCGAACCGAGACGACGGATGTTGACGGTGCGCTCTTCCGCTTCCTTGCGGCCGCAGACGATGATGACGGGAACCTTGGTCACCGAGTGCTCGCGGACCTTGTAGTTGATCTTCTCGTTGCGGAAGTCGGTCTCGACCGCCATACCCGCCTCGCGCAGCGCTTCGGCAACCTCGCGGCCGTAATCGTCCGCATCCGATGTGATCGTCGCGACCACGACCTGAAGCGGCGCGAACCACAGCGGCATGTGACCGGCGAAGTTCTCGATGAGAATACCAAGGAAACGCTCCATCGAACCGCAGATGGCGCGATGGATCATCACCGGCTGCGTCTTTTCGGAGTTCTGGTCGATATAGAAGGCGCCGAAGCGTTCCGGCAGGTTGAAGTCCACCTGCGTCGTGCCGCACTGCCATTCACGGCCGATGGCGTCCTTCAGCGTATATTCGAACTTCGGCCCATAGAAAGCGCCCTCGCCCGGCAGGATGCCGGTCTTGATGCGGCCGCCGGACTGTTCCTCGATGGTCTTCAGAACATCCATCATCACGCTTTCGGCGCGATCCCAGAGATCGTCGGAACCAACGCGCTTTTCCGGGCGCGTGGAGAGCTTGACGACGACTTCGCTGAAGCCGAAATCCTCATAGACGGAGAGGATCAGGTCGTTGATGCGCAGGCATTCCGCCGCCATCTGCTCTTCGGTGCAGAAAACGTGCGCATCATCCTGCGTGAAGCCGCGAACGCGCATCAAGCCATGCAGCGCACCCGAAGCCTCGTAACGATGAACGGTGCCAAATTCCGCAAGGCGGACAGGCATTTCGCGGTAAGACTTCAAGCCATGCTTGAAGATCTGAACGTGACCGGGGCAGTTCATCGGCTTCAAGGCAAAGACACGCTGATCGGCTTCCTCGTCATCGGGATGGGTGAAGGCATGGGCGGATTTCACCGCAAACATGTTTTCCTGATACCAGCCCCAGTGACCGGAGGTTTCCCACAGCGACTTGTCCAGCACCTGCGGCGCGTTGACTTCCTGATAGGTATTGGCGAGACGCCGGCGCATATAGGCCGTCAGCGTCTGGAACATGCGCCAGCCCTTGCCGTGCCAGAACACGACGCCCGGGCCCTCTTCCTGGAAATGGAACAGGTCCATTTCGCGGCCGAGGCGGCGATGGTCGCGCTTTTCGGCTTCGGCCAGAACATGCAGATAATTGTCCAGCTCTTCCTGCGTCGCCCAGGCGGTGCCGTAGATGCGCGACAGCATCGCATTGTTGCTGTCGCCGCGCCAGTAAGCACCCGCCACCTTCATCAGCTTGAAGGCGGTGCCGACCTGGCCGGTGGACGCCATATGCGGGCCACGGCAAAGATCGAACCAGTCACCCTGATAATAGATCTTCAGGTCCTGACCTTCGGGGATCGCATCAACCAGCTCGACCTTGTAGTTCTCGCCCTTGGCGGCGAACACTTCCTTGGCCTTTTCGCGCGACCAGACCTCGCGGGTAAACGGCTTGTTGCGCAGAATGATTTCCTTCATGCGCTTTTCGATCTTCGGCAGATCTTCCGGCGTGAAGGGTTCGTTCTTGGCGAAGTCGTAATAAAAGCCGTTTTCGATGACAGGGCCGATCGTCACCTGCGTGCCGGGCCACAGCTCCTGCACGGCCTCGGCCATGACGTGGGCTGCATCGTGGCGGATGAGTTCAAGCGCACGCATGTCTTCACGCGTGACGATCTCGATTTTGCCATCGGTGATGGTGTCGGACAAATCGCGCACGGTGCCGTCAAGCGCAATGGCGACGGCCTTCTTGGCAAGCGATTTGGAGATGGATTCGGCAACTTCGCGGCCGGTCGTACCGGGGGCGTAGCTGCGGACGGATCCATCGGGAAATGTAAGGGAAATGGCTTCAGACATCGTCTCGTGCTCCTGTCCAGTCCCGCCAACGAATGCGGGTGGTGTTGGAATAATGATCTGCCCGGTGAAAACGGACAGGCAGGCTGATAAAGACTTTTGCCATTCCAGTCAAAGGTGAAGGGTCGTTCAGCGAAGCATTTCCGCGAGACCATTGACCGTATTGGCGTTGCGGCTCGTGCCGATACCGAGCCTTTTGGTGGTCAGGACCGGGAGAAGCCGGCTCTCGCTTGGCTTTCCCAGAAAATCGATCCATAAATCACCGCCAACAACGGCGATCTTCTCCTGCCGGCGATATTTTTCGAGAAATCCGAGAACCTCCTCGCCAAGCGGTTCACGCATCACCCGAACGCAGACATCGGATGGGTTGCCGTCCGTAAACGGATTTTCAGCCGCCAGTTTCAGCCAGTCGCGAGCCGGGCGAACCATGATATCGACATGTTTGTCGAAACGCTTTTCGAAGGCGCGCTCCAGCCTGTCCTCGATCTCGCGAACGGAAGCATCCTCCGCACGAAAGATCAGGTTTCCGGTGGCGACAAGCGTCCGGCACTCGGCAAATCCCAGTTCTTCAGCCATTGCGCGCAGATCGGCCATGATGAGCCGCTTGCCCGCGCCAAGGACGATGCTGTGCAGCAGCGCCACATGATCCTTCATCGACGCAGGCTCCAGTATCGCCAGGGCGCCCACCAGCGCCTGGTGCTGCCGAGCGCTTCCGGCACCGGGTCCAGCCCGCTCGTGCCGCCAGGGCCACAGCGCGCAACGCGAAACAGCGCCATCCATCCGCCCGCCCAAAGCCCGTGGCGGGCGATGGCCTCATAGCCATATTCGGAACAGGTGGGGATGTGACGGCAGGAGTTTCCGATGAAGCCGGAAAGCGTCAATTGATAAAGCCGGATAAGGCCGACACCAAACAACCGCCCCGGCGTTTTGGCAAAGCCGCCCGCCCAGTTGCGGGATCGGCCCGCTTTTTTTGCCGTCTGCTGATGCCGGCAGCCCGGTTCGCCGCACATGGCCTAACCTGCGGCGTTCAAAGCCGGTCGGCCTTCGATCTGGTCGAGCGCATCGACCACCGCTTCAAAGGTCAGCATGGTGGAGGCGTGGCGCGCCTTGAAATCGCGCACGGGCTGAAGCACCCGCATGTCTTCGAAACGGCCTGCCGGCCCCTCGCCGCCCTGTTTCAGCATGGCGAGCATATCTTCCCGCGCTTGCCGGATTTCGCCGCTGGAAGCGCCGATGATGTGATGCGCCATGATGGAGGCGGAGGCCTGGCCGAGCGCGCAGGCACGCACCTCGTGGGAAAACGCCGTCACGATGCCGCCTTCGACCTTCAGATAAACCTTGAGCTTAGAGCCGCACAGGCGCGAGTGTTTTTCGGCGCTGGCGTCGGCATCTTCAAGAACACCCGTCAGTGGAATATTCCCGGCAAAGTCCAGAATGCGATTATTGTAGATATCGTCCATCGTCAGGTGCCCGGCGCGCTCAAAATTGCCCAAAAACAGGACAGGTCAAATTTTTCAAACACAGCGTTTGTCGCAGTGAAGCTTTCCTGCCCTTCATTCTCATTATATGCTAACGAGCTTTCTGGACATCAAGCCGTGATGAAATTAACGGCTCCGATACCGAAATAACAGCATCGGTCTTGCCAAAATGCTGTAAAACAACCAGATAGCAGCAACTGCGAACAAGAGTTCGCGATGAAAAACGAATTCAGGTGCGGCCTTTACCCGCATCGGGAGAGACGGAATGGATGCGATCGTGAAGAATTTCCCCGGCGCTGGCGCAAAACCCGACGTGGCAGAAGCTCGCCCAAGCCAGGCCGAAGCGGAAGAAGCAGTGCGCGTTCTTTTGCGCTGGGCAGGAGAAAATCCCGCCCGCGAAGGACTTCTGGATACGCCGAAGCGCGTCGCCAAGGCCTATCGCGAGCTTTTTGCCGGTTATGAGCTGAACGTTCAGGACGTGCTCGGCACGACCTTCGAGGAAGTCGGCGGTTATGACGATGTGGTGCTGGTGCGCGACATCCCCTTCTTCTCCCATTGCGAGCACCACATGGTGCCGATCGTCGGCAAGGCGCATGTGGCCTATCTTCCGGCCGGCCGCGTGCTTGGCCTGTCGAAGATCGCCCGTGTCGTCGAAATCTTCGGCCGCCGCCTGCAGACGCAGGAAAACATGACAGCGCAGATCGCAAGATCGATCGAAGAAACGCTGAAACCGCGCGGCGTGGCCGTCATGATCGACGCCGAACATATGTGCATGTCCATGCGCGGCGTAAACAAGCAGGGATCCACGACGCTGACCACCAGCTTCACCGGCACGTTCAAGAACGATCCGGCCGAGCAGGTCCGTTTCATGACCATGGTGCGCAACCGCTAGGCATCGGACCGGAAAGTGTAGCGCGGGCTTCAAAAAAATCCCGATGCTCAGACAAATTTGGAGTGGCGGAGTGATCTCATTTTCCCCGCCGCTCTGAAACCTTCCGCTTTTCTCCCGGGGTAACCATGTCCATTTCGTTTCCGTCCGCGCCTGCGGACAAGGAAGTGCTCGAAAACGCAGGTCTCTTTTCGCCAAAATTCGATGCCCACGGTCTCGTCACCGCCGTGGTTACCGATGCACGCGACGGCGAATTGCTGATGGTCGCCCATATGAATGCGCAAGCCCTGTCGCTGACGCTGGAGACCGGCATCGCCCACTATTACAGCCGTTCACGCGACAAGATCTGGAAGAAGGGCGAAACATCGGGCAACCTGCAGACGGTGAAGGAATTCCGCACCGATTGCGATCAGGACGCCGTGTGGCTGAAGGTCTCCGTCGCCGGCCATGATGCGACCTGCCATACCGGCCGCCGCTCGTGCTTTTATCGCACCGTCGAGCTTTCCAATGGTGATGCTGTGACAAAGATCACCGACGACATCCGCCATTTCGATCCGTCCACGACCTATTCGGACAAATAAACGGCCACCTTCCATCGGCCGCACCAATTTGCTACCAATATAGCGGGCTCCGGGGACAAGGGCGGAGCCTTACAGAATTGGCAGGGAGTGCGGTCATGTTGGGATGGGGAAATCGTCACAATCATCTTGCGGCTGGAAATCCCGAAGCCACCGGCAATGAGCCGCCCGTCACCCAGATCGTCGACAAACACCGCATAGCGCTCGCCCTTGGCGGCGGCGCGGCCCGCGGCTGGGCCCATATCGGCGTCCTGCGGGCGCTGGACGAGGCTGGCGTGAAGATCGGCATGATCGCCGGCACGTCCATCGGAGCGCTGGTGGGCGGTTGTTATCTCGCCGGCAAGCTCGATGAGCTGGAGGAATTCGCCCGCTCGCTGACGATGCGCCGCATTGCCGGCCTGCTCGATTTGACGATCGGCGGGGGCGGTCTTTTTGGCGGCATGCGGCTGACCAAGCGCATGCAGGAGCATCTGGAAGGCCTGCGCGTCGAAAACCTCGACCATCCCTTCATCGCCGTCGCCACGGAGCTGCGCACAGGCCACGAAGTGTGGATCCATCAGGGCGATCTCGTCACCGCGCTGCGTTCATCCTATGCCCTGCCCGGCATTTTCGAACCCGTGCAATGCAACGGCCGCACGCTGATTGACGGCGCGCTCGTCAATCCCGTGCCGGTGTCCGTCTGCCGCGCCTATGAGCAGGCGCTGGTCGTCGCCGTGAACCTCAACTACGATCTGTTTGGCCGTTCCGCCGTGGTCAAGCACGCGGCCTCACCGCATGGCGGCGGCACACCGCCGGTGGAAACGGCGCCGCGTCCCGGCCTGCCGGGCGTCATGGTGCAGGCCTTCAACATCATTCAGGACCGGATTTCGCGCTCGCGTCTGGCGGGCGACCCGCCCGATCTGATGCTTCATCCCCGCATCAACCATATCGGCCTCTCGGAATTCCATCGCGCCAGCGAAGCCATCGACCGGGGATATGAGGAAACGCGCTCCCGTATTCCGGAGCTTGAGCGCATGCAGCAGGCGTTCCGGCGCTAATACCCTGCTTTTAAAAGCGTCTCCAAAGCCCAGATATGGTGAGACTATGTATTGGTATATCTCGGTCCTGCCCCCGACCGACAAAAACATATCTTGCGACACGAATCGATTGATCGGATTTCTGGAGGGACAGCCTGAGCTCAAACGGAAAAACGATGTCACCTTTACGTCGGCGGAAAGTCAGCCCTGGATCGACATCGTCATTGTGAAAGAAGAGGCCGATGGCAACTGGTCCAGCAGCGGCAAATTCATTTCACAGTTCAATCGGGTTGAAATTGTCTGCTCTGACTATGAGACGCAAGACTTCTACGTGGAAATATCGGCAAAAATAGCCGACTTTCTTCAATGGCGACTTGTTACCAAGGGCGATGCGTGCGTCCCGGCCCGAGATTGAACCTTTTCCAGCCATCTGACGCCGGGACGCAAGATCAACCGGCAATATAGGCCTTGATGTGCTCCGCTTCGGCTTCGATCTCGCCAATCCGCGCCTTCACCACGTCACCGATGGAGATGATGCCGGCAAGACGGCCGTTTTCTTCAACAGGAACATGCCTGAAACGTCCGCCCGTCATGATTTCCATCAGCTCATCGGTGGTGGAATTGTGATGACAGCGAATGACATTCTTGGTCATGGCCACCGAAACGGATTGCTGGAGGGAAGCGGCGCCCTGGCCCGCCACGATCTTCACCAGATCGCGTTCCGTGAAGATGCCGAGAACGACACCATCGGCGTCGGTCACGACGACGGAACCGATCTTATGCGCATTGAGCGTTGCCGCCGCTTCACCGATGCTGACCTCCGGACCGACAGTCACGACGTCCCGGCCCTTGCGGTCGAGAAGATCCTTTACGAATGTTGGCATGCCTTCCTCCTCTTTTCAGCGATACGCAGCGCCGCAGTCTCCCCCGGCGGTTGCAAATCATGGGATATGGTGCGCTGAGGTCCGCATGAATGCAATCCCGGATGGGACGCGCGAAAGCAAATTTGCGCCACGGCCGACAAGGAGCGTGATCGGCTCAGGCCAGTCGTCGATCGAAAAGCCCGAAGAACAGGAAGCCGAGCAGAAAGCCGAAGACATGGGCATCCCAGGCGATTTCACCGCCGACATCGCCGAACAGCGGCACGCCGACCGCAATCAGCACATTGCCGAACAGCCACATCAGCGTGAAGATCAGCACGGTGCGGTTGGAAAGCGCCCCAAGAATGCTCTGCCGCGGCATCAGATGGCCGAAGGAGGCGCTATATCCGCCACGCGCCGGGAAAGCGAAGCGGCAGGCCGCCCCCATCAGCGCCGAAACGACACCCGACGCGCCGATCAGCACCGTCACATCGCCCCAGTTCAGCGCCGCATGACCGAAGGCGGAAACGGCGGCGGAAATGCACCATAACAGCACGAAGCGCACTGTTCCGATCCGGCGCAGAACCGGCGCGCCGAAGGCCATCAGCCACAATCCGTTAAAGAGAATGTGCTCGATGCCGCCATGCAGGAAAGAATAGGTCACCGGCGTCCAGAGCCATTCCAGCCCCTGCTGGGAAAACGGCACCGCATAGCGCAGCGGAATGAAGCCGAAGGTGAAGATGAACCAGCCATTGCCTTCCTCCGAAAGAAGATAGGCGGGAACGACATAGGCGACGATCAGCGCGGCCAGGATGCCGACCAGCAGCGATGGCAGGTTGAAGACGGGATCGTTCGTGTCGTCTTTCGGCTCCGGCGTTTCCGAAACCGGCGGCTGTTCGCCGTCCCCGTAGGACATGATCCCATCCCTGTCTTGGTCGAATTTTGCGTTCCCCGAGCAATATAGGAAGCCCGAACGAAAAAAAAGCCGTCCCGCCTTTGAAGCGCGCGACGCCCAAACCGCAATCGGTCAAGACGCCGGGCCAGGGATGGTCCGGCTTGTGGGCCCGCCGTAAAATAACGGGCGGCGCCATCGAATTGTGCTGACGGAGCTTTCCCCGACATGGCCGCACCGATGCCACGACCATTGTCGCCATTCAATATCAACCCTTTGTTAACCTTAACAAATCCAGTTGGCACGAAATTCGCTACACCTCCGGATACAGACGTTCGGATGGACATGATGTCCCAAAAACGAACATGGAGAGATGCTATGAAGAGCATGGCCGGACTGGACATATATGCCTATTGGGATGAACTGCGCGGCAAGCGATCGGCCCCTCGACGCGAGGACATCGATCCCGCAAAGCTGAAACATCACCTCGGCGATCTTTTCATCCTCACTGACAAGGGAGAGAACACCCCGTTCTTCCGCCTTGCCGGCACACGTCTCTGCGACCTGTTCGGCCGCGAGCTGCGGGATCGCCCGTTTTCGGAACTGTGGCATCCGGCAAATGCCGTTTTCCCCTGCCGCGTCGCGCGCGGCATCCTGCACCACCAGTTGCCCGTGGTCTTCGATCTGGAGGCGGAGGACAGCCATGGCGCCGCACCGCAGGCATATGAAATGCTGCTCCTGCCGCTGCACACGGATCCCAACGCCGCGCCGCGGTTGCTCGGGGCGTTGCTTCCGGAGCGGCCGCGACACGAATTCGCCGCGCCCATCCAGCATCTGTCAATGAAAAGCAGCCGCCTGCTGCGCCTGGACATCGCGCCGGCAGAATATCCCACGGATACGCTGCGCGCCGAAAGCTGCTGACCGACCTGTTTCACCGCTCCCACCCGGGTCTGGAAAAGGTGCGGCAGCATCGAAATCTCAAAAAAATAGGTCAGAACTGTAACGATATTGCCGATCAGAAAAATTGTAGAGATTAAACAATACAGTCTGTTAACTCGCGCAAGGTAGAAACTTACCATCATCGTTCATCACAATTGCGCTGCTCATGTTTTCGTCTCGTTCGGTCAACACCGCCCAAATCCTGCGTCCGGTTGAGGAAGCTCATCTTGACGACGCCGTCCGCGTGTCCTTCACCGGCCGCCTGATGTTGCCCGACCATGAAGAATATGATTGCACCGCGACCGAGATGACCGCCGAAAGAGCGCAGTTTACCTGCTCGGGCATTGCCCGCCACGGAGACCGCGTCATCGCCTATCTCCAGCATATCGGCCGGATCGAAGGCACGGTGACATCGCTCACCGCATCGGGCTTCCTCATCGCCATCAACGCGCCGGAGCGCAAGCGGGAAAAACTCGCCGCCCAGCTGGCATGGATCGCCAAGCGTCAATTGCTCGGCCTGCCGGAAGATCGCCGCCACGACCGCCTGACGCCGCGCAACGCGAGAGCCCAGCTTGTTCTGGAAGACGGCGTGCTCGTTGCCTGCAGGCTGATCGACCTTTCCCTGTCGGGCGCCGCAATCGAGATCGAAAACCGGCCGCCGCTCGGAAGCCGGGTCCAGCTCGGCAAAAACATGAGCGGCAAGATCGTGCGCCATTTCATGGAAGGCGTCGCCGTCGAATTCGACCGCGTCCAGTCGCCCGACGCACTGATTGAATTTCTCTAGAACGTTCCACTGAATACGGCAGGTTTTACGTCCGCAAGAATAGGTGCGGCGGTTGGCGTGCTTTGCGCTCACCCCAGCCGCATGATTGAGAAGATTCCCGGACCACGGTTTGGCAGCATATCCATGCTCCGCCCTTCGCGGGCCGTATCGGGTTCAAAAGCCGCTTATGGCTTCCAGCGCCTTATTTTCCACTTCTCGCTGCCGAACTTCCATTTTCATGCCCTGACCGCGCGACATCCTGCGCGCATACTCGGCGTACCGGTCGGAAGAGGTGATTATCAGCGACAGCTGTGCGGCAGATCGGTCCACCATAGTCGGTAAAAAATAAGCGCGGTAGAACATGTCTCGCCCTGTCCACGGCACGAAAAAGCGCCCTGCAAAACATTTTTCCAGAAAAAATGCAGTTTTTTTGAAGTTTTTTTGCCGCTTTTTCCGGCCTGTCCCAGCCTGAAACAGCCATCCCAAAACGGGAAATCCGTGCCTGTGATACGCTCCGCCAACTGGCTGCACAGGGCTCCTCAAATATCTCCGCGCCGAAAATCGCTTTCAATACAGGGGCCTAAATGGCTACCAAAAACCTAAGGGTGAGATGCGTAAAATTGTAATAAAATTTGCTTCAAACACGCATAAAAACTAATTCGAATACAGTTCAAAACAACCGCTAATTTGCTGAAATTTAAGCTCAAATTGCGCTTCGCAAATTTCCGCCGGGTCAAAATATACCTGCGAATGTCTTCTCAACACGGGGAGACAAGCAATGAACAAGAACAACCGTTTCGTTTTCACTCTGATCGCATTCATCGTCAGCGCCTTCGCGCATCAGGCAAGCGCTTCGCCGGCCGCCGTCATGCGCGTCATCGGCAAGGCCAATCCGCCGATCGGCCACTATGAATTCTGCCAGACCTATCAGAGCGAATGCCAGCCGACATCGCTGGACAACAGCCCGATGAAACTGACCGAAGAGCGCTGGAAGACGATGCTCGACGTCAACTACACCGTCAACACCACCATCACGCCGATGACCGACATGGAAATCTATGGCGTCGAAGAGCGCTGGGCCTATCCGACCACGGTGGGCGATTGCGAAGACTTCGTGCTTCTGAAGCGCAAGATGCTGATGAACAAGGGCTTCTCCGCCTCCAACCTCTTGATCACCGTTGTTCTGCAGCCGAATGGCGAAGGCCATGCCGTTCTGACCGTCCGCACCGATCGTGGCGATTTCGTTCTCGACAACATGCGCAACAAGGTCATGAACTGGTCGGAAACCGAATACACCTACCTGAAGCGCCAGGACACCGCCAATCCCGGCCGCTGGGTAAAAATTCAGGATGGTCGCGCCACCACTGCGGTCGGCGGCATCAACTGAACCAACAAGCGACCCGTCTCCCCAAACGAAAAAAGCCGGCTCCCGAGAAGGGGCCGGCTTTTTTCGTTTTCATCCGTCAGGCGTCAGAGCAGACCGAGCTCGGCCAGTTCCCGCCGGAGATCGGAAGGCATATCCTCGCCGCCCGCGCCGCCGCCGAGATCGCGTGGCGCTTCATCGTCCTTCAGGTAACGCCAGCCCTGAAACGGGCGTTTTGGCGCAGGTGAGGTTTCGATGACTTCGGGGCCGAGAATGAGATCGCAGCGGGAAATACCGTCTTCGCCCTTGAAGGAGCGGATATCGAGAAGTTTCTGCCGCGCCTGTACCTGTCCCTTGATGACCCAGTAGAGCGAACCGCCCTCGAGCAATTCCTCGACACGTTTCGGGATCATCCGGGTGGTGTGAACGCTGTGCGGCTCAAGGCCTGCGGCAATTGCGGTCAGCGCGCGATGCGCGACCCAGTCTCTCAAGTCCTGGATTGAATCCGCGCCGACGCAAAGTTTGATGAGATGTAGAGGCATGGTTCTATCAATGCCTTTTTGCAGCGGGCGTCAAGCATGGCAACCCTGCCTGACGCCCTGCCCGCTCAGCACTCCACAACGTTCACGGCAAGGCCGCCGGTGGAGGTTTCCTTGTATTTCTCGCTCATGTCGTTGCCGGTCTGGCGCATGGTCTCGATACAGGCATCGAGCGGCACGAAATGCTGGCCGTCGCCCTTCAGCGCCAGCGAGGCCGCCGTCACCGCTTTCACCGCGCCCATGGCGTTACGTTCGATGCACGGCACCTGCACAAGCCCGGCAATCGGATCGCATGTCATGCCGAGATGATGTTCGAGCGCGATCTCGGCGGCATTTTCCACCTGCTCCGGCGATCCGCCCATGACTGCGGCAAGGCCCGCCGCCGCCATGGCGGAAGCCGAGCCCACCTCGCCCTGACAGCCCACTTCCGCGCCTGAAATCGAGGCATTGTGCTTGATGATGCCGCCGATGGCGGCCGCCGTCAGCAAAAAGTCGCGCACATCATCGATGCTGGCATCCTCATGGAAGTGCCGGAAATATCTGACGGTCGCCGGAACGACACCTGCCGCACCATTGGTCGGCGCGGTCACCACGCGGCCGCCGGCGGCGTTTTCCTCGTTAACGGCCATGGCGTAAACGCTCAGCCAGTCATTGGCCATGACAGGGTTCAGCCGGTTGCTGCGCCATTCCGCATTCAGCTTCTCGTAAATGGAGCGGGCGCGGCGGCGCACCTTCAGGCCGCCAGGCATGATGCCGTCCACTTTCAGACCGCGCTCAATGCAGCCGTTCATGGCTTCCCAGATATGGTCGAGGCGCTCGTTCAGCTCCTCGCGGGAAACCACCGTCTCTTCATTGGCGCGCTTCATCTGGGCGATGGTGCGGCCGGAACGGGCCGCCATCTCAAGCATTTCCCGCGCCGTCCCGAAGGGATAAGGCACGCGCGGACCATTATCGATGGTCTTGCCGCGCTGCTTGATCGCCTCAAGTTCCGTATCGGTCACGACGAAACCGCCGCCGACGGAATAATAGATGCGCTTGATGAGCAGCCTGCCCTGATTGTCGAAGGCGGAGAAGATCATGCCGTTGGCATGGCCGGGCAGCGGGTTCTTCTTGTCGAAGATCAGATCTTCTGCGGGCCGAAACTCGTAGGACGGATGGCCGGGCGGCGTTACCGTGCCGGCCTTCTCCACCGCATCGATAATGGCGTCCATCGCATCGGGATCGACAAGATCCGGCCGCTCGCCGGTGAGGCCGAGAATGACGGCACGGCCGGTGCCGTGGCCAATGCCGGTAAAGGCGAGAGAGCCATGCAGGCTGACCTTCAGCTGCGCAACGGCTGCACCCGCCGGCCGCGGCCACTCATCGCTGAGGATCAGCGCCAGGAAGCGGTTTGCAGCCGTCATCGGCCCCATCGTGTGGGAGCTCGAAGGACCGATACCGATCTTGAAGACGTCAAAGACCGAAAGAAACATGAAGTTCGCCTTGAATAAGAATGGATTCCTGCATCATCATATCCAAAGCCGAAACGGATCGCCACAAAAGAGCGTCAGCGGTTTGCGCAGCTGCGACATCAGCGTCCCAGAAACGAAAACAGCACGGTTTCCAGAGGAAAACCGCGCCGTTTCAAAACCCGTCATTCAGGAGAGATGCTTATGGGCTGCCAAAAATGTACGTCAATGCGAGAAAAGCGGCAAAGCCTGCAAGTGCGCGCAAGGTGACGCCCCAGCAGGATTTCTGAGCGGTTTCTTCCATGATTACTCCAGCTATTCACTCTCCGGGGGATCTTCAAGACCCGGCCCGTTGAGGCAAGCATTTATTAAAATCCGGCGGCGAACACAAATGCAAAAAGCGGCTAAATGAAGGCGTTTTCGATGGTCTGCCATTCGCCCCGCGCATAGGTATGTGAAAAAACAAGATGTTAGCGCAGCACGCAAAAAGACGCCGTTTCGGGCTTCGCCGCAATTTAGGCTAAAGTGTAACCGTTATTTAAAGCTTTCCTACAAACACCTGTTGAAAACCCTCGCGGCCGAACACGTTACAGTCGAATTTCTTCCGCTGAAGCGTCACGCCTTGAAAGGCCGCCAGTGCTGCTTTATCGACGATGGCAACGGCAACGATGCGAGTCACCCCATGCAGCAGGCATCCTCTTTTCCCGACCGCGAAACGGTCGCATCGAAGCTCACTTCGCTGACGAGCGAGGACAAGGCATGGGTGCTGCTGTTGATGGAAAACGCCCTGCAGGACGAAAACCTGCTGGCTGGCCTCAATCTTTATCTCGACCAGCAGACCAATGCCCGCTTCCTGAACAGCCTGAAACTGGAAACGACCGGCGAATGGCTTGGCGGCAATGCCCCTGCCCGGTTGCAGATCCGCATCACGGAAACCGCAAGAGCGAGCCAGCACCCCGCCTATCTCGCCTTCCGCAAGGGGCTGACGGCATCGGCAGGTCTCGAAAAAGCCTATCCCAAGGCGCCTATCTGATCTTTCCGGCTAATCCGGCACGCGATCGACAACGGCGATGATCGGCCCCATAGGAAACAGCGAGTCCCGCCTTTTCATCGCGGGAATATCGACGCTGGATATGGTGCCGTCGAGATAGAGCGCATTTGGCGCATCCAGCACGTCCCTGAACAGCGTGGCGAAATCGTAAAAGCGCACGGTATTTTCCGAAATGGCGAAATGCACCATGCCGTTGCGGGAGACGCCGACGCCGTTGCGACGCTTCAGGCTGTCGCTATCGGGCAGGAAGCGCGGATGCAGCTTGCCCTCGATCACCAGCATCGGCCCGGACTGGGTGGCGAAATCGGGTTTCGGATCAGCCGCCAGATAGGCTGCGGTTTCCAGCACGCCAGCCTTTGCACCCTTCAGATAAAAGACGCCATTTGGCAAAAGGTGAAAATTGCCCCAGCCGCCCCGGGTGCTGAGCGGCGATCGCTCCACCCCATTTTCAATGTAAAGGCCAACAGGCGAATAGTCGGAATGATACATGCCGCCATTCATGGCGAAGATGCTGAACATGTGGTGCCGCCACAAGGCCGACGACAGGTCGGCGAAACTGCGGTATCCCTGCCCGGAGACATGGTCGCGGTCATAAATGCGGATGGCGTTCCTTGCCGGATCGAAACTGCAGACGGTGTAGCGCCCGCCCGCATGGTCGATGGCCTTGCAGAAATCCGGCTGCCCACCGGCCTGCGCGGAGAATGGCAACAACAACGGCAGCAGCGCCTTTGCCAGTTTCTTCATCGATGAAATCATGCCCGCCCCTTTGATTCTCGTCAGGCGAACATTCGCAGGGAAATTCGGTCAAAGAAAAGGCGTCACCCGGGTTTTAGGGTAACGCCTTTCTGGGAGGGGAGCCTTGATTAACGACGCGCTGCGCGGTCCACGTTGCGTCCGGCATCCTGCGTCGCATCAACGGCGTTTGCCGTATCCCGGCCCATGCCGCGAATGGTATTACCGCAGGAGCTGAGGGTGACGACAGTCAGCAAAGCCACGAAAACGGTCGAGAGAATGCGTGTGATCATGTGAAACTACTCCCCTATGACTTGCCGTCCAAAGGCAAGCGCCAATGTGATATGCGTCACAATAACGTGAGTCCCAAAAAACGGTTCCAGCGGCATCTCAAAAAATCCCGTCGATGAAAATTAACATGGTTTTGAAAGTTCACGAGCGACACTCGGCAGCTGGATCATGGCTTAGGAAAATCCCGTGGGTGATATGACTGACATCAACAATCGGCTTCTGGTGATGACGGCGGGCGGCGTGAACCCCAATGTCATGATCAATGCGCTGGCTGCCCGATTTCCCGATATCCACGTCTTCATGGAGCAGCCGGAAAGCAAGTCGGTCATTCTCAGGCGACGCGCGCGACTGCTCGGCTGGATTGTCGCTGCGGGCCAGATGGCGACGATGATCGCCTCACGGCTCGGCAAACGCTTCACGGTTCGCAGAAGCAACGAGATCATCGCCGAACACGGCCTTTCTCCCGATCTCCACCACAGTCTTCCCGTTACGCAATTCGCCTCGCTCAACGATGAGGAATGCCGCAAGGCCGCCAATCTGCTGCAACCGGCGGCGATCTTTACCATTTCGTGCCGTCTGCTGAGACCCGCCACGCTGCAGGCCCTGCAATGCCCGGTCATCAATTTCCACGCCGGCATCAACCCCGCCTATCGCGGGCAGATGGGCGGTTACTGGGCGCTGGTCGAAAAGGACCGCGGCAATTTCGGCGCGACCGTGCATCTGGTCGACAAAGGCGTGGATACCGGCGCCACACTCTACGAGAAGCGGCTGAAACCATCGCCTTCCGACACGATCGCCACCTATCCGCTGCTTTTGACCGCCGCTTCGGTGGATATCGCCGTCAGCGCCATCGAGGACGCGCTTTCCGGCAGCCTCGCCCCGCAGCCGCCCTCACCCGGCAAATCGGTGCTGCGTTTTCCGCCGACCATCTGGACCTGGCTGTGGAACGGCCTGACGAAACGGATCTGGTGAAACCGCGGTCAGGGAACCGGGTGAGCTTCGTCGCAGATGCAAGCCTGTCTTGCCGCAACAGGCACAGACTTCGCCGAAAAATCGGTGCATGATAATAAAAAGGATCATGCACAAATTGCCCGATATTTCCGCCGCTTCCATCATTCCCGCCTCCATCGAAGCCTCGCCCGCGCAGGTGCTTGGCGTAACCGACCTTGACGGTCTCTTTCCGCGGGGTGTCCGCGTCTATCTTACCGACACCGGAGCCGCCTCGCAGGAAAAGCTCGTTGATGCCGCAGGACATTTGCGCGACCTCGGTTATGAGCCAGTGCCGCATCTTGCAGCGCGGCGCATACCCTCCCGCACGGGGTTTGAGGAACAGGTGAGACGGCTTGCCGGAGAAGCGGGTGTTACGGATGTTCTGGTTGTCGGCGGCGGTGTCGACCGGCCGGCCGGTCCCTTCGCATCCAGCATGGACATGCTGTCATCAGGCATTTTCGACCGTTGCGGAATAAGGCGGATCGCCATCGCCGGCCACCCCGAAGGCAGCCCGGATTTCAACGACGACACGGCGATGGCCGCACTCAGGCTGAAACGTGATTTTGCAGAAAGAAGCGATGCTGAAATGCGCATCGTCACGCAATTCGGTTTCGATCCCGCGCGTTTCATCGCCTGGGCGGAAGGTCTAACGGCGTCAGGCATCGATTTGCCGGTGCATATCGGCGTTTCCGGCCCGGCCAAGATCACGACGCTCTTGAAATATGCCGCGCTCTGCGGCGTCGGCAATTCCATTGCCTATCTCAAGAAAAACGCGCTTTCCCTGACGACGCTGGCGAAGGGGCATTCGCCGGAAAGCATCGTCGGGCCGATCGAACGGCACTGGCAGGCCAATCCGCAGGGGCCGATCCGGCAGATTCACGTCTTTCCCTTTGGCGGATTGCAGAATTCGGCCGACTGGCTGGTCAAGCGTGGAAGCTGGCAAACCGGCGGCGCAGACCGTTCGGCATCACAGGATTCGATGGCGGGCTGAAGCAGCCATCCTGACAGCGCGACGGGCCACGGCCGCCGCGCACTATCAGGACCTCAGGCCGCCTTGGCAACCTCGACAAAAGCGTTTCGAATGCTTTCAGCCACGGCAAGAACAGGGCGCGACGCCTTGTCGCCCATGATCAGGCGAATATCGAAAGAGCCGAGTTCCGGCAGACCTTCCTTGTCGCCCAGAATGACCATGTCGTTCAGCACATAGGATCGCGGCAGCGGTGCAATCGCGAGATCGGCGGCAATCGCCGCGCGCTGCGCCATGGTATGGCCGCTGAGATAGGCCACGCGGAAATTGCGCCCGCGCCGCTCCAGCGAATTGATCGCTTCCGAACGCCAGATGCAGCCTTCCTCCCAGATGGAGATCGGCAGCGGATCACGCAGATAGGCCGTGCCGCATTTCGCGCCTGCCCAGACAAGACGTTCGCGCATCAGCACCTCACCGGTGTCGCGCAGCGGATGCGAGGCACAGTTGACGAGGGCGAGATCGAGCCGCTGCTCGTCCATGCGCTTGTAGAGATTGGAACTGGAATCGATGGTGACGTCGATCATGATGCCGGGGAAAGCCTCGGCAAAACGCTTGAGAATGCCCGGCAGCAGGCCGCGCTCGCCAATATCCTCCGGCGCGCCGAGCCGGACGACGCCTGAAAGCTCCGGCATGACGAAACGCGACACCGCCTCGTTGGAGAGCGCAATCATCCGCCGCGCATAGGTCAGCAGCGTCTCCCCATGCGCCGTCAATGTAACCGAACGGGCATCGCGCAGGAACAGCGTCGTCTTCAACTGCTCCTCAAGCTTCTTGATCTGCATGGAAACGGCGGAAGGCGTTCTGAACACCACTTCAGCGGCGGTGGAAAAATTTCCCGTTTCCGCAATGGCGACGAAGGTTCTCAATATGTCGTTATCCAGCAACGGCAGCGGTTGGCGGAAAGTCACGGTCATGGCACGCACCTTCAAATATTTTGATTTATAGATGGATATCATTTCGTTTGATTGAATGTCAACAAGCGCGCACCATCCGGGACATCGATTGACGCGGCGAATTGAGCCTCGTCGGAATGAAGCGCTGACGATCTCGCGGATTGGAATTTTCCCCGCAGGCTTTGCCGGCAATTCATTCCAAAAACTGATGAATGACATAAAATTCATTCTCTTGTTTGATGCAACATGCAAGCGCATACCCAAGTCGCAAACAGGATCGTGGTTCACGAAAGGATCAAGACATGACCATGATACATTATCTCCCGGTGACGAACCGTTCTCCGCACCGTCCTTCATCCATTGGCTGGCTCCATCGCCTGTCCAACCAGGTTTCCGCCCGTTACGCAGAATGGCGTCGCGCCAGGATGCTCCGCGCACTGGAGGCTTTGCCGCCTGAAACATTGAAGGATATCGGATGGCCGACCACCGACACCACTCGCATACACACCATCCGCAAATGATGTCCAACCGATGGCTCGCAAACATTGCGCGTTTTGCGAGCCATCCCTGCCCGCGCCCGAACGGCAGGACGGAGGCGCAAAACAGCCTGCCTGTTTTGCATGCGACACATCGCCTTTTTTAAAGGCTTGTCGCGAAATTTGCATATTTCAAAAGCTATTTTTTGACAGCTCCGAATCCGAGGCGTATTTTTCGTTAAAGATGTCGTAATCAGGACATCCAGAAGACCAATTCCAAGGGAGGAATTGCGTATTCGCAACGGAGCACGGGCAAATGAGCAGAAACTCCCAGAAGAAACGCTCAATCGTCTTTTTTCTCATTCCGCAATTTACCTTGCTGCCATTCGCCGCAGCGGTTGAAACGCTTCGCATCGCCAACCGAATGTTGGGCTATCAGGCCTATGAATGGCGCCTTGCCTCCCTCGACGGCCAGAAGGTCATGTCGTCAAGCGGCATCTGTCTTGAGGCCGATACCTGTCTTGCCGACGAGCGGCGATACGTCAGCGGCGAAAACCGCCCTGAGATGGCGATCATCTGTTCCGGCATCGATGTGGATCAACACATCAACAAGTCCGTCAACGCCTGGCTGCGCGAAGCCTATAATCGCGGCATCGCCATCGGCAGCCTCTGCACCGCCGCCCATATCCTGGCACAGGCTGGCCTCCTCAACGGCAAGCGCTGCGCGATCCACTGGGAAAACCTGCCCGGCTTTTCCGAAGCCTTCCCCCAGGTGGAAGTCTATGCCGACCTCTTTGAAGTCGACAGCAATATCTACACCTGCGCCGGCGGCACGGCCTCGCTGGACATGATGCTGAGCCTGATCGGTCAGGATTTCGGCGAAAACCTCGTCAACCGCGTCTGCGAACAGCAATTGACCGACCGGGTGCGCAGCCCGAACGACCGCCAGCGCCTGCCTCTGCGGGCCCGCCTCGGCGTCCAGAACAGCAAGGTCCTGTCGATCATCGAATTGATGGAAGGCAATCTTGCCGAACCGCTGTCGCTGCTTGATATCGCCGACGCCGCCGATCTGTCCCGCCGGCAGGTGGAGCGCCTCTTCCGCCAGGAAATGGGCCGTTCACCCGCCCGCTATTACCTTGAAATCCGTCTCGACCGCGCCCGCCACCTGCTGGTGCAGTCTGCCATGCCGGTGGTCGAGGTCGCCGTCGCCTGCGGTTTCGTCTCGGCTTCGCATTTTTCCAAGTGTTATCGCGAAATCTACAATCGCACCCCGCAGCAGGAGCGTGCCGAACGCAAACTCTTGATCAGCGCCTCGCGAATGGCAATGGCGGGCCAGGGCAAAGCCGCGCATTGAGTGCTGGCATTAGCGCCTGAAATGCGACCTCCGTCATGCCGGACTTATGTGGACGGAGTGGGGATGGTGGAACTGTGCCAAACCACCGGATCTGTCAGCGGCCAGCAAACAGCGAACATAATCAGACCAACTCACCCAAACGGCCGAACCGCATGGGCAAGGTCTTCCGCCGTCATGCCGTCACCCGCCCTGTGGCCCGCCTGCCCATGCAGCCAGACACCGGCCGCAGCCGCTTCGAAGGCTGGGGCTCCCTGCGCCAGCAGCGCACCGATGATACCGGCCAGCACATCACCTGATCCGGCCGTCGCAAGGCTCGCCGGCGCATTGGTGTTGACCAGCGCCCGGCCATCAGGCGCGGCAATCACCGTGTCTGCGCCTTTATAGACCAGCACAGCGCCGCTGCGCGCCGAGGCGGCCTGCGCCTTCTCGATCTTGCTCAGCGTCCCGTCGGCGGCAAGATCGGGAAACAAACGCGCAAACTCGCCCTCATGCGGCGTCAGCACGAATTTTCCCGCGCCTGAAGTGACGCGCTCGAACAAGGTCTCCGCATAATCCTTGAAAGCCGTGATCGCATCGGCATCCAGCACGGCCGCCCTGTCTCCAAGCAGGGACACGAATTGCCGCGCCTTTTCCAGATCGCCGAAACCGGGACCGAGAACGAAGGCTCCATGACGCCGGTCGTCCAGCCAGAGCCGCAGATCATCAGCATCGTCCATCGGCGCATTCATCACGGCCGTCAGCGTCACGGACAGCACGTCGAGCGCCCGCCTCGGAGCGGCGACAGTGACGATACCCGCCCCTGCCTTCAGCGCCGCGAGCGCCGTCATGCGGCTTGCACCCGTCGCATGGGCCGGGCCGGAAAAGACGGTCAGATGGCCGCGGCGGAATTTATGCGTCTCGATATCGCTCGCGGGCAAGGCGTCACGCCAGACCAGCGGATGGTTTTCCGCAACCGCGCCTGCGTGATCGGTGAGGATGCGGGAGGGAATACCGATATCGAACACCTCGAGCGCCCCGCAAAGCTCCCGCCCCGGCATCAGCAGATGGCCGGGCTTGCGCGCCATGAAGGTCACCGTCCGTTCGGCCGTGAACGAGGCGCCAAGCGGCACGCCCCGCCGGCCGCAGAGACCGGAGGGCAGATCGACGGCGAGAACCGAGGCCTTCGCATTGGTCACCGCCTCGATTATCCGTGCAAGCTCCCGAGGAATATCGCGGGACAGTCCTGCCCCGAAGACCGCGTCGATCACCACGTCGCCGGCAAGAGGCGCGTAGTCGCCAAGCGGCAACGGCGCCACCCCGCTGCGCTCGAAAGCCATCCGCGCATCACCCCTGAGCGCGCCGGCATCACCGAGATGATAGACCACAACGACCGCGCCGCTTTCCACAAGCGCCCGCGCCGCCACGTAACCATCACCGCCATTGTTGCCGCCGCCGCAGAGCACGACGAAACGCAGGGCCTGCGGATAGTGGCGAAGCGCTGAGGCGGCAACCGCCTGCCCCGCCCGCTCCATCAGATCATAAAGCGGAATGCCGGATTGACCGGCCGCCGCATCGATGCTGGCCATAATAGCCGGGTCAAAAAGGGAGAGCTGAGAGAGGGATGTCATGCCTCAATCATCCCTTCAAAACGCCGGAAAGGCAATCGATACAAAAATAAGCAGATAGCCAAGTCCAAATAATAATCAAATGCATAAAATATAAACAAACCAACTTCATCACACTCACGCATTCTCAAATATTCGAACCATCTAAAATAATAAGAATTGGCAGAAATGCTGATGGATTTTTCAGGTTCCCGAGAAAAATTGGCTGGAAAACCGCCAAAACCGAATGCATTTTGTGTCGGAAGGCCGGGGGATCGAAGTTTTTTCTTCAAGCCCGCTTCCGATCTGGCACAATACGTGCATTCTTGTGGCAGAGCGGGAATAACCTGCTTTAACGGGAGAAGCGGAGAGATATTTTCTCATGAAAAAGATCGAAGCGATCATTAAGCCTTTCAAGCTCGATGAAGTGAAGGAAGCCCTTCAGGAAGTCGGACTTCAGGGCATCACGGTCACGGAAGCAAAAGGCTTTGGTCGTCAGAAGGGCCACACGGAACTCTACCGCGGTGCAGAGTACGTCGTGGACTTTTTGCCGAAAGTGAAAGTCGAAGTCGTACTGGCGGACGAAAACGCGGAAGCCGTCATCGAGGCGATCCGCAATGCGGCGCAGACCGGACGTATCGGCGACGGAAAGATTTTCGTTTCCAATATCGAGGAAGTCATCCGCATCCGTACCGGTGAAACAGGCGTGGACGCCATATAATCAAGAACGTCCCGAGCCGGGGAGGCTTGGGTTTTCACCTCGTCATCATCACACTCAAGGAAAACGTTTAAATGACGACCGCAAACGATATCTTGAAGCAGATCAAGGATAACGACATCAAGTTCGTGGACCTGCGCTTTACCGACCCCAAGGGCAAGCTGCAGCACGTCACCATGGATGTTGTCTGTGTGGACGAAGACATGTTCGCCGATGGCGTCATGTTCGACGGCTCCTCGATCGCCGGCTGGAAGGCCATCAACGAGTCCGACATGGTGCTGATGCCCGATCCGGCCACCGCCCATATCGACCCGTTCTTCGCCCAGTCCACCCTGGTCGTCCTTTGCGACATTCTCGACCCGGTCTCGGGCGAAGCCTATAACCGCGACCCGCGCGGCACCGCCAAGAAGGCCGAAGCCTACCTCAAGGCCTCGGGCATCGGCGACACCGTCTTCGTCGGCCCCGAGCCCGAATTTTTCGTCTTCGACGACGTCAAGTACAAGGCAGACCCCTACAACACCGGCTTCAAGCTTGACTCGTCCGAGCTGCCGTCCAACGACGACACGGATTATGAAACCGGCAACCTCGGCCACCGTCCGCGCGTCAAGGGCGGTTATTTCCCCGTTCCGCCGATCGACAGCCTGCAGGACATGCGCTCCGAAATGCTGACGGTTCTGGCCGAAATGGGCGTCGTTGTTGAAAAGCACCACCACGAAGTGGCTGCCGCACAGCACGAGCTGGGCGTGAAGTTCGACACGCTGGTATCCAGCGCCGACAAGATGCAGATCTACAAGTACGTTGTGCATCAGGTCGCCAATGCCTATGGCAAGACGGCAACCTTCATGCCGAAGCCGATCTTCGGCGACAACGGCTCGGGCATGCACGTTCACCAGTCTATCTGGAAGGGCGGCAAGCCGACCTTTGCTGGCGACGAATATGCCGGCCTTTCTGAAAACTGCCTCTATTACATCGGCGGCATCATCAAGCACGCCAAGGCCATCAACGCCTTCACCAACCCCACCACCAACTCCTACAAGCGTCTGGTGCCGGGTTATGAAGCGCCGGTTCTGCTCGCCTACTCCGCGCGCAACCGTTCCGCATCCTGCCGCATTCCCTTCGGCTCCAACCCGAAGGCAAAGCGCGTCGAAGTCCGCTTCCCGGACCCGACCCAGAACCCCTATCTCGGTTTTGCGGCCATGCTGATGGCCGGCCTCGACGGCATCAAGAACAAGATTCACCCCGGCAAGCCGATGGACAAGGACCTCTACGACCTTCCTGCAAAGGAACTGAAGAAGATCCCGACCGTCTGCGGTTCGCTGCGTGAAGCGCTTGAAAGCCTCGACAAGGATCGCAAGTTCCTGACCGCCGGCGGCGTGTTCGATGACGACCAGATCGACTCGTTCATCGAGCTGAAGATGCAGGAAGTCATGCGTTTCGAAATGACCCCGCATCCGGTCGAATTCGACATGTACTACTCGGCCTGATCGGCCTTTCGAGCGCTCTCCGGGGCGCTCGATCCATCTCGGCGGTTTTCCCCGGAAAGCCGCCGTTTTCTTTTGAAGACCAGCCATGTCGCGAAGAATGTCAATCAAGCCAGCCACTCAGCAAACACGCCTCACGGACTGGCTCATCTTTCTGGCGGTGCCGTTCTTTTTCTCCAGCAATGTCATTTTCGGCCGTGGCGTCGTCGGCGAAGTCTCGCCCTTCATCGCCGCCTTCATCCGCTGGATGGGCTCGACACTCATCATCGCGCCGTTCATGATCGCCGACTGGCGCAACTGCATCGCTTTCCTGCGCCGGAAAACGTTGCTCTGGCTCGTTCTCGGCGTTCTCGGCATGGGCATCTGCGGCGGCGTTGTTTATTGGGGCCTCACAATGACCACGGCCGCCAACGGCACGCTCATCTACACGACTTCGTCGTTGTTCATCATCCTGTTCCAGCGCATCTTTCAGGGCCGCCCCATCAGAAAGCTCGAAGTGGCGGGCATGGTCATCGCCTTTGCCGGCGTGGCGGCCATCGTGCTCAAGGGCGATATCGCAGCTCTCCGGCACATGAACTTCAACATCGGCGATTTCGCCATACTGACGGCGGCCATCGCCTTTGCCGTCTATTCGCTGCTGCTGCGCGAACCGGCGGCGCGGCAGATGGCGTCCTTCAGCCTTTTTGGCCTGATCGCGCTCTCCGGTGCGCTGGTGCTTCTGCCGCCGGCGGCGCTGGAACTGGCGCAGGGCGGCATGCTGCCCGCCACGCCAATGGCATGGGCCAAGATCGGCGGCATCATCCTGTTCGCCTCGCTATTGGCCTTTTATTGCTTCACCCACACGGTGCGGGTCTTCGGTCCCGCCACGGCAGGCGTCACGCTTTACATGATGCCGCCCGTCTCGATCCTCATGGCCACGCTGTTTCTGGGGGAGACCTTCGAGACCTACCACGCGATCGGCATCGTGCTGGTCACCGGCGGCGTCATCATCGCCACAGCACCGCTCGGCCGCCGTGGCTGAGCCCATATAGCCAGAAAGAGGCGGGATACCCCCTAGCCCTTGATATTTTGCGTTCCGCACCCAACTATTAGTGGGAAAGGAAGTTCATGCCATGAAACAAAGAGACGCAAAATTCACGCTTGGCGAGATCGTCCGCCACAAGGTGTTTCCGTTCCGCGGTGTGGTCATCGACGTGGACCCGGAATATGCCAATACCGAGGAATGGTGGAACGCCATCCCTGCGGAAATCAGGCCGGATCGCGACCAGCCCTTCTATCATCTTCTGGCCGAAAACGAGGAGACGGAGTATGTCGCCTATGTTTCCGAGCAGAACCTCGTCCACGACGAAAACGAGACGCCGCTCCGAAACCCCAATATCGGCCGCATCTTCGACAAGGCGCCTAACGGTGAGTGGCGTCCGAAAATGTCAACGGCGCATTGACGCCCGCCAGGCATCTCCCCACCCTCCCAGGGGCGTAAAAACGGCATAAAAAAACCGGTCTGTCGCCAGACCGGTTTTCTGTTTTTAGCGCTTACGCTGCAATCAGGGCTTCGGAGCGCCCTTGGCGGCATCCTGAGCGGCTTCCAGCTTCTTGCGAGCCTCTTCAGCCTTCTTCTGCATGCCTTCCTGCAGGCTGCGCTGGCTTTCGGCCAGCTGCGACTGGGTGATCGCCGGGCCGTCAAAGGCGCCGGTGAAGCCGGAGAGAGCGATCTTGATGGGGTTCGGCGCGCGGCGGAAGTTGATGGAGGTGAAGACCACCTCGCTACCCTTCTTCAGGGAAGCGATCATGGCGTCCGTCAGCGGAACTTCGGCCGTGCACTTGTCGGGAAGGCATACGGCGTAATCGAGCTTCTGACCCTTGCCGCCGTCGATCTGCATCATCACACCAGGAGGAATGAGACGCGCGGTCGGAACGGAAACCTGCAGCAGCTTGCGGTTGACCTTGCCTTCAACAGTGATGAGGCCGACAGCGGTGATCATCTGGCCGTTCTGGGCGAGAACCACGTTCTGCACAACGCAGACATCGTTGTCTTCCTGCTTGGAGCAGGTCTTGAACCAGCCGAGCGGCGGAGCGCCAGCGCCCTGAGCGGCGGGAGCAGCATCCTGTGCCTGCGAGATGGCCGGAGCGGAAACCGCGCCCAGAGAGAGGACCAGAGCGGACAGAGCCGTCCGGGTGAATGTGTTTGCCTTTTGCATCATAAGAGTTCCGTCTCCTGAATGTCTGCCAGAACAGAACCGTTAAGGCCCTGTTCGTCGATGGCGGTATCCTTCTGCCCGTTCAACTGTCGTTTAAATGAGGCAAATGCGTGACCCGTCTCTTCCGGCCACCCTGTTACATGCCGATCGCGGCGATATCCAGCACTTCTTTAACTTTTTCTTGAGCTGACCCAAGATTTCCCGCGCCTGGATGGGTCGCACCATGTCCGTGTGCTACATATCTGCCAGAATCATGATGATAAACGGTCGTGACGCACATCGGACGGACAGTTGAGACAGGACAGTGACATGCGCAACCTTGCGGCCCTCATCCCCGCATTGTTCCTTTTGGGATCATCCCTGCTTCCCACCGGGAACGCTCTCGCGCAGCCGCTGCACGGCATTTCCATGCACGGCACGCCGGAGCTTCCCGCAGACTTCAGGCATCTTCCTTATGTCAATCCGGATGTGAAGAAAGGCGGCCGCATTTCCTATGGCGTCGTCGGCACCTTCGACAGCCTCAATCCCTTCGTTCTCAAGGGAATGCGCACCACCGCGCGCGGTGTCTGGGACCCGGAATTCGGCAATCTGCTCTACGAACCCCTGATGCTGCGTTCCAGCGACGAGCCTTTCAGCCTTTACGGCCTGCTAGCCGAAACAGTGGAGTGGGATGAGGAGCGCAGCTTCGTCCAGTTCAACATCAATCCGAAGGCAAAATGGTCCGACGGCGAGCCGGTGACCGCAGATGACGTTATCTTCACCTTCAATCTTCTGAAGGAAAAAGGCCGCCCGCCCTTCAACAGCCGCCTGGACGGGGTGGCGAAGCTGGAAAAGATCGGCGATCGCAGCGTGCGTTTCACCTTCAACGACAAGGCCAACCGCGAAACGCCGCTCATTCTCGCCTCCTCCACCCCGATCCTGCCAAAACATGCGATCGATCCGGAAAAATTCGAACAGGCCGGCCTCGGCGCAGTCGTCGGCTCGGGTCCATACCGAATCAAAACCCTGCGGCCGGGCGAACGAATCATCTGGGAGCGCAATCCGGACTATTGGGGCAAGGACATTCCGGGCAAGGTCGGCTTCGACAATTACGACGAGATCAGCGTGACCTATTTCCTGCAGGTCACCACCATGTTCGAGGCCTTCAAGAAGGGCGATATCGACATCTATCCCGAAGGCGACGCCATCAACGGCACCTCCGACACCTCCCATTGGGGACAGGCTTACAATTTCCCCGCCGTCCATCGTGGCGATATCGTCAAGGACGTCTTCCAGCCGCGTCTGCCGACAGGCATGTTCGGTCTCGTCTTCAACACCCGCCGCGCCGTCTTCGCCGACGAGAAGGTGCGCGAAGGCCTTACCTACGCGTTCGATTTCGAGTGGATGAACAGAAACATTCTCGGCGGCTCCTTCAAGCGCACACAGAGTTACTGGCAGAATTCACCGCTCGGCGCCTATGGCAATGCCGCGGACGAACGCGAGCTGGCGCTGCTCGGCGACGCGGCTAAGACCATGCCTCCGCAGCTACTGGCCGGCACCTATGCCTTGCCGACCACCGACGCCACCGGTGCGGACCGCAAGGTCCTCAAAATGGCCGTCGACAAGCTGAAAGAGGCCGGATACAGCATCAAAAACGGCAGGATGTCCGATGCCAGCGGCCGCCAGCTCGCCTTCGAGATCATGACGCAGAACCCCGCTCAGGAGCGCATCGCGCTTGCCTATCAGCGCTCGCTCAATCTGATCGGCGTCGCCATGGGCATCCGCTCGGTTGATGACGGGCAATATCAGGCCCGCTCGAACAGCTTTGATTACGACATGATCATCCGCTCCCTGCCGTCGTCGCTTTCGCCGGGCATGGAGCAGCTCAACCGCTGGAGTTCGCTCTCACGCGATGCGCAGGGCAGCTTCAACTATGCCGGCGCCGCCAATCCCGATATTGACCGGATGATCGAAGCGCTGCTGCAGGCGCGCTCGACGGAAGATTTCCAGGCCGCCGTGCGCGCCTATGACCGCCTTCTGGTGGCCGGCCATTATATCATTCCGCTCTATTACATCGGCGCCCAATGGGTTGCGCGCTGGAAATATATCGACCGCCCGGATATGACGCCAATATCGGGAAATCAGAAACAGACCTGGTGGGATTCAAGGGTGCAATAACCCGCCGCCCGGTCCAGACAAGGGAAGATGAAACCATGGAACGCATCGTTATCGACGTCGTGTCGGATATGGTCTGCCCCTGGTGTTATCTCGGCAAGGCGAGGCTCGATCTCGCCATTGCCGACGTACAGGATGAAATCAGCGTCGACGTGAACTGGCGTCCCTATCGCCTCAACCCGGACTATCCGCCCGAGGGTGTCGACCAGAAAGCTGCCCTGGAGGAGAAGCTCGGCAAGGAGCGCCTGGAACAGGCCCACGCCACACTGGTGCAGCTCGGCAAGGAAGTCGGCATCGACTACGATTTTGATGCGATCAAGATCGGCCCGAACACACTCGACGCGCACCGCCTGTCGCTCTGGGCCCATTCCGAAGGCCGCGACGTCCAGGAAAAGGTCGTGACGGCGCTGTTCAGGGCCAATTTCGAAGAAGGCCGCAATATCGGCGACCACGCCGTGCTGATCGATGTGGCCGAAAAGGCGGGTATGGACGCGCAGGTGGTGGCACGGCTTCTCGCTTCGGAGGCGGACAAGGACACGGTCATCGCCGAAATTGATGCGGCGCAGCAGATGGGCGTCGCCGGCGTACCTTTCTTCATCATCGACCAGAAATACGCCATAAGCGGTGCACAAACGCCTGATGTCCTGATTGCTGCATTGCGGGATATTGCAAAAATCAAGGCGGACGAGCATAGATCGATGAACTGACGGTCAAATCACCGGCGGTTTTCTGCAACTTGATTTTCCGCCGGTGTTTCCGTGTCCGACCAGACCCTGAAAGGCATTCTGCTCGCCTTTGCCGCCTTCGCTGCCTACGCCTGGAGCGATGCCAGCGTTAAACTCATAGAAGGCCAGATTTCGCCGATCGAATCGGTCTTTTTCGGCGCCGTGTTCGGCCTTGTCGCCCTGCCCTTCATCCGCAAGCGCAATGACAGCTGGCTGGATGTGGTGAAGACGACCAACCGTCCTTTGTGGATCATCCGCTTTTTTTCCGCCGGGATCGGCGCGGTCGGCAGTGTGACTGCCTTTACCCATCTTTCCATGGCCGAAGCCTTCGCGCTGATCTTCCTGCTTCCTTCCTTCGTCACCATCATGTCTGTGGTGTTCCTCAAGGAACAGGTGGGAATTCGCCGCTGGTCGGCCGTCATCATCGGTTTTGTGGGTGTGCTCATTATTCTGCGGCCTGGATTCCGAGAATTGGGCATCGGCCATCTGGGCGCCATCATCGCCGGCTTCAGCGGCGCGCTCAGCATCGTCATCTTCCGCGCAATGGGCCCATCGGAAAAGAACGTTTCGCTTTATGGTGCCGGATTGCTCGGCTGCCTCGCCATAAGCGGAATCGCCATGGTGCCGACCTTTGTCATGCCGGGTGGAGAACAATGGCTGCTGCTGGCGGGATATGGCCTGCTCGGCGCGCTTGGCAACGTGCTGGTCATGTATGCCGCCCAATATGCGCCGGCCGCCATGATCGGCCCGACGCAATATAGCCAGATGCTCTGGGCCATCCTGTTCGGTTATCTGATTTTCGGTGACCGCATCGATGGATGGATGCTGGTCGGCATCGCCCTCATCGTCGGCTCCGGCCTATTGACGCTCATCCGCGAGAAACAGAGAAAAGTGCCGCTGCCCGCCTCGATCGCGGCAACCGACCAGAACGTGGCCGTCGGCATCACACCGGAAGACAGCCGCTAGCTAAAATCATGCAAAAACCGGCGACGCTCTGCACGCCGCCGGTCTGCCAATCGATTAATCGCAAACCCTGACCCGATACATGTCACCCCAGGCATTCTGCCTCCAGGCAACGTGGCAGCGCGGATAAACCGGCTGGTAAACGACCGGCGGGCCATAAGCAGGCGCAGCGTAGACGGGTGGACCGTAAGCCGGCGCGTAATAGGCGGGGCCGTAAGCGTAGCCCGGGTGTCTTGCACCCGCAATCAGCGCTCCGCCAATGATCGTGCCTGCGATGCCGGCGGCAAGGCCGCGGCCGAAGTTATTGCGCGCTTCCGCCTGGCTGGTGGTGGCAATTGTGGCGCCCGCAATTGTCAAGGCAACCAGACCAGCGGTGGCAAACCTGTTGATATTGGTCCACATCGTCCTGCTCCTTCATCACCCGGCGGCATCCACTCATCCGCCGCACCGGGTATGAGGGAAAGATTACGCCGGCGAAGACTACCGGCGCATGTCCGTTTCATTACATCGAGGTAATTTTCGCTGAACGGAGTGGGTGGGGTATTGGAAATTTGGCTGGGGATGGGTGTGGCTTACCCCCCTCTGCCCTGCCGGGCATCTCCCCCTCAAGGGGGGAGATCGATATGCGGCAATGCCTCGCCTATCTCGACGTTAGAGGATGAAGTGGTTGACAGCGCCTCTCGCCAATCTCCCCCCTTGAGGGGGAGATGCCCGGCAGGGCAGAGGGGGGTAAGCCGCACCCACCTGCGGTGCCAAATAGCCCCCCTTGAAGCTCAAATCTAGGACCGCGCCAGTTCCGCCAGCTGCGTCATGATCATGGCCGCACCCGTCAGCCGCTTTTCCGGCGTCGGCAGATCGCGGTTCAGGAACAGGCTGTGGTCGGGGCGGATTTTCGCCATTGATCCCTGCTTGCCGATGTAACCGACCAGCGCGCCCGGATTGGGGAATTCCTTGTTGCGGAACTGCACGACGACGCCCTTCGGCCCGGCATCCAGCTTCTCCACATTGGCGATGCGGCAGAGCGACTTGATGTAGACGATCTTGAGCAGGTGCTGCACCTCTTTCGGCAATGGGCCGAAACGGTCGATCATTTCCGCGCCAAAACCGTCGATCTCGCTGATATCCGCAAGCTCGCCGAGACGGCGGTAAAGGCCCATGCGCAGATGCAGATCCGGAACATAATCTTCCGGGATCATGACGGAGGTGCCGACCGAAATCTGCGGCGACCAGCCGCTGTCCTGCACCTGTTCGTCGCCCTTCACCTCGGCAACCGCCTCTTCCAGCATCTGCTGGTAAAGCTCGAAACCGACTTCCTTGATGTGGCCGGACTGTTCTTCGCCGAGCAGATTGCCCGCGCCGCGAATATCGAGGTCGTGGCTCGCCAGCTGGAAGCCTGCGCCGAGCGTGTCGAGCGATTGCAGCACCTTCAGCCGCCGCTCCGCCATCGTCGTCAGCACCTTGTTGACCGGCAGGGTGAAGAGCGCGAAGGCACGCACCTTGGAACGACCGACGCGACCACGCAGCTGGTAAAGCTGGGCAAGACCGAACATGTCGGCGCGGTGCACGATCAGCGTATTGGCGGTCGGCACATCGAGGCCGGATTCGACGATGGTGGTCGAAAGCAGCACGTCATATTTGCCGTCGTAAAAGGCGTTCATGATGTCTTCGAGTTCGCCTGCCGGCATCTGCCCATGCGCCACCGCCACCTTCAGCTCCGGCACATCCGATTGCAGGAACGCGTGGATATCGGCGAGATCGGCAAGCCGCGGACAGACATAGAAGCTCTGACCGCCGCGATAGTGCTCACGCATCAGCGTTTCGCGGATGACGAGCGGGTCAAAGGGCGAAATGAAGGTGCGCACCGCCATGCGGTCCACCGGCGGCGTGGTGATGAGCGACAGTTCGCGCACGCCCGTCATGGCCAGCTGCAGGGTGCGCGGAATGGGCGTCGCAGAGAGCGTCAGCACATGCACGTCGCTCTTCAGCTCCTTCAGCCGCTCCTTGTGCTTCACACCGAAATGCTGCTCTTCGTCGATGATGAGCAGGCCGAGATTGGCAAAACTGATGCCCGCGCCAAGCAGCGCATGGGTGCCGACGACGATGTCAGTCTTTCCGTCAGCCACTTCCTTTTTCGTCAGCGTCAGTTCCTTGGAGCCGACGAGGCGTGAAGCCTGCTGCACCCGGATCGGCAGGCCGCGGAAACGCTCGGAGAAAGTGCGGAAATGCTGGCGCGAAAGCAGCGTGGTGGGCACCACCACCGCCACCTGCACGCCGTTCATCGCGGCAAGGAAAGCAGCGCGAAGCGCCACTTCGGTCTTGCCGAAACCGACATCGCCGCAGATGAGACGATCCATCGGCCGGCCGGCGCCGAGATCTTCACGAATGGCCTCGATGGCGTTCAGCTGGTCTTCCGTCTCATCATAGGGGAAACGGGCGGCGAATTCGTCGTAAAGCCCATCGGGAGCCGTCAGCACCGGCGCATGGCGCACCAGACGCGCGGCCGCGATGCGGATAAGCTCATCGGCCATGTCGAGCAGGCGCTTCTTGAGCTTGGCCTTGCGCATCTGCCATGCGCCGCCGCCGAGCCTGTCGAGCTGGGCTTCGGCCGCATCCGAGCCGTAACGCGAGAGAAGATCGATGTTTTCAACCGGCAGGAACAACTTGGCATCATCGGCATAATGCAGTTCGAGGCACGCACGCGGCGCGCCCGCCGCCTCGATCGTCCGCAGGCCGACGAAGCGACCGATACCATGTTCGGCATGGACGACCAGCGAGCCTTCGTCCAGCCCCGCCACTTCCGAGATGAAATCCGCACCGCGCTTGCGGCGCTTGGAGCGCCGCACCATGCGGTCGCCGAGAATATCCTGCTCGCCGATGACCGCGAGCGTCCCGGTCTCGAAACCCGTCTCAAGGCTCAGCACCGCCGAGGCAGCCTCACCCTTACCGAGCTTCTCCACTTCCTTCAGCGAGGTCACCGGCTTGATCTTCTCAAGCCCGTGCTCGTTCAGCACCTGTAGCAGCCGGTCGAGCGAACCTTCCGACCAGCCTGTTATCAGCACCTTCCAGCCCTTGGCGCGGCGCTCGGCAATATGCTTCACCGCCAGATCGAAAACATTGACCCGTTCTTCGCTCTCGCCTTCGGTTGGCGGACGCGCCCAGCGCGGCCCGACATGGGCGTCGAGCGTGGCGACCGGGCGGCCTTCGCTGTCCTGTTCGTTGAAGGGTGTCAGACGCACCGCATTGACGGCGGCCAGTGCGGCATCGAAACTCTTGCCGTCGAGATAGAGCTGGCCGGGCGAAACCGGCTTATAAGGCGCACCCTGGGTCGAGCCCTTGGTTTCGCCGGAGCTGCGGCGTGCATCGTAATAATCGAGCACCAGCTTGGAGCGCTCTTTTGCCGCCTCCCGCGCCGTGTGATCGGTGACGATCCGGAACCCCGCGAGATAATCGAACGCCGTTTCCAGCTTCTCGTAAAACAGCGGCAGCCAGTGCTCCATGCCGGCATAACGGCGGCCTTCGGAGACGGCCTGATAAAGCGCATCGTCACGCGTCGCGGCGCCGAACAGCGACAGATAATTCTTGCGGAAACGGCTGATCGTATCCGGCGTCAGCGTCACTTCGCTCATCGGGTTCAAATCGAGCGAACGCGCCTGGCCGATGGTGCGCTGGCTGGCCGGATCGAAGGTGCGGATGCTTTCCAGCGTATCGCCGAAGAAATCGAGCCGCACCGGCTCTTCCGTGCCGGGCACGAAGACATCGAGAATGCCGCCGCGCACGGCGAATTCACCGACTTCACGCACCGTCGCCACCCGGTCAAAACCGTTGCGCTCCAGCCGTGCGGCGATGTCGTCCATACGGATCTGGTTGCCGGGCTTCGCCGAAAAGCCGAGGCTCTCGATAATGTCGCGCGGCGCCATCTTCTGCAGCATGGCGTTGACGGTGACGAGCACGATGGCCGGATGCGGTTTCTTCGCGTGGGCGATGAGGCCGGAAAGCGCCGCCAGCCGGCGCGCCGAGGTGTCGGCGCTCGGTGACACGCGGTCATAGGGAAGGCAGTCCCAGGCCGGCAGCGTCATGACCGGAATATCAGGCGCGACGAAACCGAGGATCTGTTCGAGATCGGCGACCCGCTGGCCATCCGACATCACATAGGCAACCGATGTCCCCGCCCGCGCCATATCGGCGAGCAGCAGGGCTTCCATGCCGGAGGGCACATTTCCGATGGTCAGCGGCGTATCGGCCGACGCCACCAGCTTTGCATCGAATCCGGCTATCATGTTTCAGGCTTTCAGGGTTTCGGCGGTGACGAGATCAAAATCGGGACGGTAGGAGGCGATCTGTTCAAACAGCGGGGTCTGGAATTTTTCCGGTATGGCAAGGGCACCCGTCACCATCTTGACGAGGTCGTTATCCTCTTCCGCCATGATGATCTCAAGCTCATCGAGCTGATCATCGGAAAGCCCGGCAATATTGTCTTCCGCAAATTGCCCGAGCACCAGATCCATCTCGCGAATGCCCCGGTGCCAGCAGCGGTAAAGAATCCGCCGGCGTCTCGGATCGAGGTCGGCACTCGTGCGCACCAGTCCAGTCATCGCATTCACCTTTCGGTTGGCTATTCAACAGGATGTTGACTGCGACCTCCTATAGAACAGGAGGCGAACGCTTGGGAACCGGTTTTTATCGAAATAATGCCACGGCGGCTAAAAACTGCCGGTGATAACCCGCCTTTGTGACCTGCGAAGTCTTGCATAAGCCGTGCCCTTCCCCGATTTTGCTGACCATGCGCCCGGCCATTCTCGATCCGCTGTTTGCTTCCGTCTCCACCCTTGCCGGTGTAGGGCCGAAGCTTGCCGACCTTCTGGCCAAACTCCTGAGCCGGGAAAATGCCGAAGACACCCGCGTGATCGATCTCCTGTTCCACGCGCCATCGAACGTCATCGACCGCCGAAACCGCCCCGGCATCGCGCTGGCCGCGCCCGGCGCCATTGTCACCATTCAGGGACGCGTGGACCGCCACCAGCCGCCACCGCCGGGAAACCGCTCCGCGCCCTATCGCGTCTTCCTGCATGACGAGACCGGCGAACTGGCGCTGACCTTCTTCCGCGCCAAGGGCGACTGGCTGTCAAAGGCCCTGCCCATGGACGAGGAGGTTCTCGTCAGCGGCAAGGTGGACTGGTTCAACGGTCGCGCCTCCATGGTGCATCCGGATTTCATGGTGAAGGTTTCCGAAGCCGAAAACCTGCCTTTGGTGGAAGCCGTTTACCCCATGACCGCCGGTCTATCGCCCAAGGTGCTGCGGCGGGCAATCGAAGGCGGGCTGTCGAAGCTGCCGGTCTTTCCGGAATGGATCGATGAAACGCTGAAAACCCGTCAGGGCTTCGGTGATGTCGCTTCTAGCTTCCGTGAATTGCACGACCCGCGCGACAGCGCCGATATCGAGCCGCAGGCTCCGGCGCGCAGGCGGCTTGCCTATGATGAGTTCCTTGCCGGGCAGCTGTCACTGGCGCTGGTGCGCCAGCGGCTGCGCAAGGTGGCTGGCCAGCCAGTCCGCGCCAGGGGTGATGTCGCCGCGAAAATCCTCTCGCAACTGCCCTTCTCGCTGACACCGAGCCAGAGCGCTGCGGTGAAGGATATTCTGACTGACATGGCCGGCGAAGACCGCATGCTTCGCCTGCTGCAGGGCGATGTCGGCGCAGGCAAGACGCTGGTGGCGCTGATGGCGATGACAACGGCCGTGGAGGCCGGCGGACAGGCGGTGCTGATGGCCCCGACCGAAATCCTCGCCCGGCAGCACTACGCCACCATTTCCAAACTCGCTCAGGCAGCGGGTATTACCGTCGAAGTGCTGACCGGCCGCACCAAGGGCAAGGAGCGGCGCGAGATCGAGGAGCGCGTCGCATCAGGCGAAGCGCAAATCGTCATCGGCACCCATGCGCTCTTTCAGGACAGCGTGAGTTACAAGAACCTCGTGCTGGCCGTTGTGGATGAACAGCACCGTTTCGGCGTGCATCAACGCCTGCGCCTTACCGCCAAGGGCATCACGCCGCATATGCTTGTTATGACCGCCACCCCCATTCCGCGCACGCTGGTGCTGGCCGCCTTCGGCGATATGGATGTCTCCAAGCTCACCGAAAAGCCTGCCGGCCGCAAACCCATCCAGACGGTGACCATCCCCACGGAACGCATCGGCGATATCGTCGAGCGACTGCGTGCCGCGCTGAAGGAAGGCAAGAAGGCCTACTGGATTTGCCCGCTGGTGGAAGAAACGGAAGAATCCGACCTGATGTCGGCGGAGGAGCGGCATGCGGTTCTCTCGCAGATGCTGGGCGCAAATATCGGCCTCATCCATGGCCGCATGAGCGGCCCGGAGAAGGACGCCGCCATGCTCGCCTTCAAGAGCGGTGAAACCCGGCTTCTGGTGGCAACGACGGTGGTGGAAGTGGGCGTCGACGTGCCTGACGCGACGATCATGGTCATCGAACATGCCGAACGTTTCGGCCTTGCCCAGCTTCACCAGCTGCGCGGCCGCGTGGGGCGCGGTGACGAGGCTTCCACCTGCATCCTGCTCTATAAGGGCCCGCTCAGCGAAAACGGCCGCGCCCGGCTTTCCATCCTGCGCGACAGCGAGGACGGCTTTCTGATCGCCGAGGAAGATTTAAAGCTGCGCGGCGAAGGCGAGTTGCTCGGCACCCGCCAGTCCGGCACGCCGGGCTTCCGCATCGCCAGCCTGGAAGCCCACGCCGATCTTCTGGAAATCGCCCGCAAGGACGCGGCCTACGTCATCGAGCGCGACCCCGAACTGACGGGCCCACGCGGCAATGCGCTGCGCACCCTGCTCTACCTGCACCGCCGCGACGAAGCGATCCGCTTCCTGCACGCCGGCTGAAAGTGACCTGCCATGAACATGATCGACCCCCGCCGCCCGCCACCTGCCTTCCGCAAGGGCTACGCGCTATGCTCGCCGCAGAACATCCTGCAACCCGAGACATTTGCGAAGAGTGAGAAAAAGGCGATCGGCAAGGCGTTCAAGAAGCCCGGCCGCAAAAAGGCCTGGAGCGAGGCGCTGGAGGCAGGCTGGAGCGTGCGGCTGGTCTATATGCGGCTTTTCGTTCCCGTATTCCACGCGACCAATGCGGGGACGGAAGTGGATGATCTTGATGACGAGGATTGATATGGTCCATTGAATGGACTAATCTGCGGAGTGCCTCAATTCCTGGAGCAAGCCATGCAGATTTCTGTTACTGACGCAAAGGGCCAGCTGACCGAATTGGTGCGCCGCGCCGAGGCGGGAGATGAAATCATTCTCACCCGGCATGGTCACGCAGCAGTGCGTCTTGTTCCGGTCGTTGTCGCGGCGGACAAGACATCCCGCGGTGCCACGCTGAAAAAAGTGCGCAAGGCAGTCGCAAACAAAACCAATGATGGCCCCGATGCCGCGCATAGTCAGGATTTCCTCTATGAGGAGAACGGCCTGCCTGAATGATCGTCATCGACACGTCGGCTCTGATGGCGATCCTGCTTGATGAGCCCAAAGCGGATGCCTGCGCCGCAGCTCTCGAAACAGATGAGCCTCTACTCATTTCCGCCGGTACGCTTGCGGAGGCCATGATCGTGGCGCAACGGCGCGACCGCAGCCGGGAACTAGAGATACTGATCGAAGGTCTGAGCGTCGAAATCAGACCCGTTACCCCAAAATCGGCGCATGGCGTTTCTGAAGCTTACCGCATCTGGGGCAAGGGTATTCATCCCGCCGGACTGAATTTCGGCGACTGTTTTGCCTATGATCTGGCGAAAACCGAGGGCTGCCCTTTGCTTTATGTCGGCAACGACTTTTCGCAGACGGACATCCTCGGCGCTCTCTAACCGTCAAACCGGCGCGATCATCTTGGGCGGCGTGAAATCGGGCGCCACCAAGCCGCCGGAAATCAGCAGTTTCGCCGCATCCTCCGGTGTCATGTCCAGCATCACGATCTTGTCTTTCGGCACGAAGAGCAGGAAGCCGGCTGTCGGCACCGGTGTGGGCGGCAGGAAGACGGCGACCATCTGCTGGCCCATTTCGTTGAAACGGTGAGCAAGCTCGCCCTTGGCCTCGGAGGCGACGAAGACCATGGCCCAGGTGCCTGACGATGGAAACTCGATCAGGCCGACCTTCTTGAAGGAGTTTGAATGCTCTTTCAGGACGGATTCGAACAGCTGCTTGATGCTCTTATAGATCGGCCGCACCAGCGGCATGCGGTTGAGGATGGATTCGCCAACGCCGAAAATCCATTTGCCGATGAGGTTATTGCCGAGAAAGCCGATGAGCGTGATGCCAATGACGGCGATCAGCAGGCCGAAACCGGGGATTGCCACATCGAAATATTGCTCGGGATCGTAACGGGCCGGAATATAGGGCTTCACCCAGCTATCCGCCCATTGCAGGAAACTCCACACCAGCCACATGGTGATGGTGACGGGCGCAAGGATCAGAACGCCCGTGAGGAAACTATTGCGCAGGCGGGCTGCGAATGAAATTTTGACTGGAATATCGGTCATTTACCGTTCGGAATTAAGCTTTGTCGCCATCGAAACCCGGATGAAAACCGACAATGCCGGATGGAGTTCCACCATGCAAGCGAAGAACTGTGAAATATTCGTCAGGAATCCCTTCCGCACCCACCCCTTCAACATGGTGAAAACCGAAGCGACCGTAATAGGCGGGATCACCGACAACGACGCAGCCGGCAGCACTCAACCGCTCCAGTGCGGCAAGCCCTTCACGCGCCAGCCGCGAACCGACACCTTCTCCCTGCCTTTCCGGCGTCACGGAGAGCGGCGCGAGGCAGAACCAGCCGGTCTCGCCGCCCGACAGCGTCACCGGCGAGAAGCCGACATGGCCGATGACGCCTTCGCTGTCTTCCGCCACCAGTGAAACCGTCAGTGCGCCGGCATCCCGCAGCCGCGCGACGATCAGCTGTTCTGTCCCGCTGCTGTGCTCAGCGTTACGGAAGGCATCTTCCGTAACGCGAGCGATCGCTTCCTCGTCGCCCTGTCGCTCCGGCCGGATGATCATTCCACCGTTACCGATTTCGCCAGATTGCGCGGCTGGTCCACATCCGTGCCCATGAAGACGGCGGTGTGATAGGCGAGCAGCTGGATCGGCAGCGAAAAGACCATCGGCGCGATCAGCTCATCGACATTGGGCAGCGTGATCGTCGCCATGGTGTCGAGCTTGGAGGCTGCAGCCCCCTTCTCATCGGTGATGAAGATGATGCGGCCGCCACGCGCGGCGACCTCCTGCATGTTCGAAACGGTCTTTTCGAAAAAGCGGTCATGCGGCGCAATGACGATGACGGGCATGTTCTCATCGATCAGCGCGATCGGCCCATGCTTCAGCTCGCCGGCGGCATAACCTTCGGCGTGGATATAGGAAATTTCCTTGAGCTTCAGCGCGCCTTCAAGCGCCAGCGGGAAGCTGGTGCCGCGGCCGAGATAAAGCACGTCCTTGAAACGCGACAGATCGCGCGACAGCGCTTCGATCTGCGGCTGGACGCTGTTGAGAACCTTGCTCATGATGCGCGGCATCTCGGTGAGATGGCGAACCAGCTCGGTTTCCTGCTGTGGCGTGATGGTGCCGCGCGCCTTGCCGGCGGCAACGGCAAGCGAAGCGAGCACGGCAAGCTGACAGGTGAAAGCCTTGGTGGAGGCAACGCCGATTTCCGGACCGGCGAGGATCGGGAAGATCGCGTCCGATTCGCGCGCCATGGTGGATTCACGGGTATTGACCACCGCGCCGATCTTCAGCCCCTCCTGCTGGCAATAACGCAGGGCCGCCAGCGTATCGGCAGTTTCCCCCGATTGCGAAATGAACAGTGCCGCCTGCGTGGGAACGAGCGGGATTTCGCGATAGCGGAATTCCGAGGCGACATCGATTTCCACCGGCAGGCGCGCATAACGCTCGAACCAGTATTTGCCGATCAGGCCGGACAGATAGGCCGTGCCGCAGGCGGAAATGGCAAGGCCGGAAAGCTTGGCGAAGTCGATGGCCGTGTCAGCCTGCTTCACGGTCTTGGAGGCGAAATCCACATAGTGGCTGAGCGCGTGGGAAATGACTTCCGGCTGCTCGTAGATTTCCTTTTCCATGAAGTGGCGATGGTTGCCCTTGTCGACCACGAAGGCCGTCGCCTGCGAAATCTGACGCTCGCGCTTCACCGGCTTGCCGGAGAAATCGATGATCTCAGCACCCTGACGGGTCACGATGGCGCAGTCGCCATCCACCAGATAGGTGATTTCGTTGGTGAAGGGCGAGAGCGCGATGGCATCCGATCCGAGGAACATTTCGCCACGGCCGTAACCGACGGCGAGCGGCGGGCCGGAACGCGCCGAAAGCAGCGTGTCGGGATCGTCCTTGAACATCACCACCAGCGCGTAGGCGCCCGTGACGCGGTTCAGCATCTTCAGCATCGCTTCGCGATGGCCGAGACCCTCGCGGGTATATTTCGCCAGAAGCTGCGCCACCACTTCGGTGTCGGTCTGGGTAGTGAAGGTCGCCCCTTCGGCACTCAGTTCTTCGCGCAGTTCGGCGAAGTTTTCGATGATGCCATTATGGACGACGGCAACGCCATCGACGAAATGCGGGTGGGCATTGGTCTCGTTCGGAACGCCGTGGGTCGCCCAACGGGTGTGCGCGATGCCAACGACACCCGGCAGCGGCTCTTGCGAAAGCAGCGTCTCCAGATTGAACAGCTTGCCTTCCGCACGGCGGCGGTCCATCGCGCCATTGTCGATGGTGGCGACACCCGCCGAATCGTAACCACGATATTCGAGACGCTTCAGCGCATCGACAAGCCTTTCAGCAACGGGCTGGGTTCCGACAATTCCGACAATTCCGCACATATATTTCTCCAGACGGCGATCTCTTCGCCGAAACTTTCAGAGTATTTTCGCATTTCCCTGAAATGCGAAAATACTTCACCTTTTTGTTCTGACGCATTTCCGGACGTAAAACCGCTGCACACTTTTACTGGAAATGCTTTAACCGTTTCCCTGAAATCGGCAATTACGCCGCCGGTCACTTTCGGTATCGCTCGGTAACGTCTTTCAAGAGGACTTTTTCTTCGCTTCCTTCAGCGCTTTTGCCCGCTCGCGCACAACGGTCGCCCGGCCCGGTTTCATCTCCTGCCGCGCCCGCCCGAACGCCAGCGCATCATCAGGCACGTCATCGGTAATCACGCTGCCGGAGGCGACATAGGCCCCCTCTCCAATGGTGACAGGAGCAACCAGCGACGAGTTCGAGCCGATGAAGCTGTTCGCACCGATGCGCGTTTCAGCCTTGTTGTAGCCATCGTAATTGCAGGTGATGGTGCCCGCGCCGATATTGCTGCCGGCACCGATAAAGGCGTCACCGATATAGGTCAGATGGTTGACCTTGGCGCCCTCGCCGATCTCCGCCTTCTTGACCTCGCAGAAATTGCCCACCTTGGAATTGGCATGCAGGTTTGAACCCGGACGCAACCGCGCATAGGGACCAACGGCCGCGCCTTGTGCGACATGGGCCCCTTCCAGATGCGAGAAGGCGTGGATGACGGCGCCCGGCTCGATGGTGACGCCGGGACCGATGACGACGTTCGGCTCGATCAGAACATCCTGAGCGATCTTCGTGTCGAAGGAGAGGAAGACGGTTTCGGGGGCAATCATCGAAACGCCGTCCACCATCAATTCGTGGCGGCGGCGCTCCTGCCAGAGCTTCTCGATAAAGGCGAGTTCGGCGCGGTTGTTGCAGCCGACCAACTCGGCTTCCGGCGCGTCGATGGCGACGGCGCGGCGGCCGAGAGAGCGGGCGATCTCGACGACGTCGGTGAGATAATATTCGCCCTTCACATTGCTGTTGCCGATCCGGTCGAGCAGGTCCAGCGCGTTGCGGCCGTTGATGGCCATCAGGCCGCTATTGCACCAGGTGACCTTGCGCTCCGCGTCCGTGGCGTCCTTTTCCTCGCGGATCGCGACAAGTTCGCCATTCTCGACCAGAAGCCGGCCGTAACCGGTCGGGCGATCGGTATGGAAACCGATGACAGCCACATCGGCGCCGGCGGCAATCGCCTCACGCGCCCGGTCGAGCGTTGCGGAGGTGATAAGTGGCACATCGCCATAGGCAATGATGAGATCATCGAAACCGCGCTCAAGGGCAGCACGTGCGGCAAGAACCGCGTGGCCGGTGCCCTTGCGTTCCGTCTGCAGGAAAGCTTCGACCTGAATGCCTTTCATGCTTGCGGCCGCGGTGACATTGTCGGCATCGCGCCCGACCACCAGCGCCACCGTGCCGACGCCAGATCCAGCCACCGCCTCCACCACATGCGCGATCATCGGACGCCCGGCGACCGGATGCAGCACCTTGGACTTCGACGATTTCATGCGCGTGCTGTCGCCCGCTGCGAGAATAATGGCTAGAGAGCTGCGCTCCATAAGACCTCCAACACCCTGTCACCGGCCGCATGGCGGCCAGGACGGCGGCATATGTTTGACTTCACGCCGTCCGGCAAACGAACGGGCGCATCGGTAATTTCATTCCGGAATTGCTATAACGGCGGCCCACTTAAGAAACCATGCAAATCTGCACCAAATTTCCGCACCGATTTTCATCAAACGTGATTGGGAGAGGGTCGCATCCCGCTCCCGCAGTTTGAGTTATCGTGGGGTATTGCGGGCAGTGAATTCCAGCACCTGCTGGCGGCCGTTTTCAATCAGCCTTTCCATTTCACGGCGCGCCGCTGCCTCATCGCGCAGGCGAAACGCCTCGACGAGCCTCAGGTGAGAGGCGGAGACATCGGAAATCTCATTGGGATCGGTGTCCGGGTTGCTCATCCGGAAAATGCCCACCAGAGCCGCCTTTATCAGCGAACCGACGGTGCGCATGAACGGGTTGCCCGACATTTCGGTGATGAGCACATGGAAGTTCATATCCGCAAGAGCGCGCTTTTCCTTGGAATAGGCCGTGTTGCCCATCTCGTTGGCATAGGCGGCTAGCTTGGCGATATCGCCGTCCTTTGCCCTGATAGCGGCAAGTCCCGCGCCATAGGGTTCGAAAGCCTGACGGATATCATAGAGATGCAGCAGGAACTCATCGCTGACGCCCGCCTCGAAATGCCATAGCAGCACTTCGCTGTCGAACATGTTCCAGCTCTCGCGCTCCGTCACCCGGGTGCCGATACGCGCCTTGGGGGAAATCATGCCCTTGGCGGTGAGCGTCTTCATCGCTTCGCGCAGCACTGTGCGCGACACTTTCAGCCGCTCCATCAGCTCGGCATCACCGGGAAGGATGTCACCCGTCTTGAAGGTGCCGGAGACGATATCGAGACCGAGCTTGTGAACGACCTGTGCATGATTTGTCCGCAGCTTTCGAAAACCGATCGCCGCATCGAGCATTCCGCGCTGCAAGTGCCATATCCTTCCGTGCGGTTGGCGATCTCGAAAAAATCGCGCCAGACGTGTGTATCTCAAGTCAGATTATAGTGAAAAACATCAAGTTGCGTGAAAAGCAAAGGCAAACTTCATCCATGCAGTAAAACGCATGAAAATAAGCAAGGCCGCACATGACACATGTGCGGCCTTGCTTCAATAAGAATAGATAATCCGCATTATTGCGGCAGCTTGTCGTCCACACCGGCAACGTAGAAGTTGAGGCCGAGCAGAACCTTGTCTTCAGCCTTTTCGCCCGCCTTCAGCCATTCCGAACCGTCCTGCTTCTTCACCGGGCCGGTGAAGGGGTGCAGTTCGCCCGACTTGATCTTGGCTTCGGTTTCCTCGGCCATCTTCTTCACGTCATCAGGCATGTTGGTGTAGGGCGCCATTGTCAGGATGCCGTCCTTCAGGCCGTCCCAGATGGATTCGGACTTCCAGGTGCCGTCCAGAAGAGCCTGCGTACGCTTGATGTAATATGCGCCCCAGGTGTCCTTGATCGCGGTCAGCTGCGTCTCCGGACCGGCCTTGATCATGTCCGAAGCCTGACCGAAGGCCTTGATGCCGCGTTCGGCTGCAACCTGCATCGGTGCTGTCGTGTCGGTGTGCTGCGTCAGGATGTCGACCCCCTGGTCGATCAGCGCCTTGGCGGCATCGGCTTCCTTGCCGGGGTCGAACCAGGTGTTGGCCCAGACGACCTTGACCTTGAACTCGGGATTGACGGACTGCGCGCCGAGAACGAAGGCGTCGATGCCCATCACCACTTCCGGGATCGGGAAGGACGCGATGTAGCCGGCGACACCCTTCTTCGACATCTTAGCGGCGATCTGGCCCTGAATGTAACGGCCTTCATAGAAGCGCGAATTGTAGGTCGCAACGTTTTCAGCGGTCTTGAAGCCGGTGGCGTGCTCGAATTTCACCTTGGGGAACTTCTGGGCGACCTTCACGGTCGCATCCATGAAACCGAAGGAGGTGGTGAACACCAGTTCGCAGCCGGAACGGGCCATGCGCTCGATGGCGCGTTCGGCATCCGGGCCTTCCGGAACGCTTTCGAGGAACGGCGTTTCGATCTTGTCGCCGAAGTGCTTCTGCAGCTCTTCGCGGCCGATTTCATGCGCCTGCGTCCAGCCGCCATCGGTGCGGCTACCGACATAGATGAAGCAGACCTTCTTGGCGTCGGCGGCTTCAGCGGAGGAAACAACGCCTCCAAGCGCCGCGATGGAAGCGGCAAGTGCGATGACCAGTTTTTTCATTTTTACCCCTGTTGGTTTGGAGACGTGAGAATGCTTCACCTGTCCGGCACGAAGGATTTGCCTAGGGATGCCGGTGTATTGATCAAGGTCGTACGGCGATTATGCGAGATGATGACCAGCACGACAATAGTTGCAAGGTAAGGTAGCGCCGAAAGCAGTTGCGACGGCACGCCGATACCGAATGCCTGCGCATGTAATTGCCCGATGGAGACGGCGCCGAACAGATAACCGCCCGCCAGAACCCGCCATGGACGCCATGACGCGAAAACGACGAGCGCGAGCGCAATCCAGCCGCGCCCGGCCGACATGTTTTCCACCCATTGCGGCGTATAGACGAGCGACAGCTGCGCACCGGCCAGACCGGCGCAGGCGCCGCCGAACATCACAGCCAGATAACGCGTGCGGATGACGTTGATGCCAAGCGCGTGGGCGGAAGCGTGACTGTCACCGATGGCGCGGATTTTCAGGCCCGCGCGGCTTTTGAACAGAAACCAGCCAGTGCCGAAAACCAGCGCGATGGACATGTAGAAGATCAGATCCTGCCGGAACAGCAAGGGGCCGACGAAAGGAATATCCGACAGCAGAGGAAAGACGATGGGCTGCAGCTTGACGCCGGGCAGGCCGACGAAACTTTCGCCCAGCATACCGGAAACGCCAAGACCCAAAATTGTGAGCGCGAGACCGGTCGCCACCTGGTTGGTGACGAGCGTCAGCGTCAGGAAGCCGAACAGCAGCGAGAAAAGCGCGCCGGAGGCGATGCCGGCCAGAATGCCGAGATAGGGAGACCCCGTCATATGGGCGGTCGCAAAAGCGCATACCGCACCCATGATCATCATGCCCTCGACGCCGAGATTGAGGACGCCGGAGCGCTCCGTCACCAGCTCGCCGGAGGCGGCGATAACCAGCGGCGTGGCGGCGGTGATGACGGTGAGGAGGATGGCCTGAAGCATATCCATCATGCCGCTCCTTGATTGTTATGCGCCTTGCCGGTGAAGACGACCCGGATGCGATAGAAGATCAGCGTATCGCAGGACAGCACGAAGAACAGCATCAGCCCCTGAAACACGCGCGTCACCTTGTCAGACACACCAATCGAAAGCTGCGCCGCCTCGCCGCCGAGATAGGTCAGCGCCAGCACCAGCCCGGAGAGGATGATGCCGAGCGGGTTGAGACGACCGAGAAAGGCGACGATGATGGCGGTGAAACCATAACCCGGAGAAATGCTGGGCTGGAGATGGCCGATGGAGCCGGAAGCTTCCGAAATGCCCGCAAGCCCTGCCAGCGCGCCTGACAGCAGCATCGAAAACCACACCATGCGGCTCGACGAGAAACCGGCGAACCGCCCTGCCCGCGCCGATTGGCCGAGAACCGTGACCTCGAAGCCCTTCAGCATGTAGCGCATCATGAACCACAGCGCGATTGCCGCGACGATGGCGAAAACGAAACCCCAATGCGCCCGGCCCGATGCCAGCATCTCCGGCAAGACGGCGCTATCGTTGAAGGGCTTGGTCTGCGGGAAGTTGTAGCCGCCCGGATCGCGCCAGATGCCGCGTGTCAGCCAGTCGAGAAACAGCTGCGCGACATAAACAAGCATCAGGCTGACGAGAATTTCGTTGGTGTTGAACTTCGTCTTCAAAAGTGCGGGAATTCCCGCATAAAGCGCGCCGCCGATGGCGCCCATCACCAGCATCAGCGGCAGGAGCATCGGCGAATGCCAGTCGGGATAAAGCACCGGCAGAATGGAGCCGGTGATCGCGCCGATGGTGAATTGCCCTTCCGCGCCGATGTTCCAGTTGTTGGAGCGATAACAGATCGACAGGCCAACGCCGATCAGGATCAGCGGTGCGGCCTTGATCGCAAGCTCGTGCAACGACCAGACTTCCAGCAGCGGTTCAACGAAAAAGGCGTAAAGTGCATGAGCCGGATTTTTGCCGAGCATGGCGAACATGACGGCGCCGACGAGCAGCGTCAGCACAAGCGCAAGAAGCGGCGAAAGAAGGGTGAAAAGCCGGGAGACCCCTGCGCGTTTTTCCAGTTCAATGCGCATGCTGGGCCGCTCCTGAATGTGACGTGTGAATGCCGCCCATCAAAAGGCCGATCTTTTCAAGCGTCATCTCTTCCACCGGATGAGCCTCTGAAAGCTTGCCGTCGGAAATGACCGCGATATTGGTGGCGACCTCGAAGATTTCGTCGAGATCCTGGCTAATGACAATGACGGCCGAGCCCGCCTTGGCAAGATCGACAAGCGCCTGGCGAATGCGGCTTGCAGCACCGGCGTCCACGCCCCAGGTCGGCTGGTTGACAACAAGCACGGTCGGCTGACGATCAAGCTCGCGCCCGACGATGAATTTCTGCAGGTTGCCGCCGGAAAGCGATCCGGCCAGCGGATCGGCCCCGCTCTTGCGCACATCCATCGTTTCGGAAATGCGCCGCGCCGCCGCCCTGATCGCCGAGCCCCTGACGATGCGCAGGAAACCGCCGGTCAGAAACGCCTTGCGGTCGGAACGCGCCCGCGCCAGCAGCAGATTGTCGGAAAGGCTCATGCCGGGAACGGCGGCGTGGCCGTGGCGTTCTTCTGGCACAAAACCCGCACCCATCAGGCGACGGCCATTGATGCCGATGCGACCGACGGGCTTGCCGCGCAGGTGAATGGCGTCGTTATTATAGACCGGATATTCGCCCGAAAGCGCATCGAACAACTCACCCTGCCCGTTTCCGGCCACACCGGCAATCGCCAGCACCTCGCCGGCGCGCACCTGCATGGAAATCGATTTCAGCGCCACGGCAAAAGGCGTGCGTGGCGCGACCGAAAGCCCCATGACCTCGATCTGCGGTTGCCCGAGCGCCTCGCCCGTCGGCCGCGAGACGCTTGCGACATCGCTGCCGACCATCATGCGCGCCAGCGATGCCGGCGTTTCCTTGCGTGGATCGCAGGCGCCCGTCACCTTGCCATGGCGCAGAACGGTGGCGCGATCACAGATGCGCTGCACCTCTTCCAGACGGTGGCTGATATAAAGCACCGAACGGCCTTCGGCCTTCAGCTTTGCCAGCGTCTCGAACAGCTTGTCGGCCTCCTGCGGCGTCAGCACCGAGGTCGGCTCATCGAGAATGATGAGGCGCGGGTTCTGTAGCAAGGCGCGGACGATCTCGATTCGCTGGCGCTCGCCAACCGAAAGATCGGCCACATGCGCATAGGGATCGAGCGGCAGGCCATAGGCCCGCGATAGCGTTTCCGCTTCCCTTGCGATTTCCTTCAGTGAAATTTTAGGGTCGAGCGACAGTGCGATGTTTTCAGCGACCGTCAGCGCCTCGAACAGGGAAAAATGCTGGAAGACCATGCCAATGCCGAGCTCGCGGGCCTCGCTTGGCGAACCGACGGAAACCGGCTGGCCCTGCCAGACAATATCACCCTCGGTGGGTGCGAGAACGCCGAACAGCATCTTGACGAGCGTGGATTTGCCCGCACCGTTTTCACCCAGAAGTGCGTGGATTTCGCCCGGCGCAATATCGAGATCAATACCGTTGCAGGCGGCGAAATTGCCGAACAGCTTGGTCAGCTTGCGAACGGACAGGAGAGGCACGGCCTCCGGCGCCAAAGTTCCAGTCACGAGTTCCCTCTCTCACCGACCATCCATGCCTTCTTCGAGGCGTTTCTAACGATCGCGGTCATTGTTCCCAATCGGACGCCAATGCGTATGCAATTTCATCCAATCAAGACTTATTGATAACGGTTTTGCTGCTGCGCACAACTGAAAAAGAAGCCGCTTAAATGCGATTTGCACAAGCAATAAACGGCTTTACCTTTTTTCTTATTTCGCACCGAGCGAGGGGAAAAACTGCAATATGCCACCGATGCAATAAAGATAGATGCCGCTGGCCACGAAGCCGATCACGGCCCAGCTCGGGGTTTCGAAGTGCCTCAGCAGCGCATAACCGCCAAGCGCACACCAGATGAACACGACAGCCAGATTGAGCGGCCGCAACCGCTTCACCCGAACGGGATGCAGGAAATTGATCGGCAGGAATGTCAGGAACACCGAGACGGTAACGACGATCATGGCCGTCGTTGCGCTGGCGTCCATGACGAACAGGGTGAACACCACCATGTTCCACACCACCGGAAAGCCGGAGAAGAAATATTCATCCGTCTTCATGCCCATGTCGGCATAATAGATGGCGCTCGACACCACGATCATGCCGGCCGCCACGAAGGACAGCGGCTCGCCGATCATGCCGCTCTGGTAGAGCGCAAAGGCGGGCAAGAGCACATAGGTGACGTAGTCGATGATATTGTCGAGCGTATCGCCGGACCAGTTGGGCAGAACTTCCTTCACCCGCACCTTACGGGCGATGGGTCCGTCGATACCATCGACCAGAAGCGCAAGCCCCAGCCACCAGAACATGTCGACGAAACGGTGTTCAGCCGCGGCAACGACGCCGAGAAAGGCCAGAAACGAACCGGAAGCCGTAAGCATATGAACGGAAAAGGCGCGGATTTCCGCGTAGGGAACACGCTTGTAGTTGAAAATTTTCATGGTCAGCGTCTGCGCCCCGTTTTTCATCCGCCCTGCTTATTCCGGTATGCGGCCATTCACCACGCTTTGCAACCGGCTCAATCCGCTTATCCTAGGACTAATATAACAGGGCGACCAACGAATCTTCGCAACCGGATGTTCCGGAGCCGAAGTGGATTTACCCGCGCAAAGCCATTATGATGCTTTGGAAATAACAACGGATCAGGACCATGAGACACTTCGATATCGCCATAACAGGTGCGGGACTTGCGGGCCAGATCGCGGCCATCGCGCTGGCGCGGGCGGGCCGCCATGTGGCGCTCATTGCACCCTCGAGCGAAAGGAAGGACCAGCGCACCACGGCGCTGATGGACCAGTCCATCCGCTTCATGGACCGTCTCGGCCTCTGGTCACGAATCGCGCCATCAGCCGCACGCCTTTCCACCATGCAGATCATCGACGGCACCGAGCGCCTGCTGCGCGCGCCGACCGTGCAGTTCCGCTCCTCCGAAATCGGGCTCGATGCCTTCGGCTGGAACATTCCCAACGAGGCGCTGCTCGATGTTCTCAGCGAAGCTGTCGGGCAGGAACACAATATTACCCGCCTCGACGCCACGGCAGAAACGATAGACATCGGCAATGACCGCGTATCGGTGACGCTTGCGGACGGCGAAACGCTTTCGGCCGATTTCCTCATCGGCGCTGATGGCAGGAAGTCGATGGTGCGGGATGCGGCCGGCATCGGCGTCAAATCCTGGTCCTATCCGCAGACAGCCATTGTTTTGAACTTCGGCCATAGCCGGCCGCATGGCAATGTCTCGACGGAATTCCACACGCCAACCGGTCCTTTCACCCAGGTTCCCCTGCCCGGCAACCGATCCAGTCTCGTCTGGGTCGTTACCCCGCAACAGGCAGAGGAATTGACGGCGCTGCCGCTGGAAACACTCAGCCTCCGGGTCGAGGAGCGCATGCAATCCATGCTGGGCGCGGTCACCGTCGAGGACAGCGTGCAGGCCTGGCCGCTCTCTTCAATGACGGCGCACCGCTTCGGCAAGGGCCGCGTTGCCCTGATCGGCGAGGCCGCACATGGTTTTCCGCCCATCGGCGCGCAGGGGCTGAACCTCAGCCTGCGCGACATCATCGCGCTGACGGAACGGCTGGGCGCGGTCTCCGACCGACCGATTGCGGGCGATGCGGGCAGCAGCTTCGACCGCAGGCGGCGGGCGGATGTCTATAGCCGCACGCTCAGCGTCGATCTCCTGAACCGCTCCCTGCTTTCCGATCTCCTGCCGGTGCAGATGGCGCGCGCGGCGGGCCTGCACGTGCTCTCCGGCATCGGCACGCTCAGAAGCATGGTCATGCGCGAAGGCATCGAGCCCGGACGCGGGCTGAAGGCCCTGCCCTCGCTTTTATTCGGCAGCTTCAAAAAGGCTGGATGAAATACACCACGCCGGTCAGCGTGAAGACCGACAGAACCGTCGAAATCAGGATCGTCGCAGACGCCCTCTCCTGCCAGACGTGATATTGCTGGCCGATGACGAAGACATTCGTCGCGGTCGGCAGCGCTGCCAGCAGCACGGCCGAATAAATCCACACCGGCTCGAACCGCCCGAGCGATGAGAGCACTAGATAAGCGGCGAGCGGATGCAGGATCAGCTTTGCCGGCACGATATAGCTGATTTCCACCGGCACCCGTTTCATTGGCCGCAGCGCCAGCGTCACACCCATGGCAAACAGCGCGCAGGGTGCTGCCGATTGCGCCAGATAATCCACCAGCCGCTGCACCGCCTCTGGCGGCTGCCATGACAGCGATGCGGCCAGAAAACCGGCGATGACGGATACGATAAAGGGATGGGTGATGACCTTGCGCGCCACATCCAGCGCAAGCCTTGGCGGGGAGCGTTTGTCACCGCCGGCAACCGCCATCATCGCCGGCGCGACGATGAAATGGGCGGCGTTTTCAAGGCAGACGATCAGCGCGACGGGCACCGCCGCCTTCTCGCCAAGCGCCAGAAGCGCAAGGCCCGGCCCCATATAGCCGATATTGCCGTAGCTGGCCGCAAAACTCTGGATCGTGGTTTCGGCAAGGCTGTTTTTCCGCACGAACCGGCCGATCAGGAACACAGCCAAGAAAATGCCATAGGTGCAGGCGAGGCTGGCCGCGACGAAATCCATGCGCGCCAGCTCTTCAACCGGCGTTTTCGACACCAGCTTGAAAAACAGCGCCGGAAGCGCCGCATAGATGATGAATGTGTTCAGCCAGCCCATCGCCTCGACCGGCTGTTTCGTTAGGCGCGCCGCACCATAACCGATGAAGATCAGCCCGAAAAACGGCAAAAGCAATCCGACGATATCGGTCACTGTGTTTCCCCCGCAAGCAACTCCGGCGGGAGGCTTAACCGATTTTCATCAGGATCGGAAAGGTCTCCTGGAACCAGATCGCCACATTGGTGATAAAACCGGACATGAAGGCAAGACCGGTCAGCACCAGCAACACGCCCAGCAGCTTTTCCACGAGGCCGAGATGGCGGCGGAAGCGGACGAGGAAACGCATGAAGGAACCGGAAAACGCCGCGGCGATCCAGAACGGCACGGCAAGGCCCAGAGAATAGACGGCAAGCAGCGCCGCACCATCACCAACCGTATCACGCGCGGCGGCGACACCAAGGATCGCACCCAGAACCGGACCAATGCAGGGCGTCCAGCCGAAAGCGAAGGCAAGGCCCATGACATAGGCCCCCGAAAGCGTGGCGGGCTTGCCCGCCCCCTGAAACCGCGCTTCGCGCGAAAACAGGCCGATGCGGAAGACGCCGAGGAAATTCAGACCCATGAGAATGATGATGAAACCGCCGACCTTGGCGAGAATATCCAGGTTCTGACGCAGGAGCGTACCGATCGTCGAGGCCCCTGCTCCAAGCGCCACGAAAACAGTGGCGAAACCGAGCGTAAAGAAAAAGGCCGAAAACAGCACGGCCCTGCGAATCTCCGGCCGGGGTGCTGTATCTTCCGTCCTGAACTGCTCGACCGAAACGCCCGCCATATAACAGAGATAGGGCGGCACCAGCGGCAGGACGCAGGGCGACAGAAAGGAAAGAGCGCCGGCCAGAAGCGCGCTGAACAGGGAAATATCGGCAATCGACAAGAAAGAACTCCGCATCCCGCAAAGCCGCCGCGATTCCTGGGATTCGCCGCCGCTTCACGCTTCATTTTCATGCATGTCATTGCTGCAAAAGGATTTCACCCGTCTGGCCGACATGTCTGCAGCAGGTTTTATCCCCAGCCGCCCCCTCTCTCCAATCACCTTTTCGGGGGTGCGACAAAAAAAACCGGATTGATTGTAGAAAGCGCTTTTTTTGGGTTGACCGAACGGATCGCTCTACATATGTTCCGCGCACTTCCGAAGGGCAACCAAGCCCCGACACGGGAGAGCGTAGCTCAGCCGGTAGAGCAACTGACTTTTAATCAGTAGGTCCAGGGTTCGAATCCCTGCGCTCTCACCACCTCAAATCTACATTTTCTGATATTTTGCAAAGAGTTATCACCGCTAGTGACAGGACTCTGATGTGAGCGGAAAAGATGGTTTGCAGTCTTAGACTGTATCCATTGCAAGCCTGGTTTCAGAATACCCACTGCGCGCATCAATCAGGCAACCGGCCCCCACACCGCGTAGCAACAATCAGGGCTATCGGCTCAAACACTAACTCCCCAGCACGACCGGACCGTCTCTAAAACGTTTGGAACAGTCTGCAGGCATAAATTTCAGGCTCGGAAAGCATCGGGTTTTGATATTCCTGCAAGCCCGGCCAGAGATCATTTGCGCGCAGCGGTACGGCGGCAGCGCCAGTTCCAGTCTCTTGGCTCACCCGTGTCCATATGGACCGATTCGGTGTGGCAATAGGTGCCCACGCCGCCGCGCTCCGGCAGGGAACGCAGATAGGTCGCAAGCTCCCATTTGGAGACGCCCTTGATCTGGATGTCGGCGGCATCGCAGGTATAGTGCTTGGAGCCCTGCCTTACGCCCTTTGGCGGACGATAGCCCGAGGTGACGATCGCCGGGCTGTTGTAGTGGCGCTCGACATCCTTGATCATCCGCACCAGTTCCGGCTTGAAGCAGCCAACTTCGACGCGATCCGTCTGCAGGAAAAGCCCATTCGGGGCGACGCGGCTCAGGCCGGAGAGCGAGGCGAGCTTCATCAGGCCCGTCGGCTGGTCATCCTCTTCATCGAGGTGGGCGTCATCGAACTCGTCGGACATGACCGAGCGGCCGGAAAGCGCAATGCCCATCGTCCCGTCCGCGGCCCCGGGCAATGATGCGACCTGCGTATTGCCCGCCGTGCCGCTTTCAATCATCTTGGGCAGGCGCTTCTTGGCCGCGCCGGCGAAAAATGCCGCAAGCGTCACGCCCTTACCGTCGCCTCCCTGCGCCTCGCCCGCCATCTTGGCAGCGTCTGCGGCCGGCTGCGCCGCAACAGCCGCAAGCTGTTCCGAGGCGGACTGCGGCGCGGGCACAGGAACCGGCTGACGATTTTCGCTGTGCTGTTCCGCCGGCACATACCCGGCTGGCGGGACCTGGACCGGCGCTGATGCCGGCTGAGGCTGAGGTTGCGCCGCCTGCACGGGCGCCGAATAAACGCTGCTGACCGCAGGAATGATTTTGTGAGAAGGAGCGCCCGTCGCGCCGGGTGCACCCGCAGCACCAGCGGACGCTGCGGTGGAATAAATGCTTGTTGTTCCGGCGGAAATCGCCGTTGGCTGCGTTGTCAATCCGCCAATATCGGCGGCGGCGCCATAAGCCTGCGCCGGGCCGCCCGGCGCCTGCGGCTGGGCGGGCGCAGCCGCACCGGCCGCCGATGCCACGGCGGGATCAACATAATGTCCCGGTTGCGCGCCGGCGGCAGCGGCAGAAGCTGCGGTTTGCGGCTTCTGCTGTGCGGCAATTTCCGGCTTCCTGGCAGCGGCGGCCATCTCGTCGTCGGTCACCGCCGAAACACATCCGGAAAGCCCAAGCAGCGAAACCGCGACGACGAGACGCGGACGGACAAGGCGTCCTTTCGCGCTATCGACAGTTTTCATGGCTGGCCTCCGTATCTTGCATTTCCAACAGCAGCACGGGAACGGGCGCGTGTGCTTCCCCAAAACGGGACTGGCCGTTTCGATTCGCGGACTATGCCTCATCCCCTCGGGACAAGGCAAGAGCACCCGAAAACGCCGCTACTCACCGGAAAATCCCTACCAGGAACCGGTATTCTGCATAGATATCCACGGTTCGGCTGGTGCGAGGCTTTCGCCCTTCTGCAGAATTTCGAAGGAAATACCGTCAGGCGAACGCACGAAGGCCATATGTCCGTCGCGCGGCGGCCGGTTGATGACGATGCCGTTCTGCTGAAGCCGGGCGCAGAAATCGTAGATATTGTCGACCTCGTATGCCAGATGGCCGAAATTGCGGCCGCCGGTATAATCCTCGGTGTCCCAGTTATAGGTGAGCTCCAGGCACGGCGCCTTGTTTTCCTTTGCCGCAGCAATGTCGTCGCGCGCCGCAAGAAACACCAGAGTGAAGCGGCCTTTTTCGTTCTCGATTCGGCGTATTTCCGTAAGACCCAGGAGGTCGACATAGAATTTAAGTGATTCGCCAAGGTCTTTGACGCGAACCATCGTGTGCAGATACCGCATTTTATTCCTCTCCATTACACGGGTCCGAAGCCGATAAACGCGTGATGGCAAGCCCCGGACAAGGACGGCGACATAAAAGCAGCTGCGTAAATCAAAAACTAGGGCTTGCGTGAAACCGTTACCAAGATGTTAATCTGGCGCACAGGAATCAGTTGACCGGTGTATGGCGCGTAATCGAGGGGTTGGCAGGATATGGCTGATAGGATGTCATCGAAAACGATAGTCGATGTCGAGGACCTTTCGGGCGATGCCGTGGACCTGACCGAGATCACCGGCGTCGTGAAGTGGTTCGATGTCGCCAAGGGTTTCGGCTTCATCGTGCCTGACAACGGCACGCAGGATGTGCTGCTGCACGTCTCCTGCCTGCGCCGCGACGGTTACCAGACAATTCTCGAAGGCACGCGCATCGTCGCCCTCATCCAGCGGCGCGACCGTGGTTTCCAGGCTTTCCGCATTCTCTCCATGGACCAGTCGACCGCCGTTCACCCCTCGCAGCTGCCGCCGGTGCGCACCCATGTGCAGGTGACGCCTTCGAGCGGGCTTGAGCGCGCCATCGTGAAGTGGTTCAACCGCACCAAGGGTTTCGGCTTCCTGACGCGCGGCGAAGGAACGGAAGATATTTTCGTCCATATGGAAACGCTGCGCCGTTTCGGCCTGACGGAGCTTCGCCCCGGCCAGGTGGTGCTGGTGCGCTACGGCGATGGCGACAAGGGCCTGATGGCGGCGGAAATCCATCCCGACAACCCGGTTGCCATAGGGATGTCGCATTGATGCCCGGCCTGCGCCATATGGTGAAAAGCGCCGTTATGGCGCTTCTTTTTTTCACCCTCGCCGGCGCCGCCGAGGCTCAGGAACGCCAGACCTTCACGTCAGAGCCGCTCACCATTGAAACCGCTTCCGGGAAAACGCACGACTTCGTTGCCGAACTGGCGCTTGACGATGCCCAGCGCGCGCAGGGCCTGATGTTCCGCAAATCCATGCCGTCTGAAAACGGCATGTTGTTCGATTTCGGTGAGACGCGGGCTGTCGCCATGTGGATGCGCAACACCCTCATCCCGCTCGATATGCTGTTCATCGGCAGCGATGGCCGAATCACCCATATTCACGAAAACGCCGTTCCGCATTCGGAAGCGATCATCAGCTCCCGCGGACCGGTGAAATTTGTGCTTGAACTGAATGGCGGTGCCGCGAAACGTTCTGGCATCAAGCCCGGCGATATGGTTCGCAGCGCGCAAATCGGCAACCGGAAATGACATTGCCGCGTTATTGCGTGTGAATGAGCCGGACGAGGTTTCGCCCGGCTGGCGCAATATTCAGTAAACCGGCTCGATATGGCTCAGAATCCGGCAATTGGAAATGGAAGCGGCAAGATTGATGGCGATATCAATAGCCTCGACCGAATCGGCCGTGCCTTCCAGATAAATCACATCATTTTCGACACTTGCGGAAATGCGCGACTTTTCGAGCCCTGATTCGAAGGCCAGAGCCGAGGTGATAGCCTCGCATACGCCGGCCATGCGGTCTCCGAAGAAGCTTTCCTGAATGCCTGACAAATTAAACATATGTGTTCTCCTTCTTATGAACATACCAACGCCGTAGCGGTGGTTTTGTTCATCTCCGGTTCATCTATTTGTTCATCTTCCATTCATCTTGGAAAATTGGAACCCCCTGGCCGATCACATTTTAGGTGATCGGGAACCATTTCGTGAGGCGGGCATTTCGCGCATGGGAGTGTGAGAGGCTTTCAAGCCAGGTGAAACAGGGAGGAAAATGACATGCTGATTCACAGAACGGAGCCGTGTCACCACGCCGCGTGGATGAAACCGGTGGCGATCCATCTGCCGCTTTCGGCGGCCGTGGAAATCTACAGCCCGCTGGTGGCGCTTGATATGCTGATGTACCGCTGGCCCGAGGAACATGGGCCGGAATATGAGGAAGCGCGCAGGAACTGCCTCGATGCCATCGCCGGCAGATGCGACATCGAGAAAGCACGGGAATCGTTTCTCATCGCTAGCAGTCATGCCCATATCCTGAACGTCCACTAAAATTCATCGAGCATCATGACGATTGGGCCCTTCTATGCGGAGGGCTTTTCTTTTGCGCGGGGGCCATCGTGACGCCTATCATGCGCCTCTCATGCGCCGCTCGATCTCCCCGCTTGTCCGATCATGACATGTAACTGTCACGCAAACGTTATAATCGGCAGAGACGAATTCCATGGAATCGATTGGCGGGTGGACCGCCGAAAGCTTGGGAGTGGAACTGGCCAGCATGGAAACCGTTTTTGCCCTTTGCGCAATCCTGCTCCTCGCCTTCAATCTTCTCGGCATCGTTCTGGCCGGCTGGCGACTGACAAGACGGGATGCAGAAAACGATCTTGTCCGGAAAAAACCGCCTGTCTCGCTTGTCGTGCCGCTGCGCGGCGTGGAAAACTTCACGCCGCTGACGTTGTCGCGCGCCTTTGAGCTCAACTGGCCCGACTACGAGCTGTTATTCTGCGTCGCTGATGAATTCGATCCCGTGATCGAGGAAGTCCGCAAGGCCGAAGCCGCCTTTCCCACGGTTTCCACGCAATTGCTCATCGGTGACGATCGCATCAGCGCCAATCCGAAGCTGAACAATTGCGTCAAGGGCTGGCGCGCCGCCCGGCATGAATGGGTGATTCTCGCCGATTCGAACGTGTTGATGCCGAAATCCTATATAGCCACCATGATGTCGGCCTGGCAGAGCGATAGCGGGCTCGTCTGCTCGCCGCCGCTCGGTTCACGGCCTGCGGGTTTCTGGGCGCATGTGGAATGCGCCTTCCTCAACGGCTCGCAGGGCCGCTGGCAATATGCGGCGGAAGCGATCGGCATGGGTTTCGCGCAGGGCAAGTCGATGTTGTGGAACAAGCCGTTCCTGGAAGACAATGGCGGCATTCGCGCGCTGGCCGCCGAAATCGCCGAAGACGCCGCCTCGACGAAGCTGGTGCGAAGCGCCGGCCGCAAGGTGCACCTGGTCTCCGCCCCCTTCGAGCAGCCGCTCGGCAAGCGCCATGCCGGCGAAATCTGGTCGCGCCAGACCCGCTGGGCGCGGCTGCGACGCGTGACCTTCCCGCAATATTTCGCACCGGAAATCCTGACCGGCGCGCTTCCCCCGCTTCTCTTCGCGCTCGCCGCCGCTGCGATGATGGACGCGAACCTCGCCGCAACCGCCTTTGCCGTCCTTTCCCTCATGTACGTGCCGGAACTCGCGCTCGCCGCCCTCAACCGCTGGCCGGTTTCGCTCTACACGCTGCCGGCCATGATCAGCAGGGATATGATCATGCCCGTCGTCTGGGCCCGCAGCTGGATCGGCAGCGCAGTGGCATGGCGTGGCAATGTCATGACGATCGGCACGGCCGAGAGCAAACTGGCTGGTCCGTCAGCGGAATAAATTGTCATCTTTGGGATAGGGTTACGCCGGAAAGCTGATGTTTTGCTTTAAAATGGTCGGAGTGGAGAGATTCGAACTCCCGACCCTCTGGTCCCAAACCAGATGCGCTACCAGACTGCGCTACACTCCGCCGAGGCGATGGCTGGGGAATACACGGTTCATTCGCAGTCCGCAACAGGGAAATTCATCTTTGTTCAACCGCGGCCCCGACGGGCAAAACATGACGCCGCAACGGCGCAGTGCGATCGGGCTGCAAGGGGATAATCGTCTTGACTCTCACCTGAAGTCAGTCCATTTCAAATTCAACGTTCCTGACACGATTTGGTTATTCTATTCAGGTACGTGATGAATAATTCGGGGGCGTTGCGCCCCGCTGTCCAACCGGAGCAGTTTCGACATGTCTGCGAAGATTTACCGCCCTGCAAAAACCGCCATGCAATCCGGCAAGGCGAAGACCAATGTCTGGGTTCTGGAATTCGACGCCGAGGTTCCGCGCAAGATCGATCCGATCATGGGCTACACCTCCAGTTCAGACATGAAGCAGCAGCTCAAGCTGACATTCGAGACCCAGGAACAGGCCGAAGCCTATGCCCAGCGCAAGGGCATCGAATACCGCGTCATCCAGCCGAAGGAAGCGACCCGCAAGGTGGTTTCCTACACCGACAATTTCCGTTTCAACCGCACCCAGCCCTGGACGCACTGAAACATCAAGACCAAAGTCTTTGCCGGAGTATCGATTGCCCGGCATGATGGCCCCTTAGCTCAACTGGATAGAGCAACTGCCTTCTAAGCAGTAGGTCGCAGGTTCGAGTCCTGCAGGGGTCGCCAATCTTTTCAATTACTTAGCGGCACTTCCTGAATCATCAGTTTGCAGTTTTCTGACGCAGTTTGCAGAATTAGTTCTGCGGGCGTTCTTGTGGTGCAACTTTTTGTTGATTTTCCTCTTGCGCGAATCGGTGCCGACAACCATCTCTCAATACAACCAGAGACAGCCGCGCATGAGGGGGCCACTTGGCTGTTCAAACTGGAAACACCCTCAAAAAGTCTGGCGGGCGATACGCGGTTACCCAAGACTTCGCCCAGAGATATAGGAGCTCCTTATGGATGCATCTTTGCTTCTCGAAGCCAGTCAGTCCGAACGGTCGTTTCGGTTGAAGCTTGACCTGAAGGTCAGTACGGCTTTGATCCTCGGCTGGCTCGGCCTGTAATGCAGAAGCCTCTCCTGCTCGCGCGGGGGAGGCTTTTTAGCACCAAATACAGAGCGGACCTACGCGAGGGTGCCTACCCCTGCCCCATCAACGTGAAATACCCCCACGCGGCCACAAAAAACGCGATGACAGCCGCAATCGTCAAAGCCTTCCTGGCTTTCGGCCCCAACGGTTCGCGCGGCTTCTTCGGCGGCACCGGTTTGCGGAACTTCACCACATTGTCGTTCATTTCATCATCGTCCTGAATGTCACTGCTGAAAGCTCAGCGGCGTTTATGGCATCGATATTTCCGGATTTATCTCTAGCAGACCAGAACTATCATAAATATTACCAAGTTTTCACTTCACCCTTACGGCAAGCTATGTCACTTCCCACAATCAGAGGAATACAACGGCGACAGATGGACGGACAAACCGGAGAGCGGAAACAACCCTCTGTGGTATTTTGAAATTTGCGGGTGATAAGAATGAATGACGCCAATACGAGTGGCAGCGATACAAAAAACAGCCAGCCCGATCTGCGCGAGATTCTGGGAACGAACAGAAACGGCCGCAGGAAAAAGTCGCGTCGGTTTCTCTATGCCGCAGCAGCCATTGTGCTGATTGGCGGGGGCCTTGGTTATTATTACCAGTCACGCGCAGCTGGCGTCGCCTATAGCTACACCACGGAGGCCGCACGTCAGGGCGATCTCTCGGTCATCGTCACCTCCACGGGCTCGGTTCAGCCGACGGACCAGGTCGATATATCGAGTGAACTGTCCGGCACGGTGCGCAAGGTCAACGTCACCTATAATACGCCGGTCAAGGCCGGAGACGTGTTGGCGGAACTGGATACCAACAAGCTGGAGGCCGATGTGCAGAGCGCCCGCGCCAAGCTTGCCTCCGCCAAGGCCAATGTGCTGAAGGCGCGCGCCGATCTCGGCTCGGCAAAAACCTCGATGGAGCGCCTGAGATCGCTGGTGCAGAACCGGGTGTCCAGCCAGCAGGATCTGGATGCGGCGCAGTTCACCCATGATGCCGCCGCCGCCACGCTGGAGGTCAACGAGGCGACGGTGCTTTCGGCGGAAGCGGATTTGCGGCTCGCCGAGGTCAATCTCGGCAAGGCCAAGATCGTCTCGCCCATTGATGGCGTCATCCTTACCCGCAGCGTCGATCCCGGCGCCACTGTCGCCTCCTCGCTCAACGCCCCTGTTCTCTTCACCATCGCCGGTGATTTGCGCCACATGGAACTGCAGGTGTCTGTGGATGAGGCCGATGTCGGCAAGGTTGAAACCGGGCAGAAGGCCACTTTCAACGTCGATGCCTATCCCGACCACAGTTTCCCGGCCGAGATCGAGACCGTGCGCTTCGCGTCCGAGACCGTGTCCAACGTGGTGACTTACAAGGGCATATTGACTGTCGACAATGAGGAACTGCTGCTGCGCCCCGGCATGACGGCAACAGCCAATATCATTGTCGAGGAAATCAAGGACACGCTGCTGGTGCCGAATTCCGCGCTTCGTTATACGCCGCCGCGTGAATCCGCCTCGCGTGGCGGCGGGCTGATGAGCCTGTTCCGCCCGCCCCGCATGGGCCGCTCGCAGAACCGCGACGCCGGCCAGGCTGCGACAGGCAAAAGAACGGTCTGGGTGCTGCGCAACAACAATCCGGTCTCCGTTTCCATCGAAACCGGCTCCACCGATGGCCAGCATACCGTGGTAAAATCGGGTGAGCTGAAGGCCGATGACCAGGTAATTACCGACGCAACGGCCCGCAACGCCGGCTGACGGAGGACAAGCGCATGCAACAGCCGCCGCTCATCGAATTCCGCGATGTCGTCAAGCAATATGGCCGCGGCGAAGCGACGATCCGCGCGCTCGATGGCGTCAGCCTTTCCATTCGCGAGAAGGAGTTCGTCGCCATCATGGGCCCGTCAGGATCGGGCAAATCCACCTCGATGAACATCATCGGCTGTCTGGATGTGCCGACATCAGGCGAATATCTGTTTCAGGGCGTGCCCACCAGCAGTTTCGACAATGAACATCTGACGCTGCTGCGCCGGCACATGCTGGGGTTTGTGTTTCAGGGTTTCAATCTTCTCTCACGCACCTCAGCGGTGGAAAATGTCGAGCTGCCGCTGATCTATCGCGGCATGAAGGCCTCGGAGCGGCGCGAGCGCGCCATGGAGGCGCTGGCGCAGGTGGGGTTGAAGGGCCGCGAGGACCACACCACGCAGGAGCTTTCCGGCGGCCAGCAGCAGCGTGTGGCCATTGCCCGCGCCATCGTCACCCGCCCTGCTCTCCTTCTTGCCGATGAGCCGACCGGCAATCTCGATACGAGAACCAGTGTCGAGATCATGGAACTGATCACCGCACTCAATCGTGACAGGGGCATCACGGTGGTCATGGTCACGCATGAAGAGGATATCGCCGCCCACGCCGGACGCCTCCTGCGCTTTGTCGACGGCCATCTCGCCTCCGATAGCGCCGCAGACAAAAAGGAGACATCGGATGTTCTTTGAAACGTCGCGTCTTGCGCTGCGCGCCATCAGCCGCAACCTGCTGCGCTCCTTCCTCACCGTGCTTGGTGTCGTCATCGGCGTGGCCGCCGTCATCGCCATGGTCACCATCGGCAACGGCACGACGGAACAGGTGAAATCGGAACTGTCGCGGCTCGGCACCAACATGCTGTTCGTCCGCCCCGGCCAGTTTGGCCCCGGAAGGGCGAGCACCGAAGCCAAACGCTTCGATGACCGCGATGTCGAGGCCATCCGCAACCAGATATCAGGCATCCGCGCCGTTGCCCCGCAGAACCGCAGTTCCGCCGCAACAGTCATTTTCGGCGGCAAGAACCACCAGACAAGTGTCATCGGCACCACCAACGACTATCTGATAGCGCAGGACTGGACCATTGCGCTTGGCCGCGACTTCCAGCCCGCCGAAGATCGCGGCGGCCAGATCGGCTGCATCATCGGCGAAACGGTGCGGCAGGAACTGTTTGGTGCGGAAAACCCCGTGGGGCAGACGATCCGTGTCAGCAACATCTCCTGCCCCGTCATCGGTGTACTGGCCAGAAAAGGCCAGTCAGGCCTCGGTGACGACCAGGACGATACGATCATCATGCCGCTGAAGATCCACCAGCGTCGCATCGGCGGCACCACCACCATCTCCTCGATCATGGTTTCGGCGCAGGACGGCGTTTCTACCGCCAAGGTGCAGAGCGACCTGCAGAACCTGCTGCGCGAACGCCGCCGCATCGGCATCGGCCGCGAGGATGATTTCACCGTCAACGACATGACGCAGATCGCCTCGGCCATGACCGGCACGACGACGCTGCTGACCGGGCTTCTCGGCGCGGTGGCCGCCGTCAGCCTGCTGGTCGGCGGCATCGGCATCATGAACATCATGCTGGTGTCAGTGACGGAACGCACCCGCGAGATCGGTATTCGCCTCGCCATTGGTGCGCTGGAAAAACAGGTGCTGACGCAGTTTCTGGTGGAAGCCGTCATGCTGTCGGCCTTCGGTGGCCTCGTCGGCATCCTCACCGGCCTCGGCCTTGCTTATGCCGTCGTCAGCTATCTCACCGTGCCCTTTGTCACCAGCCCCTCGATCATCTTCCTCGCCTTCGCCTTTTCGGCGGCCATCGGGGTGATTTTCGGCTATTTCCCGGCACGGCGGGCGGCAAGCCTGAGCCCGATTGAGGCGTTGCGGCATGAGTGAAAGCCGGCGTTCAAACCGCAACCGGCTTTATGTAACAACCTCTTCCCGGGGATTGACCCGATCCGCTTTTAATCGCTCACCAGGAAGCGTGCACTATCCACCCACTCTTCGAGCGCGCGCTCTATGTCGTTCTGATAGGACGGCAGGTTCTCCTTCTCACTGATGGCGCGGAGATACATTTCCACGGCATTCCGTTGCAAAGGGGTCAGTAAGGAAAACGTCTCCTGGCATCCGCACAAATAGGGTACGAATTCGTGCCTGTAGTCGCCATCGAGATCGGCGACCATATAGGCGGGCAGATGAAATCGCATTCCTTCAGCATCAAGGAAGGCGGGACTGCCTGAATGTCTGTTGAGGTCCCTCAGCGGGATCGCGGCCCAGTCACTCTTCTCATCGCCAGCACGACATGCGGCGCGAACCTCATTGCTCGCGTCGTCGTCAAGCGCCTGCGCCTCGGCGAGGCCGACGCCGCCACCCAGGGTGACACCCGCGAATGCCTCTCTCACCGCGGCTTTCGCATTTGCGATATTATCGGGTTCCGGCCTCATTAAATCGTTTGCCTGTTCAATGATGCGCTCCCCCACTCCCGTCACCATGCACTGTCGGCCAGTCTCCACCCTCGGTCCGTTCGAGCGGGGGACTATTCAACGCGTCCCCCTTGGATGCCGCAGATTCCTTTGCCTCCTCCCAGTAAAACGCAAGGCAAACAATACCGGCAATCAGCGTCAGGCCAGCCACGACGCTGGCGACGATCAGACCTATCGTCCACATATCAATCGAGGCGCTACTGATGTCCATGCTGCTTCACTCCCCACAATCAATCCCGCCGGCGGTCCGAAACGCCTTCCAGCGTGGACGGCAGGCGGTTCCTCCTCTCCCGCCAAACCTCGCAGAATATCCGATACCCTCGCTGATCTTGCTTCAGGGCGTCAATCGGATAGGCTCACCCTCAGTTTACCGGATGGAGTCTGGATGTTCAAATCGGTATCGGACAGCGCCGCTGCCGCGGACGGCGGTTCGCTCGCTCTCTTCGTGGAACGGATTGACGGGCAGACGGAAGTGTTTGTGATCAATCGTTCCCTCGCGTCACGCGGCACGCCCGACTATAACAAGGTAACTTCGAGCCTTCGGCCACTTTCCGGAGAAGATTGCGGGATAATCGCAGCGGCTCTCGAACCGCTACTGACGACAACGCCATCGCTTCATCCGCTGGCGGATTTTATCGATACGCTGAAACAGCAGTCATGATCCTTCGAAAGCTGATTTTACACGGGGCGCAGTTTGCGGAAAAAGAATCTGAAACCTCTCATCCGTCATCCTCGGGCTTGACCCGAGGATCTACAAACGTCTTAAGCGATTTGACGGGGATGGATCCTCGGGTCAAGCCCGAGGATGACGTCGCGTTTGTCGGAGCGCTACGAGCATAAGAAAGGTCTGCCTCCCCATCGCAGAGATAGCGTAAGCGATCAAACGCTGGCCTCTGCCTCACGCTGCTTGGCCAGCGCCGCCAGATCGGCAGGCTTCAGCTCAACCGATTCGCCGCAACCGCAGGCGGAGGTCTGGTTCGGATTGTTGAAGGTGAAACCGGAACGCATCTTGGTCACTTCGAAATCCATCTGGGTGCCGAGCAGATAGAGCACGGCGGAGGGCTGAACCCAGACCCTGGCGCCATCGAATTCGACCAGATCGTCCTTCGCATCCGCTTCGGTCACGAGGTCGATGGTATATTCCATGCCTGCGCAGCCGCCCTTCTTGATGCCGACGCGCACGCCCTTGGCGTCCGGACCGGAATTTTCGACGATTGCTTTAACGCGCGAGGCGGCAGCCCCGGTCATGGTCATGATCGCAAAGCCCATGGGCTCATTCTCCTTCGACAATCGAGTTCAAGGCTCGATGTTCACGGATTTCAATCTAATAGCGCCAGAGAGTGTCATCAAGGGATGACACCTGTCAAAATCACGTCAATACCAGCCGACGGCGACCTGTGCTTCTTCCGACATACGGTCCGGCGTCCACGGCGGATCGAAAGTCATTTCGACGGTGACACCGGAAACACCCTCGACGGCGCCCACGGCATTTTCCACCCAGCCCGGCATTTCGCCCGCCACCGGGCAACCGGGTGCCGTCAGCGTCATGACGATCTTGACCATCCGGTCATCCTCGATATCGATCTTGTAGACGAGACCGAGTTCGAAGATATCGGCCGGAATTTCCGGGTCGTAGACGGTTTTCAGCGCCGCAATCACGTCGTCGCTGAGGCGCGCCAGCTCATCCGGCGGAATGGTGGACACCTTTTCCTGGGCTTCGGTCGCATCCTGGGTCTTTGCAGTGGCTTCGGCAGTCATGGTCTTAAACCTCAATCCTGATCTCTTATTCCGATATCAGGCGAAAAATTTGCGCGCATATTCCAGCGCTTCAACAAGAGAGTCTACTTCGGCACGGGTATTGTAAAGGCCGAACGATGCCCGGCATGTGGAGGTGACGCCGAACCGTTTCAAGAGCGGCATGGCGCAATGGGTGCCCGCACGTACCGCAACGCCGCGCCGGTCGATCACCATCGACACGTCATGGGCATGGATGCCTTCGAGCTCGAAGGAGAAGATGCCGCCCTTGTCCGGGGCATTGCCGATGATGCGCAGCGAATTGATCTCGCGCAGACGCTCGGCAGCGTAAGCGGCAAGATCGGCCTCATGCGCGGCAATCGCGGCGCGGCCGAGATTGTCCATGTAATCCAGCGCGTAACCAAGGCCGATGGCCTGCACGATGGGCGGCGTGCCGGCTTCGAAACGGTGCGGCGGCTCGTTATAGGTCACGTTGTCTTCGGAAACGTCGAGGATCATCTCGCCGCCGCCCTGGAAGGGCCGCATCTCGCGCAGGCGATCCGCCTTGCCGTAGAGCACGCCGATGCCCGAAGGACCGTAAAGCTTGTGGCCGGTCATCACATACCAGTCGCAATCGATATCGCGCACATCGACCGGCATGTGAACCGCGCCCTGCGAACCATCGACCAACACCGGAATGCCGCGCTCATGGGCAATACGGCATATTTCCTTGACTGGCACGATGGTGCCGAGCGCATTCGACATATGGGTGATGGCGACAAGCTTGGTGCGTTCCGTCAGGCTTTTTTCGAAAGCCTCGATGTGGAACGCGCCGTCATCATCGACAGGCACCCAGACGAGCTTCGCACCCTGCCGTTCGCGGATGAAATGCCACGGCACGATGTTGGAGTGATGCTCCATGATCGAAATGACGATCTCGTCGCCTTCGCCGATCTTCGGCATGCCGTAACCGTAAGCGACCGTGTTGATCGCTTCCGTTGAGGATTTGGTAAAGACGATTTCGTCCACCGAACCGGCGTTCAGGAAACGGCGCACCTTTTCGCGCGCCGCCTCATAGGCATCGGTTGCGGCATTGGAGAGGAAATGCAGGCCGCGATGCACATTGGCATATTCGTTCGCATAAGCATGCGAAACGGCGTCGATCACCACCTGCGGTTTTTGAGCGGACGCGCCGTTGTCGAGATAGACCAGCGGCTTGCCATAGACCTCGCGCGACAGGATCGGGAAATCCTTGCGCACGGCTTCAATGTCATAAGGGGCCGCCAATGCGGCGCGTTCGCTCTCAGGCATGATGTTCCAGCCAGCCGGAGATGATCGTCTCCAGCGCCTCTACCAGATTTTCTTCTTCCAGTTCCTCGACGATCTCGGCAACGAAGGCGTTGACGAGCATCGCCCGCGCCTTCGCCCGCGGCACGCCGCGCGCCATCAGATAATAGAGATGATTGTCGCTGATATCAGCAACCGTCGCGCCATGGCCGCACTGAACGTCGTCAGCGAAGATTTCCAGTTCCGGCTTGGCCGAAAACTCGCCATCGTCGGACATCAGCAGCGTATTGCACGCCATCTTCGCATCGGTCTTCTGAGCATCGGGCGCAACCCGGATCATGCCCTGGAAAATACCCTTTGCACGGTCGAACACCACGTTGCGGAAGACTTCCGTGGAGGTCGTGTTCGGCACGTTGTGGCCGAGAACCATCGTCACGTCGGTATGGGTTTCGCCACCAAGAAGGTTAACGCCGCGAACGATGAGATCAGTGCCCTCGCCTTCCACATCGATGCGCAGTTCCTGACGCACCAGCTTGCCGCCGGCATTGACAATGAACAGGCGAATCTTGGCATCCGCGCCGATTTTCATGCGCAGCTGGCCAAGATGGATATCGGCCGCACCCTGTTGCTGCAGGATGATCCAGGTCACTTCCGCACCGTCTTCAACGACGATGTCGCTGACGGAGGAAACAAGTGCCGCATCCGAAGTCACCGAAAGGTGACGCTCTATGACGGTTGCCTTGGAGCCCTTGCCGAAGCGGACCGGGAAGCGGCTGTGAACCTGGCCTGCGCCATGGACTGCCTGCAATTCGATCGGCTTTTCGATCTCGGCATCATCAGGGATGTCGAGCACCAGACCGTCACGCACGAAGCTGCCGTTGATGCGGCCGATCACGTCGTCCTTGCTGGCTTCCGCAAGACCCGCGGCGGCGGAACCGTCGAGCAGGCTTTCGGCAAAGCGCGACACGCGGATGTCATCGATCTTGCCGATGTCGGCAGTGCCATGCTGCACATAGGCAACCAGAGAACCGGCAACCGTCGGCGCCTGCTTCTCGATAACAGGCGCGGGCCGCTCTTCAGGAACAGTCCGCAACAGGCTTTTGAGATCGGTATAGTGCCACGCCTCGATGCGGCGGGTCGGAAGACCGCCGGTCTTCAGATCGTCGAACAAAACGTCACGCGCGGCAACCACGGCGCCGTCGCCGGGCAGTTCGCTGAACTTTGCGGTATAGGCATCGACCAGCGCGGTTTCCGCTGGCGTCAGCCGGTTGGTAGCTTGAATGTTCATGGACATCACCTCCTGGCCCGACTTAGGCCGCTTCACCGATGATGTCGGCGTAACCATTGTTTTCCAGTTCCAGCGCCAGAGCCTTGTCACCCGAGCGGATGATCTTGCCCTTGTAGAGAACGTGAACGCTGTCAGGCACGATGTAATCGAGCAGGCGCTGATAGTGGGTAATGACGACGGTGGCGCGATCCGGCGACTTCAGCGCGTTGACGCCGTCAGCCACGATCTTCAGCGCGTCGATGTCGAGACCGCTATCGGTTTCGTCGAGAACGCAGAGCTTCGGCTCCAGGAGCGCCATCTGCAGGATTTCGGCGCGCTTCTTTTCACCGCCGGAGAAACCGACGTTCAGCGGACGCTTCAGCATCTCCATGTCGATCTTCAGATCGCCGGCCGCTTCCTTGACGCGACGGATGAAGTCCGGCGTCGTCAGTTCGGACTCGCCGCGCGCCTTGCGCTGCTCGTTCATAGCGACCTTCAGGAACTGCATGGTGGCGACGCCCGGAATTTCGACCGGATACTGGAAGGCAAGGAAGATGCCCTTGGCGGCGCGCTCGGCGGCATCCAGTTCCAGAATGCTTTCGCCGTTATAGAGGATGTCACCGGAGGTGACTTCATAGTCTTCGCGGCCCGACAGGATGTAGGACAGCGTCGACTTGCCGGAACCGTTCGGGCCCATGATGGCGGCGACTTCACCAGCGGCAACCTTCAGGTTGAGGCCCTTGATGATCTCGGTTTCGGTATCGGCGATCTTTGCGTGCAGGTCGATGATTTCAAGCATGGTTTTGTTCCTGTTCATGGTGCGGTTTCAAGGACCGCCTCGGAGACCCCTGAGGGGCCGTCTCAACTTTCACATCCGTCATCCTCGGGCTTGTCCCGAGGATCTAATCACGTCAATTATAGTCATCCGACGCCAGCGTATTCGGGTGCGGCACATAAGCATTTTCAATCTCATCAATGCGCTCAAAAAGATCGAGCCACGTTGGGTTCAGCTTTTCGATCAACTTGATTTTCCATTCACGAAGATAGCGCTTCAACGATTTCTCCCGCTGGATCGCCAAAACGATGTTTGGGTGGGTTTCAAACCAGACAAGATTTTTCGCCTGGTATTTTTCTGTGTAACCCTTCCGTTCAGCGTTTCGATGCTCCCATCCCCGTCCCAATAAATCGCTAGTGACACCGGTGTAAATTACCCCGCGCGGTTTGTCAGACATCATGTAGACGAAGCCACTCATTCTAACAGCTACCGCAGCAGATCCTCGGGACAAGCCCGAGGATGACGAGGAAAACTATCCCACAGACCCTTCCAGCGAAATGCCGATCAGCTTCTGCGCTTCAACCGCAAATTCCATCGGCAGCTGCTGGATAACGTCCTTCACGAAGCCGTTGACGATCAATGCGATCGCCGACTCCTCGGGAATGCCGCGTTGCAGGCAATAGAACAGCTGGTCTTCGGAAATCTTCGACGTCGTCGCCTCGTGCTCGAAATGAGCAGACGAGTTCTTCGCCTCGATATAGGGCACGGTATGCGCGCCGCACTTGTCGCCGATCAGCAAGCTGTCGCACTGCGTGAAGTTGCGCGTGTTGGTCGCCTTGCGGTGGGCCGAGACCTGACCGCGATAGACGTTTTCCGAAAAGCCGGCGGCGATGCCCTTGGCGATGATGCGGCTCGACGTGTTCTTGCCGAGATGGATCATCTTGGTGCCGCTGTCGATCTGCTGATGGCCGTTGGAAACCGCGATCGAATAGAACTCGCCACGGCTGTCATCGCCGCGCAGGATGCAGGACGGGTATTTCCAGGTGATGGCCGAGCCGGTTTCCACCTGCGTCCACGAAATCTTCGAACGGTCGCCACGGCAGTCACCGCGCTTGGTCACGAAGTTATAGATACCGCCCTTGCCTTCCTTGTCGCCCGGATACCAGTTCTGGACGGTGGAATATTTGATTTCGGCATCATCAAGCGCCACCAGTTCGACAACGGCGGCGTGAAGCTGGTTCTCGTCGCGCTGAGGTGCCGTGCAGCCTTCCAGATAGGAGACGTAAGCACCCTCTTCGGCGATGATCAGCGTGCGCTCGAACTGGCCGGTGTTCTTCTCGTTGATGCGGAAATAGGTGGAAAGCTCCATCGGGCAACGCACGCCCTTCGGCACGAACACGAAGGAACCGTCGGTGAAGACCGCCGAATTCAGCGTCGCATAGAAATTGTCCGTCGTCGGCACGACCGAGCCGAGATATTTCTTCACCAGCTCCGGATGCTCGCGAACGGCTTCCGAAATCGACATGAAGATGACGCCGGCTTTCGCCAGTTCCGCCTTGAAGGTGGTGACGACGGAGACGCTGTCGAACACGGCATCCACGGCCACGCGGCGGTTTTCCACGCCGGCCAGGATTTCCTGTTCCTTCAGCGGAATGCCGAGCTTCTCGTAAACCTTCAGCAGCTCGGGATCGACATCCTCAAGCGACTTCGGGCCGGGCGTGCTTTTGGGTGCGGCATAATAATAGAGATCGTTGAAGTCGATCTTGGGATAGCTGACGCGCGCCCAGGTCGGCTCTTCCATCGTCAGCCAGCGCTTGTAAGCCTCAAGACGCCATTCCAGCATCCATTCCGGCTCCTGCTTCTTGGCCGAGATGAAGCGGATCACCTCTTCCGAAAGGCCCTTGGGGGCCTTGTCGACTTCGATATTGGTTTCGAAGCCGTATTTATACTGGTCCACATCGATCTGGCGGACCTGATCGATCGTTTCCTGAACCGCTGCCATGTCGTTCTCCAATCTCGCCGGAGCAAAGGTCCGGTGGCTTGTCAACGTATCAAGGCGGAAAGCCGCCTTATCCATCTTCGGGCAATATCACCGCGCCGTTGAGCGGGGCGGAGCTTATACCCATGTAAGTGCGGGATGGCGCTTTTCACACATCCCGGCAAGCGGAAAATTGCTATTCCGCAATTCTTTGCCGCATTTTACGCGGCCTGACCGGCCAGCTTGCGCCGCCCGGCAATTTTCATGAACGCCGCGAGCGTGCGCTCGATATCCGCCTCGGTCGTGGCGTGGCCAAGGGAAATCCTGAGTGCGCCAAGCTTGGGATCACGCCCCATAGCCGTCAGCACATGGCTTTCCCCCACCTTGCCGGATGAGCAGGCCGAACCGGCAGAGAGCGCAATGCCTTCAATATCGAAAGCGATCTGCCCCGTTTCCGCCTTCAGGCCCGGCAGGGTGAAAAACGTGGTATTGCCAACGCGGGCAACGTCCTCGCCGTGGATGATCACGTCAGGCGCACTCACCCGCATGCCGTCTTCCAGCCGCGCCCGCAGAGCGGCAAGACGCGCCGCTTCAATCTCGAGATTCCGGGCAGCCACAACGGCAGCGGCGCCAAAACCGATGACCGACAGGGTGTTTTCCGTGCCCGAACGATGCCCCTTCTCCTGCCCGCCGCCATGGATCAGCGGCCTCGGCATCATCACCTCGCCGCGCGAAACCAGCGCCCCAGCACCCTTGGGGCCACCGAGCTTGTGGGACGAGATGACCAGAAAATCGGCATCGAGAGCATTGATGTCGAGCGAGATACGACCTGCCGCCTGCACGGCGTCGACGACCATCAACCCACCCGCAGCATGCGCAAGCCGTGCGGCTTGCGCTACCGGCTGAACAATGCCCGTCTCGTTATTGACCAGCATGCAGGCAACCATCGGTAGGCCGGCGGACGCATCGTGTGACGACAACAGCGCCTCAAGTGCGGCAAGATCGATGACGCCCGCTGACGTAACGGGAATTTCCGTAACGTCAGCCTTGGCGAAGCGGCCGCCTTCGCGAAAGGCAGGATGTTCGATAGCGGACACATAAAGACGGCCATAGCGCACGGGAGCGCGCCCCATCCTGAAATCCGGCGAAAGCACCAGATTGGCGGCTTCAGTCGCACCGCTGGTGAAGGTGACGTGAGACGCCGAAGCCCCGGCAAGTGCCGCAACCTCGCGGCGGGCGGTCTCAACGGCAGCGCGCGCCGCACGCCCTTCCCGGTGGACGGAAGACGGATTGCCGGCAAGGTCGAGCGCAGAGACGAGAACATCCCGCACGGCGGGCAAAAGCGGCGCCGTGGCGTTCCAATCCATATATGTGCGCGTCAAAACCGTCATAACGAGAGGCTTCGCCCAATCTTCAATGCGCCAAAACGCATTTTTCTTGAAATTACAGTTGCGCTTGCCTTATGACACGACCCGAGTGCTTAAGCACACGCAAAGTTTCGAATTATTCTAAACTGCGTTCTAGAAAAGATGACACAGTTCGTCAAGTCTTCTCATCGGAAGAATGCGGTTGGAGAATGAAAAAACACGACCGGAGTACCAATGCCCGAAGTCATCTTTAACGGCCCTGCGGGTCGCCTCGAAGGCCGTTATCAACCCTCCAAGGAAAAGAGCGCGCCGATAGCGATCATCCTTCATCCGCACCCGCAGTTCGGCGGCACGATGAACAACCAGATCGTCTATCAGCTCTTCTATCTTTTCCAGAAGCGCGGTTTCACGACGCTCCGGTTCAATTTCCGCTCCATCGGCCGCAGCCAGGGCGAGTTCGACCACGGCGCTGGCGAGCTTTCAGACGCCGCTTCCGCTCTCGACTGGGTGCAGAGCCTGCATCCCGATTCGAAAAGCTGCTGGGTTGCCGGTTATTCCTTCGGCGCCTGGATCGGCATGCAGCTTCTGATGCGCCGTCCGGAAATCGAAGGCTTCATGTCGATTGCGCCGCAGCCCAACACCTACGATTTCTCCTTCCTCGCCCCCTGCCCGTCTTCCGGCCTCATCATCAACGGCGATTCCGACAAGGTCGCGCCTGAGAAGGACGTGAATGGTCTGGTGGAAAAGCTGAAGACCCAGAAGGGCATCCTCATCACCCACCGCACCCTTCCGGGCGCCAACCACTTCTTCAACGGCAAGGTGGATGAGCTGATGGGCGAATGCGAGGACTACCTCGATCGCCGCCTTAACGGCGAACTGGTACCGGAACCGGCAGCGAAGCGTATTCGGTGATAAGCCGCGCATCGTCGGGGCAGCTCTTCACCTAGCTACAATGATCGACGGCGGGTGTGGCTCACCCCCCTCTGCCCTGCCGGGCATCTCCCCCTCAAGGGGGGAGATCAGCCAGACGCCTGCTCTTTGCCTAAGCTGCTACGTTCAAGGTGGCCGATAGGTCGCCACGATTCGATCTCCCCCCTTGCGGGGGAGATGCCCGGCAGGGCAGAGGGGGGTGAGCCACACCCGCCGTCGTCTATTACGCCCTCACCAAAACCCCACCCGTCACCGGCTCGTTCACGCCCGTCGTGCCGGGATAGGTCAGCGGCAGGCCTTTAAGCGATCGCACGGCGAGATAGGCCCAGGCCTCCGCCTCCATCGCCCCGCCATCGAAACCCGCCTCCTCCGCCGCAATCACCCGCGCCCCCACCTTTGCGGCAAGGTTTGCAAACTCTTCCATGATAACAGGGTTAAGACGCCCGCCACCACAGACGACATAGGTTTTCGCCGCTTCCGGCAGATAGCTCGCCGATTTGAGGATCGCAGCGCCCGTCAGATGCGATAGCGTGCGCGCACCGTCCGCCAGCGAAATCTCCCCCTGTTGCGGCGGAACGAAATCGCTGCGGTCAAGCGAGCGGCGGATATTGGCCGAGAAGAACGGGCTTTCCATGTAACGCGTGACGAGCGAGGCAACGACGCTGCCGCCCGCCGCCGTCCTGCCGCCCTTGTCGAAGGCTTTGCCGGTATGCGCCTCGATCCACTGGTCGATCAGCATATTGCCCGGCCCGCTGTCGAAAGCCGTAAGCCGCCCGCCCTCGCCAATATAGGTCAGATTGGAGATACCGCCGATATTGACGAAGACGGCGGGCGTTTCGAAGCCATCAGGCAGATTGGCGGAGAGCGCCATGTGGTAGGCGGGAATGAGCGGCGCACCCTGCCCGCCATGCACCATGTCGTTGGCGCGCATGTCATAAACCACGTCGATGCCGGTTTCGGAGGCCAGCAGCGCGCCATCACCGATCTGTACGGTCAGCGCCTCATCCGGCCGGTGTAGCACGGTCTGCCCATGAAACCCGATGACATCGATATCACCGGGCAGAAGCCGGTGACGGTGGAGGAAGGATTTGACCGCCGCCGCATGGGCAAGCGTCAGCTTGTGCTCTGCATCAGCCAGATCGCCGGGGCGTTCACGCCGTTCGCGAATGGCTTTTGCCGTAACCAGCGCCTTCTGCCAGATGGCGCGCAGGCCCGGATCATAGGGGAAATAACCGCTCGGCCCGTGCCGCACCACGCTCTCGCCCTCCGTGCGCAACAGGGCGATATCGATGCCGTCCATCGATGTCCCGCTCATCAGCCCGATCGCCGTTTTGACCTCGCCCACGCGCCGCTCCCCTTCAATATCGAATCATGATGACGTGAATCGCCGTTATTCATGGCCGAAACGGGTGCACATTTCAAAAAACAATGATAAAGCCGCGTCGTTCATTGGCTGCTTACGGCATTGTGGAGCGTCCTTTGCGCGTCCGAAAGGACGTGCGGCGCTCCAGCGACGGCAAAGATCAAACCAGAAAGTAAAAGGTTATGTCCAGGTTCAAGTCCGATTTCCTCCGCACGCTCGATGAGCGCGGCTTCATTCACCAGATCTCCGATGAGGCAGGTCTCGACGAACTGTTCGCCAAGGAAACCGTGACCGCCTATATCGGCTATGACCCGACGGCTTCGAGTTTGCATGTCGGCCACCTCACCCAGATCATGATGCTGCACTGGATGCAGAAGACCGGCCACCAGCCGATTTCCCTGATGGGCGGCGGCACCGGCATGGTCGGCGATCCCTCCTTCAAGGAAGAGGCCCGCAAGTTGATGACGATCGACATGATCGAGGATAACATAACCTCGCTCAAGCACGTCTTCGCCAACTACCTCGATTACGATCGCGCCAGCAATCCGGCGCTGATGATCAACAATGCCGACTGGCTGCGTGGTCTCAACTACCTCGAATTCCTGCGCGATGTCGGCCGCCATTTCTCGGTCAACCGCATGCTGTCCTTCGACAGCGTGAAGACGCGTCTCGACCGCGAGCAGTCGCTGTCCTTCCTCGAATTCAACTACATGATCCTGCAGGCCTACGACTTCGTGGAGCTGAACCAGCGCACAGGCTGCCGCCTGCAGATGGGCGGTTCCGACCAGTGGGGCAACATCATCAACGGCATCGACCTCGGTCACCGCATGGGGACACCGCAACTCTACGCGCTGACCTCGCCGCTTCTGACCACTTCCTCGGGTGCAAAGATGGGCAAGTCGGCGTCGGGCGCCGTATGGCTGAATAAGGACCTGCTACCGGTCTATGATTTCTGGCAGTACTGGCGCAACACGGAAGATGCGGATGTCGTTCGCTTCGCGAAGCTCTTCACCACGCTTCCGATGGATGAGATCGCCCGTATCGCCGCGCTTGGCGGATCGGAGATCAACGAGGCGAAGAAAATCCTCGCGACCGAAGTAACGGCGATCCTGCATGGCCGCGCCGCTGCGGAAGAAGCTGCCGAAACCGCACGCAAGACCTTTGAGGAAGGCGCGTTGGCTGAAAACCTGCCCTCCATCGAGGTTCCGGCATCCGAACTCGAAGCCGGCGTCGGCGTTCTCTCGCTCATCGTGCGCGCCGGTCTCGCCGGTTCGAATGGTGAGGCCCGCCGCCATGTTCAGGGCGGTGCGGTTAAGATCAACGACATCGGCGTTTCCGATGAGCGTCAGAGCGTTGGTTCCGGCGAAGTGACCGGTGACGGCGTCATCAAGCTCTCGGTCGGCAAGAAGAAGCACGTTCTGGTTCGCCCGGCGTAACACCCGCACCAAAGCTGTTATTGAGGGCCGCGAAAGCGGCCCTTTTTATTGGAACTCGAAGATTTGCCGGAAGACGCCGGGCGCGATGAGCGACAGCGGATTAATCGTCAGCTTCGGCTGGTCCGTCTGGCCTGACAGCTTGAAGGTAATGCCGAGCAGACCCCGGTCGCGGCCATTGCCAAGGAAGATGCCGATGAAAGGCAGTTCCCCGAACAGCCGGTTCAGACCATAGGCAGGCATGAAGGTGCCAGTCATGTCCATGCGGCCGCTCTGGTCCTTCAAGAGCCCCTGGAATGTCGCGCCGATCTGTTCACCGCGCACGACGCCGTTTTCCACCGCCACCGAACCATTGACATAAACGAGGCGGGCAAAACCGCGCTGGAATTTTTCCGAACTGACATCGATATTGCGGCGCACCGCATTGTTGAGGCTCCTGCCGTCCTCACCCGTCGGTGTGGCGACGATGTCCTGCAGCTTGGCTTCGTTGACGACGGCAAAATTGCGCAGGTCGAGCGAGCCGCTCCAATCGTTGCCATTGGACGTCGTCAGCGCAAGATTGAGCAGGCCGCCGCGGATGCGGCTGTAGATATTGGCAAAACGGGCGAGCGAACCCGCATCGCTGCTGGTCAGCGTTACGGTTCCCGTCGCCCCGCGATTGGTGGTCTGGGCGACGACCGCCTGGCCGTTGCCGGTGACACCGCGGAAATCAACCGAGCGTACCTTGCCGTCCCGCACGCTGACATCGGCGCTGACATTGCCGAGGATTTCGTCGTTGAAACCGTAAACCTTGTCGAACTGCGCCTTGACGGAAAGTGTGGGCTGCGAACGGGACGCGCCGTCGCTGCCGCTGGAGGGGCTGCGCAGCTTCGAAATGAAGGGCCTGAGATCGGCGGATTTGCCCGATGCATTGATGATATAGCCGTTCTTCGACGCGGCGACCGAAACGGCGTAATTGTCGGAGGGCGAGAGTTGCACGCGGCTGAGATCGGCGGAAATCAGCCCGTTCTTGCTGAAGGCGATATCGCCGGCAGCGCCGAAACCGTCGCCATCGAGTGAGAAGTCGCTGATCGTCGTGCGCCCATCAGCCACTTCCATGGTCAAGGTGGCATTGGCCGGAATGCCGATACCCTTGCTCCAGCCGAGCCCGGGCAGAATGATCGACGCCTTGGTCAGATCAAGCCGGATGTCCTGGCGTTTCGGGTCAGCGCCGTCGATTTCAATCGCCGTCGTGCCGCCGAGGACCGTGGACAGTTCAGGGGCGAGCTTGGCGACCTGCGTCTCATTGAGGGTTGCCTTCAGCGACAGTGTCGGCGCGATATCGCTCTTCTTGCGCACCGGTTCCGTCATCACGATGTCCATCGGCACGTCGTCCACGCGGCCCTTGCCCTCCAGTTTGAGCTGGCGGTCGTCCAACGTCATGAAGCCGTCGACAGCGGTCACCTTGTGGCCGGCGAAGGGCTTCGTCAGCGACAGGTTTTTCAGGTCGAGATCGGCCGTCCAGACCGGCGGCGGCGGGTTGTGGCTGGAAAGCAGGCCAACGGTGAGATTCGCGTGGGCTTTGACATCGCCGGTGAAATCTTCCGGTTTGAACTGCGTGTCCTTGAGCGCATTGATGGGTTTGAGTGTCGCAAGCTCGGCCACGGCATCGGCCGAACCTGAAACGTTCAACTCGAGATTTCCGAGCAACGGCTTGTCGTAAACGGCGGAAATGAGAAAGCGGCTGTTCTCCAGCGCAAGCGACCGGTTCGACGGGAAATAGGTTGTGCCCTGCTTGATATCGACGGCCATCTTGCCGCCGACAAGGTCAAAATGCGCATCCACATCGCGCAAGGGTGGAATGTCGCCGGTGGTATTGAGGCGCGTGTCATCGATATCGAAACGGATCTGCATTTCGCTTTCGCCCAGCACCAGAGGGCAGCCGGGGCCGCACATCCGTCCCTGCGGGATGAAGATCGCGATTGAACCATTGGTGACGGTGCCGCCGTAAAGATTGGACACGACCCAGTCGCGCGGCTTGTGCGCCATCCAGAACGGCCAGAGCTGCTTGACCGCCGTGGCCTCCATCTTCGGAATCTGTCCGCCGAAACTGATTTCCGGCGAGCCCTGGCCGAACCGGATTTTCAGCGATCCCGCCATGTCTCCTAGCGGGCCCGAGACATAAAGCGCGGGAACATCAAGCTGTTTTGTCGCCGCCGTGAAATGCCCGTCCGCCTTCAGGCTGAAAGGAACTGGGGCCTCCCCCGAAGCTTCGGACGAAGCAACGCCATTGTCGATCCGCAGCGAAAGACCGAAGCCGTCTTCCGTATCGCTGATTTCACCGGCGACCGGAATAATGGTCCGGCCAAGCTCCAGCCGCGAATTGTCGATGACGAGGGTGCTTTTTGCAAAGTCATAATGCGCATTGACGGTGCCTGCCGTGAAGGTCTGGGCTTCGCCGCCAATCCGAAGCGTGCCGTTGCCCATGCCGAGGGAAACGTCCAGGCGCGGCTCCTGCCCCTGCGTGGCCCGCCGGGCGACAATGTTGACGCCGGTCTTGACGTTCAGGCCCTCATGAAGATTGCCGTCGGGATCGTATTTTTCCAGGAACGGGCCGATATCGAAACCGTCGATGCGGGCCTCGAAGCCGTTGATCACACCGCCCGCGCCGGAGGTCTTGAGCGATACGCTGGCAATCTCACCGTTAAACAGCGTTTCGCCATCAAGCGAATAGCCGCCCTGCTGATCCGGCGTCAGCGACAATTCGCGCACTTCTATGGTGCGCGGCTTGCCGAGTTCGCCGGGCGGCAGGTGAACCGAAACGCTGGAAATATCGATCTCCTCGGTTCCGCTGCTGAGGAAAGCCTGGGCGAGCTTGTCGAGCTGTCCGAATGCGTCCTGCAATTGCTGCGGCACGGCGTCGAGCTTGATGCTGGTAAGATCGAACCCGTTACCCTTGGGCAAAAGCGCGGTATCGAGCTCCATCCCGTCAGCTTCGAGGCTTTGCACCGAGACGCGGCCGGTCAGAAGCGCAAGCGGATCGAGCGCCATGCCGATCGCCCGCGCCCGGCTCAGATGCTGGCCGGATTCCTTCTCGACGATATCCACGTCCTCGGCCACCAGCGCAAGGCGCAGCCCGGTGGAAAACCTGATCGCCGAAGAACCGATCCGCGCGCTGTAGTGTGGACCGAGCGCCTTTTCCAGCGCCTGCTGCGCCTGGCTGGAAAGCGTCGCATCGATCGATCCGGTCTCGACCGAAAGAATGATGCCGCCGATGGAGAGGAAGGCCAGCACGAAAAGCGCCGCGAAAATCTTGACGAAGGCCCGCACCATGGAGCGCGGCGCAGGGCAATGAACGATGATGGGATCTTCGGCCTGCGCCGAAGGAAGATCATGCAGCGCAATGATATCACGCTTGCCGAACTTGACCTTTTCACCCCTGACTTCAGCCATACGCCCTTGTTTGCCCTTGAATAGCTTTGTTTCGCCGCAACACCGGAGCGGATGGCGAAAAGTATAAGCGGTTTCCGTCTGGAATCCCGCTCTAATTCTTTAGCCCAGATCACGATTGAGATTTAAGATCGTTTCGACCTCAAATCTCAATCGTGATCTGGACGACGCGCGGTTTCGCTATATATCGAATGTGGCGACTTTCACTCAACATCCCGGCGAAAGAAAGGTAGATTATGACAGACTTGACGATTGGCGGCACCGCTCCCGATTTTACTTTGCCCCGTAGCGGTGAAGGGACGGTGACATTGTCCAAACTGCAAGGCAAGGCCGTCATCCTCTATTTCTACCCGAAGGACGACACATCGGGCTGCACCGCCGAAGCCATCGACTTCAGCGCGCTGGGCGGCGAATTCGAGGCAGCCAACGCCGTCGTCATCGGCATTTCGCCCGACAGCGTCAAAAGTCACGACAAATTCGCGGCAAAACACGCCCTCTCCGTCATGCTGGTCTCCGATGAGGAGAAGAAGGTTGTGGAAGCCTATGGCGTCTGGAAGGAAAAAAGCATGTATGGCAAAAAATACATGGGTGTCGAACGCACCACCTTCCTCGTCGCGCCCGATGGAAAAATCGCGGAAGTCTGGAACAAGGTGAAGGTCGCGGGTCACGCGCAGGCCGTTCTTGAGGCCGTGAAGAAGCTCTGAGGGACCAACCCGTCGTGACGCCCCCGTTCAAGATCATTTCGCTCCGAGGCGGCGCGACGGATGCGATCGCGAGCGCCGATCTCGACAGAAAAACCGCGCTTGCGCAGGAAACGGCGACACGCTGGTTTGCGCGCCGCCTGTCGCTGCGCTCCCCGCTCGACGCGCCGCTGCCCGAACGTCCGGGCAGGCCCGAGAAGCCGGAACTCGTGCCGCCAACCGCTGTGGAACGCCGCTCGCTCCACAGCGTCAGGGGACGGATCGCGCTGCTTCATGCCATCGCCCATATCGAACTCAACGCCGTCGATCTCGCGCTCGATATCGTCGCGCGTTACGCCAGCGAACCGGTGCCGCATTCCTTTTTCGACGGTTGGATGCAGGTCGCCTTCGAAGAGGCCAAACATTTCCGGCTGGTGCGCGACCGCCTGAGAAGCCTCGGCGCCGACTATGGCGATCTGCCGGCCCATGACGGGCTCTGGCAGGCCGCCCACTCCACACGCAACGATCTCACCGCGCGGCTGGCGGTCGTGCCGCTCATCTTGGAAGCGCGCGGGCTGGACGTTACCCCTGCCCTGCAGGCCAGGATGCGAGAAACCGGCGACCTCGAAAGCGCCGCCGTTCTCGACATCATCTATAATGATGAAAAGGGCCATGTCGCCATCGGCGCGAAATGGTTCCGGTTCCTGTGCGCTCGGGAGAAGAAGGACCCGGCCGCAACCTTCAGGCAACTGGTGCGCGCCAATTTCCGCGGCCCGCTGAAACCGCCCTTCAACGACCTTGCCCGGGCCGAAGCCGGCCTGACACCTTCCTTTTACCGCGCGCTCACATCCGTCAGCCAATAGCTGACAAGGCTAAAAGACCTCTCCTGCAAAACTTCGTTAACCTTAACGAATTATGATTTCCCTTAAGAAATCGGCCAGTCCGGAGAGAGATTGTGACTGATACGGCGGAAAACCGGGTATTCGGCAAAAAGCGTGAGCCCCACGTGCTCATTCTCGCGCGCGGCGACAGGGTGCGGCACATGACCATCCGGCCGTGGATGGCGGCGCTTGCCGGCTGCACGATAGGCCTGTTTTCACTCGGCTATCTCGGCGCCACAAGCTATCTCATCTTGCGTGACGACCTGATCGGCGCGACCATGGCGCGCCAGACCCGCATGCAGAACGACTATGAAGACCGCATCGCGGCGCTGAGGGCCCAGGTGGACCGCGTCACGTCCCGGCAGCTGCTCGATCAGCAGGTCGTTGAAAAGAAAGTGGAAAAGCTGCTGGAACAGCAGGCGGCGCTGACCTCGCGACACGGCCGCATGAGTGAATTGCTGGAGCGCGCCGAAAATTCCGGCATCGCCGCCTCCCCGGCCGCGCCCTCGTCTCTTTCGAACGCCATGGCGCCGGAAAAACGCGCTGACCTTTCCGGCGGCCTTTCGGCCATTGAAAAGCTGATGGCGCCACGCAGGCCACAGACGGAAAAGTCCGCCACATCAGACAGACGCGCCGCCTATGTACCCGAAGCCGGCGAAACACCGTCCGACCGGGCCGATCGGGTGTTCTCCAAGGTGACACTGTCGCTGAAGGATATAGAGCGCCAGCAGATATCGCGCATAGCCAGACTGACCAGCGACGCCGAGGACAAGGCGAATGCGATGCAGGATATCATCCGGCAGGCCGGCCTGAAAATTGAGGAGAACGGCAACGACGACGTAGGCGGCCCCTATGCCGATCCCGAGCGCGGTGAAACCGATCCTTTCAACCTGTCGCTTACCAATCTCGACAATGCGCTGAACAGGCTCGACATCGTCAAGGAAACCGCAACCGCCCTGCCCTTCGGCAACCCGGCCCCCGGTCGGGCGATCACCAGCCGATTCGGCAACCGGATGGATCCGTTTCTCGGCAGACCGGCCCTTCATACCGGCATCGATTTTCGCGCCGAAACCGGCGCAGACGTCAAATCCACCGGCGCGGGCAAGGTGACGGTGGCGGAAAACTCAGGCGGCTACGGCAATATGGTCGAAATCGATCACGGCCAGGGCGTCTCGACGCGATTCGGCCATCTCTCCGCCATTCTGGTGAGAGCCGGCGACAAGGTCGAAGCAGGCGACGTCATCGGTCGCGCCGGCAGCACCGGTCGCTCCACCGGTCCGCATGTGCATTATGAGGTGCGCCGCAACGATACGCCTGTTGATCCCATGCGGTTCCTGATCGCTGGAACGGAACTCAAAACCTATTTAAAATAGCAGCACGATTTTAATGCTTTTTTTGGGCTTTTTACGATAAATCGCTGAAATCTGCACCAAAGGCCCAGAAGCCCCGCCCGAACCCCGCTGTTTCGCGCGCTTTCCCCGTTGTTTCCTTGACTTTCCGGCAATTTGGGCATATCCCCGCGCCAAGTCTTTGCAAGTGCCGCAGCGGCACGCAGGTGTTCTTACCGAACCAGAACGGAAAAAGTTCTTCCTTTGACAACATTCTCTGATCTTGGCCTGAGCCAAAAAGTTCTTTCCGCTATTGCAGATGCCGGCTACACGACGCCGACACCCATTCAGGCTGGCGCCATTCCGCCGGCGCTGGAAAAGCGTGATATCTGCGGTATCGCACAGACAGGCACGGGCAAAACCGCGTCCTTCGTTCTGCCGATGCTGACGTTGCTCGAAAAGGGCCGTGCGCGCGCCAGAATGCCGCGCACCCTGATCCTCGAGCCGACCCGCGAGCTTGCAGCACAGGTGGCGGAGAACTTCGAGAAATACGGCAAGAATCACAAGCTGAACGTCGCCCTCCTCATCGGCGGTGTTTCCTTCGAAGACCAGGACCGCAAGCTGGAGCGCGGCGCCGATGTGCTGATCTGCACGCCCGGCCGCCTTCTCGACCATTGCGAGCGCGGCAAGCTCCTGATGACCGGCGTGGAAATCCTCGTCATCGACGAAGCCGACCGCATGCTCGACATGGGCTTCATTCCCGATATCGAGCGTATCGCCAAGATGATCCCCTTCACCCGGCAGACGCTGTTCTTCTCGGCCACCATGCCGCCGGAAATCCAGAAGCTGGCTGACCGGTTCCTTCAGAACCCGACCCGTATCGAAGTCGCCAAGCCTTCTTCCACGGCAAAGACCGTGACGCAGCGCATCGTCGCCGCGCACAACAAGGACTATGAAAAACGCGCTGTCCTGCGCGATCTGGTCCGTGCCGAGGAAGCCGAACTCAAGAACGCGATCATCTTCTGCAACCGCAAGAAGGATGTGGCCGACCTGTTCCGCTCGCTCGACCGCCACGGCTTTTCCGTCGGCGCGCTGCATGGCGACATGGACCAGCGTTCGCGCACCACGATGCTGCAGAACTTCCGCGACGGAAACCTGTCGCTGCTGGTCGCCTCCGACGTCGCGGCACGCGGGCTGGATATTCCCGATGTCAGCCACGTCTTCAACTTCGATGTTCCCATTCATGCCGAAGACTATGTCCACCGCATCGGCCGTACCGGTCGTGCGGGCCGTTCGGGCAAGGCCTTCACCCTCGTCACCAAGAGCGATGCGAAATATCTCGACGCGATCGAAAAGCTGATCGCCGAGAAGATCGAGTGGCTGAGCGGTGACCTGTCCTCACTCCCCGCGCCCATGGAAAGCTTCGAGAGCAATTCCAGCCGCCGGGGGCCCAAGGAACGTGGCGGTAGAGGTCGCGACAGGAACCGTCGCGATGCACCCGCATCGCCGGTCGAAAACATCAATCAGGATGCACAGTCCGCTGTGGATACGGACGTTGCGGCTCACGGAGAAGACAAGGTGAAGGCAGAACGCAGACCGGAAAAGACCCCGCGCAATTCCGAGCGCAACAGCCGCAACCAGCCGCACGCCAACGACGACAACCGCGACCGCCGCCGCCATTATCGCGACCATGACGATGGCCCGACACCGGTTGGTTTCGGCGACGACATTCCCGCCTTCATGCTGATCGTGGCCAACGCCAAGGCTTGACCAGCGCAATGGACAATATGACATCAACCATCAAGCCCGGCCTCGATTTTCCGGGCGTTGGTGTCGGCCTTGTCATATTGCGTGACGAGCGCGTACTTTTGTGCCGGCGCTTAAAGGCGCCGGAAGCCGGATACTGGAGTATTCCGGGCGGCAAGGTCGATCACCTTGAAACATCCCTCGCCGCGGCACGCCGCGAGGCCGAAGAAGAAACCGGCCTTGAGATCGGCGACGTCGAATTTCTCTGCCATAGCGAATTTATCGATACGCAAGACCGCCACCACTGGGTTTCGCTGATCTTCGTCACCCGCGATGCGCAGGGTGAGCCGGCATTGACCGAACCGGACAAGCTTTCCGCCATCGGCTGGTTCGATCCGGGTGAACTTCCCGAACCCATCTCCGCCTTTGCCAGGGACGCCCTGGCCGCCCTGAAATAAGGCCGCACAAGCGGCCAACCGAACCCGCCTGCAGGCAGCAAGGGCGTTCGACGGGCAATTTCACACAGTCATACGATCTATACGCCGGAGTCGGATTTACCCTCTCCGCGCTATATCTTTTCCAGAAATACAAAAATGAAAGAACGTCTTTGCGCCTGGCTTTCGGAATTCAATTTTAAATTGCTTAAATTAGCTTCATGTAAAAAACCGCCCCAGTTGCCTGAAGCGGTTTATACGTAATGAAAAAAATAGAATATAGAATGTAATATAGTCTGGCAGTGCTTATAATCGGAACACTTTCCGAGGCCTGTTACAGCCAATTTCAGTCGTCCCCTGAAACAATTACATCTAAGCTAATCATTTACTTTCCGTCAAGCAAATCTTCTCGCAAATGCGAAAAAAACATGGCGTAAAAGCGGGGAATAATTGGAAGGATTATATATTCGTCATATATATCAATAAATTATGCAATTGATAATAAAATGTGCATGTTTTTGTGCTGCACTCTGAAAAGCATAAACCTAGCTCAGTCTTTTCTAAACTGTGCTTATACGCGGCACATGTAATAGATTTATGAAGTAACGCAACTCACGGCAGGAACACGAAATACCTCCTCGTCCAGTCGGCGCAAAGGAGGAACAACTCACCGCAAGAACAGCCGCGCCGTGAGACCGGTCGCGCGCAATTGCACCGAATGCAAACAATCAAAAGTTGTCTCACTGCTACGAGCCCTCGAATCGGGCAACTTCCGATCAAAACCGCCGCCCTGCGGATGGCGATATGCGATTAAGATGAAACCGCAGCGATTTTTCCTTTGGAAAACCGGTTGTTGCCGATAAACATCAAGCCGGGACAACAGGATTTCTATCGCGTCATGCTTTCACTTCGCCTGCTAACGATCATCGCCGGTTTTGCCTTCGCGGGCTCAGCAAGCGCGGCATCGATTGGCATTGTTGCCCCCCAGAACGGTCCTTACGAGCTTCTGGGCCAGCAGGTGCGGCAGGGGGCGAAGGCGGCGGCGGCCAAGCTCGGGCTTGATGTCGTGGAAATCCACGAGAGCTGCGAAGACGGCAGCGGCGGCGCGATTGCCGATGGCCTCGTGGCCGCCAAGGTCAGCGCCGCGATCGGGTTTTTATGCACGGAAACGCTTCAGGGCGTTCTGCCGCCATTGAAGGCGGCCGCCATTCCCGCGATCACACTTTCCAGCCGCGCGCCGATCCTGATGGAAGATGCGCTAAAATACGGCTGGCCGCTCTTCCGCCTCGCCCCATCAGACCGGGCCGAATCGGACAGGATCGCGGAGATCATCCTGCGCGACTGGAAGGGACACTCCATCGGACTTGTGGATGACGGCACGATCTATAGCCGCGAACTGGTGGACCGCATCCGCTCGGCGCTCGAGGAAAACGGCCTCAAGCCCACCTTCACCGATACGATGCGGCCCAACCAGGAACAGCAGGTTGCGCTTGTACGCCGGCTGGCGCGCACCGGCATCACCCATGTCTTCGTGGGCGCAGAGCGCAACGACGTCGCCATCATCGCCAGGGATGCCGCATCCGAAAACCTTCCCTTGACCATCATGGGCGGCGACGCCATGAACGCCGCCAACAATCCGGTTCCCTTGACCGCGAATGTGCTGGCCGTCACGCGTCCGGCCTATGACGCCCTGCCCTCCGCCCAGACCGTCGCCGGCGAACTGCGGGGCGCAGGCATCGAACCTGAGGGTTACATCCTGCCCGCTTATGCAGCGGCCGAACTCACCGCCGCCCTTGCGGAGGCAGTGCAGGCGCAGTCGAAACCCGGGCCGGAAATATTGGCTGGCGGCGCCGTCTTCAAAACCGTCATCGGCGATCTCGGCTTCAACCCGTCACACGACCTTTCCGACAATCCCTATCGCCTGCAGCGCTGGAACGGCCAGCGTTTCGAACCGGCGGACAAGGCGGAAAGACAATAGGCAACGCGGCAGGAACGGAAATTCGATGAAACGCGGCTGAAAACCGCCCGCAACCGCGCGGCCGGCCGTTTCAAACCCCGATACTTGATGTTAAAGGCAGCTTACGCAACGCGTCGAGAGGAGTTTGCCCCATGTCCCTGCCCATCCGCATAGCCCCTTCCATTCTGGCCGCCAATTTCGCCAAGCTCGGACAGGAAGTCGCCGATGTCACGGAAGCCGGCGCGGACTGGATCCATCTCGATGTCATGGATGGCCACTTCGTCCCCAACATCTCCTTCGGCCCAGATGTCATCAAGGCGCTGCGCCCGCACAGCATGGCGTTCTTCGACTGCCATCTGATGATCGCGCCCGTCGACCCCTATCTCGAAGCCTTCGCCAAGGCTGGCTGTGACAGCATCACCGTGCATGCGGAAGCAGGGCCTCACCTGCACCGCTCGCTGCAGACGATCCGTGGGCTTGGCAGAAAGGCCGGCGTGACGCTCAACCCCGCCACGCCGCTTTCGGTCATCGAGAACGTGCTTGATGATGTCGATCTCGTCCTGATCATGAGCGTCAATCCCGGTTTCGGCGGGCAGAAATTCATTCCGGCCATGCTCGACAAGATCCGCGCGGCAAAGGCAATGATCGGCGACCGGCCGATCGAACTGGAAGTGGATGGCGGCGTGACGGCGGAAACCGCAGGCGCAATCGTTGCCGCCGGTGCGAACGCGCTGGTAGCCGGCTCGGCCGTCTTCAAAGGCGATGGCGTCGCCGACTACCGCAAGACCGTCGCTCAGCTGCGCGCGGCGGCGGAAGCCGGACGGACGTAACCCGTCGCCGCTGAATGCGGACAGGCAGGGGGCGGCACAGCAAGGCGTTGGGGGATTTTCATGGAAAGCGACAGGCAGGGTTTCCGTGACACGGCTTCGGCAGCGCTGTTTACGCTGCTCGGCGCGTTTGTCTGGGCCCTCTGCTCAGCCGCGGCCGCCGCCATCGGCCTCTATGTCAGGAACCGGCTGGAAACCGACCACGCCACCGACATAATCACGCTTTTCTTCGCGGGCGGCCTTTTCGGCTGGCTGCTGGCCATGGCCGCGTTGCACTTCGTTCCCCCGTCCACCGCCCTGCCGCTGCGTTTTGCGGCGGCCTGTCTTGCCATCGTTTTTTTCACGCTGGCGGTCGCGGCGGCGTTCTTCGCTTTCGAGTACCGGATTTTCTATGCGCAATGGCACGCGCCGGCATTCTCCCGCATCTGGTTTTTCCAGCAGCTCTTCACATCGCTCGGCGCGATTTACCAGTTCTGCGTTCTGGGTCTGGGATTATATCTGCCCTTTGCCGCCGTTCCGCTCCTGCCTGCGGGCGCATTCCTTTGCCGACGTGCGCAACGAGCAACATAGGCATGTGGCTTGATAGATTGAGATTACCGGAACACTTTGCTAAACGGGCAGCAAAATTCCTCCACAAAGAAAGTCATTGCCATGATCCCTCGTTACTCCCGGCCGGAAATGGTCGCCATCTGGTCGCCGGAAACAAAGTTCCGCATCTGGTTCGAGATCGAGGCACATGCCTGTGACGCGCTGGCCGAACTCGGCGTCATCCCCAAGTCGGCTGCCCAGACGATCTGGGAAAAGGGCGGCAGCGCCACCTTCGACGTCGCCCGCATCGATGAAATCGAAGCCGTCACCAAGCATGACGTCATTGCCTTCCTCACCCATCTTGCCGAATTTGTCGGTCCCGACAGCCGTTTCGTGCATCAGGGCATGACCTCGTCGGACGTGCTTGATACCACGCTCAACATCCAGCTCGTGCGCGCCGCCGATCTTCTGCTCGCCGATATGGACCGGGTTCTGGCAGCGCTGAAAACCCGCGCCTTCGAACACAAGAACACGGTGCGAATCGGCCGCAGCCACGGCATCCATGCCGAGCCCACCACCATGGGCCTGACCTTTGCCCGCTTTTATGCCGAGATGCACCGCAACCGCGAGCGTCTTGTCAATGCCCGCGCCGAAATCGCCACGGGCGCGATCTCCGGCGCCGTCGGCACCTTCGCCAATATCGATCCGCGCGTCGAGGAACATGTCTGCGAAAAGCTCGGCCTCATCCCCGAGCCGGTCTCCACGCAGGTCATCCCGCGTGACCGCCACGCCATGTTCTTCGCGACCCTCGGCGTCATCGCCTCGTCGATCGAAAACGTCGCCATCGAAATCCGCCACATGCAGCGCACCGAGGTTCTGGAAGCCGAAGAGTTCTTCTCTCCCGGCCAGAAGGGTTCGTCCGCCATGCCGCACAAGCGCAACCCGGTTCTGACCGAAAACCTGACCGGCCTTGCCCGTCTGGTGCGCATGTCGGTCGTGCCGGCCATGGAAAACGTGGCGCTCTGGCACGAGCGCGATATCAGCCACTCCTCCGTGGAGCGCGCTATCGGCCCCGACACGACCGTCACGCTGGATTTCGCGCTGAACCGTCTGGCCGGCGTCATCGAAAAGCTGGTGATCTACCCGGACAACATGCTGAAGAACATGAACAAGTTCCGCGGCCTCGTGCATTCGCAGCGCGTTCTGCTGGCGCTGACGCAGGCTGGCGTTTCCCGCGAAGACGCCTACCGTCTGGTACAACGCAACGCCATGAAGGTCTGGGAACAGGGCGCAGATTTCCTTGAGGAACTGTTGGGCGACGAGGAAGTGCGCGCTGCACTTCCGGAAGAGGCGATCCGCGAGAAGTTCGACCTCGGTTACCACACCAAGCATGTCGACACGATCTTCACCCGCGTCTTCGGCAACGCATGAGACTTGAGCTGAGCAAGAGACCTTGAAGTTAATGCCGCCGCGACCTTGATCGCGGCGGCATCACAACACAGATATGGGCGCATGAAAGTTTCAGAAGCAGATATCCTGATCGTCCCCGGTTATACCAATTCCGGCCCCGACCACTGGCAGAGCCGCTGGGAGCGCAAGCTTTCCACCGCCCGCCGCGTCGAGCAGGCCGAATGGTCCAAACCCGTGAAGGAAGATTGGGTCGCCCGGCTGGTGGAAGAGGTCAATGCCTCCACCAAGCCCATCGTCCTCGTCGCCCATTCCCTCGGTGTGCCGACCGTCATCCATGCCCTGCCGGAAATCGGCAAGAAGGTGTCCGGCGCGCTGTTCGTTGCGCCGCCCGATGTCGCCAATCCCGATATCCGGCCCAAGCACCTGATGACCTTCGGACCTTACCCGCGCGATCCGCTGCCTTTCCCGACGATCACCATCGCCAGCCGGAACGATCCTTTCGGCTCCTATGAACATGCCGATGACATCGCCGCCGCCTGGGGCTCGCTGCTGATCGACGCCGGCATGTCCGGCCATATCAACAGCGAGTCCGGTCATGGTCCGTGGCCGGAAGGCGGCATGGTATTCGCCCAGTTCCTGAGCCGACTGAAGGCCGTCGAGCCCTGACGGCGGCGGCCGTGCGGGCCGCAGCCCCTTCGATCTGCCCCGGAGGCCTGTTTTCCGGGTGCCGCGGTTTCTCCGGCCTGTCACAAGAATTGAAGGGAAATATGCGAGCCGCATTGTAGAATGCACTCTTTTCCTTTATGGGACCGCTTCAAAGACCAAACACAACGCCACCAGAATCGGCGTCAACCAAGAGACCTGCAATTATGAACCGTCGCCGCCGTATTTACGAAGGCAAGGCCAAGATCCTCTACGAAGGTCCGGAGCCAGGCACGCTTATCCAGTTCTTCAAGGACGATGCGACCGCTTTCAACAAGAAGAAGCATGAAGTCATCGACGGCAAGGGTGTGCTGAACAACCGTATCTGCGAATATGTCTTCACGCATCTGAACAAGATTGGCATTCCCACGCACTTCATCCGCCGCCTCAACATGCGCGAGCAGCTGATCAAGGAAGTGGAGATGATCCCGCTCGAGATCGTCGTGCGCAATGTTGCCGCCGGCTCGCTCTCCAAGCGCCTCGGCATTGATGAAGGTGTGGTTCTGCCGCGTTCCATCATCGAGTTCTATTACAAGTCGGATGAGCTGGAAGACCCGATGGTCTCCGAAGAGCACATCACGGCCTTTGGCTGGGCCAATCCCGCCGAGCTTGATGACATCATGGCGCTTGCCATCCGCGTCAACGACTTCCTGTCCGGCCTCTTCCTCGGCGTCGGCATCCAGCTCGTCGATTTCAAGATCGAATGCGGCCGCCTGTTCGAAGGCGACATGATGCGCATCATCCTTGCCGACGAGATTTCGCCTGACAGCTGCCGCCTGTGGGACATCGAGACCCAGAAAAAGATGGACAAGGACCTGTTCCGCCGCGATATGGGCGGACTTGTGGAAGCCTATTCCGAAGTGGCGCGCCGTCTCGGCATCATCAATGAAAACGAACCGATCCGCGGCACCGGTCCTGTCCTGGTAAAGTAATATCGGCCTCGTGAAGTAATATTGGCCTAACAAGGTAAAATCAGGAGAAGATCAGGTGATCAAGGCACGGGTGACTGTTACGCTGAAGAACGGCGTTCTCGATCCGCAGGGCAAGGCAATTGAAGGCGCGCTCGGCAGCCTCGGTTTCGGCGGCGTCGGCCATGTCCGTCAGGGCAAGGTCTTCGACCTGGAGCTGGAAGGCGCCGACAAGGCCAAGGCTGAGACCGACCTGAAGGCGATGTGCGAAAAGCTCCTGGCCAATACGGTCATCGAAAACTACGCTATCGCTATCCTCTGAAGCCGCAGGAGCCGCCGTCCATGAAATCCGCTGTCGTCCAACTTCCCGGCCTCAACCGCGACCGCGACATGATCGCGGCGCTGACGAAAATCTCCGGAAGCGCGCCCGTCACCATCTGGCAGACGGAAACGGATATTCCCGATGTCGACCTGATCGTCATCCCGGGCGGCTTCTCCTATGGTGACTACCTGCGTTGCGGCGCCATCGCCGCGCGCATGCCGGTCATGCAGGCCATTCGCGAAAAGGCCGAAAAAGGCGTCAAGGTTCTCGGCGTCTGCAACGGCTTCCAGATACTGGTCGAAGCCGGCATGCTGCCCGGTGCGCTGATGCGCAACGCCTCGCTGAAATTCGTCTGCCGTGAAGTGAAGCTGGAAGTCGCCAATAACGACACCGATTTCACCCGCGCTTACGACAAGGGCCAGATCCTGCGCTGCCCCGTCGCCCACCACGATGGCAACTATTTCGTCGAAGCCGAAGAGCTGAAGGCGCTGGAAGGCAACGGCCAGGTGGTGTTCCGTTATGCCGAGGGCACCAACCCCAACGGCTCGCTGAACGACATTGCCGGCGTCATCAACGCCCAAGGCAACGTTCTCGGCATGATGCCGCATCCGGAAAACCTGATCGAAGCCGCCCATGGCGGCAATGATGGGCGCGGCCTCTTCGCCTCGGCGCTTGGCGTCATCGCAGCCTGACAGACCGGGCGGGCTTCAGGCCCGCCTTTTTTGATGCCGGCTTCCGGCGCCGTTTCGGCCTTTCTTCTGGATGACCTGATGCCCCGTCTTCTTCGACACAATGCCTATAAAGCCGCCGGATTGATCCTCGCTGCCGCCGCACTTGCCGCCTGCCAGCCGAAACCGCAGCCGGCTGCCTCCGTCTCCCGCGCGGCCCTGCCGACCATGGAACGGATCGCGCTTGGCGCGAATGCCTGCTGGTTCAAATCGGGCGATGCGGCGTTCAAGGCCTATCGCTTGGCCCCCGAACTCAATTCCTTCTCCGGCCGCCCGCGCATCCTGCTCGTACCGCGCAACAGCCCGGAATCGCGCCCCATGCTGGTGGTTCAGGCCGAAGGTAATCCGGCAAAGCTCGACGCTTTCGGACCCGTGATGAACGAAGCCCTTTCCGGCCGCATCGCAACCGACGTCAAGCGCTGGGCGAACGGCGGCAAGGGCTGCTGATCTAACATACGTCCACAGACGTCATCCTCGGGCTTGTCCCGAGGACCCAAATACGTCAGCAAAATCGATATGTGCAGATCCTCGGGACAAGCCCGAGGATGACGGGGAGTTGTTTTGGCCGTTTGCCACCCCCGCGTATACCCACTAAAAAAACCCGCCAGCGCCGGTTGGGAGTGGCGCGGCGGGCTGCCGAATGGCTTGATGGCGCCGGGGAAAGAAGGCACCGCTCTCCGACAAAAAATCAAAGCGACCGGGAGGGCCAGGAGAGAAGCCGCGATTTTGCGGCCTCGTTGAGGGCCTCATCCCGCGTAACGCCGATATCCTCCAGAAGATCGTCGGACAATTCCCGCAAAGCGAGCCGTCCCTGCCGTTTCCGGTGCCAATTGAACATGCCCGCAATCAGGCGACCAATAAGCGTGCGGGCGATCTTGGCCGGAAAGGGCGCCGGTGCGACCATGTCGCCGGCATCGCGGAACACGCGTTCCCGTTCGTAGCCATCAGGATAGAGTGTATCCGCTGTCGAAAGGTATTGATCCATCTTGCGCATATTGCACCTATTGTCTCCGTTCGTTGATCCTCAATCAATGCATACAATAAATACAATTGACTTACCGATAGATACAATGCATAAATTGTCACCATGACAAATTGGCTTCCCGACATTACCGAGGGCGACGGCCCGATTTATCTTCGCCTTGCCGACAGTATTGAAGGCGCGATTTCCGACGGCACCCTGCAGGCCGGCTCGAAATTGCCGCCCCAGCGCAATCTTGCTTACGATCTCGGTGTGACAATCGGTACAATCAGCCGGGCCTATGCGCTCATTCACGAACGCGGCCTCGTCAGTGGTGAGGTCGGACGCGGCACCTATGTCAATGAGCGCAAGACCCCTGCCCCGTCCTTGCCCATGGAGCCGGCAGCGGCGGCCTTCGGCAGCACGCGCCACGCCATAGACAGCAGCGCCGAATTCAGGCTGAACACGACGGCGGCACCGGATGTCGGCCAGAGCGGGCTGATCGCCAGGCACATCGAGGCCGTCACCCGTGAGCATGCCTACGACATCACCAATTACGCCCGCTCCTTCCCTGACAGCTGGTGCATGGCGGGCGTTCGCTGGCTTTCCCAGAATGGCTGGTCGCCAAAACCGGAAAACATCGTCTCGACGCTCGGCGCCCATGCGGCGGTGATGAGTGTGGTGACGGCGATGACCGCGCCGGGCGACCGCATCGTCTTCGAACCCGTCACCTATTCCCACATCAGCCGCAGCGCCGCCCTTGCCGGTCGGCGAGTGACGCTGGTGGAAGCGGATGAGAACGGCATCGTCCCTGATGATTTCGAGCGCGTCTGCGCCCAGCAGCATCCGAAGATGATCTTCCTGATGTCGGCCGGCCAGAACCCCACCTGCGCCACCCTGCCGGAAGAGCGCCGCCGCGCGATTGCCGATATCGCCCGCCGATACGGCGTGTGGATCATCGAGGACAATCTTTATGGCGCGATGACCCGCGAGGCGATCCCGCTGATCGCCGAATTTGCGCCCGACATCACCTTCGTTGTCGGCGGCCTGTCGAAATCCGTCGCCGCCGGCGTGCGCGGCGGCTGGGTCGCCTGTCCGGCGCAATATTCCTCGCGCATCCGCATTTCCCACTCGATGATGACGGGCGGCCTGCCGTTCATGCTCGCCGAACTCAATGCGCGCCTCGTCAATTGCGGCGACGCCCACGATATCCGCAAGGATTGCATCGCCGAACTGAATAAGCGCGAGGCGATTGCCCGGCGCGTCTTTGCCGGGCTGGACTTCAATTCGCTGCCCGATATCGCCTTCCTGTGGCTGAGACTGCCCGAACCCTGGCTTTCCGGCACCTTCCGCAATGCGGCGATGAAGGAAGGCGTGCTGATCGATGACGAGGACGAATTCAAGGCCGGACGGACGGACAAGGTTTTCCACCGCGTCCGCATCAGCTTTTCAGGCCCCTCCACCCGCGAAGAACTGACGCATGCCTTCGGCGTCCTTCGCCACCTGCTCGATAATGGCTCGGCCGGCTATGAAAGCGTGGCGTGAACGCTGGCCCGCAGAGTCTTTCCTGCAACATCCCGTTTAATTCAGTAACTGATCATTTACCAAAATTACAAACCTGCCATCCTTTGCGCAATTCGCAGTGGGGAATGATTCGATGGCAGCATTCGGTTCCACAGGTGTCAGGGCGTTTTTCACTTTGGCGGTGCTGCTTGCGGCATATGTCTTCATCGACATCGTGCCGGCCAATGCGGCGGACGGCAGCATCTTCGATGAATTGCGCTTCGGAGCCACCACCTCGCTCGCCAATCGCGATGGCGGCGGTGAAAACGGCGTCTTCCCGGCCTTCACCGCCTATTTCGATCCCTTCGCCAGCGCAGCCGCCGTAACGACAGGCGAAAAACTCGCTCGCCCCCGCCTGCATCTGGGTGCGGAAATCGGCACCGAGGGCGCGGCGAACACCATTTACGGCGGCGTGAACTGGACCTTCGATCTTAACCCGAAGATTTTCGTGGATTTCGGTTTTGGCGGCCTTTGGCACGATGGCAGGCTGAAAAACGGCGCTGGCGAAACCGGCGCGGAATTCGGCTGCCGGGTGCTTTTCCATGAATATGCCGCCATCGGATATCGCTTCGACAACAACTGGAATATTTCGACCCAGATCGAGCACGCCTCCCACGCCAATCTGTGCGATGGCCCCAATGACGGGCTCACCCGCGTCGGCCTGATGGTCGGCTACAAGTTCTGAATAAGCCAACAAAGCAGCGTTTTGCCGGCAAAACAGCACATTTTCCTGTCGCGCCATTGAGCCTCTTGCGCTAAAGAACCGGAAACTTTCCTCGGCTCGAACCGCGTGAGACCTATGTCTATCTCAAATTCCATCAAGATCACCCCGGAACTCGTTGCATCCCACGGGCTGAAGCCCGACGAATACCAGCGTATCCTCGACCTGATCGGACGGGAGCCCAGCTTTACCGAGCTTGGCATCTTCTCGGCCATGTGGAACGAGCACTGCTCCTACAAGTCCTCCAAGAAGTGGCTGAAGACCCTGCCGACCACCGGCCCGCGCGTCATTCAAGGCCCCGGCGAAAACGCCGGCGTGGTGGATATCGACGATGGCGACTGCGTCGTCTTCAAGATGGAGAGCCACAACCACCCGTCCTATATCGAGCCCTATCAGGGTGCGGCGACCGGCGTCGGCGGCATCCTGCGTGACGTCTTCACCATGGGCGCACGCCCGATCGCGGCCATGAATGCCCTGCGTTTCGGCGCGCCTGACCATCCGAAGACCCGCCACCTCGTGGCCGGCGTCGTCGCCGGTGTCGGCGGATACGGCAACTCCTTCGGCGTGCCGACGGTTGGCGGCGAAGTGGAATTCGACCCGCGCTACAACGGCAACATCCTCGTCAACGCCTTTGCCGCCGGCCTTGCCAAGTCCGATGCGATCTTCCTTTCGGAAGCCAAGGGCGTCGGCCTGCCGGTGGTCTATCTCGGCGCGAAGACCGGCCGCGACGGCGTCGGCGGCGCGACCATGGCGTCCGCCGAATTCGATGAGTCCATCGAAGAAAAGCGCCCGACCGTTCAGGTCGGCGACCCCTTCACCGAAAAGTGCCTGCTGGAAGCCTGCCTCGAACTGATGAAAACAGGCGCGGTCATCGCCATTCAGGACATGGGCGCCGCCGGCCTCACCTGCTCGGCCGTCGAAATGGGCGCGAAGGGCGATCTCGGCATCGAGCTCGATCTCAATGCCGTACCGGTGCGCGAAGAGCGCATGACGGCTTATGAAATGATGCTGTCGGAAAGCCAGGAGCGCATGCTCATGGTTCTCGAGCCATCCAAGGAAGAGGTCGCCAAGGCGATCTTCGTCAAATGGGGTCTGGACTTCGCCATTGTCGGCAGGACCACCGACGACCTGCGCTTCCGCGTGCTGCACAATGGCGAGGAAGTCGCCAACCTGCCGATCAAGGAACTGGGCGACGAGGCCCCGGAATACGACCGCCCGTGGACGCCCGCCAAGGTGCCGGCGGCTCTGGCCGACAACGACGTGCCGTCGGCCGATATTGCCGATGCGCTGGTTTCGCTTCTCGGTTCGGCCAACAACTCCTCGCGCCGCTGGGTCTACGAACAGTATGACACGCTGATCCAGGGCAACTCTCTGCAGCTGCCGGGTGGCGATGCGGGCGTGGTTCGCGTTGAAGGCCATGACAAGAAGGCGCTCGCCTTCTCCTCCGACGTCACACCGCGTTATGTCGAGGCCGACCCGTTCGAAGGCGGCAAGCAGGCGGTCGCCGAATGCTGGCGCAACATCACCGCAACCGGCGCTTTGCCGCTCGCGGCCACCGACAATCTCAATTTCGGCAATCCGGAAAAGCCCGAGATCATGAGCCAGCTCGTCCATGCCATCAAGGGCATCGGCGAAGCCTGCCGCGTGCTGGAATTCCCCATCGTTTCCGGCAACGTCTCGCTCTACAACGAGACCAACGGTCAGGCGATCCTGCCCACCCCCACCATCGGCGGCGTTGGCCTGCTGAAGGATTGGGGCCGCATGGCGCGCATTCGTTTCGCCGCCGCTGACGAAGTGGTGCTGCTCATCGGTGCGCCTGCCGGTCTCGGCACGCATATCGCCCAGTCGGTTTACATGCGCGATATCCACGGCCGCATCGATGGCCCGGCGCCGCATGTGGATCTGGCAGCCGAAAAGAAGAACGGCGATTTCGTCCGCACGCTCATCACCGATGGTCTTGCGACAGCCGTTCACGATTGCTCTTCGGGCGGTCTGGCGCTTGCGGTTGCCGAAATGGCGATTTCCTCCGGCATCGGCGCGACGATCGATGCGGTCGAAGGCCATAATCCGGTCCTCACCTTCTATGGCGAAGACCAGGGCCGTTACGTCCTGACGGTGAAGAAGGCCGATCTCGACAAGGTGCAGGCGGCGGCCAAAGCGGCGGGCGTTTCCTGCCCGGCAATCGGCGTTACCGGCGGTGCGAGCGTAAAGCTGGGCACGGCGCGGGCTGTCGAGATTAAAGAATTGCACTTGGCCTATGAATCGTGGTTCCCTCAATTCATGGACGGCGAAACTTTGCTCGCCGCAGAATGAATTAAGGAGAAACACCATGCCCATGAAACCCGGCGACATTGAAGACATGATTAAGGCGGGAATTCCCGGGGCAAAGGTCACGATCCGCGATCTGGCCGGTGACGGCGATCATTACGCAGCAGAAGTCGTTGCGGATGCGTTCAAGGGCAAGACCCGCGTGCAGCAGCACCAGATGGTCTATGACGCGCTGAAGGGCAATATGGGCGGCGTTCTGCACGCCCTTGCCCTGCAGACCTCGGCTCCCGAATGACCGTGGCCGTCAAAGCCGTTCGGGCAAGACAGTTTCACTGTCCTGCCAACGCATAAAGGCTCCGGACTAAAATCAAAGGCCCGCGTGATACTCTCACGCGGGCCTTTTCATATCCGGTAGAATGAGCAGTAGCCGCTTACAAAGCAGGCGGGCTCTGCGATTCCAGATCGGCAAAAGATGCGGCCGGTAAAGGTCCAGCCGTTAGCAGCGTAAAATCGTAACCGGATTTGCGATCAGGCCCCAGAACATATTGCCGGTGCATGCGCAGGAAGTTGCGCTTGTTCTTTTTATACCGCTCCGGCGAAAGCGAATGCTTGAAGCGGATCGGCACGATCTTCGGCAACGGCGCATCCTTATGGCCGGTCAGCGCCACCGTGTTGCACCTGTAGAGGTGAATGGGATCGGTGAGGCACTGGATATCGAACCATGTCACCTCAGGGTGATGTGCAATCGCGCCGACGCTCTCACGCAGCCTGTCCGCACTCGACAGGAACGCACATTGCAGCGCTGCGCCGCCCAGCGTTGTAAAGGACAGCTTCCGGCCATCCAGCGCATCCGGCCTGAGTTCCAGCACGCGGCCGATCACGGCGAGCGCAAGACTGGCGCCCATGCTGTGCGAAATGACCAGAACCTCGTCCGAGGGCTGCTCAAGCGCCGTCAGAACAAGTGCGGCCCTCTCTTCGATCCAGTCGCGGGCAATCGCTTCATCGCGGCCGACAGCGAGCGCGAAGCGCCAGTCCGCATAGAGATGCAGGGTGTGAAACCGCTCCGCAAAAGGCAGAAACGCCTTCACGAAAAACAGGGCGGCGGCGGGAAGGCTGATTGCGAAGAGCCAGAGAGGCAAACCGAGCAGCGAAGGCGAGAGCGCAATAGCCGCCGCAACAGCGCCGCCGACCAGCATCAGCAGGAACGGGAAGATGAAGAACAGACCAAAACGCCAGGCATGGCGGAAGTAGCGCGCCGCACCGCCCTCGGCGATAATGCCTGCACCGGCTTTGAAACCAAGCCAGATCTGCTGCCACACCGGCGCATCCCGTAACTGCGATATCACCGCATTATGATCGTAAACGAAAATGTCTGAGCGCGTCCGCCAGTCGCCCGCCGAAGCTTCAACCGTGAATGTCTCGCCGCCCGGCCTGCTCGTGAGCGGTCCCACCGCATAGTCGACATCCCAAGTCTTGCCGGCCAGCGCCGCCGCCCGCTGGTAACGCAGATGATGGGCCGCCGCATCGAGCGGATCGAAACCGGGGAAATAAAGAACAAGTCGTGACTTGACGCTCGGCATGCATAAACCTTCGGGCTGGAGACACCCGAAAGGATCGCTTGATACAGTGGGCGATGCACGTATAGTAAAAATCGCGACGGAAATATGATTTATTTATTGGCGAGGGAAAATTGTCTGGCATCGTCGATCAAGTGCTCAACGGCGTCGTCAAGGGCGCGCTGTCTGAAATCCTCACCAAGACCGGTCTTCGCAAGACCCGCCGCACCCGCCGCCGGACGAAAAGCAATACTTCCCTCGCAGGCGGCATCGTCGGCTCGGTTCTGGAAGCGGCAATAAACGCCGCGGTCAAACCCAAGCCGGCCAAGAAACAGGTGAGCAAAAGACGCACCGCCGCCGCGCGCAGCAGACAGCGGCTTCGATGATGCATCGCCTTCTCCTGCTTCCCACCTTTTTGGTGTTGACGATTTCGGGGCCGCAAAAAGGTGCCGCGGAGGTCAAGAGCAGCAAAGAGATCAAGATCGGCTTCGTCGTGGAGCTTGATGGTGCTGATCGGATATCTGGCACAGCCTTCTGCAAAACCGGCGACACCTGCCGACTCGTAGAACAGGAAAGTCCAAAACTAATTATCGATATCAAAGCGGGTCGCTTCTCTAGCGAGATCGAAATCAAGTGCAAGGATGACTGCTCACTGAATAGCGGGCACGAAACCATGACGTTCGACAACAAACAGGAACTCAATATTTATAACGGCAGATCAGGTCCGATAATAAAATCAGTCTTCAGGCGGCGGGAGCCTATCGGGAAGATAATGGTCGACTTTTCTTACCCGCCCGGGACGACGCGCTGGTAGCGGGGGTTGCGACCTTTACTTAGCGATACCACACCAGCGCATTTTTTACGCACCACGGGTGGAAATCGCGCCGCGACATGTTATTTAGGGACAAAGTCAAAGCAGCGGCCTTGAACCGCATGTGAAAGGAATAGGCCTATGAGCGGCATTCACGACATGATCGACAGCGAAGTGAAGAGCAACGACATCGTTCTTTTCATGAAGGGCACCCCGCAATTTCCGCAATGCGGTTTTTCCGGCCAGGTGGTACAGATCCTCGATTATCTCGGCGTCGACTACAAGGGCATCAACGTGCTTGCCGATGCCGACATCCGTCAGGGCATCAAGGACTATTCCAACTGGCCGACAATCCCGCAGCTCTACGTCAAGGGCGAATTCGTCGGCGGCTGTGACATCGTAAGAGAGATGTTCCAGTCCGGCGAACTGCAGAGCCACTTCCAAGAACAGGGTATCAGCGTCCGCGGCGCGGCCTGATTTCGGCCGGTTCATCCGGCCCACCCTGATTGTCAGAAATGTATGCCAGGCGTTGCTTCATGCAACGCCTTTGCCGTTCTTTTTGGGGCAATCCTGTGACAGAACTTTCACAATCCACCGCTTCGCGCGCAGGCTCGATGGGGCGCACGGAATTCATCGCGCTCGCCGCCATGCTGATGGCGCTGAACGCGCTCGCCATCGACATCATGCTGCCCGGTCTTCAGGAAATCGGCGCATCGCTTGGCGTCGTGAATGAAAACCACCGCCAATATGTCATTTCCACCTATCTTCTGGGCTTCGGCGTCGCGCAGCTTCTGTACGGTCCGATCTCGGACCGTTTTGGACGCCGCAAGCCGATGCTCGTTGGACTTGCGATCTATATCGTTTCAGCCCTCGCCGTAGTCTTCGTACCGTCATTCTCCGGCCTGCTGATCCTGCGTTTCATTCAGGGCATCGGCTCGGCGGCGACACGCGTCATCACCATCTCGATCGTGCGTGACATTTATGGCGGCCGTCAGATGGCGGAAGTCATGTCGCTGATCATGATGGTATTCATGGTCGTTCCGGTCATCGCGCCCGGCACCGGCCAGATCGTGCTGTTTTTCGGTAACTGGCACCTGATCTTCGCCTTCATGGCGGGAATTGCCGCCGTGGTGACGGCCTGGATGTATTTCCGCCTGCCGGAAACCCTGCATCCGGACGATGTCCGCCCCTTCACTGCCCGCTCTATCCTTGGCGGTTTCAAGATCGTGCTCACCAACCGCATCGCGCTCTGTTACACGCTCTCCAGCACCTTCATCTTCGGTGCGCTGTTCGGCTTCATCAACTCGGCCGAACAGGTTTACAAGGGCATTTACGGGCTCGGCGCATGGTTTGCGGCGGCCTTTGCGGGCGTTGCTTTGTTCATGGCCTTCTCGTCCTTCATCAATGCAAGGCTGGTCGGCCGGTTCGGCATGCGCAAGCTGTCGCACGGGTCGCTGCTCGGCTTCATCGCCATCACCTTCCTCTGGCTGGTGGTGCAGATGGTTGGACCGGAACCGATGCCTTTTGCCATCTTCATCGTGTTCTTCGCGCTCGCCATGTTCCAGTTCGGCTGGATCGGCTCTAACTTCAACTCGCTCGCCATGGAGCCGCTCGGCCACGTCGCCGGCACCGCCTCCTCCGTCATCGGCTTCATGGGAACGGTCGGCGGCTCGCTCATCGGCGCCGCCATCGGCCAGGCCTTCGACGGCACGGCGCTGCCCATGGTGGCGGGCTTCTTCGTCGTCTCCATCATCGGCCTCGTCTTCGTGCTGATCGGCGAAAAGGGCGTGCTGTTCCAAGCGCATAACAAACCGACACGGTAAGTTCAGGCACACAAACAAAAAGGGCGCGGAACTCGGTTCCACGCCCTTTTTTTGTTGGTTACAGCGACGCTTCCCTCAAACCGTAAAAATCTTCTCGCGCAGCAATTCCCACGTCTCCTGATCAGGAGCAAGCAGCAGGCCGCCATCCAGATGGCGCGGCAGATAGGGAGAGCCGTCGAGACGGGCGGCATAAGCGCCCGCTTCCTGCGACAGCAGCGTGCCGGCCAGATGGTCCCAGGGCATCAGCTTGTTATACATCAGGAAATGCATATGGCCGCCGCAGAACACGCGGTATTCATGCGCAGCACAGCGATAGCTGGTGAACAACCGCACATCGGCAAGGTTCATGAGAATCTTGCGGCGTGTCTCCACATCAAAATAGCCGGTATTGGCGATGCCAACCATCTGCGACAATGCAGGCGCCGACACGACCGACATCTGCGTCTGCGAGCCATCGGCGGCGCAAAGCCATGCACCGGAGCCCTTTTCGGCAATCGCCCAGTCATTCCCCATCGGATCGAAGATCAGGCCGGCAACGGTCTCGCCCTTTGAGATAACGCTCATCATCACGCCGAAGAGCGGCAGGCCGGAGGCGAAATTATAGGTGCCGTCGATTGGGTCGACCACCACGGCGAGATCGGCGTCGGCAAGCTTGCCAAGCAGCGAGGCATCCGCCGCGACCGCCTCTTCGCCGATGAACAGCGCGTCCGGCATGATTTCCTGCACCCGGGCCCGGATCAGCCGCTCCGCAGCCTCGTCGGCCTCGGTGACAAGATCGATCGCCTCGCTCTTTATCCTGACGTCGCCATCGCCCAGATTGCGGAACCGCGGCAGGATTTCCACCGCCGCCGCCTCCTGAAGCGCATTGGCAAGAGAGGCGATGTCGAGTTCGAGAGCCATGGGCGATATCCTTCTTTCTGAGCGTAACGACTATAAAGCGACGATTTCCCGTCGCAGCATCTTCCAGCTTTCCTTGTCGGGGGCCGACAGGATGCCGCCGGTCGTCTGTCCCGGCCGGTAGGGCGTATTGTCGAAACGGGCCGTGTAGCCGCCCGCTTCCTGATGAATGAGAACACCGGCAAGATGATCCCAAGGCATCAGCTTTTCATGGCCGATGAAGTGCAGCTTGCCAGTCGAGGCAAGCCAATATTCATGAGCCGAGCAATTGATTGAAAGCGCCATCTTGATCTTGGCCATATTGGCGGCGATCACCGGGCGGCGATCTTCATGGCTGTGACCCCAGGAAAAGATGCCGACCATTTCGGACAATGGCACGGGATCGGCGACCTTGAGCCTTGCCTGCGAGCCGTCCCTGCGGTTGAGAAACGCGCCCTCACCTTTCAGTGCGATGATGGTATCGCCCATGACGGGATCGTGGATGATGCCCGCGACCGTCTCACCCTTGACGGTGACGGCGAGCAGCGTGCCGAAGGCGGAAAAACCCGAAGCATAGTTGAAAGTGCCGTCGATTGGATCGATCACGAAGGCGAACGGCGCATCGGCAAGAGCTGGAATGACGGATTGATCCGCATCATAGGCCTCTTCGCCAACGATATGGGCCTTCGGAAACCGTTGCAGGAGAGCGGCGGTTATCGCCTTTTCCGTAAGAATATCCGCCTCGGTTACGAGATCGACGGCGGAGGTCTTTTCGGAGATCGCGCCGGCGTCGAGATTGCGGAAGCGGGGCATGATTTCCTGGCGGCCGGCAGCGGCAACGGTGGAAATCAGAAAGTCGATATCTTTATCGGAAAGGGTCATCGCGCGGGGCACTTCTTCATAAGGGAGGGCGGGCCTCCGTACGCTCTTCAGGTGACGCCCCGGTGACAGCGAGCGCCGAAAAATCAAAAAGCTTCGGATCGAGCAGGTGCGACGGATTGACGTGGGCAAGCGCCCGCAGCATCACGTCCTTGCGGCCCGGCATGCGCCTTTCGATGTCGGCCAGCATTTCCTTCATGGCATTGCGCTGAAGTCCGTCCTGCGAGCCGCAGAGGTCGCAGGGGATGATCGGGAACTCCATCGCCGCCGCGAATTTCGCCATATCCTCTTCGGCGCAATAGGCAAGCGGGCGCAGCACCATCAGGTCACCCTCGTCATTCATCAGCTTCGCCGGCATGCCCGCAAGGCGACCGCCATGGAAGAAGTTCATGAAGAAGGTCTCGAGAATATCCTCGCGGTGATGGCCGAGCAGCAGCGCGTCACAGCCCTCTTCCCGCGCGATGCGGTAGAGATTGCCGCGCCGCAGCCGCGAACAGAGGGAACAGTACGTACCGCCAGACGGCACCTTTTCCTTCACCACGGAATAGGTGTCGCGATATTCGATACGATGGGCAACGCCGATCTTCGCCAGATATTCCGGCAGCACGTGCTTGGGGAAATTCGGCTGGCCCTGATCCAGATTGCAGGCGATGAGTTCGACAGGCAAAAGGCCGCGCCACTTCAGATCGAGCAGCAGCGCCAACAGCCCATAGCTGTCCTTGCCACCGGAAAGGCCCACCAGCCAGCGTTTCTGGCCGTTCAGCATGCCGAAATTGGTAAAGGCCTGACGCACATTGCGTAGCAGACGCTTGCGCAGCTTGTTGAACGAGACCGAACGCGGTGCATTGTCGAACAGAGGATGCGAGCTGCCGTTTTCCTCGGGCGCGTCCTGATCTGCCTCGACCTTATCGGCGATGTCATCGATCCTGGTGAGAATGTTCATCATTAGCTCGCTCCGGCACGACTGCCGTTCTCAATGCAGGCAAATGCCCGCATCTGCCTGCAATATCAAGCCCCGAATACCGACCAGCCGGTTTTCGTCGCCAGCATTTCCAGCGCCTGTGACCCAAGCGCCGAATTGCCGACCTTGTTGAGACCCGGCGACCAGACGGCAATGGACGCCTTGCCCGGCGCAACCGCCATGATGCCGCCACCCACACCGCTCTTGCCGGGCAGGCCGACATGATAGGCGAAATCGCCCGATCCGTCATAATGGCCGCAGGTCAGCATCAGCGCGTTGATGCGCCGCGCCCGCCGGTCTGACACGACCGTATGGCCGCTCAGCGGATTGCGGCCGCGATTGGCAAGGAACAGCCCGGCCCGCGAAAGCTGCGCGCAGGTCATGGACAGCGCACATTGGTGAAAATAAACGCCCAGCGTATATTCGACGGGGTGGTGCAGATTGCCGAAGGACCGCATGAAATTGGCAAGCGCGAAATTGCGGAAACCCGTCGCCTGCTCGGATTTCGCCACCGTGTCGTCAATGCTGATCGTGTCGTCGTCGGCGAGATAACGCACGAAGCGCAGAAGTTCGCCGATCGCCTCTCGCGGCTGGTGGCCGGAAAGAACGATATCCGTCACCACGATGGCGCCGGCATTCACGAAGGGATTGCGCGGAATGCCGTGCTCATGCTCCAGCTGGACGATGGAGTTGAAGGAAGACCCTGACGGTTCGCGCCCGACGCGGTTCCATACAGTCTCCCCCGCCTTGCCGAGCGCCAGCGTCAGCATGAAGACCTTGGAGATGCTCTGGATCGAAAACGGCGTGAGCGCATTGCCGGCCGTGTAGGTGGTTCCATCGACGGTGGTGATGGCGATGCCGAACTGGTTCGGATCGACCTTGGCAAGCTCGGGAATATAGTCCGCAACTTTGCCCTCGCCCAGGCGCGGCACCATGCTGTCGTAAATGGAATCGACGATCGCCTGAATGTCCTGCATGCAAAGCCTTCCCCAGCAAACAAAAAAGCCGCCCCGAGGGGCGGCTTTCTCAATACTGAAACGCGTCGATTAACGCGAGTAGAATTCGACGACCAGATGCGGTTCCATGACGACCGGGTACGGAACGTCAGACAGAGCCGGGATACGAGCATAGGTCGCAACCATCTTATTGTGATCGACTTCGATGTAGTCAGGAACGTCGCGTTCTGCGAGCTGAACAGCTTCGAGAACGGTCACCAGCTGCTTGGACTTCTGGCGAACTTCAACAACGTCGCCCGGCTTGCAACGGTAAGAACCGATGTTGACGCGAACGCCGTTAACCGTGACGTGGCCATGGTTGATGAACTGACGCGATGCGAAAACGGTCGGAACGAACTTGGCGCGGTAGACGATGGCGTCCAGACGCGACTCGAGCAGGCCGATCAGGTTCTCGGAGGTATCGCCCTTGCGACGGTTTGCTTCGTCGTAGGTGGCGCGGAACTGCTTTTCGCGCAGTTCGCCGTAGTAGCCCTTGAGCTTCTGCTTGGCGCGCAGCTGCGTGCCGAAGTCGCTCATCTTGCCCTTGCGGCGCTGGCCGTGCTGGCCCGGGCCGTATTCGCGGCGGTTTACCGGGGACTTCGGACGGCCCCAGATGTTTTCGCCCATGCGGCGGTCAATTTTGTACTTAGCCGATTCGCGCTTGCTCATCGTATTTCCTTCTCAAAAGGTTATGCCGGTCTGTTACCAAACCGGTTTAAGGAAACACGCCCTCCTCTGAAGCCCGTTTCAGGGCCTCTGACAGGCTTCTCACATGCAAATGGAGAAACCACGGGACATGTCGGTGATATTGACCGCCGAACGTCAGTTATTAAACTGCAGGGCAGTCAACAAAACACACCGGACATCACTGCCCGGCGTTGGGGCGGCTTCTAAACATGTTTTACAAATTTGTCAAACAAAGCCTGCCGCTTTTTTCTCGAACCGGCCCTTGAAAAGCCTGAAGGCTCTCCTATCTCTCCCTCGTGATCAGAACTCGGGCCCCTCTGGCGTGTTACCGGACAACACGTGATGTCGAGTTTCTTTAGGTTGGGGCCCACGTATATTCTTGACACACGTTCCCCATCCGCAAAGCCAACCTCGTCCGGCTAAAGGTTGACTGATGGAGTTCCTCCTCAACGATTTTCTCGGTACCCCCACATGGATGTGGGCGGTCTTCATTTCTCTCGTCCTTGGCCTCCTGGCGCTCGATCTTGGCGTATTGCACAAGAACTCTAAGGAAATCGGCATCCGTGAAAGCCTGCTGATGTCAGGCTTCTATATCGCCATCGGTTTGGCCTTCGGCGGCTGGATCTGGTACCAGTCCGGCCAGCAGTCGGCGATGGAATATGTCACCGGCTTCGTGGTCGAAAAAAGCCTGGCGATGGACAATATCTTCATCATCGCCATGATCTTCTCCTATTTCGCCATTCCCCGCCAATATCAGCACCGCGTGCTGCTCTGGGGTATCCTCGGCGTCATCATCCTGCGCGGCATCATGATCGCCGGCGGCGCCGCCATTGTCGAAAACTTCCACTGGGTGCTTTATCTCTTCGCGGCCTTCCTCGTCTTCACTGGCCTCAAGATGCTGTTCTCGTCCGACCATGACGAGGCCGATATCGGCAATAACCGCATCCTGAAATTCCTGCGCAGCCGCCTTCCGGTGACGGAGAAGCTGCATGGCGAGAAGTTCTTCGTCAAGGAAACGGATCCAGCCACTGGCAAGCTGAAAACCTTCGTGACGCCCCTGTTTCTGGCGCTGATCATGGTCGAAATCGCCGACCTGATCTTCGCGGTCGATTCGATCCCGGCGATCTTTGCGATCACCACCGATCCGTTTATCGTCTACACCTCGAACATCTTCGCGATCCTTGGCCTGCGCGCCCTCTATTTTGCGCTCGCCGCCCTGATCCACCGCTTCGCTTATCTGAAATATGCGCTGGCTGCGGTTCTGGTTTTCGTCGGTTCGAAGATTTTCGTGGCGGATATGCTCGGCATCGCCAAGATCCCGCCCGCAGTCTCACTGGGCGTCACGGTCGCCATCCTCGCAACCGGCATCATCGGTTCGCTGATCGCAACGCGAAAGGAAGCAAAGGCCATCGAGTAAGGATGAGCAAGATGAGGAGGCGGTAACGCCTCCTCACACGCCGTCACCCCGGACTTGATCCGGGGTCCAGCGCGATCAAGTCCTTGATCGCAACAGACTCGTCTCACGGCGCAGACGCGCCGTGGCTGGATGCCGGATCAAGTCCGGCATGACGGAAGGTATGTCAAACAAGCAGCCTGCCTACCTCACTCCGCCGCAAGTCTCGCATCATCCTCAGCCGCATCCGCATCGCCGGGTGCGGTTTTTGCGTCGAGATCAGGGAAAGCCACGATGCGCTTGCCGGAGAAATCGGCATGCACCACCACAAGCTCCTTCTCCTCGAAATAACCGAGCAGACGGCGAGCGCGGCGGGCGGAATGGGTGCCATAGGCGCGGGCGATGCGGGCATCCGACGGACAAGGCTCCTCGCCAAGAGCGGCCTTGACCAGCAACAGGAAGACGCCCTGCAAATCATCGGAAACCGACGTCGACAATTCCAGCGCCTTCTCCCAGCCTTCGCTTGCCGCCATCGCCGCATCGACGCCGGAGCGGGCAATCGCCACCTGCCGGCGGAATTCCGGCAGCGTCATCGGCGTGCCGGGAATTCGGCGCATACGGGCGCGCACCAGAAAATCCTGATAAAGCACGGCATCCGTGCGATAGGCCGATTGTGGATCGTCGAGAATTTCAACGAGAACCGCACCGATCTTCTCCTCACGCTCCTCCGGCGTCAGTTCCGGCTGACCGGCACGCGGAGACTGCTCCGGTGAAGGGCCAACGGCAGCGGGCGTGGAACGGGAGAGTTCGGCCAGAATATCCGTGGTCGGACGCGGCGCTGGTGGCGTCCGACGCACGACAGCGCGCGTGAATTCTTCCGGATCCGGCGTGAAGATCAGGTCTTCCACATCCTGCGGCGCATCCGGCAGCGGCATCAGCTTCGGTGACGACGAGCGCGCCGAGGTTTCCACCGCACCGATGACGATGGGCAGAGGGCGGCGCGACAGCGCAGGCCCAAGCGCCACGAAGTTGCCTCGCTGCAGATCGCGGAACATTTCCGCCTGCCGCCGGTCCATGCCGAGCAGATCGGCAGCACGCGCCATGTCGATATCGAGGAAGGTGCGGCCCATCAGGAAGTTCGAGGCTTCCGCCGCCACGTTCTTGGCGAGCTTCGCCAGACGCTGCGTGGCGATGACACCGGCAAGACCACGTTTACGGCCACGGCACATCAGATTGGTCATGGCGCCCAGCGACGCCTTGCGGGCATCTTCCGTCACTTCGCCGGCAACGGAGGGCGCAAACATCTGCGCCTCATCCACCACGACAAGCACCGGATACCAAAATTCACGATCCGCATCGAACAAGCCGTTGAGGAAGGCGGCGGCGGCCCGCATCTGCTGCTCGATATCAAGGCCTTCCAGCGTCAGCACGCAGGAGACGCGGTGCTGGCGAATGCGGTTGGCAATGCCGGCAAGCTCGGCTTCCGTGCGCTCGCCATCCACCACCACATGACCGAACTTGTCGGAAAGCGTGACGAAATCGCCCTCGGGATCGATGATGACCTGCTGTACCCATTGCGCCGATTGCTCCAGCAGCCGGCGCAGGAGATGCGACTTGCCGGACCCGGAATTGCCCTGCACCAGCAAACGTGTCGCAAGCAATTCTTCAATATCGAGCTTGGCCTGTTGCCCGCCCGATAGGGTTCCCATGTCGATACCGACCTGCAATGTTCCATTCCTCGTGCTGCATGTCATCCGGCCGATTCCCTTAGCGGCGGCCGAAAACATGCTCTTTACCAAAAAATCGCCTGTTGCGTCTGTCCCATGCCGATAATGCACAGGCAATTGCACCGCATCTATGCGGCCCCGGACGAGACCCGCAAAAATGAAAGCCGCCTGCCGAACACGTTCAGCATCAGCCCGGTGATGACCAATGCGGCGCCGACCACTTCGAAGACGGTGATATGCTCCGCAAAAGCGAGATAGGCGCTGATGAAACCGACAATCGGCACCAGCAGCGAAAACGGCGCCACCGTTCCGGCCGGATAACGCAGAAGCAGGTAACTCCAGATGCCTGCGCCGACGATGGTCGCGCCATAGGCCATGTAGATCACCACGAAAGCCATCGTCGGCGTTGCGTTGAGCAGGCCTTCCGCAATCGCATCAGGTCCTTCCACCATAAGCGAAAGCAGGATTAACGGCAGAACGGGTACAAGGCTCGTCCATGCGACAAAGGAAACCGCGTTCACCTGGCCGATGCGGCGATTGACGATGTTGCCGCAGGCCCAGGCAATGGCCGAGCCGACGCCCATCAGGAGCGGTATCAGCGCTGCCGCCGTCATGCGCTCCAGACCGATGACCGCCAGCCCGCCAAAAGCGATGATCGCGCCGAGGATCTGTGACGGCAACGGCCGCTCGCCGAGAAACACCACGGCCAGCGCCAGCGTGAAGAAGGCCTGCGACTGCATGACGAGCGAAGCAAGCCCAGCCGGCAGGCCGAGCTTGATGGCCGGGTAAAGCAGGCCGAATTGCACGAAACCCATCGCCATGCCGTAAACGATCATATGCCGCCACGGCACGTTAGGTTTCGGCAGGAAGAACACCAGCGGCACGGCCGCAAAGAGATAACGCACCCCCGTCAGAAACAAGGGCGGCATGTCGGCAACGCCGATCTTGATGGCGACGAAGTTGAAGCCCCACAAAAACACGGTGATCAGGGCGAGAAGAATATGCGGCAATGCCATTTTGTTATGTCCGAATTTCAGGCGATCGACGGGCGTTTACGCCGAAACCGCCCTCTTCCAGCCAAAGGCGACAAGACCGGCGCCGATCAGGAGACCGCCGCCCGTGCGATTGACGATGCGCTGGACCTTCGGTTTGCGGATCGTATTGCGGGCGGCGCTTGCCAGAAGTCCATAAAGCGCCGCGTTCACCGTGGCAAGCACCAGGAATGTCACCTCGAAGATCAGCACCTGCGGCCAGAAGGGCAATGTCGGCACCAGAAACTGCGGCAGGAAGGCGACGAAGAACACGATGCTCTTGGGGTTCAGCGCGGTGACGATATAGGCATGCAGGAAGATTTTGAGCGGCCTTTCACGGCCCGTCACGCCCGTGTTTTCCGCCGCGTCACCAACCGGCGAACGCCACAGCTTGATGCCGAGATAGATGAGGTAAGCCGCACCGATCCATTTGAGACCAGTGAAAAGCGCCGCCGATGTGGCAAGCAGTGCCCCGAGCCCCAGCATGGAAGCCGTCATGGCGGTGAAATCCCCAAGCGCCACGCCCGTTACCGTCGCGGTGCTTGCCTTGCGGCCGTGGCCGAGTGCATAGGAAATTACCAGCAGGATCGTCGGTCCCGGAATGGCAAGCATGATGGCGGATGCGGCCACGAAGGCCAGCCAGTTCTCCAGTGGCATGATGAGTCTCCTTTATCCCGAGTCTTGAGCAAGCCACGGAAAATGTTTCGCTTCAAGCCGGATTTTACAAACCGTGCAGCTCTCTCGTAACAACCCGAAAAACGTCTGCGCAGGATTTTCTCCGCCGTCGGCGGTGAAAGTTCGATACGGCCCCTCCCGCATGTCTGCGCGGGAGAGGCCATCACATCAAAACCGGGGCGCCCAGTGAGGAACCTCCCAATCCCGCCGCCGCTTTACGCGGGAGGGGTCAAGGCCGATATCGACCAGAAGGCGTTCAGGCAGATCGGCAGGATCAGTCGGCGGCGCGCGCGGCACCAGTGCGGCAACGAGAACCGCTTTGAGAGTTTTCCAGACGCCGAATGTGACGAACAAGCGATCGACCGCATCCGGCAGCGCATATGCTACCAATGGTTGATTTTTCTGCATGAGAAATCCATCCCGGCGCGGCAAAGCGGCCAGGTCCTTTATCGATGGAAAACGACATGCCGAAACGGCGGGCGCAGCAGTCATGCCACGCGGACGCGCAAGTCACATGTCGGACGAAGTGAAAATGCCTAACGGCAGGGAAATCAGGCTTTAAGCCTTATCGGAGGGAGATGCCTCGCATCACATAACCACCGAAGACCATGCCGGAAAAGCCAGACATGCCGTTAAGGCGCATATTCATGTCATTGGTCATTCCACGCCTCCATTCATAGCGGTTACAGACGAGAAACATCTTACATAAGAAATCCGGCGCGACAAGAGGTCGCAATCTCGAATTGCAAAAGACAGGCAAAACAGATGCAAAAATACAACAGGCGGATGGGCGGGGAAACTCAGGTCGCCGAAACGGTGAGACCAAATCCCTGCATCAGCCGCCGGGTGGCAAAATCCGGCTTGCCTGATGTGAAGACGGCAAAATCGAAACCGTCAGGGTGCTCCGCATCCTGTGGCAGCGGCACCAGATGGCGGGCTCGCCGGGCAATCGCCTCGGCGGGATCGAGCCAGTCCACCGGCCAGGGCGCCAACCGGCGAAACACATTGGCCATGAAGGGATAATGGGTACAGGCAAGCACGATGATGTCTGTGCGCTTGCCATCGCTGTCGATGAAGCAAGGCTCTATTTCGGCCAGAACCGCCTCGTCCGAGACCGGCTCTCCCCTGATCCAGCTTTCCGCCATGCGTGCCAGATTTTCCGAGCCAACGAGACGGACATGGCATTGGGTGGCGAAGGACTGGATGAGATCGCGCGTATAAGCGCGCTTGACGGTGCCCGGTGTCGCCAGCACGGAAACCAGGCCCGAACGGGTGCGCTCCGCCGCCGGTTTGATGGCGGGCACGGTGCCGACAAAAGTCATCTGCGGAAAGCGGGCGCGAAGATCGGCACCCGCGAGCGTAAAGGCCGTGTTGCAGGCGATGATGCAGACTTCCGGGCTATAATCCTGCAGCAGCGTTTCGAAGAGCGAGAGAATACGCGCCTTCAGCGCCTCCTCCTCCCAGCCGCCATAGGGAAAACCCGCATCATCGGCCACATAGATGAAACCGCGCTCAGGCATCAGCACCCGCGCCTCGCGCAGAACCGTCAGCCCGCCAATGCCGGAATCAAACACCAGCACCGGTTTCAGCACATCGGCGGCCGCCTCACTCGTCTTCAGCATTCTCCCCAGTTCCCTTCGCCAATGTTCCCTCTGCCGCTCCTCCACGGCCGGCCTGCTTTGGCCATTGCCGGGGAAAACGGTCGAGCGAATTGATCACGCCACGGAAAACACTGATTTCCTGCTCGGAAAAACCACGTCTCGACAGCACGGCGCGCAGATTGTCGACCATTTTCGGCTTTTTTTCAGCCGGATGGAAATAACCGCGCGCGTCCAGCGCCTCTTCAATATGTTCGAACAGGCCGAAAACCTGTTCCTTGGTCGAAGGCCGCTGCTCGACGGACTGAAACAGCGTCTCTCCCAGATCATCCATGCCGGACTTCATCCACTCATAGGACATCAAAAGCACTGCCTGGGCGATATTGAGCGAGGCAAAGGCGGGATTGACCGGAAAGGTCACGATCTCGTCAGCCAGCGCCACCTCTTCGTTGGTCAGCCCCCAGCGCTCGCGCCCGAACAGGATGCCGGTTCTTTCGCCCGTCTTGAACTTTGCACGCAGCGTCTCGGCGGCAGTGACAGGCGCGCGTACCGGCTTGAAACCGTAACGCTCGCGCGCCGTCGTCGCATAGACGAAGTTCAGGTCCCTGATCGCCTCTTCCAGCGTCTCGAACACCTTCGTTCCGTCGATGACATGGTCGGCCTTGGAAGCAGCCGCCCGCGCCTTCTCGCTCGGCCAGCCATCGCGCGGGTTGACCAGACGCAATTCGGCAAGGCCGAAATTGGCCATGGCCCGCGCCACCATGCCGATATTTTCGCCGAGCTGCGGCTCGACCAGAATGATCGCCGGGCCTTCCGCCACAAGTTCAAGCTCGCTGTTTGTGCCTGCCATCGTCTTTCGTCCGTTTTCTGAAGCGGCGCGTCGATATTGGAACCGATACGCTAAAGCGCGCCTCACTGGCACAGATCGGCGGTAAAATCAAAGGCGGAGGGATGTGAGCGTCCTCTTCACTCCCCCTTGATGATCGTCGCCATCTCTTCGCGCAGCGAATCCCTGCCCTCGTCACCAACGCGATGAATATCGCTGATGACCGGCCGGCCATCCTCCTCGACGACGTCGAAATGCACTTCGTCAACCGTCGCCTTCATCTCCGCCTCATCCATGCAGGCCCAGAGTTTGAATTTCGCCGTCACGTCAGTCACGCCGTCCTTCACCGCACCGGCGGTCACTGAAACCTCCTGCAGCGGGCAGCCATCCTGGGAGTTGGTGACGACATCGTAGCCGAAGGGATCACCCTTCTCCCCGCTTTCGGCCTCGTAAGCCGGCTTCTTGGACGCTTCGTGATATTGTGCGACGAAATCCTTGCTGAACAGGCTGGTCAGCATGTCCTCATCAAAGACGTATTTCCAATTTTCGGCGTCACCGGACCAGTTCTTGACGGTGATGTCCATCACCTTCTGGACGGGATCGGTGGGCCCGGCAGCAAGGGCGCTGTGGGAAAAGAGGACGGCGGCAGTCAGAAGCAGAATATTCCGCATGATGTGATCCCGGGGTAGGCCCGACAAGCGGGCAAAGCGATTCGCCTGACTGTATTCCGGCATTATGGTTTGGCAATGCGCAAAGCGTTATTGCGCTGCGCCAAAAAAGCGCCCCCCATGGCTTTGCCTCAGGCGCGTGCGATGCTATAGCCGCACCGGATATTTTTCCGACTATTGGCGTTATCAAGCGTCACAGCTTCGAAGGTGAGGAATTCATGGCAAAGATCAAGGTAGCCAATCCGGTCGTCGATCTCGACGGCGACGAAATGACCCGTATCATCTGGCAGCTCATCAAGGACAAGCTGATCCTGCCATACCTCGATCTCGACATCGAATATTACGACCTCTCGGTTGAAAACCGCGACGCCACCAACGACCAGGTCACTGTCGACGCGGCGCACGCGATCAAGAAGCACGGCGTCGGCATCAAGTGCGCGACCATTACCCCGGATGAAGCCCGCGTCGAGGAATTCGGCCTGAAGCAGATGTGGAAGAGCCCGAACGGCACGATCCGCAACATTCTGGGCGGCGTCATCTTCCGCGAGCCGATCATCTGCAAGAACGTTCCCCGCCTCGTACCCGGCTGGACCAAGCCGATCGTTGTCGGCCGTCACGCTTTCGGCGACCAGTACAAGGCAACCGACTTCAAATTCCCCGGCAAGGGCAAGCTGACGATCAAGTTCGTCGGTGAAGACGGTCAGGTCATCGAAAAGGACGTCTTCGACGCTCCGAGCGCCGGCGTGGCTCTTGCCATGTACAACCTCGACGAATCCATCCGCGAATTCGCCCGCGCCTCCATGAATTATGGCCTGATGCGCAAGTGGCCGGTTTATCTCTCCACGAAGAACACCATCCTCAAGGCCTATGACGGCCGCTTCAAGGACATCTTCGAAGAAGTCTACCAGACCGAGTTCAAGGCGCAGTTCGACGAAGCCGGCATCACCTATGAGCACCGCCTGATCGACGATATGGTCGCTTCCGCGCTGAAGTGGTCCGGCGGCTACATCTGGGCCTGCAAGAACTACGACGGCGACGTGCAGTCCGACACGGTTGCGCAGGGCTTCGGCTCGCTCGGCCTGATGACCTCAGTTCTTCTGTCGCCTGATGGTCGCACGGTCGAAGCTGAAGCGGCACACGGCACGGTTACCCGCCACTACCGCCAGCACCAGAAGGGTCAGGAAACCTCGACCAACTCGATCGCTTCGATCTTCGCCTGGACGCGTGGCCTTGCCCACCGCGCCAAGCTGGACGACAATGCGGAACTGGCAAAGTTCGCAGCAACGCTCGAAACCGTCTGCGTCGACACCGTCGAAAGCGGCTTCATGACCAAGGATCTGGCCCTCCTCATCGGTCCGGACCAGCCGTGGCTCTCCACCACCGCCTTCCTCGACAAGATCGACGAAAACCTCAAGAAGGCGATGGCGGCTTAAGCCTGCTTTCTCAACGACTTCAAAACCCGGCCTCAGCGCCGGGTTTTTTATGTCTACCGTAGAGCTGACACGTCAACTGCGCGACGCGGGCCGAGCGTGCGCCTATCTCCTCCCGCGTCGGCAGGGCAAGCCCACCCTTTGTACGCTTTATCTACAAATCCCCTGCGAGAAGCGACAACCAGATTTCCGCAGGCTCCTCCGATGCCGCCGCGCCGGCTGTTATGGCGGTCGGCCTTGATCATCTACACCGTCGCCGTCATTCAGACGCGAATGGTCAATGTTCCGATCAACGAGTTTTTCAAGGCCGTCGCGGCAGAAGTGCCGGTCGACTGGCAGGAACTGCGCAAACGCTGGGCGCTTTCCAACCTCCTCCACACCCTGCTCGCCACCATCGCGTTTTTTCTGGCGCTTCTCGCGGAAACAAGGCATGCCGGAAGAAAAGACCCTCACTGAACCACAATGGTTTTCCTGCCCAAAGGATCTGGCAGCCAATGGCATTGATGGCTGAAGATACAGACATGGGAAACACAAGCCCGGCGCAATGCCGGGTTTCTTTTTTGTTCACAGTATCTTGATTAGCCGTTGTACTAGGCGCAGACTTCGATTCCGCGTGCTGCGGCCAGTACAAAAGCTTAAACAGCATCTACTTGCAGATAACTTGCCCGGCACAGTCAAATATTCATCGGAGCATCGGCGCGGTCTTAGGGAACATGCGAAGGATGCCGCGGACTAAAAAAGCGAAGCGCAGGCGCGAAATCCGCATCGGTTTTCCCGGGATGCTTCGAGGATTTTGCTTGGGGAGGCAAAAGCATGAGTGAATTGATCTTCTACACCAACCCCATGTCGCGCGGACGCATCGCGCGGTGGATGCTCGAGGAAGTGGGCGTTCCATACCGAACGGAACTACTGGGTTTCGAGACCTCGATGAAATCGCCGGCCTACCGGCTGATAAATCCGATGGCCAAGGTGCCCGCCATCAAACATGGCGATACGATCGTCACCGAGGCGGCAGCGATCTGCGCCTATCTCGCCGATGCCTTTCCCGGCGCAAACCTTGCGCCCACGCCCAAGGCGCGCGGGCTCTATTATCGCTGGATGTTCTTTGCCGCAGGCCCGCTGGAAATGGCGGCAAGCATGAAGGCGATGGGTTTCGAAGTGCCGAAGGAGAAATTGCGCATGGCCGGCTGCGGCAGCTATGCGGATGTGATGAATACGCTTGAACGGGCCGTCAGCGAAAACCGCTTTATCGCCGGTGATCTCTTTACCGCGGCGGATGTCTATGTCGGCGCCCATATCGGCTGGGGCCTGCATTTCGGCACGATCGAAAAACGTCCGGCCTTTCTCGATTACATGGCCCATCTCACCGACCGCCCGGCCTTCAAGCGGGCCGCACAACTCGATGAGGAAGCGGCAAAGGATTTGCAGGCAACCGGATAATACTGGCCGATCGTTTCGCCACCGACGAAACCATAACCCGCCCGAAATCGTCTATCCGGTCGATAGTCACGGTGGGTTAGTCACCGGACTGGCCGAGCGGCTCTCCGACCTCTATCGCATGTCCGTCCGGATCGTAAAAACGAAACACCCTCTGCCCCCAGGCCTGCCGCTCGAGAGGATGGATAAGCTCGACATGGGGCGCGATATTTCGAAAGGCCGCCTCGACATCCGCATGTTCGAAATAAAGCAGCATATTTCGTCTGCCATAGGGCTCTTCCGCGCCCAACGATGTCCCCCAGACAGTCTCCGCAAGCGACCGCCCCTCATGGATTGCAAAGCCAGTTTCAAAGAGGACGAAGTCTCCGAAATCCTCGATGATCTTCAGGCCGAGCCTGTCACGATAAAACGCCTTTGACCGATCGATATCTCGCACGAAAGGGATGGGATTTACAAAACGCATCGCTTCCCTCCGTCGCGTCTTTGGCAGCCCCTGAAGGCCGAAACAAAAAAGGCGGGGTAAAACCCCGCCCTTTCAATTTACTCTGACTAGGCCGCCAGGGCCGCCGCCACCGCTTCGATGGCATCCTGCGCCTTGGCGCCATCAGGACCGCCGGCCTGCGCCATATCAGGGCGACCGCCGCCGCCCTTGCCGCCAAGTGCGGCAGACGCGGTGCGGACGATATCGACAGCGCTGAAACGGGCCGTCAGATCTTCCGTCACGGCCGCAACAGCGCTTGCCTTGCCATCTTCGGAAACGGCAATCAAAAGCACGACGCCCGAGCCGAGATTGGCCTTGGCCTCATCGGCAAGGCCCTTGAGGTCCTTGGCATCGATGCCGGAGAGGGATTTCGCCAGGAAATTGACGCCCGCGACCTGCTGGACGTCGTTTGCACCGGCATCCGACGAACCGCCGCCCATTGCGAGTTTCTTGCGGGCATCCGCAAGCTCGCGCTCCAGCTTCTTGCGCTCGTCGAGAAGTCCCTCGACACGCGACAGCACGTCGCCTGGCTGCACCTTCAGGGAAGAGGCCAGCGCCTTCACCCGCTCATCCTGCTCGGCGAGGTAGGCAAGCGCGCCCTGCCCCGTTACGGCTTCGAGACGGCGCACGCCGGCACCAACAGCGCTTTCGCCGAGAATGCGGATGAGGCCGATCTGGCCTGTTGCCGCCACATGCGTGCCGCCGCAAAGCTCGACGGAATAGGGGCGGTTGGCTTTCGCGCCGTGAAGACCGGTGCCCATGGACACGACACGAACCTCGTCGCCATATTTTTCACCGAACAGCGCCATCGCACCCTCGTCAATGGCGTCGTCGACGCTCATCAGGCGGGTAACAACAGGCGAGTTCTGCAAGACGATTTCGTTCGCCATCTCCTCGACCACCTTCAGCTCCTCGGCCGACATCGGCTTCGGATGCGAAACGTCGAAGCGCAGGCGCTCGGGCGCAACCAGCGAACCCTTCTGAGCGACGTGCGTGCCAAGCACCTCCCGCAGCGCCTCGTGCAGCAAGTGGGTGGCGGAGTGGTTGGCACGCAGACGCGAGCGGCGGTCATGATCGACCGTCAGCTGCACGGCTTCGTCGAGCTTCAATCCACCCTTAGAAACGGTGCCCAAATGCACGAACAGGCCTTCGCCCTTTTTCTGGGTGTCGGAAACGGCAAAGGCGCCATTGTCGCCGGAAATAACGCCGGTATCGCCCATCTGGCCACCGGACTCGCCATAAAACGGCGTCTGGTTGACGACGATCTGCACCGTCTCGCCCTCGGCGGCGCTGTCCACCGACTTGCCGTCCTTGACGATCGCCTGAATGACGCCTTCGGCGGTTTCAGTATCGTAACCGAGGAATTCGGTCGCGCCGAACTTTTCCTTCAGTTCGAACCAGACGGTTTCGGTCGCCTTGTCGCCGGAGCCGGCCCAGTGCGAGCGAGCTTCCGCCTTCTGGCGCTGCATGGCGTCGGTGAAGCCGGAAATATCGACGCCGATCTCACGCGCGCGCAGCGCATCCTGCGTCAGATCGAGCGGGAAACCATAGGTGTCGTAAAGCTTGAAAGCCGTTTCGCCGTCCAGCATGTCGCCCTTGTGCAGGGTCGAGGTGGCGTCGGAGAGAAGCGACAGGCCGCGTTCCAGGGTCTTGCGGAAACGGGTTTCCTCAAGCTTCAGCGTTTCGGAAATCAGCGCCTCGGCGCGAACCAGTTCCGGATAGGCGCGGCCCATCTGCTGCACGAGTGCCGGCAGCAGCTTGTAGATCAGCGGCTCGCGCGCGCCGAGAAGTTCGGCATGGCGCATGGCGCGACGCATGATGCGGCGCAGGACATAACCGCGGCCTTCATTGGACGGCAGGACGCCATCGGCGATCAGGAAAGCGGAAGAGCGCAGATGGTCGGCGATGACCCGGTGGCTGGCGCGCTTTTCACCTTCGGCCGGAACACCGGTCGCTTCCACGGAAGCAGCAATCAGCGCGCGGAACAGATCCGTATCGTAATTGTCGTGCTTGCCCTGCAGCAGCGCGGAAATACGCTCAAGACCCATGCCCGTGTCGATCGACGGACGCGGCAGGTCGATGCGCTCTTCCTTCGTCAGCTGCTCATATTGCATGAAGACGAGGTTCCAGATTTCGATGAAACGGTCGCCATCCTCTTCCGGCGAGCCGGGCGGGCCGCCCCAGATATGATCGCCGTGGTCATAGAAAATTTCCGAACAGGGACCGCAGGGACCGGTATCGCCCATTGCCCAAAAATTGTCGCTGGTCGGGATGCGGATGATGCGGTCGTCGGAGAAACCGGCAATCTTCTTCCAGAGGTTAAAGGCCTCGTCGTCGGTGTGATAGACAGTCACCAGCAGACGGTTGCGGTCGATGCCGAATTCCCTGGTGATCAGGTTCCAGGCATGGGTGATCGCTTCTTCCTTGAAATAATCGCCGAAGGAGAAATTGCCGAGCATTTCGAAGAAGGTGTGGTGGCGGGCGGTATAACCGACATTGTCGAGGTCATTATGCTTGCCGCCGGCGCGCACGCATTTCTGCGCCGAAGCGGCCGTGGAATAAGGACGGCTTTCAAGACCGGTGAAGACGTTCTTGAACTGCACCATGCCGGCATTGGTGAACATCAGTGTCGGATCGTTGCGCGGCACCAGCGGGCTGGAGGGCACGATCTCATGTCCGTTCTTCTTGAAGTAGTCGAGAAAGGTCGACCGAATTTCATTCACACCGCTCATGCCCACACACCGCTCACAGCTGGAGTCCATCACCGCCACCGGAAACGATGGCTATATTGCAAAATCACTGGCTTTTATCGTCCGCATCCTGCCCTGTCCAGCCATGGAGGCGAAGCAAGACATATAGGCAAAGAAAAAGGGCCGCGCGAAGAAAAATCGCACGACCCTTTTGATCTATACCAGTTCGACGAAGTCTCCGGACGGCGACATCAGGACCTTCGCGGAATGCATCAGCCCTCGTCGCTGCCGTCGTCGCCTTCACCGGCGTCCGGGCCGCCATTCTGCAGGAAGCGGTCGGCAATCAGACCGGCATTCTGGCGCAATGCCAGTTCGATCTCATTTGCCGTTTCCGGATTGTCGCGCAGGAAGGTCTTGGCGTTCTCACGCCCCTGCCCCAGACGCTGACTGTTATAGGAGAACCATGCACCGGATTTTTCGACGATTCCGGCCTTCACGCCGAGGTCGACCAACTCACCGGTCTTGGAAACACCCTCGCCATACATGATGTCGAATTCCACCTGCTTGAAGGGCGGAGCCATCTTGTTCTTGACGACCTTGACGCGGGTCTGGTTGCCAACAACCTCTTCGCGTTCCTTGACGGCGCCGATGCGGCGGATGTCGAGGCGAACGGACGCATAGAACTTGAGAGCGTTACCGCCTGTCGTCGTTTCCGGCGAACCGAACATGACGCCGATCTTCATGCGAATCTGGTTGATGAAGATGACCATGCATTTCGACTTGGAGATCGAAGCGGTCAGCTTGCGCAGCGCCTGGCTCATCAGGCGGGCCTGAAGACCCGGCAGGCTGTCGCCCATCTCGCCTTCGATTTCCGCCCGCGGTGTCAGCGCCGCAACGGAGTCGACCACGAGGACATCAACCGCGCCGGAACGCACCAACGTATCGGTGATCTCAAGCGCCTGCTCGCCCGTATCGGGCTGCGAGATAAGAAGGCCCTGCAAATCCACGCCAAGCTTGCGGGCATAGACCGGATCGAGCGCATGCTCGGCATCCACGAAGGCGCAGATGCCGCCCTTCTTCTGGGCTTCCGCAATCGTCTGCAGCGCCAGCGTCGTCTTACCCGAGCTTTCCGGGCCATAAATTTCAACGATGCGCCCCTTCGGCAAACCGCCGATGCCGAGCGCGATATCCAGGCTGAGAGAACCCGTCGAAACGGTCTCCACCTCAACCACATTTTCATTGGAACCGAGCTTCATGATCGATCCCTTGCCGAACGACCGTTCGATCTGGGAGAGCGCCGCTTCCAGTGCCTTGCTTTTATCCACCGATTTATCCTCTACGAGACGCAAAGAATTTTGTGCCATCCGAACCACCTTTAGGTTATTGAAGCCGCACAGGCAATGAAGCAGTATGGAAACGGTATGTACTCTATTTGTTCTCATTTCGCAAGGCTGAGCCAGCATATTGAAAACAAATAGCGATAAGTAGTTTGTTCTGCTTTCGTTTTTCCGTGCCCGGCCCATCGCCGCAAACCGGATGCGAGGTCAGGAAGACGTCAGTTTAGGCCGAATCGTCCGGTCTTTCCATCCGCCAAAGAGGGAAACGCAAGCGTGAAGAAAATACTCGTTCTGGGCGGCGCGCATATCGACCGGCGCGGCATGATCGAGACTGAGACGGCGCCCGGCGCGAGCAACCCCGGCTCGTGGATGGAAGAGGCGGGCGGCGGCGGCTTCAACGCCGCGCGCAATCTCTCCCGCCTCGGTTTTCAGGTCCGCATCATCGCTCCGCGCGGCGGTGACGTGACAGGCGAAGCGGTGGCGGAGGCTGCGCGGCAGGCGGGCGTTGAAGACACGCCCTTCACCTTCCTCGACCGGCGCACGCCGAGCTACACCGCCATTCTGGAGCGTGACGGCAACCTCGTCATCGCGCTTGCCGATATGGACCTCTACAAGCTCTTCACCCCGCGCCGCCTGAAGATACGCGCCGTGCGCGAGGCGATCACGGAGAGCGATATCCTGCTTTGCGACGCCAATCTGCCGGATGATACGCTGACGGCGCTCGGTCTCGTTGCCCGCGCCTGCGAAAAGCCGCTGGCGGCCATCGCCATTTCGCCGGCCAAGGCGGTGAAGCTGAAAGCCGCTCTCGGCGATATCGACATTCTCTTCATGAACGAGGCGGAGGCCCGCGCCCTGACCGGCGAGACGGCCGCCAATGTTCGCGACTGGCCGGATATTCTGCGCAAGGCCGGGCTTTCCGGCGGCGTCGTTACGCGCGGCGCAAGCGAAGTTGTTGCCTTCAACAGAACGGAAAAAGCGATCCTCCACCCGCCCCTCATCCGCGAAGTGAAGGATGTCACCGGTGCGGGCGACGCCATGGCGTCGGGTTATCTCGCCGCCATCGCCGGGGGAAAGACGATTGCGGAGGCCTTGCGACAGGGGGCGGCCGCGGCGGCCATCACCGTGCAGTCCCCCTTCGCCACCTCGCATGAACTATCAAAAGACAGTGTCGAAGCCATGTTGGGGCTTGTTCCCCAGGCTGAAATGCTGGCATGAACCCGCTTTTAAAAACTGGAACAGATGCCATGACCCGCCCCATCTCCCCGCTCCTGCCCATCGTCTATTCTCAGGAAGTCGCCGCAGCCAAGCAGCGCGGCGCGCCGATCGTGGCGCTTGAATCGACCATCATCACCCACGGCATGCCCTATCCCGGCAATATCGAGATGGCCGAAAGCGTCGAACAGATCATCCGCGATCAGGGTGCGGTTCCGGCCACCATCGCCGTCATTCACGGCACGCTGCATATCGGCCTTGAGAAGGACCAGCTTGAGGCGCTTGCCCAGACAACCGACGCCATGAAGGTCTCGCGCGCCGATATCGCCTTTGCGATCGCCGAGCGCCGCACCGGCGCCACCACGGTTGCCGCCACCATGATCGCCGCCGCCCGCGCCGGCATCCGCGTTTTTGCGACAGGCGGTATCGGCGGCGTGCACAAGGGCGCGGAAGAGACTTTCGACATCTCCGCCGACCTGACCGAGCTTGCCAAGACCGGCGTGATCGTCGTCTGCGCCGGCGCGAAAGCCATTCTCGACATTCCGAAGACGCTGGAAGTTCTCGAAACCAACGGCGTGCCTGTCGTCACCTTCGGATCTGAGGAATTCCCCGCTTTCTGGTCGCGCTCCTCCGGCCTGTCGAGCCCGCTTTCGCTCAACAGCCCGGCAGCGATTGCCAATTTCCAGGTAACCCGCGAACAGCTGGGCATCGATGGCGGCATGCTGGTGGCCAATCCCGTGCCGGAAGCAGACGAAATTCCGCGCGAAGAGATGGAGATCTACATCAACCGCGCCATCTCGCACGCCGAGCGCGACGAAGTCACCGGCAAGGAAGTCACCCCCTACCTGCTCGGCGATATTTTCCGCCTGACGGATGGCCGCAGCCTGGAGACGAATATTGCGCTGGTGCGCAACAATGCGCAGCTTGCGGCTGAGATCGCCGTGGCGCTGAACTGAAGAAAAGATCGTCTTGTCAGTCATCCTCGGGTCAAGCCCGAGGATGCCGGTGTGAAGGCGAAAAGCCTTGCAACCGGCAAAAAGGCCCGGAGAGCTTGCGCTTTCCGGGCCTTTTTCTTTTCAGTTCCTGAACCCAATCAGTTCTGTGCGACCGGCTTCACCAGCGGCGTCACGCGGCGGATGGTGACCCGGCGGTTCTGCTGTTCCGGTCCAAGTGTCTGAACCTTCAGGTAACGTTCGCCATAGCCTTGAGTCGCGAGGTTTTCCGGCGGAATGCCGTAAACATCGGTCAGCACATTGGCGACGGAAGCGGCGCGCTCGTCGGAAAGAACGAGGTTGCTTTCATCCGAACCGACGGCATCGGTATGACCTTCGATCAGGAAGGTTTCCCCCGGGTTCTTGTCCAGCGCCTTGTTGATGGCATCCGCCACCTTGCGCAGCGAACGTGCCTGCGTCATCGGGATTTCGGCGCTGCCGGTGGCAAAGGTGATCGTATCAAGGTCGATACGGCGCACCTTGTCGCGGATACGGGCCGAATAACGCACTTCGTCCAGCGAATAGACACGCTCCACCGGCTCGACGGGCGGCTGTTCCAGGAAGCGGTAATAATCGCGGTCCGGATCGCTTGACGTATCGATGATGTAATCGGTCACGGGAATGCGCAGGCGCATCGGCGGCAGGTCGAGGCCGGGATCGCGATAGACGTAATCACGGTCCGGATCTTCCATCAGCTCCGGTGCGTAGAACAGCACATATTCGCGGCCGCGATCGTCGATGCGCGAGCGCTGGATCACGTCGCCATAACGGTTGCGGATCGTCACCACCTGCGTTCCATCGCGGCGCTCCACGGTTTCGCGGACACGCCCGCCGGGCAGACGCTCGTAATAGGGCTCGCCGCCATCGCGGATGAAGCGCTGGTTGTCGTCGCCGCGCACCACCACGCGATCGCCGAATTGCAGGATGATCGGCGCACCGCCGTCACGGTCACGCGGACGACCCTCGCGCGGCTGCCATTCGCGAACACCTTCCGGCCGCTCATATTGCGGACGACGATCGACACGTTCGCCCTGCTGGGAGGTGATCGCCTCCATCTTGACGGGCGGTGGCGGAGCCTTGCCTTCGGCGACGCCGGCGCGCTGCGCTTCGGCGTCAGACTTCGGAACCTTCACGTCACCGGCCTGCTCGCGTTCACGACGGCGCTCCTCGCGGGTCTGGCGGTTGCCGGAGCGTTCCACTTCCTTGTCGCTGTCAAGAACGGCGGCGCCCTTGTCGACCGGCAGAATGACGGTATCGGCGGTCTTGGACGGGTCCTTGGCAATGGCCTTGGCCTTGTCCAGCTCTTCCTTCGTCATTGGCGGCGCTTCCGTCTGCGGAACAGCGACCTGATTAGGCACGGGTTCGCCGGCCGGCGCCTGTCCGGTCGTCGCACCGCTCGGCGGCGGAGGCGTCGGCGTGCCTGGTAGCGGGGCTGCAGGTTCAGTTCTACCCTGGCCCTCTACCGGCGGCTGCTCAGAAGGCTGACGACCCGGTGCGGGGTTGGGCTGGGTCTCGGGTGCAGGCGGACGCGCGGGCGTCGGGGCTTCGGTCGGAACCGGTGCTTCCTTCGCGGCCGGCTCCGGGGCGGCCGGCTTTTTCTCCGGAACGGCTTTTTCAGCCGGTTCGGCTTTCTGTTCCGGGGCCCTTTCCTCTACCTGCGGCTTTTTCGCAGGCGCAGGCTCGCGGGGCTTGGCCGGCTGCTCGGCATTTTCAGGTTGCGCTGCGGGCGCCTGTTCGGCAGGTTCCTTCGCGCGCTCCTTGCGGGGACGCTGCTGCTCACCCTCACCTGCGGGCTGCTCGGCCCTTTCAGACTTGCGCGGACGTTCCTTCGGCTGTTCTTCGGCAGGTGCAGCTTCGGGCGCGGCCTCGCGCTGGCGTGCCGGGCGCTGTTCGCCCTCGCCCTGCGGCTCCTGTGCGCGTTCTGGTTTGCGGGGACGCTCCTGCGGCTGTTCGGCCGGCGCGGGCTCCGGGCGGGCCTCGCGCTGCTGCTGCGGTTCCCGCTGGGGTTCGGGCTGCGGCTCACGCTGGGGTTCCCTCTGGGGCTCCCTCTGCGGTTCTGGGCGTGGCTCGGCGGGCGCGGCTTCGCGTTTGGGCTCCGGCTCACGCGGCGGTTCCGGTGCGCGCTCCTGGCGTTGCGGCTCGGCCTGCGGCTGCGCCTCTTCGGCCTGCTTGCGCCGCTTGCGCAGTTCTTCTTCCGGGTTCGGCTCTTCCGGCTGTGCCTGCGCCAGAATCACCTGACCGGTCGTCGCCTGGCCGGGAAGCGCCCGCGCCGCGCCGGCAAAACCGGCCGCGGCCGGTTCCACCGCAATCGCCAGCGACATGAGGGGGAAAACCACCCCCGTCAGCAATGTGTTCTTCTTCAGCATCGGTGTTTCCTCATCTGCCATTATTGGTCGCCAGTCTTGCGACATCGTGATTCCGGCTGCGCGTGCGGGCGCTGGTCAACGCCCGGCACACACTTCGGTTCCCATGATGAACAAAGCGTTCTGTACCGGAAATGAACAGATCAAGGCCTTTTCGTGGAGGCTCTGCGGCACAAACGCGGTGGCTAATATTGCAGTTGCATTTTTTGACCAACCGGATGAATAATTGCATCCGCGCTGAAGGCCACAGGCGGTATCCTCCGTCCTGCCGCGCCCAGCGCCCATGGCGTCCGCACTGAAAACAACAACAGACTGCGGATGAACGACCAAAAGAGAGGATCGAAATGCCTATTTCCACCCGTCTGCTCGCAGCCGTATCGATTGCCGCCATCTCGCTGTTGTCGGGCGCAGCCCTCGCGCAGGACAAGATCGTCATCGGCACCGAAGGCGCCTATCCGCCCTTCAACAATCTCGAAGCCGACGGCACGCTGACCGGCTTCGACATCGACATCGCCAAGGCGCTGTGCGAACAAATGAAGGCCGAGTGCACCTTCGTCACCAATGACTGGGACGGCATCATCCCCGCCCTGCAGGCCAAGAAGTTCGACGCCATCATCGCGTCCATGTCGATCACGCCGGAACGTCTCCAGAAGGTCGACTTCTCCAAGAAATATTACAACACCCCGCCGGCCATTGCCGTGCCGAAGGATTCGCCGATCAAGTCGCTCGACGATCTCAAGGGCAAGTCGCTCGGCGCGCAGGGTTCCACCACCCACTCCAACTATGCCGAAAAGCATTTCCCGGATGCCGACGTGAAGATGTATCCGACCGCCGACGAATATAAGCTCGACATCGCCAATGGCCGCATCGACGCCGTCATCGACGACATCGTCGTGCTTTCGGAATGGCTGAAGACGGATGCTGGCGCCTGCTGCAAGATCCTAACGCCGCTCAAGGTCGACGTCGAAATCAACGGCAATGGCGCGGGCGTTGCCGTGCGCAAGGGTGACACGGCGCTCGCCGACAAGTTCACCGCGGCCATCGCCGGCATCCGCGCCAGCGGCAAGTATCAGGAGATCAACAAAAAATACTTCGATTTCGACGTTTACGGCGAGTAAGCCTGTTCGATCTGTTGAAATCTCGTGGCGGAAGGCTTGCCCTTCCGCCATTTTTGTTTGAAAACGTCACAATAACAATCACGGCGGCTTCAGACCGCAGGGGAAAATTGGCATGAGCGGAGCATTTTCCGCCATAGGTGCGTTCTGGACCTATGTCTCGACACTTCTCGATCCCTTCTGCGGGCCGGTCGGTCTCTTCTCGCTTTTCGGAAACGGCACCCTGGTCGCCTGCGGCGATGCGGGCTGGGGCGATGAGATCGCTTTCGGCGTCAAGGTCACGATCTCGCTGGCGCTTGCCACCCTGCCCGTCGGGCTGCTGATCGGCTTCCTCATCGCGCTCGCCGCACAATCGGAAGAAAAATCGCTACGGCTGGCGACGGGTATCTACACCACCATCTTCCGCGGTCTGCCGGAACTCCTGACGCTCTTCATCGTCTATTACGGCATCCAGATGCTGCTGCAATCGATGGCCGGTTATATCGGCATCACCGGCCCGGTCGAGATCAACGCCTTCGTGGCGGGCATGGTGGCGTTATCGGTGGTGTTCTCGTCCTATGCCTCTGAAGTGCTGCTCTCCGCCTTCAAGGCGATACCCAAGGGGCAATATGAGGCGGGCGCGGCCCTCGGCCTTTCGCGGGGCCACACCATGGTGCTCATCATCATTCCGCAACTTGTCCGCATCGCCCTGCCCGGCATGACCAATCTCTGGGTCATCCTGCTGAAAGACACGTCCTACGTCTCGATCATCGGCCTTGCCGATATCATCCGCCAGACCGGCATCGCCGCCCGCGTCAGCAAGGAAGCCTTTTTCTTCTACAGCATCGCCTGCCTGCTTTATCTCACTCTCGCGCTGCTTTCGTCGATCGGGATCGGCTTCATCGATCGCTGGTCGCGCAAATCGGAGGCGCGCCGATGAGCCATATCAAGGAACTCATTCCAGCCCGCCCCGCCCCGGCCGTCGCGGACAAGCCGCTCAATATCTCGCGCATCGTCGGCATTGCCGTTATCACGCTCTGGCTGCTGCTTGCCGCCGGGCTGATCTTCGCGATGATCGAAGGCTGGGACTGGGATAAATTCGAACGTTACGGGCCGCGCTATATCAATGGTCTCATCACCACCATCACGCTGGTCGGCAGTTCGATCATTCTCGGCGCCATTCTCTCCGTGCCGATCGCCTTTGGCCGCATGTCGCAAAATCGCATCATCGGCGCGCTCGCTTATGCCTATGTCTATGTCTTCCGCAGCACACCGCTTCTGGCGCAGCTTTTCCTGATCTATTACGGCCTTGGCAGCTTCCGCCAGGGGCTGGAGACCGTCGGCCTGTGGTGGTTCTTCCGCGAAGCCTGGTATTGCGGCCTCCTGTCGCTCACGCTCAACACCGCCGCCTATCAGGCCGAAATCCTGCGCGGCGCCATTCAGAGCGTGCCGCGCGGCCAGCATGAGGGCGCCGCCTCGCTCGGCCTGTCGAAACTCGTCACCTTCCGCAAGGTCATCCTGCCGCAGGCGCTCATCGTCGCGCTGCGTCCCTATGGCAATGAGATCATTCTGATGATCAAGGGTTCGGCGGTGGTCTCCATCGTCACGGTCTTCGACCTCATGGGCCAGACCCGTTATGCGTTTTCCCGCACCTTCGATTATCAGGCCTATCTCTGGGCGGCGATCTTCTACCTGACGATCGTTGAAACGCTGAGACATGTCTGGGCATGGCTGGAAGCCCGCCTGACGCGCCATCTCAAGCGTTAAGCGGCAAAGCTGGCAGCACTCATCAAGGAAGGCTGCTAACACTCTGAAAAATATAACTATTTTATGACAATCCATGTCCTTGGCAAGCTTGGATTAACCATGTCGTGTTCCCATATTCGATACAGCGGTAATGCTGTGATCGGCAATCATGGAAACGGGAACCGCCGTCATGAACAAGGACATGGAAATGATGCTGAGAGGCTACGGCCTCACCACCGCCCAGATTTTTTATCGCCTGCCGGACCATCCGCTGGTTCTCCAGACCTATATCTGGCAGAACTATGATCTGGCCCCTGATTTCCCCGAAATGCACGGTTTCCTCAAATTCTGGCAGGAAAAGCTCGACGGGCCTTTGCACTCCGTCCGCTACGTGCACCGGCAGGTGATCTCGGCGCAGGAATGGCGCGCGCTGAAAGGGGAGTTCATCCTCCACTGAGCCATAGCGCCACATAAACATTGCGCCCGTCCCCGATGCGGCTTACAGCAAACTTCAACTGAAGACGCTGACGGATAGGCACGATGACGAAGAACCAGAAAATTGACGAAGAGGCGCTTGCCGAGGCCTATAACCGCGCGCTGGCGCTTGAAAAAGCCGGCGATGTGGACGCGGCGGTGAAGGCCTATGAAGAGGTTCTCGCCATCGATCCGGACGATCACGGCGGTGCGGCCGTGCGCATCGCCGCCATGGGCCGTGGCGAACAGCCATCGAAAGCGCCTGACGCCTATGTCGAAACCCTGTTCGACCAGCACGCCGAAGCTTTCGAGGATATTCTCGTCGAGCAGCTCGGTTACGCCGTGCCGATGATGGTGCGCCAGCGGCTGCAGACCCTCAACCTCGGCCCCTTCAAGCGCCTGCTCGATCTCGGCTGCGGCACCGGCCTCACCGGCGAAGCGCTGCGCGATATGGCCGACGATATCACCGGCATCGATATTTCCGAAAACATGGTCGAGATCGCCCATGAGAAGGACCTTTACGAGACGCTCTATGTCGCCGAAGCCGAGGACTTTCTCGAGGATAATGACGACGAGCCCTTCGACATCATCACCGCCACCGATGTGCTGCCCTATCTCGGCGCGCTGGAGCCGCTGTTTTTCGGCGCTGCCGAAAACCTCAACGCCGGCGGCCTGCTGATCTTCTCGTCGGAAACTCTGCCTGAAGGGACGCTCGCCGGACGCCCCTATATGGTCGGCCCGCACCAGCGTTTCGCCCATGCGGAAAACTATGTCAGGGAAAGACTGGCCGCGACGGGCTTCGAGGTTCTCGAAGTGACCGACATCAACGTGCGCATGCAGGACGGCAATCCGACGCCCGGTCATCTGGTGATTGCAAAGCTCAAGGGCTGATACGACATAGGAGGCTTATGCCCCGACGTCTCGGCAGTTTTCTTCTCCCCGCCGGGGAGAAGGTGGCCCGAAGGGTCGGATGAGGGGGCAAGCTCTCAATCTATCTCTACCCTTGCCCCTCATCCCGCTGCCGCTGACTTCTCCCCGGCGGGGAGAAGAAACAAGCGGGGCATGCTCGCCCTAAGTTTAAGGAACATTGCTGAATCAACCTCTCAGCAACATCCGCCAGCAGGTTGAAGAGACTCACCTTTCCCGCCCGCTCAACTCGCCTTGGGACGCCAGACGATATCCGCCACCTTGAGTTTCTTCGGCACGATTTTCAGATCGTAGAACTCATCCGCAAGCGCCTGCTGATAGGCGATAGCCTCATCCGGAACCAGCGAGACCCGTCCGAGATCAGCCCCCGGTCGTGTCAGCGAGACCTTGGTGACATCCTCGAGAACGCCGGTGATCGACGCCAGCGATTTTGCCGTTGCATCGATATTGGCCTGCGCCTTCGCACCCACATTCGCCAGTTCCTTGAGGATCAGCGGCACGAGATCGGGATTGGTCTCGACGAAATCGCCATTGGCGAGGAAGTAACTCCACGGATCGACGATGCCTTCGGCGGTCGAAAGAACCCGCGTCGTCGGCTCTTTTTCCGCCACGGCGAAATAAGGATCCCAGATCGACCAGGCATCGATGCTGCCGCTGCGGAAGGCGGCGGCCGCATCCGGCGGCGCAAGATCGACCGGCGTAATGTCGTTCAAGGTCAATCCCGCCTTTCGCAGCGCCTTGACGGTGACATTATGGGCGCTGGAGCCGCGCTTGAAGGCGACCTTCCTGCCTTTCAGGTCTTCCAGCGTCTTCAGCGGTGAATCCTTCTGCACGAGGATGGCCGATCCGCCGGCCGCCGCCTTGTAGGTGCCGACATAACGAAGATTGCCGCCGGCGGCCTGTGCGAAAAGCGGCGGCACATCGCCAGTCGGGCCAATATCAAGCGCGCCTGCGCCAAGCGCTTCGAGAAGCGGCGGTCCGGAGGAAAATTCCGACCATTTGACCTCGATGCCGCGATCTTTCAGCAGCGCTTCGAGCGCGCCCTGGCTTTTCGCGAGCGCTATCACGCCATTCTTCTGCCAGCCAATCCGCAATGTGGTGGTTGCGGCGCTTGCCCGCCGGATATGCGGCAGAAACGCCGCCCCGGTCGCACCTGCAATCAGTCCTAATGTTCCGCGTCGTGTGAGCATATGGATATCCCTCGCTATTCCATCCTTCGACAGTAAAAGCGTAGATATTCGAGAGATTTTATCAAAATCCCAGTTTGCGCTGAGACCGCGCCGAGAGAATTGAATGTGCGAATTTGCCATTCTGGGCGGAATAGAATTGTCGTGGCCTGGCGGCGGCTACCGAATGGACCTTCCTGCAGGATCAGCTTCCGGCGGGCCAGAGCGACGGAAAAAACGGCCCGCAAATGAAAATGCCCTCCCCGGCAACCGGAAAGGGCATTGATCAAAAACCTGGCCGGCGGCGGATCACTCCTCGCCGGATTTCGGATTGTCCAGCAGCATATAGTCAAGCGGCAGTTCCGTCGTATATTTGATCTGCTCCATCGCGAACGCGGAGGACACGTCGCGAATTTCGATCTTGGCGATCATGCGCTTGTAGAAAGCGTCATAGGCGGCAATATCAGGCACAACAACGCGCAGCAGATAATCGACGTCACCGCTCATGCGGTAAAATTCGACGACTTCCGGAAACTCGGAAACCACCTCGGAGAAACGCTTCAGCCATTCGATGGAATGGGAGGCGGTGCGGATGGAGACGAAAACCGTGACCTTGGTGTTGACCTTGACCGGATCGAGCAGCGCCACGCGCCGGCGGATGACGCCGTCTTCTTCCATCTTCTGGATACGCCGCCAACAGGGCGTCGTGGAAAGGCCGACCTTTTTCGCCAGATCGGCAACGGCCAGCGTGGAATCCTCTTGCAGAATGCGCAAAATCTTACGGTCTAGGCGATCCAATGCGTCTATCCTCCTGAATTAATTTCCTTTCAATACACTAATTTTTGCAGAAAAACAGAAAATTGTTTCACTAAAGCCGCATTTCCACATGTTGTCGCAGAACCGGCAGCAGTTCCTCCGCGAACCATGGGTTCTTTTTCAGCCAGCCGGTGTTGCGCCAGCTCGGATGCGGCAGGGGAAAAATGGCGGGACCGGAATTGGCATGAAGATAGCTGCGCCAGTTTTGCACCGTTTCAGTCATGGTTTTGCGCCGCTTTCCACCCAGGTGAAAGGCCTGCGCATATTGGCCAATGGCGAGGATCAGCTCCACCTGCGGCATGGCCACGATTACCCGCTCACGCCAGTGCGGCGCACATTCGCGCCGGGGCGGCAGGTCGCCGCCCTTGTCGTCATAACCGGGAAAACAGAAGCCCATGGGCACGATGGCGAAACAATCCGGGTCGTAGAAAGTCTGCCGATCGACATCAAGCCACTGGCGCAGCCTGTCGCCCGAGGCATCGTTGAAGGGCAACCCTGTTTCATGCACACGAAGCCCCGGCGCCTGCCCGGCGATCAGGATGCGCGCCTTGGCCGACATGACGACTACCGGCCGGGGTTCGTGCGGCAGGCGATCGGCCATTCCGTTGAGCGGCATATCGCGACAGAGACGACAGCGGGCGATTTCGCTGCGCAACCCGTCCAGCCCATCATCACGCACCGGCGCTAGTTCAACCATGGTCCCATCCCAGAAGATGGCGGATAATGGTGAGGAAGCCCGCCGCCGGCGTTTCCAGATCCGCAGCCCGGTGTTCCCGCCGCCATTGCGATGGTTTCTCGAATTCTCCCGCCCAGATGCCGCGCGCCTGCCTGCGCGCCGCCGCCTGCTCGCTTGAGAACTGGAAATAACCTGATGCGACCGCAAAACCCGCCGACACCATTTCCGATGAGACATCCCTGCCGCCTGCGGAACAATAGACGAGCAGCCGCCCGTAACGGTCTCTGGAACTGCCGGAACAGGAAAAATCCGCCGGCTCGGCCAGCCGTTGCAGGACGCGACGCGCCTCCTTCCCGCATGGCCAGCTTTCGTTGCCGCGCAGGCATGTCTGCGCAAGCTCCGGCGCATCGATACCGAGCAGCCGAAAACGGTCCTCACCCTTTGACAGCGTGTCACCATCGATCACGAAGAAGCGGCCGCTATAGGTCTCGCTGTTGATCTGATCGAGCTTGGCCGCGATCAGAATGCCGAGAAAAACCGTGGCGAGAAAAAGCCCGCCATCGCGAAATGCCGAAAAACGCCTGCCCTTGCCTCCATTTCGTCTCATGTAACAACAAACCCTTGTCAGAAATGGCAAACAAATCCTTTAACGGCAGCATCTTCTTAAGATTTTGCGCGTAGTCTGCAAGGGTTCATGTCACCCCGCGTTGTAACAATGAGTAAAAGCGTCAGCACGTCCACCGACAAGATCATCGTCGACCGGTCGAAAAAGCATCGCAACAAGGCGGTCTTCGACACGGTGAAGACGACACGTGAACGCCTGCAGCAAGGGGCCGGCGCAAGTGACGCCTATGAACGCGAAATGCTGACCATGCATATCGCCGAAACCCTGCAGGGCGCGATGATCATGCCGCTCTTCATCGTGCTCGCTTCCGTCATCGGCCTTTATATAACCCGCGATATCGGCCTGATCATCTGGTCGCTGATTGCGCTGAGCTTCCACGCCTTTTCTCTGCTTCTGGCCAAACGGGCGGCAAAGCAAGAGATCACCGCCGACAATCTCCAGCACTGGAAAAGTCTCTTCCTCGGCGTGCAGATTCTGATCGGCTGCGCCTGGGCGATGTTCGCACTGGCCGAACCGGTGCGCAATAACCCGACGCTTGTCCTTTTCTTCAAGGGCTCGACGCTGCTGATCGCGCTTTCGCTCACCGCCATGGCCAATTTCATGCTGCGGCGGGCGACCTTCATGACCTTCCTGCCGGTGCTGGCGGCGCTTTGCATAACATCGGCCATTTCACGCGATCCCTTTGATGTCGGCTTGGCGCTGATGTTCGGCATGGCGATCCTCTTCTGTCATCGCATCACCAGCCGGCTTTACCAGACCAGCATCAAGCTTCTTTCCTCGCAGACGGAGAAGGACGACCTGATCGCCGAACTCGAAGTCGCGAACTCGGTTTCGGACGAAGCACGGCGGCGCGCGGAAGAAGCCAATCTGGCGAAATCACGCTTTCTCGCCTCCATGTCGCACGAGCTCAGAACCCCGCTCAACGCGATTCTCGGCTTCTCCGAGGTCATGTCCTCGGAAGTACTCGGCCCGCTCAACAATCCGCTCTACAAGGAATATTCCGGCGACATCCACCGTTCCGGCCAGCATCTGCTTGATCTCATAAACGAAATCCTCGACCTGTCGCGCATCGAGGCCGGCCGTTATGACCTGAATGAAGAAGCGATCTCGATGCTGGAAATCGCCGAGGATTGCATCGGCATGATCCAGCTTCGCGCCCGCGCCAAGAATATCAGGATTTCCCAGCAGTTCGAAAACAGCCTGCCGCAGGTCTGGGCCGATGAAAAATCCATCCGCCAGGTCATTCTCAACCTGCTCTCCAACGCCGTGAAGTTCACGCCGCAGGGCGGCGAAATCCTCGTGAAAGCCGGCTGGACCGCGGGCGGGGGCCAATATGTGTCGATCAGGGATAATGGCCCCGGCATTCCCGAAGATGAAATTCCCGTGGTGCTGTCGGCCTTCGGTCAGGGCTCTATCGCGATCAAGAGCGCCGAACAGGGAACAGGTCTTGGCCTGCCCATCGTCCAGGCCATTCTCGCCAAACATGACGGCCAGTTCATCCTGAAATCGAAACTGCGCGAGGGCACCGAAGGCATCGCCATCCTGCCCGCAAGACGCGTGCTGCAGAGCCTGCCGGCCGTGGAAGAAACCCACGCCATCCAACCGCGCCGACGGTCCTTTGCCTGAAGCCCCTGAGCATTAGCCCAAAAGCGAAGGCGCTCCGCCTAGAAGAACAGCGTCGTCACCAGCGAATAAAGCACGAAAAATCCGTTCGCCATCAACAGGCAGAAGACGGCAAAGGAACCGAGGTCCTTGGCATGCCGCCCGACCGAGGAGATTTCCGGCGAAATGCGATCCACCAGCTCTTCGATCGCGGTATTCAACGCCTCTACTGAAAACAGCAACAGCATCAGCACCGTGAAGACGAGAAGATGCGCAAACGGCGCGCCCACGACCAGAAGCAGGGCGAGCCCGACGCCGAAGGCAAGAACCTCATGCCGGAACGCCGCTTCCTGCCACAGCCGGCCAAGCCCCTGCACGGAATAGCGCGCGGCGGCAAAAAGATGCCGCCAGCCTTTTTCCTTGCGAAATGCGGGTTCCGGTTGCTTCTTTTGCGGCGTCACGTCCATCTTCAGCCTCAATGATCGGTGCGGGAACTGATGCGGGTGTCCACACCCGCCGCTTCGAATGTCGCCATGCCGGAATGGCAGGCGGCCGCAGCCTTGACGATGCCGGCGGCAAGGGCAGCCCCGGTTCCCTCGCCAAGCCGCATGCCAAGCGCCAGCAGCGGCGTCTTGCCGAGCTTTTCGATGGCGGCCAGATGGCCGGGCTCACCCGAGACATGGCCGATCAGGCAATGATCAAGCGCCGAAGGATTGGCGGCCTTGAGAAGAGCGGCAGCGGCCGTCGCCACATAACCGTCGATCAGCACGGGAATGCGCTGCACGCGGGCGGCGAGGATGGCGCCGGCAATCGCCGCGATCTCGCGTCCGCCAAGACGGCGCATGATCTCCAGCGGATCGGACAGGTGATCCTTGTGGAATTCCACCGCGGCCTTCACCGCCGCGATCTTGCGGGCCATGACCTCGCCTTCCGAGCCGGTGCCCGGACCGGTCCACTCTTCCGCCGTGCCGCCATAGAGCGCGAGATTGATCGCCGCCGCAATGGTGGTGTTGCCGATGCCCATTTCGCCGACGCAGAGAAGATCGGTGCCGCCGGCAATCGCCTCCATGCCGAAGGCCATGGTGGCGGCGCAGTCGCGCTCCGAGAGCGCAGGCTCACAGGTGATGTCGCCGGTCGGGTAATCGAGCGCCAGATCGAAGATCTTCAGGCCGAGATCATTGGCGACACAGATCTGGTTGATCGCCGCACCGCCTGCCGCGAAATTTTCCACCATCTGCTGGGTCACTGAGGTCGGATAGGGCGTAACGCCGTGCCGGGTAACGCCGTGATTGCCGGCGAAGATCGCCACCAGCGGACGGGTGACGGCCGGAGAACGGCCGGACCAGGCAGCCAGCCACATGGCGATTTCTTCGAGGCGGCCGAGCGAACCGGCGGGCTTGGTCAGCTGCGCATTTCGCTCCTTGGCCGCCACAAGCGCATGCGTATCCGGGCCGGGAAGCTCGCGCAGCAGCGCGCGGAAATCGTCGAAGGGCAATCCGCTCATGCTCATGATATCTGTCTTTCTCGTCGTCGGGTTGGCTGTCGCATCGGCTCATGCGTCCGGAACTTGTGTTTTCCGGCAAATCGGTCTTTGTTGCGCCTCTCATAATCGCGGATGCGCCGCGGAACAACCGGAAATGCAGCAACTGCAACGGAGAGAGCATGAAGGCCGGGGATTTTATAACAGATGTCATGCATTCCCTCGCCTTTCTGAGCCGCCTGCCCGTTCCCTCGCGGTTTTTTGATGATGCCGACGATCTGTCGATGCGCCGCACTGCCCGCGCCTTTCCCGCCGCCGGTCTGCTGATCGCCCTGCCCGCCGCTTTCCTCGTTGTGGTTTTTGCGGCCTTCGACGCCTCTCCGCAGCTCACCGGCTGGCTTGTCATCGGCCTGACGGCGCTCGTGACAGGTGCGCTGCACGAAGATGGCCTCGCCGACATGGCCGACGGTTTCGGCAGCGGCAAGGAGAAGGCGCGCATGCTTGAGATCATGAAGGACAGCCGCATCGGCAGCTATGGCGCGATTGCCATGATCCTGTCCTTTGCGCTCCGCGCCACCGCACTCGCCTCGCTCGTTGAAACGCTGCCGGCAAAAACCGCCGCCGCCGCCCTGATCGCCGCGCTTGTCCTGAGCCGCGCGCTGATGGTGTGGCACTGGCAGTCCCTGCCCGCCGCCAAGACCTCCGGCATCGCCGCCGGCGCCGGCCAGCCGGGCACAAGCGAGCGCAACATCGCGCTTGTAATCGGGTTGCTGCTTTTCATCCTCTTCACGCTGCACGCCCTGCCGCTCCTGTCGATCGCCCTTGTGCTGGCGGCAGCCTTTCTGGCGGCCATGCTTTTCGGCAGGCTCTGCGACCGGAAGATCGGCGGCCATACCGGCGACACCATCGGCGCCTGCCAGCAGATCACGGAGATCGTGATTCTTGTCGCCCTTGCCCTTGCGGCGTGACGGCCTGATATAAATCATCATGGAAACACCCTGCATCCATATCTGCCGCCTCGATGAAACCATGAGCCTCTGCATCAGCTGCGGACGAATGCTGGATGAAATTGGCGGCTGGGCAGGGTATAGCGACGAGAAGCGCCACGAGATCATGCGGTTGCTACCGCAAAGACTGGCAAATCTGGCCGAGACCGCCAAGGAGACGCATACCGCATGAACAGGCTGACCATCGTTCTCCTCCTGCTGGCCGTTGGCCTTGGGCTGCTGCTCATCAATCACGACGGTGGCCGAACGCTCGGCATCGACAATGATCAATTCGCCCATGTTCTTTATCTTCTGCCAATCGCCGGTCTTCTATCGGCAGGCATTCTGGCGGGAAGCCGCGGCAGTTTCGGCACCGTCATCCGCCAGCTCGCCGTCTGGCTGGTCATTATCCTCGGCCTCGTTTCCCTCTACCTCTATCGCTACGATCTGCAATCCTTCGGCGACAGGCTGCTTGGCGGCCTGATACCCGGCCGCGCCGTGGTGGTGACGACCTCGGACGGTGGGCAGGAAATCATATTGCATAAATCGATGAGCGGTCATTTCGAAGCCAATGTCGGCGTCGAAGGCAAGACCATCCATATGCTGGTGGATACCGGCGCAAGCTCGGTGGTACTCGCCAATGCGGATGCCGCCGCAATCGGCATCGACACCACAAACCTCCGCTATACCGTACCGGTTATGACTGCGAACGGCCGCACGGCGGCAGCCCCCGTCACCCTGTCGGAAATTGGCATTGGCCCGATCGTGCGCCGCAACATCCCGGCCCTCGTCGCCCAGGACGGCCAATTGGGCCAGAGCCTGCTCGGCATGAGCTTCCTGTCGACGCTCGGTTCGCTGCAGATGCAGACCGATGAACTGCGGCTGCGCGACCGATAAACGCCGGCCCTTTGCTTTTCATTCTGCGGCTTCCCCGAGACATTGGCCCCAGAAAGAAAATACCCCGATGCGACTGCAACAGGGATATTCTTTTCGCACATAGGGGCCAAAGACCGGCCATTGCCCCTTGCTTCCTTCCCATTTGATAATTTATCTTGGCCTTGTTCTCAGGGCGGGGTGCAATTCCCCACCGGCGGTATCGGGATTTTTCCCGGAGCCCGCGAGCGCTTCCGGTCTCCAAAGCCGGAAGGTCAGCAGATCCGGTGAGAGGCCGGAGCCGACGGTATAGTCCGGATGGAAGAGGACAAGGCATAAGGCGCCCGCACGCAGCGGGCCTCGCATTGCATTGTTCGCCCAAGGGATATTTGGCGCTTCTTGAAGCGCGAAAATGCCGCAAAACGGCATAACCCTTGAAAGGCTTGAAAGAAAATGACCATTGCAAGAATTGAAGACGCCATCGAAGCCATTTCCCGTGGCGAGATGGTGATTGTCGTTGACGACGAAGACCGCGAAAATGAAGGCGATGTCATCGCCGCCTCCGACAGCATTACCCCGCAGCAGATCGCCTTCATGATGAACCATGCGCGCGGGCTGATCTGCGTCGCCATGCCGGGCGAGCGTCTCGATGCCCTCGACATTCCGCTTATGGTGTCGCGCAATACCGAATCCCTCAAGACAGCCTTCACCGTCTCGGTGGATTATATTCCCGGCACCACGACAGGCATTTCCGCCGCCGACCGGGCAAACACCGTGCGTGCGCTGGTATCGGAGGATTCACGCCCCGAAGACTTCGCCCGCCCCGGCCATATCTTCCCGCTGCGCGCCAACCCGCAAGGCGTTCTCGGCCGCACCGGCCATACGGAAGCGGCCGTCGATCTTTGCCGTCTTGCCGGGAAATTCCCCTGCGGCACCATCTGCGAAGTCGCCAATGACGACGGCACCATGGCCCGCCTGCCCCAGCTTGAAGTCTTTGCTGAACGCCACGGCCTGCTCGTCGTGACGATCAAGGATCTCGTTTCTTACCTCAAGGGCGAGGTTGTCGAGGACGTGGTGCAGAAGCAGGTCGCCTGATCTGCGCTTCCTGTTGTGAATACGAAAACGCCCGGCGCAAACCGGGCGTTAAATTTTAAAAAAAGCTTTTCCGATCAGTTGCGCAACCGATACCCCGTCTTGAATATCCAGCTGACAACACCGAGGCAGAGCGCAAGAAACAGCGTGATCATCGCCAGACTGATGATCGGATTGACGTCGGCGATCTCATAGAAGCTCCAGCGGAAACCGCTGATGAGATAAAGCACCGGATTGAAATGGCTAACCGTCTGCCAGAAGGGCGGCAGCATGTCGATGGAATAGAAGCTGCCGCCAAGGAAGGTCAAAGGCGGCACCACCAGCATGGGAATGAGGTTCAGCTGCTCGAAATTCGTTGCCCAGATGCCGATGATGAAGCCGAACAGGCTGAAACTGACAGCCGTCAGTACGAAGAACAGCACCATCATGAACGGATGAGCAATCGTGATATCCACGAAGAAGGTGGCTGTTATCAGAATGATCGTCCCGATCATCAGGCCCTTGGTCGCCGCCGCCCCGACATAGCCGGCGACAATTTCCGTCATCGATACGGGCGCGGACAATATTTCATAGACCGTACCGGTGAATTTCGGGAAATAAATGCCGAAGGAGCCGTTGCCGATACATTGCGTCAGCAGCGTCAGCATGATGAGGCCGGGGGTTATGAACGCGCCGTAGGAAACCCCGCCAACCTCCTGAATCCGCGAACCGATCGCGGTTCCGAAGACGATGAAATAAAGCGAGGTGGAGATGACCGGCGAGACCACGCTCTGCAGCAGGGTGCGTCGCGTGCGTGCCATTTCGAACAGATAGATGGCTTTGATGGCTTCGAAATTCATTTCTGGCCTCCCACCAGCGAAACGAAGATATCCTCAAGCGAACTCTGTCGCGTGGAAATATCCTTGAAATGGATGTTGGCGGCGGAAAGGGCGCTCAGAACATCGGCAATGCGGCCCTGCTCGCCATTATCTTCGATCTCATAGGTGACGGTGCAACCGTCTTCGGAAAGCGTCAGACCGAAGGGCGCGAGGCTCTCGGGCAATTGCTCCACCGGCTGGGCAAGTTCCAGGAAAAGCTGCTTGCGGCCGAGTTTCTTCATCAGCGCCGTCTTTTCTTCCACCAGCAGCAATTCGCCGCCATTGATGACACCCACCCGGTCGGCGATTTCTTCCGCCTCTTCGATGTAGTGCGTGGTGAGGATGATGGTGACGCCCTTGGTCCGCAGCTCGGAGACGACGTTCCACATGTCGCGGCGGAGCGTCACATCAACGCCGGCGGTCGGCTCGTCGAGGAACAGAACCTTCGGCTCGTGCGCCAGCGCCTTGGCGATCAGCACACGCCGTTTCATGCCGCCGGAAAGCTCCCGCAGCATGTTGTCCTTCTTGTTCCAGAGTGACAGGGATTTCAGGATGCGCTCGATCAGTTCCGGGTTCTTCTTCTGCCCGTGCAGGCCGCGCGAGAAGCTGACGGTGTTCCACACCGTCTCGAACTGGTCGGTGGTCAATTCCTGCGGCACGAGGCCGATCAGGGCGCGGGTCTGGCGAAAATCCTTCACCACATCATGCCCGCCGACAAGCACCGAACCTTCACCCGGATTGACGAGGCCGCAGACAATCGAGATCAGCGTTGTCTTGCCGGCGCCGTTCGGGCCAAGTAGGGCAAGGATTTCACCCTCCCTGATATCGAGGCTGACACCTTTGAGCGCCTGAAAGCCGTTTGCGTAGGATTTTGTCAGATTCCGTATCGAAACAATGGCATTCATGGCGAATTCTTTCGAAAAACCGAGTAAGATGAACGCCATATAGACCGCAGAGGTTGCAAATGCCACCCCAGCGGACCGAACACTGCGTTCGGCAGAGACGGAAAATCAGCCGTAGACGCTATAGAAAAACTGCGCTGCGACGAAGACCAGAAACACCCCGAAGGCCCGCTCCAGCTGCTTTTTGCTGAGCGCATGGGCGAGCCTGGCGCCATAGGGCGCAACGACAAGCGTGATGGGAATCAGCAGCACCACGGCGATCCAGTTGATGAAACCGGTGGAAAACGGCGGCAGGCCCGCATCGCCCCAGCCGGCCCAGATGTAACCCAGAAGCCCCGGCAGCGAAATCAACACGCCGACACCGGAAGAGGTGGCGACCGCCTGATGGATCGTGCGTCCGTAAAGCGTCATGAAGGTGTTGTTCATCACCCCGCCGCCCACGCCCATCAGGCCGGAAAAGAGCCCGATGCCGGCGCCGACAAGAAAACGGCCCGGATTTTTCGGCAGGTCGGAGCCGAGATGCCAGCTCGCCCGGTTGAAGATCATCCGGAAGGCGAGCGCGAGCGCGATGAAAGCGAAGATCAGCCGCAGCGCAACGCTCGAGGCATAGGCGGCAACCACGGATGCGAGGATGGTGCCGAGCGGCACCGCAACGATCCAGCCCTTCAGAAGATCGATATCAACCGCGCCTTTCTGACGATGCGTCAGAAACGAGCGGATGGAGGTGGGCACGATGATGGCAAGCGAGGTGCCGAGCGAGAGATGCATGCGCACCGCTTCCGGCACATCCAGAAGCCCGAAGACCTGGTAGAAGACGGGCACCAGCACCGCGCCGCCGCCGATGCCGAACAGGCCGGCCAGGAGACCGGCGACCACACCCGCTACCGCAAGCGCCGCCGCAAAGACCATCAGCTCTGAAACAGGAGGCATAAAGGCAGGCTCCCGAAGGCCGTTGTCACAAACATGTGACCCTCATAGCGTATCAGAAGAGCGCGGCAAGCCATGTTGGCCGCAGGTCAGTACGGCGCGATGTCTTTTGCCGCATATCCGCGCCGGATGGACCACTCCATGGGATCGTTTTCCCATTGCATGCCCTTGCAAAGACGCCGATATCCCCCCGATAAGGCTGTCTTCTTCAACCGGCCTTCGGGCCGGTCTTTTTTTGTTGGAATGTGACAGAAGAATTGGAATTCCGACAAGTGAATCCACACTTCCATCATTCCGGCCTTGAGCCGGAATCCGGCCGACGCCCGTTGGCGCGACGGGAAGACTCCTTTCAGCTCAAGGACTTGGGCTGGCTGAATTACGGCTCGAAGCCGGAATGGCGGAAGTTGAAAACATGAAGCATTACGGCGAGCGTCTAAGACGCCGCCCGACTATCGCCCTGCCCAATCACGCCGTTCGCGTTCCTAGTCGCAATGCCTGTAACCTGACTTGCGCGTGCGCAGGTCGAAGTGAAAATGGTTCCAGTGATTGGGATCGCTGCCCGGCCCGAGAACGGTCGAGAAATATTTGCAGCTGTCAGACCGCACCGCCTTCAGCAGCGCCTTTTCGCGGAAGGCGAAGAAGCTCTTGCTGCGCACGTCGATCTCCTTGCCGTTTTTCAGCGTGATGGTGCCGATATCGATGGCGTTGCCGCGCGCATGTTCGGACCATGGGTTGCTGGAGCGCGAATTCATCTTGCGGCAGGAATAACCGCCCATCGGCGTGATGCGGCCAACGCCGGAGAGATAACGGAAGCGTGAGGATGGCACGAGTTCGAACTTCACCCATTTGGCAAAGGCAAGCGTGACCTGACAATTGAGCTTCACCGCCGGACGGATCGCGACGCCGCTGGCAAGACCGCTGAGTTCAATCGGATAATCGATACCGCAGGTCGGACCATCGGCAATGCGCGCAACGTCCCGGAAAGCAACGCCAAGGCGGCGCAGTTCGGAGCGGCAGGCAACCTCCGAAGATGGCATGACGCCTGGTGGCATCGAGCGGTTGCTTTGCGGCCCGCCGCCCGCCATCGGATTATCAGGCATGAGCATGGCGACTTCCTCCACCGGCTGGCGGCGCGAGGAGGAGCCAAGCGGCGGCGGCGGGATGAGCCGCGATTGGCTGGCCCGTTGCGTCTGGCGGGCCGGAGGCACGGCCATGGGATTATCCGTGCCGATACCATCCACCACAGGCTGCGTGGAAGCGCCTTCGGCAATCTCCGCATCCTGTTCTTCGGCAAGCCCGCGGACGGGCTCCACACCCAGCATGGAATCCATGTTCACGCCGCCTTCGCCTTCAGCGATCTGGTTGCTGCTCATCTGCTGCGCGGGCATGGTCTGGTTCTGCATGGTCTGCGCCGGCACAGTGGTATGACCGCTGGCCGCCATGCGCGCCTGATGCTGGGAATCGAGTGTCGAATAACCCTGCCCGCCCTGCGGCGATTGCAGCAGGGGATCCTGCGAGGCGTAAGGTTCCGGCATCGGCTGAGAAACGGCCGCGGGATAGTCACCGCCCTGCCCCACCCGCTCCGCCTGATACACGGCACCCGCCGGCGCGCTGTATCCCTGTTGCCGCGAGGAGCGGATGGCGCTGACGCGCGTGGTGCCGTCCACCTCCGCCGGGGGCACGAGGCCCTCCGCCGAACACGACACCATGACCGTCGAAATCATCAGCAACGTCACAAGACGACGCGGAAGGGAAACATACGCCATACGAGAACCTGTACCTTCAGCGGCCGCTATTCGCGGCAATACAGGATAAATTTTAAAGAAATGAGGTAAACGAAACCTTATTGGTTGCGGGAAATAACGAACCTGATTGTTGCGTGACGCCGCAAGACCGAAATCGCGTCGAAGGTCATGACATAAACGCCGAAACCTCTCCTCCGACATCCAGCACCGAAACCTCCCCTCCGACACCCGACGCTCAAACTTCTCCTGCGTCATCCTAGGGCTTGACCCGAGGATCCAGAGCCGCGCTAGGAATGGATCCTCAGGTCAAGCCCGAGGATGACGTCGAGTGCTGGAAAGGCTTCTCATTCATCTAAGGGCGCAGCCATGGCCGCGCCCTCCGCTTTACCTCAAACGCATGTATCACGCGGCCCGCGAAACCTCGCGCCCGACACTGTGTCCAAGTTCAAAACGCGACAGCAGCGAGCGCAGCTGGCGGCTTTCCTCGGCGAGCGTCTGGCTCGCCGCCGTCGTCTCTTCCACCATGGCGGCGTTCTGCTGGGTCATCTGGTCCATGTGATTGACGGAGGTGTTGATCTCCTGCAGGCCGGTCGCCTGTTCGCGGGCGGCCGTGGCGATGGAGTTGACGTGCCCGTCAACGCGGTTGACCAGCGCCACGATCTCCTCCAGCGCATCGCCTGTCGAGCGCACGAGTGCGACGCCGCCGCCGACCTCCTCGGCCGAACGGTTGATGAGGGTCTTGATTTCCTTGGCCGCATTGGCGGAACGTTGCGCCAGTTCGCGAACCTCCTGCGCCACCACGGCAAAACCACGCCCGGCCTCGCCCGCACGCGCCGCTTCCACACCGGCATTCAGCGCCAGAAGATTGGTCTGGAAAGCGATCTCGTCGATTACAGAGATGATCTGCCCGATGCGTTTGGAGGAGTCCTCGATACGGCCCATGGCGTCGACGGCATTACGCACGATCTCGCCCGAGCGACCGGCGCTGGTTTTCGTGTCCTGCACCATCTGCCGGGCCTCGTTGGCCCGCTCGGAAGCGGTGCGCACCGTGGCGGTGATTTCATCGAGAGCGGCCGCCGTCTCCTCCAGCGCCGCCGCCTGCTGTTCGGTCCGGCGGGATAGATTGCCGGTAGCGCCGCTGATGTCGGAGGCGCTGTCATTAACGACATGGCCGGTTCTGGCAATGGCCTCGATCGCACCGTGCAATGCACCGACCGCGCGGTTGAAGTCCATGCGCAGCTTTTCATAATCCGCGCCGATATCGGTAAGCGAAACGGTCAGGTCGCCATTGGCAAGCGCCTCGAGCGCATCGCCCAGTTGCTCCATGGCATGGGCCTGCCGCTCGGATGCGGAACGAAGCACCATCTCGTTGCCGTGCCGCGCTTCTTCCAGCGCCCGTTGCTGGTCGGCCTCGCGGGCCTGCAGCGCGCTGCGCTCATTGACGCTGTCGCGCAGTACCAGCAGCGTCTTGGCGATCGCGCCGATTTCATTGCGTCGGTCGGCGAACTGGATATCCGCCGCACCGTCACCATCGGCGATGCGGCGCATGCTCTGGCGGATGAGATCGATCGGCCGGGTCACGCTGCGCACGACGGCTGCGGCCACGCCGACAACCAGAAGGCCGGCCAAGACACAAAGACCACCATTAAAATAGACGTCGCGCCAGAACACCGCTTCAAGATCGTCAACATAAACACCGGTGCCGACAATCCAGCCCCAGGGGGCGAAACCGGCGACATGGGAGAATTTCTCGACCGGCTCCGGCGCACCGGGCTTCGGCCAGTAATAATCGACAAAGCCCTTGCCACCTGCCTTGACCGTGTTCACGAACTCGACGAACAGCGCCTTGCCGTTCGGGTCCTTGTTGGCGGTAAGGTCGGTGCCGTTCATCTCGGGCTTGATCGGATGCATCACCATTTTGGGGTGCATGTCGTTGATCCAGAAATAGCCGCTGCCATTGCCGTAGCGCATTGCCGCAATGGTCGTCTTGGCCTGCTGCTGCGCCGCCTCCCGCGTCAGGCTTCCGCCCTGCTCCAGCCGGTAATATTGATCGAGAATGGCGACAGCGGTTTCGTTCATTGACGCAAGCCCGGCTTTCCGCTCGCGCTCCATTTCGTGGTAGCTTTCAAACAGGCTGAATGTGAGAGCCGCGGCCAGTATTGCCAGAAACAATGCGACGAGCGCATACAGGCGCATAGATATTGTTACGTTTTTCATGTTCCCCCTCAACGTCGCTGATGCACTTCGACCAGCCGATGTTAAAGGCAAAAAATTTATTATTATTAAATACACATATTATACGTTGGTATTATTCTTCTGTGCTCGCATTAATTCGCTCCACCATTCCAAACCGGTACAGCAAAGTGAATTTTCAAACCGGCCGGCGGCATTTAAAGACAGCGTTAACCGTGTGGCCCCTATCCTCCTTGACCGAAATTACACTACAGGGAGACGCGCGATGGCACGGCCCAATTTTCGCTATACACATTATGACCTGAAGGAACTTCGGGCCGGCACGGTCATTGAAGTATCCCTGTCGGTCGTCAACAATGTCCGGCTGATGACGGGTGCGAATTTCCAGCGCTTCACCGAATTGCTCGATTTCAAATATCTCGGCGGCGTCGCGAAAAAATCGCCGATCCGCCTCGCCATTCCCGAGACATTGCACTGGCATCTGGTCATCGACGCCGAAGGCCATAGCGGCCTCGCCGAATCCTCGGTCAAGATGCTGCCCGCGCAGACGCAGGCAGCACCACATCGCAAGGCATCCTGATCTTCTTTAAAAACAGTGAGTTGCCGCAGTTTCGCGACTCTTTTTGTCAGCGGCCTGAATCTTTTTCTTAAGATCGACGGCGACACGGTTTCGGCTCAAACCGCGCAAAAACCCTAACGCGATCCCCGCTCGCGGCGCAGCTTCGCCCACCAGTCCAGACGCTTGCGGATTTCCCTTTCGAAACCCCGGTCCGGTGGATCATAAAAGGTCGTGCGCCCCATTTTCTCAGGGAAATAATCCTGCCCGGAAAAGGCGTCCGGCTCGTCATGGTCGTAGCGGTAGCCATCGCCGTAACCTTCGCCCTTCATGAGCTTGGTCGGCGCGTTCAGAATATGTTTCGGAGGCACCAGCGAGCCATTTTCCTTGGCCGCCCGCATCGCCGACTTGAAGGCCGTATAAACGGCGTTCGATTTCGGCGCGGTGGCGAGATAGACGCAGGCCTGAGCCAATGCGAGCTCGCCTTCCGGTGAGCCGAGATAATCATAGGCGTCTTTGGCGGCGTTGCATACGACGAGCGCCTGCGGATCGGCAAGACCGATATCCTCCACCGCCATGCGCACCAGCCGCCGCCCGAGATAGAGCGGGTCTTCGCCGGCATCGAACATGCGGGCGAGATAATAAAGCGCCGCATCCGGGTCCGAACCCCGCACGGACTTATGCAGCGCCGAAATGAGATTATAGTGGCCGTCCTGGCTTTTGTCATAAACCGGGGCGCGACGCTGCACGATGCGCGTCAGCCCCGCGGTATCGAAGGTCTCATCTTTGCGCGCCGCGCGCCAGACCTCTTCGGCAAGCGTCAGCACGGCGCGGCCATCGCCATCGGCCATCCGGATGAGGCTTGCACGCGCATCCTCGGTGAGCGGCAGGGGCTTGCCCTCCGCCTCCTCGGCGCGTTTTAATAATTCGCTCAGGCTCTCCTCGTCATGCGAGCCGAACGTCAGCACGCGCGCACGCGACAACAGAGCGGCATTCAACTCAAAGGACGGGTTTTCGGTGGTGGCGCCCACCAGAATGATGGTGCCGTCTTCCATCACCGGCAGGAAACTGTCCTGCTGGGCGCGGTTGAAACGATGGATTTCGTCGACGAAAAGCAGCGTCTGCCGGCCGTTCATCCGGCGTGTGCGCGCTGCCTCGAAAACCTTCTTGAGATCGGCGACACCGGAAAAGATCGCCGAAATCTGTTCGAAGGCCAGTCCCGCCTCGCCGGAAAGCAGCCGGGCGACCGTGGTCTTGCCGGTGCCGGGCGGGCCCCAGAAGATCATCGATCCCAATGACCCGCTGTCGATCATGCGGCGCAGAACGCCCTCTTCACCCGTCAGATGCGGCTGCCCGCTCACCTCCGCCAGCGTCTTCGGACGCAGGCGATCGGCAAGAGGCCGCCGGTTGGCGACCTCCGCGGGCACTTGCGGGGCGAAGAGATCGTCGCTCATCGCAGGAACTGCCGGATACGTTGCCCGTCACGCAGGATTTCCACGCGCCAGAAGCCGGGATTATCGTCCAGCGCCTTTTCTGCCGCAGCGGTGGAGGCGATATCTGCACCGTTCAGCGACAGGATCACATCCTTCGGCTGGAAACCGACACGATAGGCCGGCGAACCGCGCTTCACATCGGTGATCACAACACCCGTCACCTGTGACGGCATCCGCAATTCATCGGCAAGCTTCGGCGAGAGATTGGCGACTGTCGCGCCGGCAAAGGGATTGCGACCCTCGATCAGGCGCTCATCACGCGGCGCGGTTTCCGGCGCAGTATCGAGCGCGATGGTCACCTTTTTTTCTTTGCCCTTCTCCACCACCGTCAGTTCAGCGGATTTGCCGATTCCGGCGGTCGTCACGCGATATCCCAGCGCATCCGGATGCTCCACCTCGAAGCCGTTGACGGCGGTAACGACCTCGCCGGGCTCGATGCCCGCCTTTTCGGCCGGTCCGCCCTTGACGACGCTGACGACAAGCGCGCCGCGGGCGCGGTGCAGGCCAAGCGCCTCAGCAACGTCCGATGTCACGGGATCGAAGGTGGCGCCGATATAGGGCCGCTCGAAGCTCGCGTCACCGCGTTCAGCAGCCGCGACGAAAACCCGGACGAGATTGGCGGGAATGGCGAAACCGATGCCGTTCGATCCGCCGCCCTTGGAGAAGATGGCCGTATTGATGCCGATCAGCTCACCCGCCATGTTCATGAGTGCGCCGCCGGAATTGCCGGGGTTGATGGAGGCGTCGGTCTGGATGAAGAAGCCGAAATCGCCCTGCGTCACCTGATTGCGGGCGAGACCCGAGACGATGCCGCTGGTCACCGTCTGGCCGACGCCGAAGGGGTTGCCAATGGCAAGCACCAGATCACCAACTTCAATCGCGTCGGAATTGCCGAGCGACAGCACCGGGAACTGTTCTTTCGCATCGATCTGCAGAATGGCAAGATCGACCCGGTCATCTTTCAGCAGCACCTTTGAGGAGAACTCGCGCCCGTCCGCAAGCGCCACCTTGATGTCGTCGGCGCCATCGATGACGTGATTGTTGGTCACCACGAGGCCGCCGGAGGTCACGATCACGCCCGAGCCGAGCGACGACTGTTTTTCCGTGCGGTTCGGCATCTGCTGGCCGAAGAACTGCTCAAAGAAAGGATCGCCGGCAAAAGGCGACAGGCGCCGCTGCACGACACGCTCGGCATAGACATTCACCACCGCGCCCGCGGTGCGCTTGACCAGCGGCGCAAAGGAAAGCTGCATTTCCGTGTGGCTTGAGGGCACGGTCCTGTTGTCCTGTGCGCCAGCGCCCACGGGCAAGAGAATAAGCGCGGCGAGAAAGCCGGTGGACAGATACTTCAACACGCTTCGCATGTGATTCCTCATCGTCATCAGTATGATGGAGTTATAACGCCAAAGCCTGTAAAGCAAAGAGCGGCAAGATGATGGCTATCCTTTTCCCAAGCCGCGCCTTTTCCCATCATGACAGCAGCGAAATGGAACCAGCGAGCCGCCTTTCCGGTTTCATCCGCAACAGCATTTCTCAAAGAGACACGTCATGGATTTGAAAAGGCCCCTCCTCGCCTGCGGTCTGCTCCTCGCCTCCTCCCTCGTTTCACCGGCCGCTGCTGCAAGCTTCGACTGCGCAAAGCCCGATCTGGCGGCCGATGAAAAGGCTATCTGCGACAACCGTAGCCTCAACGATCAGGATGTGAAGATGGCCACCACCTTCGATATCCTCACCCAGCTGATGGCCATGGGCGCACGCGACACGCTGCGTGACGAACAGAGCAAATGGCTGAAGAAACGTCAGGAATGTACAGCCGACGTCGCCTGCCTGACAGCCGCCTATGAGGAGCGCATGAAGCGTCTTGCAGAGGCGTTCCAGAGCATCAACCGGCCGCTCTGACCGTTATCGCCTGCCCTCACACAGCACGGATGATGACTTCCATGAGGCCATGCAGCTGGTCGCGATAACCGGTTCTGGCGGAAGGTGCATCCTCACGAGAGGTCATCGCCACGGACAGCCGTCTGGCGGGCACGATATAGAGCATCTGCCCGCCATAACCCCAGGCGTAATAGACCGTTTCGCCCGCCATCTCCTTGATGAACCAGCAATAGCCATATCCGTCGCCGTTAAAGACCGAATTGGTGCGCTGCTGCCAGGACTGGTTGATCCAGCCTTGCGAAATCAGTCGCTCGCCCTCCGGTGTCGTCCCGCCACGCCGGTAAAGTTCGCCGAAGGCCAGCAGTGACCGCGCCGTCATCGCCATCTGGTTACCGCCGAGATAGATGCCCTGTGGATCACGCTCCCAGCCGCCGATCGCAAAACCCTTCAGCGGACGAAACCAGTCACGCGCCAGAGCAAGCGTCGAGCGGCCGGAGGCCTTGGTCAATATCGCCGAGAGCAGATGCGTGGAACCCGTGGAATAGAGCATGCCGCCGCCGGGCTCTCCCGCAAAACCGGAACCCAGCGCCATCCGCACCCAGTTGCGGCTGGCGACCCAGCGGCCGTAATTCGGCCCGGACATGCGCTCCAGACCCGACTGCATGGACAAGAGGTTACCGATGGTGATCCGTTCCAGTCTCGCATCGGGACTTGGCGGAAAATCGCCGCGCAGAACCGTCGAAATCGGCTGGTCCGCACTCTCGATGATCTTGCGGTCAATCGCCATGCCGACCAGCGCCGAAATGATCGATTTGGACGCCGATTTGATATTGGTGGAGCCATTAACGCTGGCCCCATGATAGGCGCGGCTTGCGACCTCCTCGCCGTCGATGCTGACGAGGACCGTCTTGAGGCTGGAAAGCGCGTCTGCGTCCCTCAGCAACGGATCGAAACGGATGCCCTTGCCTGAACTCTGTGCGCGGGCAAGCTCGGCAAAAGGCAGGGACGCGATGAGGGCGAGTGCGGTTCGTCTTTTCATGGTGTTGAAATTAGGCATCGCCAGGCCGTGGAAAAGAGCCGAGGGCTGAACATCACTCCAATGTGACTGCGGGGGTTGCCGGCACCCGATTGGAAATTTCGAATTTATAGCTGGAAAACAGCATGTTGCGCGGGTTTGGGGAATCAAGCTCTAAGGCGGTTGAATCTGTTTCTGAAGGAAGCGTTTAACCGACGTACAGGCAGCAAAAAGCCGCCCCGAAAGGGCGGCTGATAGAGGATGAGAGACTCCTCACGCTCGACGTCATCCTCGGACCTGCCCCGAGGAACCATGGCGTCAGTGGTTTTGGGCTCCTCGCCTCAAGGGCAGGGATGACGAAGGAAGCCTTATGCACCTTCGCCCTTAACCCGAAACCGCAGAAAAGGCCTTACTCCGGCAGAATCCGCACCGCGCCCTTGTCCGCACTGGACGCAAAGGCCGCATAGGCCTTCAGCGCCGTGGTGACATTGCGCTTGCGCGGTGCTTCCGGCTTCCAGCCCAGCTCTTCCTGTTCGGCGCGGCGCGAAGCCAGTTCCGAATCCGCTACCCTGAGATTGATCGTGCGGTTCGGGATATCGATCTCGATCAGGTCACCCTGGCGTACGAGGCCGATTGCGCCGCCCTGCGCCGCTTCCGGCGAGGCGTGACCGATCGAGAGGCCAGAAGTGCCGCCCGAGAAACGACCGTCGGTGATCAGTGCGCAGGCTTTGCCGAGGCCCTTGGATTTCAGGTAGCTGGTCGGATAGAGCATTTCCTGCATGCCGGGGCCGCCCTTCGGGCCTTCATAACGGATGACGACGACGTCGCCCGCCTTGACCTCGTTGCCGAGAATGCCCTTCACCGCTGCGTCCTGGCTTTCGTAAACGACCGCCGGGCCGGTGAATTTCAGGATGGATTCGTCAACACCAGCCGTCTTCACGATGCAGCCGTCGAGCGCGATGTTGCCGTAAAGCACGGCCAGACCGCCATCCTTTGAGAACGGCTTTTCGACCGAGCGGATGACGCCGTTGTCGCTGTCGGTATCCAGATCGTCCCAACGCGAGGACTGGCTGAAAGCGACCTGCGTCGGCACGCCGCCCGGCGCTGCCTTGAAGAATTCGCGCACCGTCTCGCTGTTGGTGCGGGTGATGTCCCAGCGGTCAATGGCGTCGCCAAGCGTCGCTTCGTGCACCGTATAGGTATCGCGGTTGATGAGGCCGCCGCGTTCCAGCTCACCGAGAATACGCATGATGCCGCCGGCGCGGTGAACGTCTTCCATGTGCACGTCCTGCTTGGCAGGCGCGACCTTGGAAAGGCAGGGAACCTTGCGGGAAAGACGGTCGATGTCTTCCATGCCGAAATCGACACCGCCCTCATGCGCTGCCGCCAGAATATGCAGCACCGTATTGGTGGACCCCCCCATGGCGATATCCAGCGACATGGCGTTTTCAAACGCAGCCTTGTTGGCAATGGTGCGCGGCAGAACGGTCTCGTCGTCCTGCTCGTAATAACGGCGCGCCAGATCGACGATCAGGTGACCGGCCTCGACGAACAGGCGTTTGCGGTCCGAATGGGTGGCAAGCGTCGAACCGTTGCCGGGCAATGACAGGCCGAGCGCCTCGGTCAGACAGTTCATGGAATTGGCAGTGAACATGCCGGAACAGGAACCGCAGGTCGGGCAAGCGGAACGCTCGATGATCTTGACGTCCTCATCGGAAATCTTGTCGTCCGCAGCTGCGACCATGGCGTCAACCAGATCGAGCGCGACCGTCTTGCCATGCAGAACGACCTTGCCCGCTTCCATCGGACCACCGGAAACGAAGACGGCGGGAATGTTGAGGCGCATCGCCGCATTCAGCATGCCGGGGGTGATCTTGTCGCAGTTGGAAATGCACACCATCGCATCGGCGCAATGGGCATTGACCATGTATTCCACCGAGTCAGCGATGATTTCGCGCGACGGCAGCGAATAGAGCATGCCGTCATGGCCCATGGCGATGCCGTCATCGACCGCGATGGTATTGAATTCCTTGGCCACACCGCCGGCCGCCTCGATTTCGCGGGCAACGAGCTGGCCGAGATCTTTGAGATGCACATGGCCCGGCACGAACTGCGTGAAGGAATTGACCACGGCGATGATCGGCTTGCCGAAATCGCTGTCCTTCATGCCGGTGGCGCGCCATAGGCCGCGCGCGCCCGCCATGTTGCGGCCGTGGGTTGTCGTTCTGGAGCGATAGGCTGGCATGGTGTTTTCCTCGATCTCATGGCAAAGAGCGCATTTCCGCAAACGCGGTAAAAACCGCTCCTGCCCTATTTTGCGGTTTTTCTAGCGCAAACCGCAACCCCTGTCACTGTCACCTTCAGGCAAAACAGTACGGTTCGGTACGGTACGCTGCTTCCCGGTGCAGCAATTCACGCGGCCACTTATCACAAATGCGCGATTTCCGCCGCCCGACCGTTGTTTTTGCGCGACGCGCTGAAACATATCTGTGCAGCAGCCGTATAGCCTATCATAATCGATTTATCGCCGATGCACCCGGCTTTTGTGGAGGTTGAAATGCCCGCCTATCGTCCGCCCCTGATCGCTGCTACAGAAATCACGCCGAAGAACATCTACCTGTCCAGACGCGGCTTCCTTGGTACGGCGGCGGGACTTGCGGCCATCGGGCTTGGCGGCCGCGAGGCAATTGCCGCTCCGCTTGCGGCGAAACCCGGCGCCTACAAGCTGGATGAAAAGCTCACCCCGCTCGACGCCGTCACCAGCTACAATAACTTCTACGAGTTCGGGGTGGGCAAATCCGACCCCAAGGAAAATTCCGGCAAGTTCAAGCCCACACCGTGGACCGTGAAGGTGGATGGCCTTGTCTCCAAACCACAGGAATTCGGCATCGAAGAGCTGATGAAATATCAGCTCGAAGAGCGCACCTATCGCATGCGCTGCGTCGAGGGCTGGTCGATGGTCATTCCGTGGATCGGTTTCCCCTTGGCTGCCCTTCTCGACAAGGTGGAGCCGCTTGGCAGCGCCAAATACGTCTCCTTCGAAACCGTGGTGCGGCCGGATGAAATGCCCGGCCAGAGCGGCCTGTTCCAGCCTTTGTCCTGGCCCTATGTCGAGGGCCTGCGCCTCGATGAAGCACGCCACCCGCTGACCATCCTCGCCGTTGGCCTCTACGGCGAAACGCTGCCGAACCAGAATGGTGCGCCCATCCGCCTCGTCGTTCCGTGGAAGTACGGTTTCAAGGGCATCAAATCCATCGTCCGGATTTCGCTGACCGAGAAACAGCCGGAAACGACGTGGAAAAACTCCAACGCCCGCGAATATGGCTTCTATTCCAACGTCAATCCGCATGTGGACCATCCGCGCTGGAGCCAGGCGACGGAACAGCGCATCGGCGAAGGCGGCTTTTTCGGCACCCAGAACCGCCCTACCCTGATGTTCAACGGCTATGACGAGGTGGCAAGCCTTTACGCCGGCATGGACCTGAAAGCGAATTATTGACCATGGCCCTCGCCTTTTCACTTCCATCGCTGCCGAAGCGTTACCAGCCGGCGGCTATCTGGTCGCTTTATGTGATCGGCCTCTGTCCCGGCGTCTGGTATTTCTACCTCGCCGCGACCGGCGGCCTCGGCTTTAATCCGGTCAAGGATTTCGAGCACCTGCTCGGCATCTGGGCGCTGCGCTTCCTCTGCCTCGGACTGCTGGTGACGCCGCTGCGAGACCTGTTCAATATCAACCTCATCGCCTATCGCCGCGCTCTGGGACTGATCGCCTTTTATTACGTGCTGGCGCATTTCACGGTCTATCTGGTGCTGGATCGCGGCCTGATCATCAGCTCCATCGCCGGCGATATTCTGAAACGGCCCTATATCATGCTCGGCATGGCAGGGCTTACCATGCTCCTGCCCCTCGCGCTCACCTCCAACCGCTGGTCCATCCGCAAGCTCGGCAACCGCTGGAACACGCTGCACAAGCTTGCCTATCTCATACTCATCGTCGGCGTGCTGCATTTCGTGCTGGCGCGAAAATCGATCACGCTGGAGCCTGTGTTTTATATCAGCACGATGGTCGTGCTGCTCGGCTATCGGCTGGTACGGCCCTCGATCATGTCGATGAAGAGGGCGAAACGCGCCAGACCCGTCCGGCCATAATGGCGGCGGCCCCAATCCCCGCGACATAACAGACTATATTCCACAGCGAAAAAACACGGCCGAGCAGCAAAGCGCCGGCTGTCGTTGCGCGAAACCCATCCAGCGCCGGGAAATGAACAAGCCGGACGAGTTCCACGAGGATAGCCGCAATAATCGCGGCATGGACCTCATAGCCACGCCAACGGTAGGGAAAGACGGTCGCCAGCAACAGATAAACCATCGCACCCCAGAGCACGGATCCGCCATATTTTACCGCCACGAACGGCAGTCCCACATCGTAACCGAAGGTCCGCAGGCAAAGGCCGCAGACGATCACCGCCATCGCCGCCGCCAGAAGCCGGATGCTGGCTAAATAAGATGGGGATACGCGCGGCAGGCCCATACGGCTTCCTTCGGGTTTTCGTATGAAAGGTGACTAACTGAGATCGGGGACGGAAATGAGCACAACAACAAGCCCGGCCGCAAGCCGCCTCTCCGTCCTGGACAATCTGCTCTGCGATACCTATCCCTGGGGCGAACTCAAGGGCATCAGGCGTTTTATCGTCGAGTTTCTGTATTTCGGCATCAAGGAGGCACGGGCCTGCATGTTCGCGGGCTTGTTCTTCGTCTCCATCTTCGTGGTGCCGCATGGCGGCGTGCTCGGCATCCCCCGATATGACGTGCTGCTGATCATTGCGCTCGGCATCCAGTTCTTCATGATCTGGAGCAGGCTCGAAACGCTTGACGAGGCCAAGGCCATCCTGCTGTTCCATATCGTCGGCTTCGCACTGGAAGTGTTCAAGACGTCGAGCGCCATCCAGTCATGGTCTTATCCGGATTTCGCCTACACCAAAGTGCTAGGCGTACCGCTGTTTTCCGGCTTCATGTATGCCGCCGTCGGCAGCTACATCATTCAGGCATGGCGGCTGCTGGATGTGCGCATTCGCCACTATCCGACCTACTGGATGGCAACCTTGATCGGCATCGCCATCTACGCCAACTTCTTCACCCATCACTTCATCGGCGATTACCGCTGGTACATCGCCGCCTGCGCCATCGGCCTCTATTCCCGCGCAACAGTCGTCTTTCGCCCCTACGATCGGGATCGAAAGATGCCGCTGCTCCTCGCCTTCATCCTGATCGGCTTTTTCGTCTGGCTGGCGGAAAATATCTCCACCTTCTTCGGTATCTGGAAATACCCCGATCAAATAGGCGCCTGGTCCGTCGTCCACATCGGAAAGTGGAGTTCATGGTCGCTGCTGGTCATCATGACTTTCACAATCGTCGCACATCTAAAGCACATCAAGGCCCGCATTCATATTCCGGAGTAAGATGGGCTCTCTCACAAAACGCCCGCGGATTTGCGCATGATCAATGAGCGAAGCAGCCATTTTTTCCACGTCGCTAAAAACAGATTTAATCTCGTTAGTTCTATGAACTTGGAGATTACCAGCTGTGGAGAAGCTTGAAAGAAAACTCAAAATCTGTCGCCTGTACTTATCTTATGCCCGTCTGCAGATTCACCGAACAAAGGCCAATTTCAATCCAGATCAACCCAGAATACCCGCAGGTGATCCACGCGGTGGAGAATGGACTGCAGTCAATCATTCGGGCTCGCAAGACGAAGTTCCTTCTTCGGAAAAAAATACCCCGAAGGTAGATTTACGCAAGGAAGAAAACTACCGTGGCGCGCATACGCTACGATACCATGTCGGCAAAACCGATATGGAAATACTACTGCGGATGGGACCTCCAGCAAGATGGTGGATGCCTCGACCCTTCGTTATGTATCGAAACGGCAGCTTCGACAGTTATGGAGATGCCGATTACTTTGTGAATAAAACTATTGCTCGCAATATCGAAACTGTAAGGCTTGTCTCCTCAGGTATCTTGCAACAAGCTTTTCTAATAACGAGATTCGGCCATCGCACAGGTGTCGAGGGTTTTAGAGAGACGCCGTACTCAGAAGCATATTTGCGCGTTGCCTACGAGGTTGGCGTGCAGATTATCCATGATCGCGACCGCCCGAACGGCTTTTATATCAATACGGCTTACCCCAGAAACGATGAGCCAATGAGGAAGAACGTCACCCCGCCCACCGTTTTCTTGAAGTTCACAAGCTATATGATCCAGGACTTCGAGTTGTTTGAAAGTCTCGACGCGGTACTGCTTTTTGGTCTCATGCATCTGACAAAAACGGAACGCAATGAACTCCTCGCATTTTTGCGATCCACACTGCGCCCAGATATCCCAAACAGTTTGATTGGAAAACTCTGGAACAAATCGAATGCCGAGTTCGGCAGCGATGACGACGGTATTCGTTGGCTGCTTCAACGTACTGCCGACTTGATTGAGAAGGATGACGGGACCGACGTTTACTACAACCGGCCATTTCGAAGTTAAAGTCGAGTGTTGCTCGAACATACGTCGTCCGAAACGCAAAACTTCCTTCAAGATCGAAAGGCCATTTAAGGACGCAAAAAGCCGGGCGATCTCTCGCCCGGCTTCTTTAACTCACGACGCCTCAAGGGCGCCAGACCTTATGCGGCTTCAGCAGCAGCAGCTTCTGCAGCAACGCGAGCCTTGTCGGCTGCGCCCTTGGCATCAACGTCGCGCTCAACGAATTCAACGACGGCGAGAGCCGCGTTGTCGCCCTGGCGGTAGCCGGCCTTCATGATACGCAGGTAGCCGCCATTGCGGGTTGCGTAACGCGAAGCGATCGCGTCGAACAGCTTGCGAACGGCGTCCTGATCCTTGATCTGCGAGATCGCCTGACGACGAGCGTGCAGGTCGCCGCGCTTGCCGAGGGTCACGAGACGCTCGACGATCGGACGGATTTCCTTCGCCTTCGGAAGGGTGGTGACGATCTGCTCATGGGTGATGAGCGAAGCAGCCATGTTGGCAAACATTGCCTTGCGGTGGCTGGCGGTTCTATTGAGCTTGCGGCCTGAATTTCCGTGGCGCATTGCTATTCTCCTTGTACGCAGGTTCCTGTCCGGACCTGCCGTTTCCTGGCACATGCAGGTGACTTACCTGCTGTTTGACGGGGAAAGGCAGTCTTTAAAGGGTCTGCCTTTTTGATTGTTAGTACTGGTCTTCGTAACGCTTGGCGAGATCTTCGATGTTCTCAGGCGGCCATGCCGGTACTTCCATACCGAGGTGCAGACCCATGGAAGCGAGAACTTCCTTGATTTCGTTCAGCGACTTGCGACCGAAGTTCGGCGTGCGAAGCATTTCGGCTTCGGTCTTCTGGATCAGGTCGCCGATGTAAACGATGTTGTCGTTCTTCAGGCAGTTTGCCGAACGAACGGACAGCTCGAGTTCATCGACCTTCTTGAGAAGCGCCGGGTTGAACGCGAGTTCGGTAACCGATTCTTCTTCTGCTTCCTTCTGCGGCTCGTCGAAGTTGACGAAGACGCCCAGCTGGTCCTGAAGAATGCGAGCGGCGAAGGCAACGGCGTCTTCGCCGGAAACCGAACCGTTGGTCTCGATCGTCATGATCAGCTTGTCATAGTCGAGAACCTGGCCTTCACGGGTGTTTTCCACCTTGTAGGACACTTTCTTGACCGGAGAATAGAGGCTGTCCACCGGAATGAGGCCGATCGGGGCATCTTCCGCGCGGTTGCGCTCAGCCGGTACGTAACCCTTGCCGTTGTTGACGGTGAATTCCATGCGGATTTCAGCGCCATCATCAAGCGTGCAGATCACGTGGTCGGGGTTCAGGATCTCGATGTCGCCAACCGTCTGGATGTCACCAGCGGTTACGGCACCCGGACCCTGCTTGCGCACGACCATGCGCTTGGAATCATCGCCGTCCATCTTGATGGCGATTTCCTTGATGTTGAGCACGATATCCGTCACATCTTCCCGAACGCCGGGGATGGAGGAGAATTCGTGCAGGACACCGTCGATCTGCACGGCCGTTACAGCGGCGCCACGCAGAGAAGACAACAGAACGCGACGCAGCGCGTTGCCGAGGGTAAGACCGAAACCACGCTCCAGCGGCTCGGCAACCAGCGTTGCCTTGGTGCGGCTGGACGAGGTGAACTCGACCTTGTTCGGCTTGATAAGTTCCTGCCAGTTCTTCTGAATCATCTTTAAACCTTCCGTTCGCCGCCACCATCCAATCGTGACGGACCGAGCATGAAAACACCGAGAGGAACCTAATTCAGTGGTTCATCGGTGGGTTCTTGAGCGCAAGTCCGTCGATCGAAATCGACGCGCACACGCCAGATACGCGAAAATTCCGCCTGACCTGGGGAAAGGCGGAATTTCCGAACCACGGTCGCGTCAGACGCGGCGCTTCTTGCGCGGACGGCAACCGTTGTGCGGGATCGGCGTCACGTCGCGAATGGAGGTGATCATGAAACCGGCAGCCTGCAGGGCGCGAAGTGCCGATTCACGGCCGGAACCCGGACCGCAAACTTCAACTTCAAGCGACTTCATGCCGTGTTCCTGAGCCTTCTTCGCGCAATCTTCAGCAGCGATCTGGGCAGCGAACGGGGTCGACTTACGCGAACCCTTGAAGCCCTTGGCACCAGCAGACGACCAGGCAATAGCATTGCCCTGTGCGTCGGTGATGGTGATCATCGTGTTGTTGAAGGTCGAGTTGACGTGCGCGACGCCCGACGTGATATTTTTACGTTCGCGACGGCGAACGCGTGCGGCTTCCTTGGCCATTTTATACCTTTCATTGATCTCTTCACCGCCGTAACACCAGCGGCTACACCGGCGATCGACCCGTATCCGGGCTTCACGCCAAACCCAGAAAGGCTGGCGCGGACTGCACCAGCCTCCCCTTTCCGGAGAACCGGAAAATTACTTCTTCTTACCAGCGATAGCCTTCGCCGGACCCTTGCGGGTGCGGGCGTTGGTGTGCGTGCGCTGACCGCGGACCGGAAGGCCACGACGGTGACGCAGGCCGCGGTAGCAGCCGAGGTCCATCAAACGCTTGATGTTCATCGACGTGTCGCGACGCAGGTCACCTTCGACCTGGTAGTCGCGGTCGATGGCTTCGCGGATCTGAAGAACTTCAGCATCCGTCAGCTGATGAACGCGCTTGTCAGCCGGAAGACCGACCTTGTCCATGATTTCCTGCGCGAATTTCGGACCAATCCCGTGAATGTAGGTCAGCGCAATAACAACGCGCTTCGCAGTCGGGATGTTGACGCCAGCGATACGTGCCACGTCTTTTCTCCTTGGTTCCAGTTGCCATCCGGCAAGTGGTGATTCCATTCGAGCGGCCGAGACCGCCAGTTCAAAATTGATGTCCGTGACAAGTCAAAACGACCGAACCCGGATCTCCCTTCCCTCAAGGAAATCCGCGCCAGTCGCTTGGGATGTCGCGAGTTGGCGCGGTGTTTAACGGAATCAGCGCAAAAAAGCAACCGGCTCCGCCAAGATTCTTTTACGATCCAAAGGATCAGTCGCCATGCGGCAGCGAGATATGGGCAAGAACACAACAGCCTCGCCCATCCGCTCCATCGATCAGGCGGAGGCTTTCTCGAGAACGCGCTCGATTGCCTCGGTGACGGCATCGACGTCAGCCATGCCATCCAGTGTTACGAGCTCGCCCTGTTCGCTGTAATAGGCAGACAGCGGCGCAGTCTTCTCGCGATATTCCGTCAGGCGCTTGCGAAATGCTTCCGGATTGTCATCCGAGCGAACCGTGCCGCCGGCGGCAATGGTTTCAGCCACACGGTTTTCGATTCGGCGAATCAACGCCTCTTCGTCGACCTTCAGTTCGATAACGGCATCAAGGACCAGATTCTTTTTGCGCATGTTGTCTGCAAGCGCCTTGGCCTGCGGAACGGTGCGCGGATAGCCGTCCAGAATAAAGCCCTTGGCACAGTCCGGCGCTTCGATGCGTTCGGAAACGATCTGATTGACGATATCGTCGGAAACAAGCCCGCCGGCGTCCATGACCGCCTTGGCGCGTTTGCCGATTTCGGTGCCCGCGCTGACCGCAGCGCGAAGCATGTCACCGGTGGAAAGCTGCGGGATCCCGTACTTGTCCGTCAGCCGTTTGGCCTGGGTTCCCTTGCCCGCACCCGGCGGACCCAAAAATATCAGTCTCATCGTCCCCTCTTTCCTCCACGCAACTTCGACTTCTTGATCAGCCCTTCATATTGCTGCGCGATCAGGTGACCCTGAATCTGCGCAACCGTATCCAGAGTTACACTGACAACGATCAAAAGCGAAGTACCACCAAGGGCTAATGGAATGCCCGTGCGTGCGATAAGTGTCTCAGGAAGGATACACACGAAGACCAGATAAATCGCGCCGACCACGGTGATACGGGTCAGGACGTAATCAATGTACTCCGCGGTGCGCTCGCCCGGACGAATACCCGGGATGAAGCCGCCATGCTTCTTGAGGTTATCTGCGGTGTCCTTCGGATTGAAGACGATCGCCGTATAGAAGAACGCAAAGAACGCAATCAGCAGGCCATAAAGCGCCATGAACAGCGGCTGTCCATGCTGCAGCGACGCGATGATCGACGTCGCCCAGCCCGGCAGGTTGGTGTTGCCTGCAAAACCCGCAGCCGTCGCCGGCAGGAGCAGCAGCGAAGATGCGAAGATCGCGGGAATGACGCCGGCCGTATTGAGCTTCAGCGGCAGATGCGAAGTATCGCCCTGGAACATCCGGTTACCGACCTGTCGCTTCGGATATTGAATGAGCAGACGGCGCTGGGCGCGCTCCACGAAGACGATAAGCGCGATGACACCGATGGCGACCACGACAACCATCAGGATGAGCGGGGTCGAAAGCGCACCGGTACGGCCGAGTTCGAGCGTGCCGGCGAGCGCCTTGGGCAGGCCTGCGGCAATACCCGCGAAGATGATCAGCGAAATACCGTTGCCAATACCGCGCGAGGTGATCTGTTCACCGAGCCACATCAGGAACATCGTGCCGCCGAGCAGCGTGATGACGGTGGAAACGCGGAAGAACCAGCCGGGATCGACCACAAGGCCGTTGCCGCTTTCAAGGCCGACCGCAATGCCATAGGCCTGCAGCGTGCCGAGCAGCACCGTGCCGTAGCGCGTATACTGGTTGATGATCTTGCGGCCGGCTTCGCCTTCCTTCTTCAACGCTTCGAGCGACGGCACGACCGAGGTCATGAGCTGCACGATGATCGAAGCGGAGATGTAAGGCATGATGCCGAGCGCGAAGATCGCCATGCGCTCGACGGCGCCACCCGCAAACATGTTGAAAAGACCGAGAATACCGTTGGCCTGGCCACGGAAGGCCTGCGCATAGGCTTCTGGGTTCAGGCCCGGAAGCGGAATGTGGGTGCCGAGACGGTAGACGAGAAGTGCGGCAAGAGTAAACCAGAGACGCTTTTTCAGATCCTCCGCCTTAGCGAAGGTCGAAAAATTCAGGTTCGAAGCCAGTTGTTCCGCTGCTGAAGCCATAAATTTCTCCGAATGACCCTTGCCAGCCAGCGCAACCGGCCGATGCGGAAAGGTCTAAAAGATACTGGTCAAAACCGGGCTTCGGACAAATGCGGCTCTCGACCGCCATCATGCCTCACCCTGTTTTTTATGTCCTATCCCCTCCCCTACGGAAGTTCAAGAACTGTGAGGCTCTCCCTGCAGCACTTTCTGCCGCAAGCGGGGCCAAGGAAGCACACCGCGAAGAGATTGCCCTGATGCTCTATAAATCGATTTAGATCGAAAGCACCATAGGCCAGGGAGCGCAAACGCCCGGAGCGACGAGCCCCGGGCGTCTGAAGTCTATATATTACTCGGCGGCTTCTGCTGCAACTGCGAGAAGCTTGATCGAACCGCCAGCCTTTTCGATCTTTTCGATTGCGGGCTTGGAAGCACCGGCAACTTCGAAAGCGACCTTGGCCTTCAGCTCGCCGTCGGCGAGAATGCGAACGCCGTCCTTGGCGCGACGGATAACGCCGGCGGCCTTGAGAGCAGCAGCATCGATCGTTGCGGAAGCGTCAAGCTTCTTGGCGTCGATGGCGGTCTGAATGCGGCCGAGCGATACGACAACATATTCGGAAGCGAAGATGTTGTTGAAACCGCGCTTCGGCAGACGACGGTAGATTGGCATCTGACCGCCTTCAAAACCGTTGATGGCGACGCCCGAACGAGCCTTCTGACCCTTCACACCGCGACCACCGGTCTTGCCCTTGCCGGAACCGATACCGCGACCTACGCGGATACGATCCTTGGAGGCGCCTTCGTTGTCTCTGATTTCATTGAGTTTCATGATAGGTTACTCCGTCTCACTTCTCGTCAACGACGCGAACGAGATGCTGGACCGCACGGATCATGCCGCGAACCGCAGGAGTATCTTCCAGGGTGCGCTGACGATGCATCTTGTTGAGACCCAGACCGACCAGCGTCTGACGCTGGATTGCCGGGCGGCGAATAGGGCTGCCGATCTGTTCGACCGTAACAGTCTTCTTGGCTTCAGTAGTCTTCTTGGCCATGATCCAGCTCCTTATTCTTCAGAAGCGTTGCCGGAGGCGGCACGGCGAGCCTGAAGCGTGGCATACTTGAGACCGCGCTGTGCAGCGATGTCCTTCGGATGAACCTGATGCTTCAGAGCGTCGAACGTTGCGCGAACCATGTTGTACGGGTTCGAAGAACCGGTCGACTTGGCAACAACGTCGTGAACACCCAGGGTTTCGAAAACGGCGCGCATCGGGCCACCGGCGATGATACCGGTACCGGCCTTGGCCGAACGCAGCAGAACCTTGCCTGCGCCGTGACGGCCATTGACGTCGTGATGCAGCGTGCGGCCATCGCGCAGCGGAACGAAGATCAGATCGCGCTTGGCGCTCTCGGTAGCCTTACGGATGGCTTCCGGAACTTCGCGAGCCTTGCCGTGACCGAAGCCAACGCGGCCCTTCTGGTCGCCGACGACGACGAGAGCGGCGAAGCCGAAGCGACGGCCACCCTTAACAACCTTTGCAACGCGGTTGATCGCGACCAGCTTGTCGACGAATTCGCTATCGCGCTCTTCACGGTTCTGGCGATCGTCGCGAGAACCTCTTTTTTCCTGTGCCATTGTCCTTGTCCTTTTTCTTTTACGGGTGGAACGGCAAACGAAAAGACCACCGGCCTCTTTGAGGAGACCCGCATGGCCCGGTGAAATTCCGCCCGGATCGTTGTCCGGGCGGAAAAAAATCAGAAGTTCAGACCGCTTTCACGGGCAGCGTCTGCCAGGGCCTTGATGCGGCCGTGATAGATGAACGCGCCACGATCGAATACGACATCCTTGACGCCAGCCTTGACGCCACGCTCGGCAACCAGCTTGCCTACGACAGCTGCTGCTGCAACGTCGGCGCCGGTCTTGAGCGAGCCGCGCAGATCTGCCTCGAGCGTGGAGGCAGACGCAAGCGTCTTGCCAGCAACGTCATCGATGATCTGGGCGTAGATGTTCTTCGACGAGCGATGAACCGACAGGCGCGGGCGGCCGTTGGCAACCGCCTTGATCTGGCGGCGCACACGGCTCGCGCGACGTGCAAGTGCTTCTTTCCTGCTAGCCATTTCGCGTGATCCTTACTTCTTCTTGCCTTCTTTGCGGACAATACGCTCTTCAGCGTACTTCACGCCCTTACCCTTGTAGGGCTCGGGACCGCGGTATTCGCGGATTTCCGCGGCTACCTGGCCAACCTGCTGCTTGTTGATGCCGGAAACGATGATTTCCGTCGGCTTCGGAACGGCAATGGTGATGCCGACCGGCGGCTCGTAAACAACGTCATGGGAAAAGCCGAGAGCCAGCTGCAGGTTCTTGCCCTGCATGGCGGCACGGTAACCGACGCCGTTGATTTCGAGCTTGCGCTCGTAGCCGTCCTTAACACCCTTGAAGATGTTCTCGATCATCGTGCGGGACATGCCCCACTTCGAACGAGCTTCCTTGGTGCCGTTAGCCGGCGTTACGGAAACGCCGTTATCTTCGAGCTTCAGCTGAATGTCGTCGTTAGCGACGAAAAACAGTTCACCCTTCGGGCCCTTCGCAGTGACCTTCTGGCCGTCGACATTGGCCGTCACACCTGCGGGAACCGGAACGGGCTTTTTACCGATACGAGACATTATTCAATCCTGTCTGTTCGTTATGGAGATCCTTGCTCGGGTCTTAGAAGACCGAGCAAAGAACCTCGCCACCAACGTTCTGTTCGCGAGCCTGGTGATCGGCCATCACGCCCTTCGGGGTCGAAAGGATGGTGATGCCGAGGCCGTTCGCGACCTGCGGAATGGACTTTACCGAGACATAAACCCGGCGGCCCGGCTTGGAAACGCGGCCGATCTCACGGATCACGGACGCGCCTTCGTAGTACTTCAGCTCGATCGTGAATTCGGACTTGCCGTTTTCGAAATCGACCTTGGAATAACCGCGAATGTAGCCTTCAGCCTGCAGCACGTCGAGAACGCGTGCGCGGAGGCTGGAAGCAGGCGTGCTTACCGCAGACTTGCGGCGAGCGGCACCATTGCGGATGCGGGTGAGCATATCACCCAAAGGATCAGTCATGGTCATGTGCCCGTCTCCTTACCAGCTCGACTTGACAATGCCCGGCACCTTGCCGGAATTGCCCAGCTCACGAAGCGCGATACGCGACATCTTGAGCTTGCGATAGAACGCGCGCGGACGGCCCGTTACTTCGCAGCGGTTGCGGATACGCGTCTTCGAGCCGTCACGCGGCAGCGAAGCGAGCTTCAGAGTGGCCTTGAACCGGTCTTCGATCGGAAGGGACTGGTTCATCACGATCGCCTTCAGTGCAGCGCGCTTGGCGGCCTGCTGGGCGACCGACTTGCGGCGGCGCTTGTTCTTTTCAACTGCGCTTGTTTTCGCCATATCGGAGTTCCTTTTCTACGCTCGTCGTTACGGTTAGTGACGGAACGGGAAGTTGAACTCTGTCAGCAGAGCCCGAGCTTCGTCGTCCGACGTCGCCGTCGTGCAAACGATGATGTCCATGCCCCACATCTGATCAACCTTATCGTAGTTGATCTCAGGGAACACAATGTGTTCCTTGATGCCCATGGCGAAGTTGCCACGGCCGTCAAAGCTCTTCGGGTTCAGGCCCCGGAAGTCGCGAACGCGCGGCAGCGCGATGTTGACCAGACGATCAAGGAATTCGTACATGCGTGCGCCACGAAGGGTAACCTTCGCACCGATCGGCATGCCTTCGCGAACCTTGAAACCAGCGATCGAGTTGCGAGCGCGGGTAACGACCGGCTTCTGGCCGGCAATTGCAGCCAGATCGGCGGCAGCAATCGTGGGCTTCTTGGAGTCGGCAGTTGCCTCGCCAACACCCATGTTGATCACGATCTTTTCAAGCTTCGGGATCATCATCACGTTGGCGTAGGAGAACTTCTCCTGCATGGCGCCACGGATACGGGAAACGTATTCCGTCTTGAGACGCGGCTCGTACTTATCAGCCATCGATCACTTCTCCCGAACGCTTGGCCACGCGGACCTTCTTGCCATCCACAACAGAGAAACCAACGCGGGTCGGCTTGCCATCCTTGTCGACGATGGCGATGTTGGAGATGTGCAAGGATGCTTCCTTGTTGATGATGCCGGCTTCCTGTGCCTGGGTCTGGCGCTGGTGACGCTTCACCATGTTTACGCCACGCACAACGGCACGGTCTTCCTTCGGCATCACCTGGATTACTTCGCCGGTACGGCCCTTGTCCTTACCGGTCAATACGACAACCTTGTCGCCTTTACGAATTTTCTGCATCGCTATAGCTCCTTACAGCACTTCTGGAGCCAGCGAGATGATCTTCATGTGGTTCTTGGCGCGAAGTTCGCGCGGAACCGGTCCGAAGATACGGGTGCCGATCGGCTCTTTCTTGTTGTCGATAAGAACGGCTGCGTTGTTATCGAAACGGATGACGCTGCCGTCAGCGCGGCGGATGTCCTTGGCGGTGCGAACGACAACCGCCTTCATCACGTCGCCCTTCTTGACGCGGCCGCGCGGAATAGCTTCCTTGATGGAAACGACAATAATGTCGCCAACAGAAGCATATTTGCGCTTCGAGCCGCCCAGCACCTTGATGCACATGACACGACGTGCGCCGGAATTATCCGCCACGTCGAGGTTTGTTTGCATCTGAATCATGTCAGGTCGCCTTCTTGTTGTTACCGGAACGGTTGGGCAAACTCTCCCGAGCGAGCCCCCTGCCCCAGCTTATGAATATATCTTCGTCTTGCGCGGAAATGTCGTGACAGGGTGGTTTCCCGAGGGACCTTCCGTGCGCATCAAAGCAAAAGACGCTCGATTCACGAGCGTCCTTGCGGTGCTTCATACAGGAATTCGCGCCAAGTTCAAGAGACCTGGCGCGATTCTGATGAAATTAAGCCTGGGCGGATACAACCGTCCAGCGCTTGTCCTTGGAGATCGGTGCGCATTCCTCGATGGAAACGACATCGCCGACCTTATACTGATTGTTTTCGTCGTGCGCCTTGTACTTCTTCGAACGGCGAACGGTCTTCTGAAGCAGCGGGTGAGCGAATCGACGCTCAACGCGGACAACGACAGTCTTCTCGTTCTTGTCGGACACTACGACGCCCTGCAGAATGCGTTTCGGCATATTATTTTTCCTTAGGCCTTGGCTTCTGCCGCCTTCTGGCGGGCAATGGTTTTAACGCGGGCGATATCCTTGCGGACTTCGTTGATGCGCGAGGACTTTTCCAGCTGGCCAGTCGCCTTCTGGAAGCGCAGGTTGAACTGCTCCTTCTTCAGATCGGCGAGCTTGTCCTTGAGCTGGTCGGCGCTGAGGCCGCGAACTTCATCGGCTTTCATGTGCCTTGCTCCTTACTCTGCGATGCGCTGTACGAAGCGCGTCTTGACCGAGAGCTTGGCAGCGCCGAGACGAAGCGCCTCACGGGCGATCTCCTCGGACACACCGTCGATCTCGAACATCATACGACCGGGCTTGACCTTGCATGCCCAGTAATCGACCGAACCCTTGCCCTTACCCATACGAACTTCGGTCGGCTTTGCCGTTACCGGAACGTCGGGGAATACGCGGATCCACACACGACCTGCGCGCTTCATGTAACGCGTGATCGCGCGGCGTGCCGCTTCGATCTCGCGTGCATTCACGCGGTTCGGTTCCTGCGACTTCAAGCCGAATTCACCGAATGCCAGGTCAAAGCCGCCCTTGGCGACGCCCTTGATGCGTCCCTTGAACTGCTTACGGTACTTAGTACGCTTTGGCTGCAACATTTTCTTACTTCTCCGAGCTTATCTTTCGCCAGCGTCAATCAAGCGTTTTCGCGACGACGATCGGAACGATCGCCACGCTCACGGCTTGCAGGGCCCTGTGCGTCGCCTTCGAGACCGCGACGCTCAGAAGCCATCGGATCGTGCTCAAGGATTTCGCCCTTGAAGATCCAGACCTTGATGCCGCAGATGCCGAATGCGGTTTCAGCTTCGGCTGTGCCGTAGTCAATGTCCGCACGCAGCGTGTGCAGCGGAACGCGACCTTCGCGGTACCATTCGGTACGAGCGATTTCTGCACCACCGAGACGACCGCCGCAGGTGATCTTGATGCCTTCGGCGCCAAGACGCATTGCGGACTGAACAGCACGCTTCATCGCACGGCGGAAAGCCACGCGGCGCTCGAGCTGCTGAGCGATCGACTGGGCAACCAGCGTCGCGTCGATTTCCGGCTTGCGCACTTCAACGATGTTGAGGTGCGTTTCGGAGTTGGTCATCTCGGAAAGCTTCTTGCGAAGCTTCTCGATGTCTGCACCCTTCTTGCCGATGATCAGACCCGGACGAGCCGAGTGGATCGTGACGCGGCACTTCTTGTGCGGACGCTCGATGACCACCTTGGCGATACCGGCCTGCTTGAGTTCCTTGATCAGGTAAGCCCGGATCTTCAGGTCTTCATGCAGAAGCTTGCCGTATTCTGCGGTATCAGCGTACCAGCGGCTATCCCAGGTACGGTTGATGCCGAGGCGGAAGCCGATCGGATTGATTTTCTGACCCATTATGCGGCCTCCCCTTTTTCCTCAACTTCACGAACAACAATCGTGAGGTGAGAGAACGGCTTTTCAATGCGGGAAGCACGACCACGGCCACGGGCGTGGAAACGCTTCATGGTGATGGACTTGCCAACATAGGCCTCGGCGACGACGAGAGCGTCGACGTCGAGGTCATGGTTGTTTTCCGCATTGGCAATTGCAGATTCGAGCGTCTTCTTGACGGTGCCTGCAATGCGCTTGCGGGAGAATTCGAGCTCGGCGAGAGCGCGATCAACCTTCTTGCCACGGATAAGAGCGGCAACCAGGTTCAGTTTCTGGGGGCTGACGCGGAGCGTACGGGCAATGGCCTGAGCCTCATTGTCCTTCAGCCGGCGTTCGGTCTTAGCCTTCGCCATGATTACTTCCTCTTTGCCTTCTTGTCCGCGCCGTGACCGTAATAGGTACGGGTCGGAGAGAATTCACCGAACTTGTGTCCGACCATGTCTTCGTTGACAGAGACGGGCACATGCTTGCTGCCGTTGTAGACGCCGAACGTCAGACCAACGAACTGCGGCAGGATCGTGGAGCGACGGCTCCAGATCTTGATTACTTCGTTACGTCCGCTCTCGCGCACCTTCTCAGCCTTGGTGAGAAGATAGCCGTCAACAAACGGACCTTTCCATACTGAACGAGCCATTAGTGACTACCTCTCTTACTTCTTACGCTGATGGCGCGAGCGCATGATGAACTTGTCGGTCGACTTGTTCGAACGGGTGCGCTTGCCCTTCGTGGGCTTGCCCCACGGAGTAACCGGGTGGCGACCACCCGACGTGCGACCTTCACCACCACCGTGCGGGTGGTCGACCGGGTTCATGACGACGCCGCGAACGTGCGGACGCTTGCCACGCCAACGCGAACGACCGGCTTTACCGTCGTTGATGTTGCCGTGATCCGAGTTCGAAACAGCGCCGATCGATGCGAGGCAGGAGCCGTGCACCAGACGCTGTTCGCCCGAGTTGAGACGCAGGATAGCCATACCGGCATCGCGGCCGACGAGCTGGACATACGTACCGGCGGAGCGGGCAATCTGACCGCCTTTACCCGGCTTCATCTCGACGTTGTGGATGATCGAACCAACCGGAATGTACTGAAGCGGCATGGTGTTGCCGGGCTTCACGTCCACTGCCTTGTCGGAGGCGATCACCTTGTCACCGGCAGCGAGACGCTGTGGCGCGAGAATGTAAGCCTGTTCGCCGTCGGTATACGTAACCAGCGCGATGAACGCGGTGCGGTTGGGGTCGTATTCCAGACGCTCAACGGTGCCTTCAACGTCGAACTTGCGACGCTTGAAGTCAACCAGACGGTAGGTCCGCTTGTGACCGCCACCCTGGAAACGGACGGTGATCCGGCCCTGGTTGTTACGGCCACCCTTGGAGCTGAGGCCCTGGGTGAGAGCCTTTACCGGCTTGCCCTTGTAGAGCGAAGCGCGGTCCACGATAACCAGCTGACGCTGGCTCGGCGTGGTCGGATTGAAACTTTTCAATGCCATATTCTTGTTCCCTTTTGGGTCTTTGCCCGCTTGGGCCTAACCTTTAGAGTCCGGTGGACACGTCGATGGATTGACCTTCGGCGAGCGTAACGACGGCTTTCTTGACGTCCTTCAGCTTACCGGCGAACCCACGGAAACGACGGGTCTTACCCTTGCGGATAAGCGTGTTCACAGCCGTGACTTTGACGCCGAAGAGAGCTTCCACGGCAGCCTTGATTTCAGGCTTGGAAGCGCTTTTGGCGACGTTGAATACGACCTGGTTCTGTTCGGATACCAGCGTCGACTTTTCCGTGATCGAAGGAGATACGATCACATCGTAGTGGCGAAGATCCGTCATTTGAACCGCTCCTCCAGAGCCTCTACAGCAGCCTTGGAAAGCACCAGCTTGCCACGGCGCAGGATGTCGTAAACATTGATGCCCTGTACCGGCAGAACGTCCACATTCGGGATGTTCTGAGCAGCGAGCTTGAAGTTGCCATCAAGTTCTGCGCCACCGATGACGAGAGCGTTGGTCAGGCCAAGCGAAGCGAAGCTGCCCAGCAGAGCCTTGGTCTTTGCTTCGGACGCGACGAGCTGATCGACGATGATCAGTTCTTCAGCCTTCAGCTTTGCAGACAGGGCGTGACGCAGAGCAAGCGCACGAACCTTCTTGGGAAGGTCATGGGCGTGGCTGCGAACGACCGGGCCGTGGGCCTTGCCGCCGCCGCGGAACTGCGGTGCGCGAGCCGAATGGTGACGAGCGCGGCCCGTACCCTTCTGCTTGTACATCTTCGCGCCGGTGCGGGAAACTTCCGACCGGTTCTTGGACTTGTGGGTTCCCTGCTGCTTCTTAGCAAGCTGCCAGCGAACCATGCGGGCCAGGATGTCCTGACGGGGGTCGAGGCCGAAGATCTCATCCGACAGAGAAACCTTGCCGGCGTCTTTTCCCTCGAGGGTTTTGACGTTCAATTCCATGATAAGGCTCCCTTACTTCGCAGCCGACTTGACGGCGTCGCGGACGATGATCCAGGAACCCTTCGAGCCGGGAACTGCACCCTTCACGAGGATGAGGCCACGGTCTTCATCGGTCGAAACGACTTCGAGGTTCTGGGTCGTAACGCGCGTCTGGCCCATATGACCAGCCATGCGCTTGCCCTTCCAGACGCGGCCCGGGTCCTGGTTGTTACCGGTCGAACCGTGTGCACGGTGCGATACGGAGTTACCGTGCGAAGCGCGGCCACCACCGAAGTTGTGACGCTTCATAGCACCGGCAAAACCCTTACCGATCGTGGTTCCAGTGACGTCGACCAGCTGGCCGGACTGAAAATGATTTGCGGTCAGTGTTGCACCGATGTCGATCAGGTTCTCGGGGGAAACCCGGAACTCGACGAGCTTGGCTTTCGGCTCGACGTTGGCAGCGGCGAAATGACCGCGAAGCGCCTTCGTCGTGTTCTTGACCTTGGACTGGCCGGCACCGAGCTGAACTGCGGTGTAGCCATTCTTGTCTTCCGTGCGCTGGGCAACGACTTGTACGTTATCCAGTCGCAATACTGTTACAGGGATATGTTCACCTGCGTCGTTATAGACGCGTGTCATACCCACTTTCTGTGCAATCACACCTGAACGCATTGGTTCATCCTCTTGCGAGCCTTGAAGGGAAAACCCTCTCTGGCCTTTGTTAAGGAGTGCCCTTCGACATCTCACGATGTTTCCGGTCTCCGGTTTGGAAGTCGTTGGATTTCTCCACGTACCTTCCTTGTTATTGGCCCTCACCCAAAGGTGAAGTCCGGCCTTTTACTTCAGTCCTCACCCTGGATGGGGTCGGGCCGGGTCTTAGAGCTTGATTTCCACGTCAACGCCAGCAGCGAGGTCGAGCTTCATCAGAGCATCGACAGTCTGCGGGGTGGGGTCAACGATATCGAGAAGACGCTTGTGCGTCCGCATTTCGAACTGTTCACGGCTCTTCTTATCAACGTGGGGAGAGCGGTTGACGGTAAACTTTTCGATGCGGGTGGGGAGCGGAACCGGGCCGCGAACGCTGGCGCCGGTGCGCTTTGCGGTCGACACGATTTCACGGGTAGAGGCATCGAGGATCCGGTGATCGAACGCCTTGAGGCGGATACGGATATTCTGGCCGTTCATTCGTCTTGTCCTTGTTCTTTGTTATTCGTTTCCGCACGCGGAAACACATGAACTTCTATTGATCGTGGCGCCGCAGATTTTCAAAAATCGAGAGGGATGCGGGTTGCACCCCAATCATTTCGGTAGTCTGTATTGCTAAAAACACCGCGTTCCGCAATCGCTTGCGAATCCAGCGGTGATTGTGAGTGCGCGTTTACGCGCTTTCACCGAATTTTTCAAGCACTAAAAATGCAACGCCGCCAGGCTTTTTACTAAAAGGCCGGCGGCGGTGTTGTTCACACCGCCGCCAGTCAAAATTTCAATGGCCGAAATTACTCGACGATCGATGCAACGATGCCGGCGCCGACGGTACGGCCGCCTTCGCGGATAGCGAAGCGCAGCTTTTCTTCCATCGCGATCGGAACGATCAGCTCGACGTCAACGGTGACGTTGTCGCCAGGCATAACCATTTCCGTGCCTTCCGGAAGCGTAACGATGCCTGTTACGTCCGTCGTGCGGAAGTAGAACTGCGGACGGTAGTTCGTGAAGAACGGCGTATGACGGCCGCCTTCTTCCTTCGTCAGGATGTAGGCTTCTGCCTTGAACTTCTTGTGCGGCTTGACAGAACCCGGCTTGCACAGGATCTGACCACGCTCAACGCCGTCACGGTTAACACCGCGAACCAGCGCACCGATGTTGTCGCCAGCCTGGCCCTGGTCGAGCAGCTTGCGGAACATTTCAACGCCGGTAACAGTCGTCTTCGAGGTCGGACGGATGCCGACGATCTCGACTTCTTCACCAACCTTGACGATACCGCGCTCAACGCGACCCGTCACAACCGTACCACGGCCGGAGATCGAGAACACGTCTTCGATCGGCATCAGGAACGGCTGGTCGATCGGACGCTCAGGCGTCGGGATGTAGGCGTCAACAGCAGCCATCAGCTCGCGGATCGCGTCTTCACCGATCTTCTTGTCGGAATCTTCAAGAGCAGCAAGCGCCGAACCCTTGACGATCGGGATATCGTCGCCCGGGAAGTCGTAGGACGACAGAAGTTCGCGAACTTCAAGCTCAACCAGCTCGAGAAGCTCGGCGTCGTCAACCTGGTCGACCTTGTTGAGGAACACGACGATTGCCGGAACGCCAACCTGGCGGGCGAGCAGGATGTGCTCGCGGGTCTGCGGCATCGGGCCGTCAGCTGCAGAGCAAACCAGGATCGCGCCGTCCATCTGGGCAGCACCGGTGATCATGTTCTTCACGTAGTCGGCGTGGCCGGGGCAGTCGACGTGCGCGTAGTGACGGGCAGGCGTCTCATATTCAACGTGTGCCGTCGAGATCGTGATACCACGAGCCTTTTCTTCCGGAGCCGCGTCGATCTGGTCATACGCCTTGAACTCGCCGAAGAACTTCGTGATTGCTGCCGTCAGCGACGTCTTGCCATGGTCAACGTGACCGATCGTGCCAATGTTGACGTGCGGCTTATTGCGCTCGAACTTGCTCTTTGCCATTAGTGGCTCTCCATTCTTGTCCCTTGACGGGAATAATCTTCAAAATTCGGTGGGGCGTACCCCGATCACTTCTGACCGGAGTACTTTGCCTGGATTTCCTGCGCCACGTTCGAAGGAACCGGCGAATAGTGGTCGAACGTCATCGAGTACTGAGCGCGACCCTGCGACATGGAGCGCAGGTTATCGACGTACTTGAACATGTTCGCGAGCGGAACATGCGCGTTGATGACGACGGCGATACCACGGCTTTCCTGGCCCTGGATCTGACCACGACGGGAGTTCAGGTCGCCGATAACGTCACCGACATAGTCTTCCGGCGTTACGACTTCGACCTTCATCATCGGCTCGAGAAGCTGTGCGCCAGCCTTCTTCGCTGCTTCACGGAAGCAGGCACGCGATGCGATTTCGAAGGCGAGAACCGACGAGTCAACATCGTGGAATGCACCGTCGACCAGCGTCGCCTTGACGCCGAGCATCGGGAAGCCAGCGAGCGGACCGGAAGACAGAACGCTTTCGATACCCTTCTGAACGCCCGGGATGTATTCCTTCGGAACAGCACCACCGACGATCTTCGACTCGAACTTGAAGTCTTCGCCTTCGGGGTTCGGTTCGAAGATGATCTTCACGCGAGCGAACTGACCGGTACCACCGGACTGCTTCTTGTGCGTGTAGTCTTCTTCGTGCTGACGCGTGATGGTTTCGCGGTAGGCAACCTGCGGAGCACCGACGGTAGCTTCAACCTTGAACTCGCGACGCATACGGTCAACGAGAATGTCGAGGTGAAGTTCGCCCATGCCTGCGATGATCGTCTGACCGGATTCTTCATCCGTCTTGACGCGGAACGAAGGATCTTCAGCAGCCAGACGGTTGAGCGCGAGGCCCATCTTTTCCTGGTCGCCCTTGGTCTTCGGCTCGATCGCGATCTGGATGACCGGCTCGGGGAATTCCATGCGCTCGAGGATAACCGGCTTCAGCGGATCGCAGAGCGTATCGCCAGTGGTGGTTTCCTTGAGGCCAGCCAGAGCAACGATGTCGCCGGCGAAGGCTTCTTCGATGTCTTCACGGCTGTTGGAGTGCATCTGCAGCATACGGCCGACGCGCTCGCGCTTGTCCTTGACCGTGTTGATGACAGACGTACCCTTTTCGAGCTTGCCCGAGTAGATACGAGCGAAGGTCAGCGAACCGACGAAGGGGTCGTTCATGATCTTGAACGCGAGCATGGAAAGCGGCTCGCTGTCGTCGGCATGACGCTCGATTTCGGCTTCGGTCTTGAAGTCGATGCCCTTGATCGCCGGAATGTCCAGCGGAGAAGGCAGGTAGTCGACAACAGCGTCGAGAAGCGGCTGAACGCCCTTGTTCTTGAACGCGGTACCGCAGAACATCGGGTGGAACTTCACGTCGATGGTGCCGCGGCGAACGAGCGCACGGATCTTGTCGTTGTCGGGCATGATGCCGTTCAGGTAGTCTTCCATCGCTTCTTCGTCGATCTCGACAACGGTCTCGATCAGCTTTTCGCGATATTCGTCAGCCTTGGCCTTCATGTCTTCCGGGATTTCGACGACGTCCCACTGAGCGCCGAGCGATTCGTCGCGCCAGATGAGTGCGTTCATCTCGATCAGGTCGATAACGCCCTTGAACTCGGTCTCAGCGCCGATCGGCAGCTGCATGACAACGGCGATGGCGCCGAGACGGGTCTTGATCATTTCTACCGAGCGGTAGAAGTCAGCACCGGTCTTGTCCATTTTGTTGCAGAAGATCATGCGCGGAACATGATACTTCTCGGCCTGGCGCCAGACGGTTTCCGTCTGCGGCTCAACACCGGCGTTGGCGTCGAGCAGCGCGATGGCGCCGTCGAGAACGCGCAGCGAACGCTCGACTTCAATGGTGAAGTCGACGTGGCCGGGGGTGTCGATGATGTTGAAGCGGCGCATCTTGCCGTCGCGACCCTTCCAGAAGGTCGTGGTGGCAGCGGAGGTGATGGTGATACCACGCTCCTGCTCCTGCTCCATCCAGTCCATCGTGGCTGCGCCATCATGGACTTCACCGATCTTGTGCGACTTACCGGTGTAATAAAGAATACGCTCGGTGGTCGTCGTCTTGCCGGCGTCGATATGCGCCATGATACCGAAATTGCGGTAGTCTTCGATTTTATATTCGCGAGCCATAATGGACTGCCTTTCGATATGCGACCGGTTAAGATTACCAGCGGTAATGCGAGAATGCGCGGTTGGCGTCGGCCATCTTGTGCGTGTCTTCGCGCTTCTTGACAGCGGAACCGCGGTTGTTCGCAGCGTCCATGAGTTCGCCGGAAAGGCGATCGACCATGGTCGTTTCGTTGCGCTTGCGGGCAGCCGTGATCAGCCAGCGGATAGCAAGCGCCTGACGGCGCTCGGGGCGAACGTCGACCGGAACCTGATAGGTGGCACCACCAACGCGGCGCGAACGCACTTCAACGTGCGGAGCAACGTTGTCGAGGGCGGAGTGGAACACGCCGAGCGGCTCCTGCTTCGTCTTGCCCTGAACGACGTCGAACGCGCCGTAAACGATGCTTTCTGCGACCGACTTCTTGCCGTGAAGCATGATGGCGTTCATGAACTTGGTGACGACCAGATCGCCGAACTTCGGGTCCGGGTTGATCTCACGCTTTTCTGCACTATGGCGACGGGACATATTCTTTGTCTCTCAATGTTATTGACGCTAAACCACGCGGAGAACCTCGCGCAGCGCCGGAATTTGTTTGAACCCGAATTACTTCGGACGCTTCGCACCGTACTTGGAGCGGCGCTGCTTGCGGTTCTTGACGCCCTGGGTATCGAGAACACCGCGGATGATGTGGTAACGCACACCCGGCAAGTCCTTTACGCGGCCGCCGCGGATCATGACCACGGAGTGTTCCTGAAGGTTGTGACCTTCGCCCGGAATGTAACCGATGACTTCGAAGCCGTTGGTGAGGCGGATCTTGGCAACCTTACGCAGAGCCGAGTTCGGCTTCTTCGGGGTCGTCGTGTAAACGCGGGTGCAAACACCACGCTTCTGCGGGTTTTCCTGAAGTGCAGGAACCTTGTTGCGCTTTACCTGTGCCTGGCGAGGCTTGCGGATCAGCTGGTTTACGGTAGGCATATAACCATCCCTTGCAAAAACTACTTAAGCCACCCTCACGGGTGGCGACTATGCCGTTGCCGGCGACGATGCACGCATATATCCTCATGCGCAAAACGTGGCCCGATCCGGTTTCACGGATGGACCACCAAGAGCAGAGGACACCGGATGAGGCGTCTTGCGTGCAACATTCGTGTCTTCTACGTGCAATGGAGACCCGTTTGAGATGATGTTCGGGAAAAAGCTTCCCGAACGGCCAGCACCCACAGAGGCTCCGATGGCGGGCGTACTACTGTTTTAGCCAGCTTTCGTCAAGGGCGAATCCGCATTTTGCCCCCGCGCCAGCGGCCACTAAGCCCGCGTCCGGGTCATTTCCAGCCAGCTTTAACATAAGTCGGCGCAGAAGGCTGCGATTTCGACCTCCACGCTTTGGCTTTTCATAAAATCCGTCTATTGATTCCCTGTGGCGAGCCGGAGCAGCGCCGCCACGGGCGGAACCGATTCCATCGGCCCGCATTACAGCAACGAATGATCAAGGAAACGCGTCATGAGCACCCTCCCCGACAACGACAACGGACGCGAAGAGCCGATGGTCTTCATCGTCATCGGCAAGGCCTATGAGCACGATAATTCCGAGGGCATCGACATCCACGTCATCCTGCGGGCGCCGGATGACGATACGGCCGTGCGTGAAACGCTGAACGCTCTTTCGGAAGAAGGTTTCATCGAAGCCGATCTCGACCAGATCGGCATGCTGACCGACATCCCGGATGAAGAGCCGCACGCCTCCGCCTATCAGGGCGCGCTCGAAGGCGAAGTCGCCATCATCCGCTTCGCCTGAGGCGCAGGTCCATGGCCGTAAGACGGGTTGTCGCCAATATAGCAACGCCCGACCCAGCGCGGGCGAAGGCGTTTTATGGCGATATTCTCGGCATGCCCGTCGCCATGGATCACGGCTGGATCGTCACCCATGCCAGCCCGCTCGAAGCAAGAGCACAGGTCAGCTTCGCAAGTGAAGGCGGCTCCGGCACTGATGTGCCGGACCTTTCGATCGAGGTCGATGATTTCGAGGAGGTCCACGTCAGAATCCTGAAGGCCGGGCTGCCCATCGAATACGGCCCCACCGTCGAGGCGTGGGGCGTTCGCCGCCTTTTCGTGCGCGACCCCTTCGGCAAACTTATCAATATATTAAGTCACTCATAGATTATATACTTTTAATACAATAGTATTATTTCTTTATCCGTTGAACAATACCCAAATATCAGCTTACAATAGTATCGACGCAAAATTTCGGTGGCGGGTTGGATACTATATCTTCAGCAGACATTATCGACGACATTTACGAGGCGGCACTTTTCCCTGATCGCTGGGCTGAGGTCATAGAGACAATCGGTAACCGCCTGGATTTCTGGGGCGGTGCGCTCACCTGGGGCAAGGGTGAGGAAGAGGCATGGCTCTTCACCCCCAATCTGCAGGACGTGATGCAGGCCTTCATGGAAGGCGGCTGGAACAGGCGCAACGATCGCCTCACCCGCGCAATCCGCGAAGGACAGTTTTCCTTCGTACAGGATTTCGACGTCTTCACCCATGACGAATGGGCCGGATTGCCGATCGTGCGTGACTTCCTGATGCCGCGCGGACTGGGATATGGCGCAGCGACGCAGATTGCACCACCGGATCATCCGGAAATGACAGTGCTTTTCGAACGCAGGCTCGCTAGCGGCGTCATCGGGCCGGAAACCATGGCGGCGCTGGGCCGGCTGAGGCCACACATTGCCCGCAGCCTCACTCTCGCAACCCGGCTGCAGCGACAGAAGGCCGACGCCATGACGCTCGGGCTGAACGCCATAGGCGCACCTGCGGCGGTGCTTCAGGCGAGCGGGCGTATCCTATCCGCAAACGACATGTTTCTCTCTCTCAGGAAATGTATTTCCACCGGTGCCCGCGACAGGGTCGTGGTGTCCGACGAAAGAGTAAACCGGCTGCTCTATAAGGCGCTCGCCGGAGATAATGTCGGCTCTTTTCCCCTCCCGACCGGCGAAGATCGGTCCTGTATCCTCCACGTCATACCGTTGCGCAGGAACGCGCTGGATTTGTCCCCGAAAGGTTCCGCCATCGTGCTGATATCGCAACCCACGGGCACCATCACCGATGCGACCTCACTGTTAAAAGGGCTGTACGACCTCACCAAGGGCGAGGCCCGCGTGGCTCTGGAAATCATGAAGGGGTTTTCGCTTCCCGCCGTGGCGAAGCAATTGCAGATTTCCCATGAAACGGTGCGCAGCAACGCCAAGTCGATCTATGCGAAAACTGGCAGCACCGGCCAGACTGATCTCGTTCGCCGGCTCTCCGTTCTGACCCGCTATGACATCCGCGAACAGAGCTGACCCTCGCCGCGCGGCTGAAGATAATCTCAAAGACAAATCGTAAAATCGCGCTGGCTCGCCGGTGGCTTCCACACAAACAAAAACGCCCGGATTGCTCCGGGCGTTTCCACTGAACCTTTGGCGGGGCTTCGTAAAGCCCCTGCCCTGTCTGACCTTATTCGGCGGCCGGAGCCTGGTCCGTCATGTCCTGCAGCATCTGGTTCGCAGAGCCTGCACCCGTACCCTTGCGGCGTTCCTCGAGAATGAGGTCGTCGCGCGAGGTGGCGATGCGGCGGATCTGCGTCATGGTGCCGCCAGTACCGGCCGGGATGAGACGGCCGACGATGACGTTTTCCTTGAGGCCCTGCAGCGTGTCCGTCTTGCCGGCGATCGCAGCTTCCGTGAGAACCTTGGTGGTTTCCTGGAACGATGCGGCCGAGATGAAGGACGGCGTCTGCAGCGAAGCCTTGGTGATGCCGAGCAGAACCGGCTCGCCATAGGCAGGCTTCTTGCCTTCTTCGATCAGGCGGTCGTTGTTGTCGTCAAGCTCGATGCGATCGACGTTGTCACCAACGATGTACTGGCTGTCGCCAGCATCGGTGATTTCAACCTTCTGCAGCATCTGGCGAACGATCACCTCGATGTGCTTGTCGTTGATCACAACGCCCTGCAGTCGGTAGACTTCCTGGATTTCGTTCACGAGATAGGAAGCCAGAGCCTCCACGCCCTTGATCGCCAGAATGTCGTGCGGCGCCGGGTTGCCGTCGAGAATGTATTCGCCCTTCTCGATGTAGTCGCCTTCCTGAAGATGGAAGGGCTTGCCCTTCGGGATCAGGTATTCGACCGGCTCGACGCCGTCTTCCGCAGGCTCGATCATCACGCGACGCTTGTTCTTGTAGTCGCGGCCGAGGCGGATCGTACCATCGATCTCGGCGATGATGGCGTGATCCTTCGGACGACGTGCTTCGAACAGTTCGGCAACGCGCGGCAGACCACCGGTGATGTCCTTCGTCTTGGCGCTTTCCAGCGGCGAACGTGCAAGCACGTCACCCTGGGAGACCTTGGAACCCGGCTCAACCGACAGAATGGCGTCAACAGAGAGCTGGAAGCGGGCTTCGCCACCACGGGCAAGCTTCGCCACAGCACCGGAAGCGTCCTTGATGACGATCGCAGGCTTAAGGTCCGAACCGCGCGGCGTCGAACGCCAGTCAATGACCTGACGCTTGGTGATGCCGGTGGATTCGTCGGTCGCTTCCAGAACGGAGAGACCGTCGACGAGGTCTTCGAAGTGAACGGTACCTTCCACTTCCGTCATCATCGGACGGGTGTAGGGGTCCCACTCTGCAAGACGCTGGCCACGCTTAACCTTGTCGCCATCATCCACGAAGATCTTCGAACCGTAAGCGACACGCTGCGAGGAACGTTCCGCGCCGCGCTCATCAAGGATCGTAACGGACATGTTACGGCCCATGGCGATGAGAACGCCTTCGGAGTTCCGCAGGATGTTGCGGTTCTTGATCTGGATCGTGCCTTCATACGACGCTTCGAGGAACGACTGGTCGACCACGTTCGCCGTACCACCAAGGTGGAACGTGCGCATGGTGAGCTGCGTGCCCGGTTCACCGATCGACTGTGCGGCGATGACGCCAACGGCTTCGCCCATGTTGACAGGCGTACCGCGTGCAAGGTCACGACCGTAGCAGACGCCGCAAACGCCGATCTGCACTTCGCAGGTCAGAGCAGAGCGGATGCGAACGGACTGGATGCCCGCCTTTTCGATGGCGGCCACATCGGCCTCATCGATAAGCGTGCCGGCCTTGACGATGTTCTCGCCGGAAACCGGATGATCGATGTCATCCAGAGCCGTACGGCCGAGGATACGTGCGCCAAGCGAGGCAACCACCTGACCGGCATCGACGATGGCGGTCATGGTGAGGCCCTTGTCGGTGCCGCAATCCACGGAGTTAACGATGCAATCCTGCGCGACGTCGACGAGGCGGCGGGTAAGGTAACCCGAGTTCGCCGTCTTCAGGGCGGTGTCTGCAAGACCCTTACGGGCGCCGTGGGTCGAGTTGAAGTACTCGTTAACGGTCAGGCCTTCCTTGAAGTTCGAGATGATCGGCGTCTCGATGATTTCACCCGACGGCTTCGCCATCAGGCCGCGCATGCCGCCCAGCTGACGCATCTGGTTCGGAGAACCACGGGCGCCCGAGTGGGACATCATGTAGATGGAGTTCATCGGCTTCTGGCGGCCCGTTTCCGGATCGAACTCGACAGCCTTGATGCGCGCCATCATTTCTTCGGCGACCTTTTCGGTAGCCTTGCCCCAGGCGTCGACAACCTTGTTGTACTTTTCGCCCTGGGTGATGAGACCATCATTGTACTGCTGTTCGTATTCCTTCACCAAGGCTTCGGTGTCACCGACGATCTTCACCTTGCTGTCCGGAATGACCATGTCGTCCTTGCCGAACGAAATGCCGGCGCGGCAGGCATGGGCAAAGCCGAGCTGCATGATGCGGTCGCAGAAGATGACCGTGTCTTTCTGGCCGCAGTGACGGTAGACCGTGTCGATCATCTTGGAGATGTTCTTCTTGGTCATTTCCTGGTTGCAGACGTCGAAAGGCACGTTGACGTTCTTCGGCAGAAGTTCGCCAATCAGCATACGGCCAGGGGTCGTTTCATGGATCTTCGAAACCGGCTTGCCGTCGGCATCCACGGTCTTGAAGCGACCGCGGATCTTGGCATGCAGCGTCACGACCTTGTTTTCAAGCGCGTGATGCAGCTCACCGATATCCGAGAAGGCCATGCCTTCGCCGGGCTCATTCTGGTTCATGATCGACAGGTAATACAGGCCGAGAACCATGTCCTGCGAAGGAACGATGATGGGGTGGCCGTTTGCCGGATGCAGGATGTTGTTGGTCGACATCATCAGCACGCGCGCTTCCAGCTGGGCTTCCAGCGAGAGCGGAACGTGAACAGCCATCTGGTCACCGTCGAAGTCGGCGTTGAAGGCCGTGCAGACGAGCGGATGCAGCTGGATGGCCTTGCCTTCGACCAGCATGGGTTCGAAAGCCTGGATACCCAGACGGTGCAGCGTCGGTGCGCGGTTCAAGAGAACCGGATGCTCGCGGATGACCTCGTCGAGGATATCCCAAACTTCAGGCTTTTCCTTTTCAACCAGCTTCTTGGCCTGCTTGACGGTCGAGGAGTAACCCTTGGCGTCGAGGCGGGCGTAGATGAACGGCTTGAACAGTTCGAGCGCCATCTTCTTCGGCAGGCCGCACTGGTGCAACTTCAGTTCCGGACCAGTCACGATGACCGAACGGCCGGAGTAGTCGACGCGCTTGCCGAGAAGGTTCTGGCGGAAGCGGCCCTGCTTGCCCTTGAGCATGTCGGAGAGCGACTTCAGCGGACGCTTGTTGGCGCCCGTGATGACGCGGCCACGACGGCCGTTGTCGAACAGCGCATCGACGGATTCCTGCAACATACGCTTTTCGTTGCGGATGATGATGCCAGGCGCACGAAGCTCGATCAGGCGCTTCAGACGGTTGTTACGGTTGATGACGCGGCGATAGAGATCGTTGAGGTCGGACGTCGCGAAACGACCGCCATCCAGCGGAACCAGCGGACGCAGGTCCGGCGGAATGACCGGAACGACCTTCATGATCATCCATTCCGGACGATTGCCGCTCTCCATGAAGTTCTCGACGATCTTCAGGCGCTTCATCAGCTTCTTCTGCTTGAGATCAGACGTGGTCTCAGCAAGTTCGGCACGCAGGTCGCCAGCGATCTTTTCGAGGTTCATCGAAGCCAGCATCTCATAGATGGCTTCAGCGCCGATCATGGCGGTGAACTGGTCTTCGCCGAACTCGTCAACGGCGATCATGTACTCTTCTTCGGACAGAAGCTGGTTCTGCTTCAGCGAAGTGAGGCCGGGTTCGGTGACGATGTAGTTCTCGAAATAGAGAACGCGCTCGACATCCTTCAGCGTCATGTCGAGCAGGGTCGAGATACGCGAAGGAAGCGACTTCAGGAACCAGATATGGGCAACCGGTGCTGCGAGCTCGATGTGGCCCATGCGCTCACGGCGAACGCGCGACAGCGTGACTTCGACGCCGCACTTTTCGCAGATGATGCCCTTGTACTTCATGCGCTTGTACTTGCCGCACAGGCACTCGTAGTCCTTGATCGGTCCGAAAATACGCGCGCAGAAAAGACCGTCGCGTTCCGGCTTGAACGTACGGTAATTGATGGTTTCCGGCTTCTTGATCTCGCCGTAGGACCACGACAGGATTTTTTCCGGCGAAGCGATCGAAATCCGGATGGAATCGAAATGCTGCGCAGGCACCTGAGGATTGAAAAGATTCATGACCTCTTGGTTCATGCCTTGTCTCCTTGAGAGGCTAGCTGCTGCCCCTGTTTGCATCTGGACCGGCTTCTTCCCGGGTCACCGTCCAGAGCTTTAAATACGGATTTAACCGCACAATGCGGCGAAAGTGTCCCACACCGGCCTGGCCGATGCGGGAGCCGGCAGGCGCCCAAAAGGCGCCCACCTCTCTCATTTTTATTCCGCCGCGTCGGGCAGCTGGTCTTCGGGCTGGTTCTCGATCTTCGAGTTTTCCAGTTCGACCGAAAGACCGAGCGACCGCATTTCCTTGACGAGAACGTTGAAGCTCTCGGGGATACCGGCCTCGAAGGTGTCGTCGCCACGGACGATCGCCTCGTAGACCTTGGTGCGGCCCGCCACGTCATCCGACTTGACGGTAAGCATTTCCTGCAGCGTGTAAGCCGCGCCGTATGCTTCCAGAGCCCAGACTTCCATTTCCCCGAAGCGCTGTCCGCCGAACTGCGCCTTGCCGCCCAGCGGCTGCTGGGTAACGAGCGAGTAAGGACCGATCGAGCGAGCGTGGATCTTGTCGTCGACAAGGTGGTTCAGCTTGATCATGTACATGTAGCCGACGGTGACCTTGCGGTCGAACGGCTCACCGGTACGACCGTCATAAAGGACGGACTGACCGGATTCATGCAGACCTGCCTTCTTCAGCATCGCGGCAACGTCGGGCTCATGCGCACCGTCGAAGACCGGAGTCGCGATGGAAACACCGCGCTTGGCTTCTTCGGCAAGCTTGACCAGCGATTCGTCATCGAAGCGCTGCACCTCATCATGCGATTCACTCGCATAGATTTCGGTGAGCTCGGTGCGAAGCTCGCTGATGTCCATCGTCTTGCGATATTCTTCGAGCATCTCGCCGATCTTCTTGCCCATGCCTGCGCATGCCCATGCGAGGTGGGTTTCGAGGATCTGACCGACGTTCATGCGCGAAGGCACGCCGAGCGGGTTCAAGCAGATGTCGACATGCGTGCCGTCTTCGAGGAACGGCATGTCCTCGACAGGAACGATACGCGAGACGACGCCCTTGTTACCGTGACGGCCGGCCATCTTGTCGCCCGGCTGGATCTTGCGCTTAACAGCAACGAAGACCTTGACCATCTTCATGACGCCCGGAGGCATTTCATCGCCGCGCTGGACCTTTTCGACCTTGTCCATGAAGCGCTGTTCAAGGCGCGACTTGGATTCGTCGTACTGGCCGCGAAGCGCTTCGAGTTCGGACTGGGCCTTCTCGTCTTCGACTGCAAACATCCACCACTGCGAGCGGGGATATTCGGAGACGACGGCGTTGGAAAGCTCGACGCCCTTCTTGAAGCCCTTAGGACCGGCGATGGAAACGTGACCACGCAGCATGTCGATCAGGCGGCCGTAAACGTTACGGTCAAGAATTGCCTGTTCGTCGTCGCGGTCCTTTGCCAGACGCTCGATCTCTTCGCGCTCGATAGCCATCGCGCGCTCGTCCTTCTCCACACCGTGACGGTTGAAGACGCGGACTTCAACGACCGTACCGAACGTGCCCGGAGGCATGCGCATGGACGTGTCGCGAACGTCGGAAGCCTTTTCACCGAAGATGGCGCGCAGAAGCTTTTCTTCCGGCGTCATCGGGCTTTCGCCCTTCGGCGTGATCTTGCCGACGAGGATGTCGCCCGGCTGAACTTCCGCACCGATGTAAACGATACCGGCTTCGTCGAGGTTCTTCAGCGCTTCTTCCGAAACGTTCGGAATGTCGCGCGTGATTTCTTCCGGACCAAGCTTCGTGTCACGCGCCATCACTTCGAATTCTTCGATGTGGATGGAGGTGAACACGTCGTCGGAAACGATACGTTCCGACATCAGGATCGAGTCTTCGTAGTTGTAGCCGTTCCAGGGCATGAACGCGACGAGCGCGTTGCGGCCGAGCGCCAGGTCACCGAGGTCGGTCGACGGACCGTCCGCGATGATGTCACCCTTGGAGATCAGATCGCCGACGGCGACCAGCGGACGCTGGTTGACGCAGGTGTTCTGGTTCGAACGCTGGAACTTCTGCAGACGGTAGATATCGACGCCCGACTTGCCGGCATCGAGTTCTTCCGTAGCGCGGATAACGATACGCGTCGCATCGACCTGGTCGACGACACCGCCGCGGCGAGCCGCGATGGCAGCGCCGGAGTCACGGGCGACGATCGGCTCCATGCCGGTGCCGACGAACGGCGCTTCCGCCCGCAGAAGCGGAACGGCCTGACGCTGCATGTTCGAGCCCATGAGCGCGCGGTTGGCGTCGTCGTTTTCCAGGAACGGAATGAGAGCCGCCGCGACCGAAACGAGCTGCTTCGGCGAAACGTCCATCAGGTTGATGTTGTCGCGCGGTGCGAGCATGACTTCGCCCGAGTGACGGCAAACAACGAACTCTTCAGTGAAGGCGCCTTCGCCATCGAGCTCGGCATTGGCCTGTGCGACGTAGTACTTGGCCTCTTCCATGGCGGAGAGGTAGATAACGTCGGTCGTCACCTTGCCGTCGATGATCTTGCGGTACGGGCTTTCGATGAAGCCGTACTTGTTGACGCGGGCAAAGGTGGCAAGCGAGTTGATCAGACCGATGTTCGGGCCTTCCGGCGTCTCGATCGGGCAAATACGGCCGTAGTGGGTCGGGTGAACGTCGCGAACTTCGAAGCCGGCGCGCTCACGCGTCAGACCACCCGGTCCAAGAGCCGAAAGACGGCGCTTGTGGGTGATTTCCGAAAGCGGGTTCACCTGGTCCATGAACTGCGACAGCTGCGAGGAACCGAAGAATTCGCGAACGGCGGCAGCTGCCGGCTTCGCGTTGATCAGGTCCTGCGGCATCACGGTGTCGATTTCGATCGAGGACATACGTTCCTTGATCGCACGTTCCATGCGCAGAAGGCCCAGACGATACTGGTTTTCCATCAGCTCGCCGACCGAACGAACACGGCGGTTGCCGAGGTTGTCGATGTCGTCGATTTCGCCCTTGCCGTCACGCAGTTCGACCAGCATCTTGACGACGGCGAGGATGTCTTCCTTGCGCAGCGTGCGCACGGTGTCTTCCGCATCGAGGTCGAGACGCATGTTCATCTTCACGCGGCCAACAGCCGAGAGATCGTAACGCTCTGCATCGAAGAACAGCGAGTTGAACATCGCTTCCGCGGAATCCATGGTCGGCGGTTCGCCCGGACGCATGACGCGGTAGATGTCGAACAGCGCTTCCTGGCGGTTCTGGTTCTTGTCAACGGAGAGCGTGTTACGGATGTAGGCGCCAACATTGACGTGGTCGATGTTGAGAACCGGAATCTCGTCGAAGCCGGACTGAAGGATCAGGCCGAGCGTCTTCTCGTCGATTTCGTCGCCGGCTTCGAGATAGATTTCACCCGTCTCGTAGTTGACGATGTCTTCGGCCAGGAAGTTGCCGTAGAGGTCTTCGTCAGTCGCCTTAAGCGCCTTGAGGCCCTTGTCGACGAGCTGGCGGATAAGGCGCGGAGTCAGCTTCTTGCCACCCTCGACAACGACTTCACCGGTGTCGGCGTCGATCATGTCGGTGATGACCTTGGCATTCTTCAGCGCTTCGGGCTGGAACGGGATACGCCAGCCGTCGCCGGCGCGCTCGTAGGTAGCCTTGGTATAGAAGGTCGACAGGATTTCTTCACCATCCATGCCGAGCGCCATCAGGAGCGAGGTCACGGGCAGCTTGCGGCGGCGGTCGATACGCGCATAGACGATGTCCTTGGCGTCGAATTCGATGTCGAGCCAGGAACCGCGATACGGGATGACGCGGGCGGCGAAAAGCAGCTTGCCGGAAGAATGGCTCTTGCCCTTGTCGTGATCGAAGAACACGCCCGGCGAACGGTGCATCTGCGAAACGATGACGCGCTCGGTGCCGTTGACGATGAACGTACCGTTATTGGTCATGAGCGGCATGTCGCCCATGTAGACGGACTGTTCCTTGATGTCCTTGATGGACTTCGCGCCGGTATCTTCATCGATATCGAACACGATGAGGCGCAGCGTCACTTTCAGCGGCGCTGCATAGGTCAGATCGCGCTGACGGCATTCCTCGACGTCGAACTTCGGCGCTTCGAATTCGTAGGACACGAATTCGAGCATGGAGGCGCCCGAGAAATCGGTGATCGGGAATACGGACTTGAATACGGCATTCAATCCCTCGTCGGGACGGCCACCCTTGGGCTCGTCAACCATGAGAAACTGGTCGTACGAAGCCTTCTGAACCTCGATGAGGTTCGGCATTTCCGCTACTTCTGGAATTTTGCCGAAAAACTTGCGTACGCGCCTGCGACCGTTAAACGAAAGGGTCTGAGCCATCGTCGCTCCTTTAAAAATTGCATCCGGGCCTGCAACGGACGGGAACCGATGGCCAGTCGATCCCGTCAAGCAATGGGTTTCATCAATCTCGTTCCACATCCCGGATCGATCAGGCCGGATTGCCTAGATGAGCCGGTTCGGAACCATTCTCTTGAAGAACCCATTACCCAAAAGCCATTTTCACGCGGCTTTTGGGTAATGAGTTTTAAAAACGATGACGACGGAAAGGGGCAATAAGCCCCTTCCCGCCAGCAATCGCAAGATTACTTAACGTCGACCTTAGCGCCGGCTTCTTCAAGCTTCTTCTTGAGATCAGCAGCTTCAGCCTTGGAAACAGCTTCCTTGACAGCCTTCGGAGCGCCTTCAACGAGGTCCTTGGCTTCCTTGAGGCCGAGGCCCGTGATAGCGCGGACTTCCTTGATGACGTTGATCTTGTTGGCGCCAGCGTCAACCAGGATCACGTCGAATTCAGTCTTTTCTTCTTCAACAGCAGCAGCAACGCCAGCACCGCCAGCAGCAGCAACAGCTACCGGAGCAGCGGCGGAAACGCCCCACTTTTCTTCGAGAAGCTTGGACAGTTCTGCAGCTTCCAGAACGGTCAGGGTGGAGAGGTCTTCTACGATCTTTGCGAGATCAGCCATTTTGATAGTTCCTTTTGTTCAGTTCGAACCAGTTTGAATATTTACAGCGAAAAACCGCCTTAAGCGGCTTCGTCCTTCTTGGCGTAAGCCGAGAACACCCGTGCCAGCTGGCTTGCAGGTGCGGCGACAACCGTAGCGACGCGAGTTGCCGGGGCATTGAGAAGGCCCAGCAGCTTTGCGCGCAGCTCGTCCAGCGAAGGCAGGGTCGCAAGCGACTTGACTGCTTCGGCGTTGAGCGTGGTTGCACCCATGGAACCACCGAGAACAACGACCTTGTCGTTGGTCTTTGCGAAATCCATGACGACTTTCGGAGCGATCATCGGGTCGACGCTGTATGCAATCAGCGTCTGGCCCTTGAAGAGATCTGTCATCCCTTCCGACTCCGTGCCCTGAAGAGCGATCTTGGCCAGGCGGTTCTTCGCGACCTTGACGGTGCCTCCGGCAGCGCGCATTTTCGAACGGAAGTCGTTCATCTGCGCAACGGTGACACCAGCATAGTGGGCCACGACAACCGAACCGGAAGCCTTGAAGACTTCGTTCAGCTCCGTGACGAATTCGCGTTTTTCCGCTCTTTCCACTGTCTGTCTCCAGTAGACGGGACCACATGATTGTGAACCCGCCGGGTTTGCCTTTGCCCCAAGGGACCTTTTTACAAAGATCCCGAGCGACGCTCGAGGATCCTGTCCCCCGCTCTGTCGCCGCAAACGGCTTCAGGCACAGGCACACCAGGTTCGAACCGGACAGTCAGGCATCGAAAGATGCCTCAAATCCAGCCTCACCCGTCTCATGCAGGTTGAATGATTAAGGCCAGGCCCCGAAGGAAATGGCCACCCGCAATCTCGGACAGGAGTTCCGGGTTTCCCCGGAAATCTCCGGCTCCTGGGAGCCGGAAATTCTTTTATTCACACTTCCCTTGGGAAGCGCGAGAATTGATTAAGCCGTAACCGACGAAGGGTCGATCTTGACGCCCGGACCCATGGTCGAGGAAATGGCGACGCGCTTGACGTAGTTGCCCTTGGCGCCAGCCGGCTTTGCCTTGATGACGGCATCGGCGAAAGCCTTGATGTTTTCCTCAAGAGCCTTGGCGTCGAACGAAGCCTTGCCAACGCCAGCGTGTACGATACCGGCCTTTTCGACGCGGAACTCGACAGCGCCGCCCTTGGAAGCCTTGACGGCGCCGGCAACATCCATCGTCACCGTACCGACCTTCGGGTTCGGCATCATGCCACGCGGGCCGAGTACCTTGCCGAGACGGCCGACGAGCGGCATCATGTCCGGGGTCGCGATGCAACGATCGAAGTCGATCTTGCCGCCCTGAACGATTTCAACCAGTTCTTCCGCACCAACAACGTCAGCGCCAGCAGCCGTGGCTTCATCAGCCTTGGCGCCACGGGCGAAAACGGCGACGCGAACGTCACGGCCAGTGCCGTTCGGCAGGTTGACAACGCCACGGACCATCTGGTCCGCGTGGCGCGGGTCAACGCCGAGGTTCATCGAAACTTCAACGGTTTCGTCGAACTTGGCGACAGCACGTTCCTTGACCATCGAAATGGCGTCGGTGAGAACGTAAAGCTTGTTGGGATCCACACCTTCGCGGATCTTCTGAATGCGCTTTGCTACCTTGGCCATGATCAACCTACCACTTCCAGGCCCATGGCGCGGGCGGAGCCCTCAACCATTGCCATTGCGCCTTCGATGTCGGCTGCGTTCAGATCCTTCATCTTGGCTTCTGCGATCGTCTTGACCTGAGCCTTGGTGATGGAGCCGATCTTCGCGCCCTTGCCAGGCGTCTTGGAACCGGAGGTGATCTTGGCTTCCTTCTTCAGCCAATACGTCATCGGCGGCTGCTTCATGACGAAGGTGAAGGACTTGTCCTGGTAATAGGTGATGACGACCGGAATCGGCATACCCTTTTCCATTTCCTGCGTGGCGGCATTGAACGCCTTGCAGAATTCCATGATGTTAATGCCACGCTGACCAAGTGCCGGACCGATCGGCGGGGACGGATTGGCCGCCCCGGCCTTTACCTGCAACTTGAGCTGGCCTGCAACTTTCTTAGCCATATCTCTCTGCCTTTCAATTCAAACCGGTTACCCGGCTTCTCTTAAGCCGGATCGCTCCGGCGGCTGCGGTTGCGTGGTGCGGCGCCCTGCTCCGGCTTAAAGAGCCAGCTTGCCTTCCACGCGCTTGGGGTCTTGCCCCGCCAATCAGACCTTTTCGACCTGATTGTATTCCAGCTCGACCGGCGTAGCGCGGCCGAAAATCGAAACTTCCACCTTCAGGCGCGAACGCTCTTCATCGACATCCTGAACCACGCCGTTGAACGACGCGAACGGACCGTCGGAAACGCGAACCTGCTCGCCGATCTCGAACGAAACCGAAGACTTCGGACGCTCGACACCTTCCTGAACCTGACCGAGGATACGCTCGGCTTCATAATCGGGAATCGGAACAGGCTTGCTGTCCGAACCGAGGAAACCGGTAACCTTCGGCGTGTTCTTGATGAGGTGATAGGCCTCATCCGTCAGGTTGGCGCGCACCAGCACGTAACCTGGAAAGAACTTGCGCTCGCTGTCGACCTTACGGCCGCGGCGCACCTCGACCACCTTTTCGGTGGGCACGAGGATTTTCTCAAAAAGATGATCGAGCCCCTTCTGACGGGCCTTTTCTTCGATCGACTCGGCGACCTTCTTTTCGAAATTCGAATATGCGTGAACGATATACCAGCGCGCTGCCATTTTTATTCTCCGTTCGATCCTTCTACCGGGCCTTTGACCGCGCCGTTACCGGCCTACGTTCAACACCAGGCTAAGCAGCCAGCCGATGAGCTGGTCCGCAGCAAAGAAGAACAGAGCCGCAAAAATGACCATCACCAGCACCATAGCCGTCGAAATCATGGTCTCGCGGCGCGACGGCCAAGTGATTTTTGACGCTTCGGCGCGAACCTGCTGCAGAAACGTAAACGGATTGGTTTTGGATGCCATTGACTGCCCACGCAATTACGGCGCGTAAAGCCGAACTAATCAGCCCCACGCACCGCGTGTCTGTTTTGACCCTACATAAACACCGATTCCACTTTTAACAAGAGGAAATCGACATTCGGCGAAATTCGCCGGAAATCCGGCCCCATCTGCCATGCAGCGAAAACCGCGCTTGCGAATGGAAAGTGGCAGGGGCAGAGGGGCTCGAACCCCCGACCTGCGGTTTTGGAGACCGCCGCTCTACCAACTGAGCTATACCCCTTCAGCACCTGAATCGGCCGCGAAATCGCTTGGCCAATTCGGTATGCGCTCCTTTAAGGCGCAGGGAAAGGAATGGCAAGTGTGTTTTTTGTTTTTTCCACTCCGCCCCCGAAAATCCTGCGCCTCTCAGGGGTTAACGTATTTCCGCCAGTCGTGTTCTTCGCGGAAGCCCAGGACCTCGCGAATCTTGCGGTTGGAGATCAATCCCTCATGATCCCCGATCTCGCGGCGGAATTGCACGTCAGGGAAATAAGTCTGCGCAAGCTCACGCGTGGGGATAGTCGCTGTCGCTGTATCATTGACGGCGTTGAAGACCTGATAACCGAGGCCGTCCTTCTCGATGCACAGATGGCAGATCTGACCAAGATCACGCGCATCGATGTAACCCCAGGCATTGCGTCTGCGCGTTTCCGGACGGGCGAAGAAGCCGGGAAACTTCTCGTATTCATGGGGTTCGATGACATTGCCTATTCGCAGCGCGTAAATGTCGTATCCGCTTCGCTCGGCAAAGGCTCGCGCGGTCTTTTCATTCACCACCTTCGACAGCCCGTAGGAATCCATCGGATCGACGTCATAATCTTCCTCAAGCGGGAAATGGTGGAAATCCTTCTCGCCCTCGGCAAAACAGACCCCATAGGTGGTCTCGCTCGATGCGATGACGATCTTGCGGATACCAAGCTTCACCGCGGCCTCGATGACGTTGTAGGTTCCTATTGTATTGATGCGGAACGTCTCGTTGTCGGGCTTTATCAGAATGCGCGGAACCGCGGCGAAGTGGATCACCGCATCATAGGGCAAAACACCCTTCCCGCTTTCGAGCTCCGCAAAGCTCCTGTGCATGGACAGGGCGTTAAACACCTGCCCGCTATCGGTGATGTCGACAATGAGATTTGTGACGCCCGGCCTGTCGAGCGGAACGAGGTCGATGTTGTGGACCTCATAACCCTTGTCGATAAGCCACGGGATCACATGCCTGCCGGCCTTGCCGGAACCACCGGTAAATAGAATGCGCTTCTTCATGATGCTCCTCATCATCTCCCCGGCAACGACGTAGCAGCCCGGACAGGGAAGCGAAAGCCACCCTCCCCCAAACGCGCAATACAAAACAAAAAACCCCGCTGTTTCCAGCGGGGTTTCCATCAAGCCTTTTCAGGCCCGAAGATTACTCGACGATCGATGCAACGATGCCGGCGCCGACGGTACGGCCGCCTTCGCGGATAGCGAAGCGCAGCTTTTCTTCCATCGCGATCGGAACGATCAGCTCGACGTCAACGGTGACGTTGTCGCCAGGCATAACCATTTCCGTGCCTTCCGGAAGCGTAACGATGCCTGTTACGTCCGTCGTGCGGAAGTAGAACTGCGGACGGTAGTTCGTGAAGAACGGCGTATGACGGCCGCCTTCTTCCTTCGTCAGGATGTAGGCTTCTGCCTTGAACTTCTTGTGCGGCTTGACAGAACCCGGCTTGCACAGGATCTGACCACGCTCAACGCCGTCACGGTTAACACCGCGAACCAGCGCACCGATGTTGTCGCCAGCCTGGCCCTGGTCGAGCAGCTTGCGGAACATTTCAACGCCGGTAACAGTCGTCTTCGAGGTCGGACGGATGCCGACGATCTCGACTTCTTCACCAACCTTGACGATACCGCGCTCAACGCGACCCGTCACAACCGTACCACGGCCCGAGATCGAGAACACGTCTTCGATCGGCATCAGGAACGGCTGGTCGATCGGACGCTCAGGCGTCGGGATGTAGGCGTCAACAGCAGCCATCAGCTCGCGGATCGCGTCTTCACCGATCTTCTTGTCAGAATCTTCAAGAGCAGCAAGCGCCGAACCCTTGATGATCGGGATATCGTCGCCCGGGAAGTCGTAGGACGACAGAAGTTCGCGAACTTCAAGCTCAACCAGCTCGAGAAGCTCGGCGTCGTCAACCTGGTCGACCTTGTTGAGGAACACGACGATTGCCGGAACGCCAACCTGGCGGGCGAGCAGGATGTGCTCGCGGGTCTGCGGCATCGGGCCGTCAGCTGCAGAGCAAACCAGGATCGCGCCGTCCATCTGGGCAGCACCGGTGATCATGTTCTTCACGTAGTCGGCGTGGCCGGGGCAGTCGACGTGCGCGTAGTGACGGGCAGGCGTCTCGTATTCAACGTGTGCCGTCGAGATCGTGATACCACGAGCCTTTTCTTCCGGAGCCGCGTCGATCTGGTCATACGCCTTGAACTCGCCGAAGAACTTCGTGATTGCTGCCGTCAGCGACGTCTTGCCATGGTCAACGTGACCGATCGTGCCAATGTTGACGTGCGGCTTATTGCGCTCGAACTTGCTCTTTGCCATGTGAATTGCTTCCTGTGAACGTGAAGTAGTTTCCCCGGCGCACCGGTTTGGTGTCGCCGTTTAAGGCTTTGTAAGCGAATGCGCAAGACTTAATTATGAAAGCGTCTTCGCGCGCGCCTTAAGCGTGCCTTGAGGCCTGCATATGGTATCTGGTTTGCGACATTTAAACCCTCGTGGGGTGAGGCAGACGTCGGCCGGGAGAGCCCCATCCGTCAGTATGGCTGATCACTAAACAAGATATTTCTATCACAACTTCTTTACCTGCACCGGCATGATGGCTTAAGTGCATTCCATCGCCGGGGGGAGACGGGCGATGGAATCCGGCGCTGGCGCGCCATCCCATGCCATATCTCGATCCGTCGCCTTTCCCTCGCGACCTCTCTATCCGTTTCAGGACTATCCCATGGAAATCTTCACAGCCGCCGGTTTCACGGCATTTTTACAGGTCATAGCAATCGACCTCGTTCTGGCGGGCGACAATGCCATCGTCATCGGCCTTGCCGCCGCCGGCCTGCCCGCTCATCTTCGCCGCAAGGCGATCCTGGTCGGCATCATCGCCGCCACGGTCCTGCGCATCGGTTTTGCCGCTGTCACCGTCCAGCTTCTTGCCATTGTCGGCCTGCAATTGTTCGGCGGACTGCTGCTCGCCTGGGTGTGCTGGAAGATGTGGACGGAACTGCGTGAGGCCGCAGGTTCCATCGAAGACGAGGTGACCGACGAAGAGGCCGACCTGACCAAGGGTCACAAGACCTTCTTCCAGGCCGCGACCCAGATCGTCATCGCCGACGTCTCCATGTCGCTGGACAACGTCCTTGCCGTCGCCGGTGCTGCGCAGGAACACGTGACGGTGCTGATCATCGGCCTCGTCGTGTCTATCGCGCTGATGGGCCTCGCCGCCAACTTCGTCGCCAAGCTCCTGCACCGCTATCGCTGGATTTCCTACCTCGGCCTCATGGTCATCATCTATGTGGCGCTCAACATGCTCTACCACGGCACGCTCGAGGTTCTGCCCTATATCCAGGCCCATCTCGGCTGACACCGCCGGTCAAAACGCTGTTGCACAAGGCCCGGAAACGCCAGTTTCCGGGCCTTTTTCGTAACCTGTGACCGTCAAATCCTCCACCCGGTTTTGCCGTTGCAGAATAGGAAGAATCAATCGCCGCACTTGCTGCAACATCAGGAGAAGACAGGGAAATCGTGAATTCTCGCCGGTGGATTCTGACAATTGAGGTCAGCCACGGGCAAGCCTAGGGAGCTAGTCAATAAGTCATAATAATAAAAAGAAAGGTAAAGCTGCCAATGGCTTATGACTGGAGCGGCGGTCGTACCCGCCGCCTTCGCAGGGTGAGGCTCGGTGTTGTCGCCAGCTCTCTTATCCTGCTGGCGCTTCTTGCGTCGCTCGTTCTTGGCTGAACGCGCCGCGCGCGCACTCCCACGCTGACCGGCGGCATGGCAAGGTTTTCAAGAACCGCCCTGCCGCCGCTCCTTTGGGGGAAAGTCCAGCGCTCAGGATTTCTTCACCTCCACGCAATGAACCGGCTTTTTCATCTCCGGGTCCGCCATCAGGTCGTAAAGATCCGCCGCATCACCCTTCGACCACCAGACATAAATACCGCCCTGATATTTGGCGCCCGAACCCGAAATGACATTTGCGGCGACTGTCACGCCATCCTTCAACCCCAGCCGCACGAGGCTGACCTCGCCAGCATTGAAATAGACCGCCTCCACCTTGTCGGCGGCGCATTGATAGACGGTCTCCAGCTTTTCGACCGTCGTGTCCTTCGGAAGCGGAATCACCAGATCTTCAGCCATGACGCCGGTGGCGAGCGATACGGAAAAGGCTGCAACAGATATCGCGGCAACGGTTTTATTCATGATGATCCTTTCCTGATGTCACCGGATCATACGGTCATGCCAGCAAAGCCGAAATGGGGCCGCCGCCTCGCGCCTATCAAATTTTCGGGAAACCCGGCCTCGCAAACATGCGGCAGATCAACGCCGCGCCGGACCATGCGGCACTTTCATTCCGTCCGGCAAGCCGGGGCAAAACCTATAGAAACAGCCAATAAACGACGCCAAGGATCACCGTCCACATCAGCAGCGATATGGCCAGCACCGTGAGATAGTTTCGAAATCGTCTGGTCATCCGCCCACATTGCCGGCGAGCCGTCATCAGACAGCCGTAACCGTTGAATTGCTGGATGCGGATCAAGCCGCAGGGTCAATTCGTTCTATCAAGAGATTGAATCTCAAGCCATTCGCAGTTTTTACCCGTCCTAAAACGTGGTTGCCCGTCTAGGGAGTTTCACCCCATCGAGAAACAGGTCCATCCGCGAACAGGTCCTGATCGCGGATGGGACGTCATATCCTCACATGCCGGCGACGGCAGCAAAGGGCCTTGGGCGAGGAGGCGCAGGCAAAGACCATGCGGGACAGTCGATCGCAACCGAGACGACACGCGTTATCCGAATCTATCTCGGATAACGCGCCAATAGCGGAGCAGCGGTCATCGACCCGCCGCCTGCCTCAGCTCTTCAGGGCCGTGTTGCACAGGCTCCAGTAACCGCCGCCCTTCTGGATCCATTTCAGATCGCCGAGCGTGCCGTCACTCTTGTTCTTGTGGTAGGAGTCGACGCAGGTTTTCAGGCGGGCCTTGCCGGGCGTCTCGCTTGAATATTTCTTATCGACAGCGCTCGGGAAAGCGACGCCCTTCGGGGCTTTTATCGTCGCTTTTTCGGGTTCTTTTTCGGTGGTGGCCGCGACCTGCTTGTCGTCGGCCGCATCCTCAGCGGCCGCCTCGCTGCCGCAGAACTTGGCGCGATAGTCGTTCCACTTGACGTCCTTGGCGGACCCGTCGGCTTTCGCCGCCTGATATTTCACGCTGCACTCTTTCATGGTGAGTGCGGCTGCGGGGGAGACGAACGCCGCCGATGCCAGCAGCGCAAAGGATGAGAGAATGACAACCCTGTTAAACATTGAAGACTCCCGTGTGCATGATTGCCGGCCGACTATCTGACCGGATTTTCCGCTTGTCAACGAGCAGTGCGGTAAGGACGGAAACTCAGATCAGCGGGCACGGCACTTGCTCACCGGGCGCACCATATTCGTCGTCAAGCCGGCAAAGCGCCGTCATTTTCAACGCCCGTCGCAGGAACCGGTGCACCCGCAGCACCCAGCCTCAAGAATCACGTATCCGTGTGAAGTCAATCCTTCACCGGAACGAATTTCCTAAGTTTTCGTTAGCATACCGAACGAATAACGAGGATTTATCGATGTTGAGGATGCCGAAGACTATCTCCGCGCTCGCTCTTGGCGTCGCAATATCTGCCGCTTTTGTCGTGCCCGCCCATGCTTTCAGCCTCATACAGCCGGCCTATGAGACACAGCAAAAGGCGCAGACCTCAGACCAGCGAAGTTATCCCGCCTCAGCCTTTGCGGCAGGAAAAGGCGAAGACGCCACGCCCAACGGTTACGCCCTGTCGCAGGCCGAGATCAACCATGTAAAATGGTGTGCGACGCGTTACACATCCTACCATCCCACCGACAACAGCTATATGGCGGCTGGCGGCACACGGATGCAATGTCTCTCGCCCTATTGATTCGGCTGCGGCCCGGGGCGCGTCGTCTCCGACAAGATAAAATTTACCTTAAATTCTACCGATTTGAACCATTTCCCCAACTGGCCGTTTGAGCCGCGTGCCAGCGGGGAAAATGCGATGTTGTGGAATCTGGAAAAGCTTGAGCAGGAGCGACTTGACCTGATCGAGGTCATTACAGCCCTGCGTCGCGTGGAGCGCCTGTCGCAAACGGATCGCACCTCGATCTTTGATGAAATCACGGCGCATATGGCAAGGCTGAGCGAACTGGATGCGGAGAAACTGCGGGTTCAATCAGCGCTCGATGCAATCTGAAGGCACGCCACGCCAGCCGGCTCGTCGCCATCGGCGTGGTCCAATGCGGCCATCCTACGGGCTTGCAGCCGCAGATTTCACCTGATTACTCGTCTTCCGGTATGAACCCGCCGATCTGGCGTTTCCAAAGGCGCGCAAACAGCCCGCCCTGCTCAACCAGTTCCTCCGGCCTGCCCTCTTCGATAATCCGGCCATGATCCAGCACGATAATCCGGTCCATGCTGGCGATAGTTGACAGGCGGTGCGCGATGGCGATCACCGTCTTGCCCTCCATCACCAGATTGAGCTTTTCCTGAATGGCGGCTTCGGACTCGCTATCAAGGGCGGAGGTGGCTTCATCGAGGATCAGGATAGGCGCGTCTTTCAACAGCACGCGCGCAATGGCGACCCGCTGCCGCTGCCCGCCGGAAAGCTTGATGCCACGGTCTCCGACAAAAGCGAGATATCCTTTTCGCCCCTCACTATCGGCGAGATCAGCGATGAAGGCGTCGGCCTTCGCCACTTTCGCCACCTGCTCCACCTCCTCCCGCGTCGCCTCTGGCCGCCCGTAGCGGATATTGTCGCCAACCGACCGGTGCAGCAACGCCACATCTTGGGCAATCATCCCGATATTGCGGCGCAGGCTCATCTGCGTTACCTCGCGAATATCCTGACCGTCGATGCGGATGGCGCCATCCTGAATTTCGTAGAACCGCAGGAGCAGATTGACCAGCGTCGTTTTTCCCGCACCTGACAGCCCCACAAGGCCGACCCTCTCTCCCGCGCGGACCTTAAGCGACAGATCATCGATCACCGGTCTGCCGGACTTGTAGGCAAAGCGGATGTGGTCGAAATCAATGTCTCCACGCGCGACATTCAGTTCAGCCGCGCCGGCCCTGTCGGTAATGGTCGGCGGCGTCGTCATGACAGGCATGGCGTCCTTGATGGTGCCGATCGCCTGAAATATCTGCTGGCCCATCTGCAGGAAGGTGAATGTGTGCCCTGACAGCCGCTGCAATATATAGACCGCGCCGACAAATTCTCCGACCGTGATGAAGCCCTTCACCAGACCGGAAAACCCCACCGACAGGATTGCCAGCCACAACGCCATGTTGAGCGCAACCACGACCAGCTCGGACGCGCGGTAGACACGCTGCTCCCTGTGCTGCGTCTGCATCGCCTTTATCAGAATGCGGCGGATTGCGCCCGCCTCGCTGTCTTCGGCTGCAAATTGCTTGATCATCTGCATGTTGCTGTAGAGATCGGTGATCGCCCCCGAGACAAGGCTCTTTTGTTTCGCCGACCGGCGTGACCGTTCCGTGAAGACGGGAGCCAGTTTGACGGCGAGAACCACATTCAGCACGATCCAGATGAACACCGGCAGCGCCAGCTGCCAGGACAGGGCGGCAAGAAGCGCAAGGGAGCCGATCATTTGCAGCAGAAAACGCGGCCCGATCTGGAATGCGTTGATGATCTGCTGCTGAACGGCTGACGAGACTTGCGAAAGGCGTGAGGCGACCTGCCCGGCATAAAGCTCATGGAAAAATGCCAGATCCTGCCGCTCCACGGCCTTGTGGCCCTGCCACTGGATGGCCGCGGGCATGGCGATGCCGAGCGTGTGCGAATTGAGCGTATTGAGAAGAAATGACGCGATCGGCATCGCGGGAAAGATCAGCAGTCCGAGGGCGGTCAGCAGCGGCCATTCATTGTGCAGGAATGCCTCCGCACCCTGCGCCGTCACGCCATCGACGATCACGGACAATCCCCAGATGATCGACAGGTTGATGGCCTCCACCGCCATGGACGACAGGGCAAGCGCGATGAGGACGCCGCGAAACATCGCAATGAAATGCAGCAGCACCGCGACGGGGCCTTTCGACGGCAGTGGCCGAAAGGGAATGTCGAGCGGCCGTATCAGCGTCTCGAAAGGGCGAAAAATCGTATCTGAAATCGACATGGGCCTCTCGGATCGCAGTTTGGCATCGACGGGGAGGAATCAGCTACGCGTCCGGCATGGAACCATGACCGGCCCTTGACCTCAATTGTAAAGAATAGCTGGTGCGCGCCTTGGCGCGCGCCCTGAACATGGCGTGAAATGAAAGGTTCGCACGATCGCGCCGATCATCGGCAGGTCGAATCAGCGAAAATGATTGCGGGTGAACATGCCTGCAATGGAGAGCAGACAAGGCAAAACGGCGCAAAATCAACGTTTAACGGTGTCTTCGATTTTCAAGGGCGAACACAGCGCCTCTTTTAGTGTTTCGACCTTAACTGGGCATCAGAAGGTAATGTCCGACACCCCAGACCTCCCCACCCTGATGCCCGAACAGCCCGGCGGTTGCGAGGAAGAAAAGTCGCCAGCGGCGTTCCCACAGTCTCGCGTCGTTTCCGTAAACGCGCTTCAGGATCGGCCGGACACGGTCAATCTCCCGGTCAAAATTCGCCAGCCAATCAAGAGCTGTCCGTCGATAATGTAGACCGGACCATCGCCAGTCCTGTTCTACAGTGAAAATCTTCCCAAAACGATGGGGAAGATCGAAGGCAGGCATGATACCGCCGGTGAAGAAGTGCCGGGCGATCCAGTCTGCCGGATTATTGTGGTCAAAACGGTAGGATCGGTCACGGTGGTTGAAGACGTGCAGGAAGAACCTGCCTTCCGGCTGCAGCCAGGAACGAACCCGCTCGAATAACATCTGCCAGTTCGACATGTGCTCGAACATCTCCACCGACACGACACGATCGAAACGATTGCCTGTCGTGAAATCATTCATGTCGGCGGTTACCACCGAAAGGTTGGAGAAGCCGCGCTCCCGGGCGCAGCCGATTATGTAGTCACGCTGCGATGCTGAGTTCGAAACGGATGTGATCCGCGCATTGGGAAATCGGCCCGCCATATACAGGGAAAGCGAACCCCAACCGCAGCCGAGTTCCAGAATATCCATGCCATCACGCAGCCCGGCATGGGCCACTGTCTCGGAAAGCGCCACGGTCTCGGCTTCATCCAGCGTCGTCGTGGCGTCGGGATAATAACAGCAGGAATATTTGCGCTGCGCTCCGAGAACCAGCGAGAAAAACTCCGCTGGGACTTCGTAATGTTGTCTGTTCGCCTCGTCGGTGTGGCTGGCTATGGGAAACGTCGCCATATCCTTCGCAAAGGCCAATTCGGCATCATCGGGAATATTTGCAAGCCGCCGTTTCGTTCGCACGCAGAGCATATCTATACCGGCCAGTGTGACCGCGTCAGTGAGCGGTGCGCGTTCTGCGGCATTGATGGCGAAGGCGAGCATATTCATGGCGTTTCCTCGTTCTTGCGCGGGCCCGGAAAGAAGGCGTTGACGCGGCGTTGCAGGACGCGGAACCTCTCTCCGCGCGATTTCAGCATGTGCTCTTCAAGCGGCGGAATGCCGGAGACGTGGACGAGCAGCCAATACATCATGATGGGTGCAGCAAGCGACGCCCAGGACAAGACCTGCTCATGAACGGCGAGCAGCGGGAAACTGCACCAGAAAAGCCATTCGAAGAAATAATTGGGATGGCGGGAATAACGCCAAAGGCCGGTTTCACAGACGCCGGTTTTTGCTTCCGGCGTTTTCCTGAATTTTGAAAGCTGGGCATCCGAGAGCGCTTCACCAGCCAGTGCGGCAAAAGCGACCGCCGTGGCGAAAATATCGATGAGACGCGGAAAACCCTGGCCGTTGCCGGCAGCGAGATAAACCGCAAGAACGAGCACGAAAGCGGCAATGGCCTGTATCTGGAGGAAGATGAAAAGTCTGAGAGGGGCTGCGCTGCCCCATTGCCTGATGAGCTTTGCATAACGGGGATCTTCTCCGCCGCCCTGCGTGCGCATGCCTATATGCCCGGCAAGTCGCAACGACCAGACGACGACAAGGGAAAATACGACCGCGCGCCGCCAGCCGTCTCCTTCCGCGAATAAAACTGCCAAAACTCCGCCAAACCCGACACTCGCCGACCAGACGGTGTCGATCCAGCCGCTCGAACCCGTTGCTCTTTGCAGCGCCCACGCGCCTGCCATCAGAAGCGACATGAGAACGGCAAGCGTCAGGATCACAGACAACATCACTACTTCGCTCACGGTTTGAACAGATGGAGACCGGGTTTCGTGATGGCAAATACGACCGAACCGGCAAAAGAGTTTCAGATTTCGGAAAAGATTCCAAAAAAACACCCGCCGCTGAAACTTATTCGCCCCCTGCCTCGTATCTGCGCTGTCCCACGGCAAATTTCTGTAATGCGATGGCGAGGATAGATGACCGACACGGAAACGAGACAAAAAGATAGGCGGCACCGCATCGCAATTGTGGGAACGGGAATTTCCGGCCTGTCGGCAGCGTGGCTTTTGTCGAAACAACACGATGTCACGGTCTTTGAGGCGGCTGATCGCGTCGGCGGCCACAGCAACACGGTGACATTCGATACGGATAAAGGACCGGCTCATATCGATACCGGGTTCATTGTCTATAACGAGTGGACCTATCCCAATCTCACCGCGCTTTTTCGAACGCTTGACGTACAGACCGCAGCGTCGAACATGTCTTTTGCCGTTTCCCTCGACAATGGCGACTTTGAATATTCCGGTGGAACCGGTCTTGGCCTGCTGGCACAGAAGAGAAATGTGCTCAGACCACGTTTCTGGGCGATGGTTGCGGACCTCCTTCGGTTTTACCGCAATGCCCCTCGCGACCTGCATTTGATGGGCAATACATCGCTCGACGAATATCTCACGCACAACCGGTACGGATCGGCGTTCCGCGACGATCATCTTTACCCCATGGCGGCAGCCATATGGTCTACGCCGGCCATGGAGGTCGGCCGTTACCCGGCTGCGCATTTTATCAAATTCTGCCGCAATCACGGCCTGCTGTTGCTGCGCGATCGGCCGGTCTGGCGCACCGTTGTCGGTGGCTCGCGCGAATATGTGAAACGCATCACAGCGCCATTTGCGGATCGAATTCGCCTCTCGACACCGGTGACACGCATTCGCCGCCTTCCGCGCGGCGTCGAACTCACCACGGGGGACGGAGAAACTGCCCGCTTCGACGACGTGGTGATGGCAACCCATGCAGATCAGACGCTGGACATGCTCACGGACGCCTCGCCCGCTGAACAGCGCATCCTCGGCGCCTTTGGCTACACGAAAAACCGCGCCCTGCTTCACACCGACAGCAGTTTCATGCCCCGTCGCCGCGCTGCCTGGTCAAGCTGGAACTATGTTGCCGATACGCGCATTAAGGCGGGCCAGCCAAGCATCACATACTGGATGAACAGGCTTCAGCCGCTGGGAGAAACCCCGGACACTTTCGTAACGCTGAACCCGCTCCGGGAACCGGATCAAGGAAAGATCATCGCCGAGGAAACCTATCACCATCCCGTTTTCGACGCCGGCACAGAGCAGATGCGTCAGGAGCTTTGGGCTTTGCAGGGCCTGCGAAACACCTGGTTCTGCGGCGCTTATTTCGGATCGGGTTTTCACGAGGACGGACTTCAGGCCGGGCTTGCGGTTGCCGAAGATCTAGGCGGGGTGACACGGCCATGGAAGGTTGCCGACGATAGCGGCCGGATCATTCGCCTGGATTTGAAAACCATTGCGACGGACACGAAACTCATGGAGGCGACAGCATGACGCCTCCCTTCACGTCAGCGCTTTTCCCGGGCAATGTGACCCATGCGCGCTTCAAGCCGAAAATCCACAAACTGGCCTACCGGATTTATTCGCTGCTTCTCGATCTCGATGAACTTGAGACGCTCGACCGGAAATTGCGGTTTTTTTCCGTGGACCGCTTCAACCTCTTCTCATTTCATCGCAGGGACCGTGGCGACGGCAGCGCGATTGGCCTGCGCCGGCAGATAGAGACGGCGATGACGGCGGCGGGTATCGCCGTGGATGGAGGGCCTATTCGCCTTCTCACCATGCCGCGCCTGCTCGGCTGGGCTTTCAACCCTCTGAGCGTGTTCTTCTGCTATGGGCGCGACACGTCGCTGAAAGCCATCCTCTGGGAGGTGGATAACACCTTCGGGCAACGGCATTCCTATCTGATCCCGGTGGAGGCCGGCAAAGAGACCGAGATCGTCCAGCGATGCGACAAGGCTTTCTATGTCTCTCCCTTCATGGACATGGACCTACGTTATGTTTTCCGCGTCGTCCCGCCAGGTGACAGGCTGAAGATCGTCATCGAAACTTTCGACGATGACGGCGTGGTCCTGACGGCCCGCCATCTTGCCTGGCGCGTCGAGCTGACCGATCGCGCTCTGCTCAAAGCCTTCGTCACCATCCCGTTCCTGACGCTCAAGGTCGTTCTCGGCATTCACTGGGAAGCCCTTAAAATCTGGCTGAAAGGCGTGCGGCTCAAAAAACGTCCGCCGCCGCCCGCCGAACCCGTCTCATTCGTTCATCCATCATCGTCGCAAATCGAGGCCAGAATTCATGACCCCGTTTGAAAATCTCTCTGAATTATCGACGCAGGGCACTCGCCTCAACGGTCGTGCCGGCATGGGCACATGGCTCATCAGCCGGCTGCTGAACAATATCGAGCGCGGCCGACTGCGCGTAACCCTTCCTGGCGGTGGAAACATCGAAAAATCGGGCGATTCGGAAGGTAGCGAAGCCATTCTCGTGCTGCATAACTGGCGGGCCATCCGCAGGCTGCTCGTCAACGGCGATATCGGCTTTGCGGAAGGTTTCATCGAAAATGACTGGTCTACGCCTGACCTGACAGCGCTCATCCGTTTCGCCGCTCAAAATCGCGAGGCATTTGCAAGGTCGATGCGCGGCAGCCTGCCCATGCGTCTCATCAACCGGCTTGCACACGGGCTGAATGCCAATACCAGACGCGGCAGCCGCCGCAATATCGAGGCGCATTACGATCTTGGCAACGAGTTCTACCGGCAGTGGCTCGATCCCACGATGCTCTATTCCTCGGCGATTTTCGACGAAACCACCACCAGCCTTGAGGCCGCGCAACGCAAGAAACTCGAGCGCATTGCGGAGAAGCTACAGCTGACCGGAAATAACAACGTACTCGAAATCGGCTGCGGCTGGGGTGCACTCGCCATCCATCTCGCCACGCAGCACAATACAAACGTGACCGGCATCACCCTTTCCCCCTCCCAGTTGCGCTGGGCAGAAAATGCGGCGGAGAAAGAAAACAACGCGGGCCGGATCGATCTCAGGCTGCAGGATTACCGCGACGTGCAGGGTCAATTCGACAATATCGTCTCGGTGGAAATGTTTGAAGCTGTCGGCGAAGCCTATTGGCCAAGCTATTTCGAAACGCTGAAACGCTGCCTGAAACCCGGCGGCCGTGCGGTGCTGCAAATTATCTCCATTGAAGAAAGCCGCTTTGACACCTATCGGCGCAAGGCCGATTTCATTCAGAAATACATCTTCCCGGGCGGTTTTCTGCCCTCCGATTCAGCGCTTGAAAAAGCCATGGGACAAACCGGCCTGAAACTCACGGAGACGGAGCTTTTCGGCCAGTCCTATGCGCTCACACTGTCGGAATGGCGCCAGCGTTTTCACGCCCGATGGCAAACGATTTCCCTGCTTGGCTTCGATGAGCGCTTCCGGCGGCTGTGGGACTATTACCTCTGCTACTGCGAAGCGGGTTTTGCCGAGGGAACCATAAATGTCGGCCTATACACGATAGAACACGGATGAGGCGGGGCGAACAAGCGGAGAAAGACAATGAAAATCAGCAGATTGGCAATTGTACCCGCCCTCTTCCCGACGCTGGCGGGCCTCGGTGCGGCAGCAGGCGAGATTGACGGAAACTGGGCGCGCGGCGACGGCAAGGCGAAAGTGCTGATCGCGCCCTGCGGCGAGAAAATATGCGCCACGAATACATGGATCAAACCTGGCACCGCAAAAGAAAAGACCGGTGATCGCCTGATCATGGACATCAAGCAGAGCGAGGCGGGCAGCTATTCCGGCACCGCCTTCGACCCGCAACGGGAAAAATCCTACAAGATAACGGTGACGGTCGCGGGCAATAACATGACCACGAAAGGCTGCATCGTCGCCGGCCTGCTGTGCAAGGGCATAAGCTGGACCAGGATCGACTAGCGCATACTCAAATCGCTTCTCTTTATTCTCGTCATCCCGAAAAAAACGTCGCCTGATCAAAGGCAAAGGAAACACCGATGAAGACATACCTTGCCGCTTATTCCTTCACCCTCATCGCATTTCTGGTGATCGATTTCATCTGGCTGAGCACCATGGCGTCGCGTCTTTACCGGCCAGCCATCGGCGATCTTCTGGCGGAAAATTTCCGCCTTGCTCCGGCAATCGTCTTTTATCTCATCTACGCCGCCGGCCTCACTTTTCTCGCCGTTCGTCCGGCTCTGATTTCGGGCGAATGGACCACGGCTCTGCTTTATGGCGCAGCGGTGGGCTTCATGGCCTATGCCACCTATGATCTGACCAATCAGGCCACACTGAAGAACTGGTCCACCACCCTGACTGTTGCCGATCTACTGTGGGGAACCTTCGTCTCGGCGGCAGCGGCCATCATCGGTTATCTCGTCACGGTCCGCCTCATCGGCCCGCTTGAAAACTCGGCGGGTCTGTCATGACACTTGTCATAACCTGCGGCTTGCGCCCGATGCTCAAAGGGAGTCCATGTAGCGAACGCCCCAAGCATCTCTTGTCTTCTTCCGAAAGACGACCCTATAAAGGAAGGACAGCAAGGAAGGTTCGAATGCAGGGCAAAGAGATCGCAACGCTTATCAACCGCGTCGGCATGGGTGATCGTTCAGCATTCGTCTCGCTTTACCAGGCAACAAGCCCGAAGCTTTTTGCGATCTGCCTGAAAATCCTGCGGGACAAAATGGAAGCCGAAGAGGCGCTGCAGGAAATCTATATCAAGGTCTGGCAGCGCGCCCGAACATTTGCCGTAAGCGCCGGCAAACCGGCGACATGGCTTGCCACCATCGCCCGCAACCACGCGATAGACACCATCCGCGCGCGTAAACCCGCAAGCGATGACATTGACGAGGCCTATGATCTCGTTGACGAGAGCATCCGCGATCCCGAGCAGCAGGTCGTTCTGGTGGATGAAGGCCGCAGGATCGATGACTGCATGCGGGAACTTGAGACTGTGCATGCACAGGCGGTACGTCGTGCCTATGTCGAAGGTTTGAGCTATCTTGAACTCGCCGACGAATTGCGCGTGCCTCTGAACACGGTCAGAACCTGGCTCCGGCGCAGTCTTCTCAAACTCAGAGAGTGCATGCAGCGATGACAACGGGCGACCAGAGTGGCGGAATGCACGCGCGCGACGAAATCCTCGCCGGCGAATATGTGCTGGGCGTTCTGCCGCTCGAAAAGCGCCGCGAGGTGGAAAGGCGCATCCAGGACGAGGAAGCCTTCGCGCAACTCGTGCAGCGCTGGGAAACGGAGTTTTCCGACTTCAACGCCGAGTATCAGGAACAGACACCGAGCCCGACTGTCCTTACCCGCATCGAAGAGCGCCTGTTTGGCAGCAGGGCTGTCAATACCAATGGCAGTCTCTGGAACTCCGCGTCTTTCTGGCGCTGGATATCAGTCGCCACCAGCGCAGCCGCCGTCGCTGCCGTGGTCTATGCTGCGTTCCCCGACCAACGGCCGGGCACCACCCCGCTTGTGGCCGAGCTTGCGACAACCGACAGTCAGGTCAATCTCCTCGCATCCTACGATGCGGAATCGGGCCGGATGCGTATCGTGCCAGTCGCAACCGGCAAGACGGACGAAAAATCATTGGAATTGTGGCTCGTTATGGATGGCGGCAAGACCCGCTCGCTTGGCGTTTTCCAGCCCGGCACGAACGGCGACCTCATCATTCCCGCCGACATGCGCGGCACCATAACGGACGGCACGACCTTTGCAATCAGCGTGGAACCCTTCGGGGGCTCGCCAACGGGTCAGGCAACCGGTCCGGTGATCGCCGTCGGCACCGCGCGGCATCTGTGAGGTTTCAAACCGGTATTTAGCACCGCTTGAGAGAAGCCTTTTCGCCACTCTCATCACTGGCGCTGATGAGGACGGAAGATCAATCCTTACCGCTTCTCATGCCAGGTCATCGTAAAAGAGTTTGGCAAGAGCCTGCCCGAGAAACCCACCACGCGGGGCCGAAAACAGAACAAATCAGACTCACGGCCCGACTGAATCCGCACCCGAGAGGGACGAACGTCGCAAAATCAGTATTTGTTGAGCATCATTGATTTTGTTGGAAAGGTCGCTGGAGCGGGTAGCGGGAATCGAACCCGCGTATTCAGCTTGGAAGGCTGCTGCTCTACCATTGAGCTATACCCGCGGCGGCGATTTCGATCCGTGCAGAATGGTGGAGGGAGTTGGATTTGAACCAACGTAGGCGTAGCCAACGGATTTACAGTCCGTCCCCTTTAACCACTCGGGCATCCCTCCAGCTTTCTGCTAGGATCGAGCGACCAAGCTCTTCAGATTTCGCTGCGGCGAAGCGCCGTTGCGTCGTCTGTGGCGCGTATATGACGGCCTCGTTCGTTTCTGTCAACACGCCCTTTCACGAATTTTCGGGAAAAAATTCAAACCTCTTTACAGCCCTGTGGATTATCGCGGGGGCTGGTGCGCGGCTTCCGGCGGAGATATAAGGCGCCATGAGCAAAGACGATCCCAATAATAAATCCACCCGCGACACGCACTACGCCAACCTGCGCCGTGCCGTGCGCGACGCCAAGCGCGAGCGCGGCGAAATTCCGACCCCGCAGCAGCCGAAGCGCCGCAACCGCGGCGCCGATGACTGGAAGCCGCCGCAGCTTGCGCCAGATCAGGTGCATCTTTACGGCCTTCATACCGTGCGCGCGGCCCTTGCCAATCCCGAACGGCAGATCGTCAAGCTCTCCGTCACCCAGAACGCCTTTGCGCGACTGGATATTGGTGAGGCGGATGCGCAGCCCTTCCCGGTGGAGATGGTCTCCCCTCAGGATATCGACCGGGTGCTCGGCCCCGAGGCCATCCATCAGGGCGTGATGCTGGAAACAAGGCCGCTGCCGGTCAAGAGACTTGGCGCGCTGAAGGACAGCCCGCTCATCCTCGTGCTCGATCAGGTCACCGACCCGCACAATGTCGGCGCCATCATGCGCTCGGCAGTCGCCTTCAACGCCGGCGCGGTTATCACTACCATGCGCCACAGCCCGACCGAATCAGGCGTGCTGGCGAAATCCGCTTCCGGCGCGCTGGAACTCATTCCCTATATCCAGATCACCAATCTGGCCGATGCGCTGGGCGAGCTGCACAAGCTCGGTTTCTTCTCCGTCGGCCTGGATTCTGAAGGCCCCGCCCCCATCGAACAGACCTTCAGCGGTGAAAAAATCGCGCTGGTTCTGGGCGCCGAAGGCAAGGGACTGCGCCAGAAAACGCGCGAAACCGTCTCGGCGCTCGCCCGTCTCGACATGCCGGGCGAGATCAAATCGCTCAACGTTTCGAATGCGGCGGCCATCGCTCTTTATGCAACGCAGCAATTTCTGGGCAAAGCGTCGTCCTGACGCTTTGCCTTGCTTGCGAAATGGCAAAGCGCAACGCATGCTGCGCCTTTGTCATTCGCATGGAGCAAATCTCAACATGACCAACCCGACCATCAAACCGACCGGCGAGCTGACGCTCAGAACACTCGCCATGCCGGCCGACGCCAATCCGGCCGGTGATATTTTCGGCGGCTGGGTCATGTCACAGATGGACTTGGCGAGCGGCATCCGCGCCGCGGAACGCTCCCGCTGTCGTGTGGTCACGGCGGCGGTCAAGGAAATGGCTTTCGAACTGCCGGTGAAGATCGGCGATACCCTGTCCATCTATACTGACATCGCCCGCGTTGGCCGCACCTCCATCACGCTCACGGTGGAAGCCTGGGCGCAGCGGTCGCGTTATGACAAGCTGGAGAAAGTCACCGCCGGAACCTTCATCATGGTGGCGATGGACGAAAACGGACAACCCACGCCCATTCCCGCAGCGGAATAATCGCGTTGCGGCGCTGGGATCCAGTGCCGCTCTCAGCTCCCTGTTGTTTCTCCCCCGCCGTCATTGTGTCGCGGTGACATCTCGCCGCAAATATGACATTCCAATTCCATGGGATTCATTCGCAGGATCATGCAGGACAGGAGTTCGGCTGGCGCCATCGCCATGCTGGCGGTTCTGCTTTTCCTTTTGCAGGGTCTCGCCAATGGCCTGACCAGCGGCAATATGGCGATGGCCGCGCTGGCGGCGGATGAGATCATCTGTTCCAGCCATATGCCTGAAGGCGGCTCGGATAAACAGGACCCGGCGGGCAAGATCGCCGATGACTGCTGCGGCACGCTCTGCCGTCTGGCCTCGGCCACAGTCGCCGCTCTTCCGGTTATTCCCGTCGAAGGCGCGGATAACATTCTTCCTGCGGTCGAAGTCGCCTTTCAGAATTTCGACGCAGCGTTACCGCCATCACCGCCCAATCTGGAATCGCGCCCACGCGCGCCGCCCTTCGCTCCGCAGCGCTAGAACACTGTCCGGCCAGCCGGAAAATCAATTCTCTTGCGGAGACATCCATGTCCGTTACGACCTCTTTCGAGGGCGAGCGTGCGCCTGCGCATTCCTCGTCCGCCAATCTTTACCGCGCCGTGTGGCGTTGGCATTTTTATGCCGGTCTCCTCGTCTTGCCCTTCATGATATCGCTCGCCGTCACCGGCGCGCTTTATCTCTTCCGGGACGAATTCGACAATCTCATCCATTCGGACCTGAAACGCATCGAGGTGGTGCAAAACGCGCCCAAAACCCTGCCTTCCGAGATCGTGGCCGCAGCGCTCGCGGCCGTTCCCGGCACCGCCGTCAAATACACGACACCGACCGATCCGGGCGCTTCGACAGAAATCACCGTCAGTAGCGCGTCTGGAAAGCAGGCCGTCTACGTCAACCCTTACACTGCTGAGGTGGTCGGGTCCCTGCCGGATCGCGGCACAATCATGTGGGCGATCCGTTATCTCCACAGCCTGAAATATTTCGGCGCCTATGCCCGCTATCTGATCGAGATCGCAGCCGGCTGGTCCATTCTTCTCGTCGCCACCGGCGTCTATCTCTGGTGGCCGCGAAAGCAGACAGGCGGTGTCGTGACCGTGCGCGGCACCCCGAAAAAGCGGGTCTTCTGGCGCGACACCCATGCCGTCACCGGCATTTTCGTAGGCTTTTTCATCGTCTTTCTTGCGGTCACCGGCATGCCCTGGTCGGGCGTGTGGGGCGCGAAGGTCAATGAATGGGCGAATGGCAGCAACTTCGGATATCCGGCGGGCATCCGCACCGATGTTCCGATGTCCGGAGACCATCTCGATCACATGGCGAAGACAAGCTGGTCGCTGGAGCAGGCAAAAATACCGGAATCCACCACCGCCTCCGAAGGCCAGCCGATCGGAATCGACGAGGCGATCGCACGTTTCGACGCACTCGGCCTTGCCGCCGGTTATGCCGTCGCCCTGCCGGGAAAACCGACCGGCGTCTATAGCGGCTCGGTCTATCCCGATGATCTCGGTCAACAGCGCGTTGTGCACCTTGATCAATATAGCGGAGAGCCGTTGATCGACATGAGCTACGCCGATTACGGCCCGCTCGGCAAGGCGCTGGAATGGGGCATCAATGTACATCTGGGCCAGCAATATGGCCTCGCCAACCAGATCGTGCTTCTGGCGGCCTGTATCGGCATTGTGCTGCTTGCCGTGTCCGCCGGCGTCATGTGGTGGAAACGCCGTCCGAAAGGGTCGCTTGGGGTCCCACCCCTGCCGCAGGAAAGACGCGTGCTTCGCGGCCTGCTCGTCATGCTCGCCATCGGCGGCGTCATTTTCCCGCTGGTGGGCGCAAGTCTGCTGGTCATGCTCGTGCTGGACCTGATCATACAGTCCCGCCAGAAACGGCGCGTAATCTGAAAACGGAAACAGCCGGGCGAAAATCCCGGCTGTTTCCCTGTCATAGGTGAAGCGTCAAGAGACTGGCCTCAGAACATCGTATTATTGTTCGCCGCCGTTTCCGGAACGGGCTGGATCACGTCCCAGTGCTCGGTGATCTTGCCGTCGGTGACGCGGAAGATATCGACGATGGCCGTACCGCGATCGCCGTCTTTTTCGGTCGAATGAATGTGCAGATAGACGAGATCGCCATCCGTGGCGCTGCGCACGATGCGCGCCTTCGACTGCGGGTTTTCCTTGAAGTGGCCGGTGAAATAATCCACGAACGGCTTCTTGCCATCCGGCACCATGGGGTTGTGCTGCTTGTAGCTGTCGACAATGACGGCAGCCCCCTTTTCCACTTCATGCTTGTTGAAGACGGTATCGTAAAACTCGATCACCAGTTTGCGGTTGGCCTCTTCACGGGCGAGATCGCGCGTTGCGGTTTGCGCCAAAACCGGTGCGGCCATCAGCGCGGGCGCAAGGGCAAGGGTGGCGATGGCAAGACGACGTGTCACGAAATTCATGGGCGATACCTCTCAATAACCGACGGTGAAACGCTGGCGGGAATGCTGCGGCTTCTCGATTTCATCGACAAGCGCAATCGCATAGTCTTCGAAGGAAATGCGGCTGCCCTCACCATTGCTGAGGAGATTATCCTTGCCGATGCGGAATTTGCCCGTTCTTTCACCCGGCAAGAATTCGGCGGATGGCGACAGGAAGGTCCAGTCGAGCTGCTTTTCCTGCTTCAGCAGGTCCAGGAACTCCGCACCCTTGGTGGCTTCGGCCTTGTAGGCGGCCGGGAAATCCGGCAGGTCGACCACGCGCTGGCCCGGTGCGATTTCAAGGCTGCCGGCGCCGCCGACCACGAGATAACGCTGAACGCCGGAGGCCCGCACGGCCTCGATCAGCGTTGCGGGATCGCTGGCGGTGAAATGGACCGAGCTGATCACGGCATCGTGACCCTTCAGCAGGTCAGAAAGCCCTGCCTGATCAAAAGCATCGCCCTTCTTTGCCACCACACCAGGCAGGCTGGCGATCTTTTCGGGATTGCGGGCGATCGCCGTCACCGGATGCCCCCGGTCGGAAAGTTCCTTCAGAATACGGGACCCGGCATTGCCGGAAGCGCCGATGAGCGCGATTTTAGCCATGGCTTCTTTCCTTTATCACTGACGTTAACGGTCTAAATTATAGACCGCAAAGAAGAGCTATGGTATCGCAGCCTTAGCCGCAAGAAGTCAGCGGCGGCTGATCTGGTCACATGGCGATGACCTGCAGGGGTAAAACGGGTAAGGGGATAAGGACATGGCGGATACGCAAACGAAAGAAGTTTTTGCCTTCGATCAGCCCTGCCCCATCCGCGACGTGCTGGACCGCATCGGCGATCAATGGAGCCTTTTGGTTCTCGAAGCCCTGCAGGGCGGCGTGCTGCGCTTTAACGAACTGAACCGCAGGATCGACGACATTTCCAAGCAGATGTTGTCGCGCACGCTGAAGCGGCTGGAAGAGGATGGCTTCATCCGTCGCACGCTTTATGCCGAGGTGCCGCCGCGCGTGGAATATGAACTGACCAATCTCGGCCGCTCGTTTCTCGTGCCGATGCAATTGCTGGTGCAATGGGCGGACGAAAACCACGTCCGCATCTGCAAGGCCCGCCTGCAATATTCCGAAAACGACAATCGCAGCTGACTGGAAGCAGGGCATCCAGAGCATTTCCAGTAAAAGTGCGTAGCGGTTTTACGTCCGGATAATGCGGTAAACAAAGAGATGGAGCACGTCCGACGCTTCCGTTTAAACCGGGCGTGCCCTAGCCCAGCCGGTAGACCTTGCAGACCAGCCCTTCCGGCTGGCGATAGGTTGTGAAGCCCATGGCGTCATAATAACCCTGCCCGAGCATGTTGTCCGCGCCGATGCTGGCATCGATATTCTTGAGGCCCCGCGCCTCTGCCGCCCTTCGTGTTGCCGCGAAGAGGGCGGATCCTACTCCTCTTCGCGCCGCCTGCGGGCTGACATGGGTGCCGATGATGCCCCAGCCTTCCGCCACGCCATAGGGATTGTCCGCCCGCGCATAACGCAGCGACTGGAACCCCAGAATGCGCCCGTCGTCGTCCTCGGCGATCGAACATTCGATACGATCGGCGTGCTGGATATAATTCTCCAGCACCGCCGTAATATCCGTCGGCGCTTTTCGGAGGCCGGCCGAGAATATCTCGTTCTGGACCACAGCCATTCCTGTCGCATCGTCCACTCTTGCAGGCCGTATTTTCATCGATACATCACCTCATACCCGTTGCGACTGGTTTCGGGCCGGCAAAGCGCCGGTCTCTTTCGTTTGTCTTCAGGAGCGGAAAATGAAGGAAGCGCCGAAAGCGATCAGCGCAAAACCGATCACGTGATTGATGGTGATGCTTTCCTTCAGCCAGAAGATCGAAAACAGCGCGAAGACCGCGAGCGTGATGACTTCCTGAATGGTCTTGAGCTGCGCGGTGGAATAAACCTCCGAGCCTATGCGGTTCGCGGGAACGGCCAGCACATATTCGAAGAACGCGATACCCCAGCTGGCGACAATAGCCAGGAAAAGCGCGCTGCCCTTGTGCTTGAGATGGCCGTACCAGGCAAAAGTCATGAAAACATTGGAGGCGATAAGCATCAGGACAGGCCAGATGTGGGCAGGGCTGATTGAGAACGGCATGATGGGTCCTGAAAAAAGGGAGGGATGTCATGAAATGCAGTATAAAAAGCAGTCTGAAGGTAACCGTCATTCTGCCCGTATGGATTTGCTCTAGCGCATCCGCCCGAAAACCGGAATCGATTTTCTGCAGATTTTAGCAAAGCTGTCTTCAGCCGCTACGCAACGCATCCGGCCGAATTTTGTTCCGCACGCTTCGTTTCCTTTTTGTACTCATTTTTTCGCAGCATCCCCTTCACTTTGTGCGTGACTCCCTCCATATTTCGCCCATGGCCAGATCACCAAAAAACTCCACCTCCTCGCCCTCGGGCTTCGAGGAAGCTCCGCAATCGTCCTTCGAAGGCGCGCCGCTCAGCGGCAGCGTCTCCGATTGGGTGAAGCAGCTTGAGGCGGAAGCGGAGGCATCCTCCGTGGAAACCCAGCGCGAAATCGCCTCGAAGGCGGGCAAGCACCGCAAGAAGATCGAGATCGAAGCGCGCAAGGACGCGGAGAAGGCCGCCTCGAAGACGGCCAAGAACACCACGGCCTCCAAGACCGCCCGCGGTGTTTCCATCGGCGCATCGAGCGATCCGAAAACCCGCGCCGCCGCCGGCCTTAATCCGGTCGCCGGTATGGACGTATCGCTGGAAGACGCCGCCAACCTCGCGCCGGGGGCCGTCACCGCAACGGTGGACGCGCTGTCGAAGCTGATCGAGAGCGGCAATCCGCTGTTCAAGGACGGCAAGCTCTGGACGCCGCACCGCCCGGCCCGGCCGCCGAAATCGGAAGGCGGCGTCGCCATCCGCATGGACTCGGAGTACCAGCCCGCCGGCGACCAGCCGACGGCCATCAACGACCTCGTGGAAGGCATCAATTCCGGCGAGCGCAGCCAGGTCCTGCTCGGCGTCACCGGCTCCGGCAAGACCTTCACCATGGCCAAGGTGATCGAGGCCACGCAGCGCCCGGCTGTCATTCTCGCGCCCAACAAGACGCTGGCCGCGCAGCTCTATTCGGAGTTCAAGAACTTCTTCCCCGACAATGCGGTGGAATATTTCGTCTCCTACTACGATTATTACCAGCCGGAAGCCTATGTGCCGCGCTCCGACACCTTCATCGAGAAGGAATCCTCGATCAACGAGCAGATCGACCGGATGCGCCACTCCGCCACCCGCTCGCTGCTGGAACGCGACGACTGCATCATCGTCGCCTCGGTTTCCTGCATCTACGGTATCGGTTCGGTGGAGACCTACACCGCCATGACCTTCCAGATGCAGGTCGGCGACCGGCTGGACCAGCGCCAGCTTCTGGCCGACCTCGTGGCCCAGCAATACAAACGCCGCGACATGGATTTCCAGCGCGGTTCGTTCCGCGTGCGCGGTGACACCATCGAAATTTTCCCCGCCCACCTTGAGGATGCCGCCTGGCGTATCTCGATGTTCGGCGACGAAATCGATTCCATTACCGAATTCGACCCGCTGACCGGCCAGAAGACCGGTGACCTGCAATCCGTCAAGATCTACGCCAATTCGCACTATGTCACCCCGCGCCCGACGCTGAACGGCGCGATCAAGTCGATCAAGGAAGAGCTGAAGGTCCGTCTCGCCGAGCTGGAAAAGGCAGGACGTCTGCTGGAAGCCCAGAGGCTTGAGCAGCGCACCCGCTACGATATCGAGATGCTGGAAGCGACCGGCTCCTGCGCCGGTATCGAAAACTATTCGCGTTATCTCACCGGCCGCAATCCCGGCGAACCACCGCCGACGCTGTTCGAATATATCCCTGATAACGCGCTGCTGTTTATCGACGAAAGCCACGTCTCGGTCAGCCAGATCGGCGGCATGTATCGCGGCGACTTCAGGCGCAAGGCGACGCTGGCCGAATACGGCTTCCGCCTGCCCTCCTGCATGGATAACCGCCCGCTGCGCTTCGAGGAATGGGATGCGATGCGGCCGCTGACAGTCGCGGTTTCGGCTACGCCCGGCTCGTGGGAAATGGAACAGTCCGGCGGCGTCTTTGCCGAACAGGTCATCCGCCCGACCGGCCTCATCGATCCGCCGGTGGAGGTTCGTTCCGCCCGTAGCCAGGTGGACGATGTTCTCGGTGAAATCCGCGAGACAGCCGCCAAAGGCTATCGCACCCTCTGCACCGTGCTGACGAAACGCATGGCCGAGGACCTGACCGAATATCTGCACGAACAGGGCGTTCGCGTGCGCTATATGCACTCGGATATCGACACGCTGGAGCGCATCGAGATCATCCGCGACCTGCGCCTCGGCGCTTTCGACGTGCTGGTTGGTATCAACCTCTTGCGCGAAGGCCTCGACATTCCCGAATGCGGTTTCGTGGCGATCCTCGATGCCGACAAGGAAGGCTTCCTGCGTTCGGAAACTTCGCTGATCCAGACCATCGGCCGCGCCGCCCGTAACGTCGACGGCAAGGTCATCCTTTATGCCGACAACATCACCGGCTCGATGAAGCGGGCGATGGAGGAAACCTCCCGCCGCCGCGAAAAGCAAATGGCCTATAACGCCGAGCACGGCATCACGCCGGAATCGGTCAAGGCGAAGATCTCCGATATTCTTGATTCTGTTTATGAGCGGGACCACGTCAGGGCCGATATATCAGGCGCGTCCGGCAAGGGCTTCGCCGATGGCGGCCATCTGGTCGGCAACAATCTGCAGTCCCATCTCAACGCGCTGGAAAAATCCATGCGCGACGCCGCAGCAGATCTGGACTTCGAAAAGGCCGCCCGCCTGCGCGACGAAATCAAACGCCTCAAGGCCGCCGAACTCGCCACCATGGACGACCCCATGGCGAAGGAAGAGGCCCGCGCCATCGAAGGCGGCGGAAAAAACAACAGACGCAGCCACTTGTCGATCTCCCCGCCTGAGGGGGAGACATCCGGCAGGACGGAGGCGGGCGCCGCGCCGAACGAAAGCGGCAAATCCCTTTTCACCAAACCCTCACTGGATGAAATGGGCCCCGGCTCAGATGCGGGAAAACCGCTGTTCCGCAGGAACACGCTGGACGAGATGACCGTGGGCAGAACCGAAAAGCCCGTGCGCAGCGCAGTACCAGACAAGCCCGAGACCGAATCCGGCAAACGCTTCTCACCGCTCATGGAAGGCCAGCCGGAGCGTGCTACCGATGATCCGCGACCACTGGTGCGCGGCAAGATCGGCGCGGGGTCCTATGAAGACGCCGGCGAGCAGAAGCGCAAAAGCCGGACGAAGGGCAAGACGGGCCGACCGGGGCGCTAACGCGCCCCGGCAACGGCGATCAGTTTTCGCACTGTCTGATCCGCGCCGCGACCTGGCCCGCACCAAACACTTTCGTCAGATCCGCATCCACGGTCATGGCAATGTAGTCTTCATTTTCCGCAGGCTTGATGTAAGTCGAGAAATAGACCGGGCCGGTCGGGAGAACGCCTGTGACACAGGCGCGCAATATCTCGATCTCCGTACTCCCCCTGATGCGCGGCCCCTCGATGCGGGAAAGGCGCACCTTCTCCTGCAATGTTGCAAGCCTTGAAACCTCCTCAGGCTTTATTCTCCACACGCTTGTGGCGGTTCCCTCCCGCTTTTCCGCGTGGAACTGCGCGCGGGCGGCGGCGTCCTTATCCTCGATCAACGCAAACGTCTCGACAGTCTCGCCCTTTACGCCGTCTGTAACGCTGCGAATAATCATCACCGCATCACCGGAACCCAATGACAGATGGGCAGGAAGCTGCAGCCCTACACGCACATGCTCGAAATTCATCGTCAGAAAGTCGAGCCGCATCAGCTTGGGAATACTCGAGATGGGCGTGGTCATGCAGCCGGTAAGGAGAAAAAGTAAAATAAGCGAGCGTGTGAAACGCGATAATATCAATGTCACCATGTTTTAAATCCAAAATTATCAAATGTGCGCAATGGCCTTGGCGGGAACAATCCTTCCCGGACCTGAGACCGTCATACCGGTCCGCAGATGTGAGGGAATGACATTGCAGCAGCGTTACGTCTTCCGGAACTCACGGTTCCCTTGAACGTTGACCGCCCTTATGGAATGGCAAGCAGTATGGAGACACGGCATGCATCTCAGAAATCTGGCGCTCTCATACCTTTTCCTCTCCTGCACCCCGAGCTTTGCCGGCCAGATCGAGGATGCCACCTTCCACAGCGCGGCCCTCAACGCGCCGCTTCCCGTCAATATCTACCGCCCGGATGGCGCTCCACCGGAAAACGGCTGGCCGGTGCTCTACCTCCTGCACGGCCATGATGGTGACCAGAATAGCTGGCGCGATCTCGGCAATATCGAAAAGACGCTCGATACGCTCATCGAGGCCGGCGCCATACGCCCGCTTGTCGTCGTCATGCCTGGTGTCAAGAACAGCTGGTATGTGGATTCCACCGCCGTGGGCGGTCCCGGCGATTACGAAACCGCCCTGACCAGCGATCTGCGCCACCAGATCGAAAAAACACTGCCGGTGCGGAAAGATCGGGAAGGCCGCGCCATTGCCGGCCTCTCCATGGGCGGCTTCGGCGCCCTGCATCTCGCCTATGGCCACGAGGACCTCTATGGCGCCGTCGCCAACCTGTCGGGCGCCATCTGGCAGAATGTCCCTGCCGCCGATCTCGACAAGACACCTGCCGAACTCAAGCTCATTCAGGACAGTGCTTTCTTTCACCGGGTTGACCGCGCCACCGTTACAAGCGGCATCGTGCTGCCCTCAACCGGCGACCATTTCTCCGGCGCCTTCGGCACGCCTTTCGATGCAAGGCTCTTCAACGAAAAGAACGTCTTCACCCTCGTGGCGCAGCATGTCGCCGAAAGCCAGGATCTGCCCGCCACCTATCTGACCGTTGGAGACGATGACGGCTTCTTCCTCTGGCGCGGCGCCATCGCCCTGCATGAGACGCTACAGGCCGACAAGCGCAAATCCGAATTGCGCGTGACCGATGGCGATCACGTCTGGTCGGTATGGAAAGTTTCGATCATCGATGCACTGAAGTTTATCGATGGGGAGTGGGACAAGGCCGCAGACATAGCCCGGGACTGAGGCATCGCCCTCCCACCACCGGTTTCATCACTTTCCGGCCCGTTTCTTCCCGCTTGCCACCGCCACATTCAACGCCACCGCCGCCCGGATCAGCGCCGCCAGCGCCTTCTCATCCACGACATCTCCCTCGTGAAAATCGATCGCCCGCCGGGTATTGCCCTCCAGACTTGAATTGAACAGCCCCGCGGGGTCCTCCAGCGAAGCGCCCTTCGCAAATGTCATCTTCACGGCGCTTTTGTAGGTTTCGCCCGTGCAGAGAATGCCTGCGTGTGACCAGACCGGCACGCCGCGCCATTTCACTTCTTCGATAACATCGGGATCCGCCTTCCCGATCACCGCACGGATATGCGCAAGCGTGTCGCCGCGCCAGTCGCCCAGCTCTGCAATTTTCCGGTCGATGACCTCGGATGCCGCAGCCTCTTCCGCCGCTTTCTCCGTCACAGTTTTTGCCATTATACCCTCCCGATTTTGCCGCGCTGCCGCTCCCGGCCTGCTTCACATCTGTTCCGGTTTTCAGCATAAACCAAAATTTCCTGCGCTCCCATGCGGAACCAAATTCGCCCTTCACCGTTTCTTCCCCGAACGCAACGTTCAGCATACAAAGGGAAGAAACGTCATGAAAATCAATGTCATCGCTCTCGCTGCCGCAGCAGCGCTCTCCTCTTCCGTGGCTTTTGCCCAGACGGCAACCACGGCTCCTGCTGCCGGCGCGGACGCCACTTTGTCCGGCCCTGGAATCACCATGGGCACCAAGGCCACCGGCCCGCTGAAGTTCGTCAATGTCCAGAAGACCGATCTCACCGCCTCCCAGCTTGATGGCATGGACATCTATAACGCCCAGAACGAAAACATCGGCGAAATCGAAGATGTCGTCATCGGCGACGGCAAGTCGGTGATCGGCCTTGTCGCCAGCGTCGGCGGCTTCCTTGGCATCGACAAAAGCTATGTGGTTCTCGACCCCGCTTCCGTCGCCGTCCACAACGACAACGGCACCTGGAAGGCCTATGTCGACACCACCAAGGACGCACTGCAGAACGCGCCCAAGCTCGATTACGACAAGCTGGACGACTGATTACCCCTGCAGTCGTACGCTTGTCTCCCCCGCGCCGAGGCGCGGGGGTTTTCGTGTGGATTATTCCACGCAGGAGCTGGCGATCCTCGCCCGCTTCCCCTTGCCTGACCGCCTGCCCCTCGCCTATCTTCGGCGCGCAAACCACCAAGGATCGATGCGTGCCCGCCCATAGTCTTTTTCCCCTTTCCGTCAGCGCCGCCCTGTTGCTGAGCGCCCTTCCGCTGTCAGCGCAGTCCGCCGGCTGGAAACCCGCCGAGCAGATAAAGACCTATGCCATCACCGGTAATTCGGGTGGTGCGCTTTACCAGTCGATCGGCGAGCGCGGCCCCACTGCCGGCGTGCAGGCCATTGCCCACACCACCTTCAAGCTGACATGGCGGCGGGATTATCGTCCGCAGCCGGATGGCGCCTGTATTCTCGCCACAGCAAGACCCAATCTCACCATCATCTACACCTGGCCAAAAGCGCCGGCCAATTTGCCGCCGGCCGTCGCCACGAGCTGGAAGACCTTCATTTCCGGCGTGGAAACCCATGAGCGCGTCCATGGCGAGCACATCCTCGACATGGTGAAGAAGATCGAAGCCTTCAGCACCGGCCTGAGGGCGGAAAACGACCCTAAATGTCAGAAGGTGCGCGTCGTGCTGCAGCAGCGGCTGGGCGAACTCTCCAACGAGCAGCGCCAGCGCGGCCGCGATTTCGACCGCGACGAGCTCTCCCCGGGCGGACGGGTGCACCAGCTCATTCTTGCCCTCGTCAACGGGCCGTGACGGGCGGTTATTCCGCCGCCTCGCCTTTCAGCAAGGGCTCGGCCAGCATCACGCTCTCCAACTCATAGGAATAGCCCTCGAGCATCGTATAGGCCTGTTCGATCGCCTCGATCTGGGATTCGGCATTGCGGATCGCTTCAGCGATGGATTGGCTGCGGGCGCGCAGCATGGAACTCAGCACATCGGTTTCCGGCTTGCGGCCGAGACGGTCCATATGTTTGCGAACACGGGTGCGGTGCCGTTCCAGTTCGAGAATATGGAAACGGCTTTTCAGAATATCGTCGGTCAGCTTGCGGCGCATGGCGGCCACGGGGTCGAAACTGCCGGGCTCGCGTTCGTCCAGAATGAACTCGTTGACCAGCGTTTCCAGCATCAGCAGGCCCTTCAGGTCCTTGGCGTCGGCAAGCTGCGGGTCATAGCCGGTATCGTCGAACACCTTGCGGCGCACCGGATCCTTCAGAAGCTCATAGGCGGTTTGCAGGCGCGCGAACTGCTCGGCGTCGCCGCCGCTATCGGGGTGGGCGGCCTTGGCCACCTTGCGGTAAGCCGATTTGATCGCCGCCTCGTCGGCATCGCGCTCCACGCCAAGCAAAACATAGGGATCAATCACAAAAACACCTTCAAACGCAAACTGTTACCCGCACACCTGATGCCACCCTCATAAGGCCTGCGGGTGGATCATAGGCCAAATCCGCCCGGCACGGCACCCCGCCCCGGCGGTTAAACCGGCAAAGCCCACACAAAAGCCTTGCCGCAGGCGGCAGGAAGACCGGCGGAAAGCCCTTGAGGCCGAAATTTGTCCGACCCAAGGCGACTATAATGACGGGCAGGACAAAATTGTGGAAAGCGGCGGCAAAACATGCCGCCCCCTGCGGCGCCGCATTTGCCGCAGCCCGCCGCAAACCGTTCTGAAAAAGCGTAACCGGCACGTTTTCAGGAGGTTATGGTGGAACCTCGCCAACGGGTGTAAGCTTGGCTTTTGGATCCTGAGGGAGGACGATCCGATGCCGCAAACCATCACCCAGACCGTCACGGACTACATTCACGCCATGGCCTATGCGGATGAAAGCCTGATGCGTGACGTTTTCGACCCGCGCGCCAGCATCGTTGGAACCTTCGAAGGCGAAATCGAATGGTTGTCCCTGGAGGACTTTGTTGACCACATGCGCAAAAGCGAACGTGGCCTCCCCGATCACGACCCCGCTTTCGAAATCATGGGTATCGACAAGGAGGGCGACAGCGCCTCGGTGAAACTGACGACCCGCTTCGACGGCATGGATTTTTATGAATATTTGTCCCTGCTGGAACGCGACGGCAACTGGTCGATCGTGCACAAGCTTTATCACGTAAAGCCATAGGGATTTTTAAAACCGCCACCCCGCATTGTGCGCTTCCGCCCGCTCGCGTTCCACTCTCAGCGACGGGCCATAGTTGCGATTCTGGTTACCTTGCCGCTGGAAGAACTAAAACAGATCGCTGTAGATCGCCGTAATCCAGAGCGCGTTAACGAAGAGCCAGACAACACCGAGCCACATGATTTTGCGGCTGCTATCGGTTCTCATTGCCACAACAGCAATCAGCAGGCCGCCGACTATCCTTGCCAGATACCATGGCCCGAGCTGTTCAAAGTGCTCCTTCCCCTTGATGTAGGTGTCCATTAGATCGAAGACGAACGAGGCGGCAAACAAGGCAAAAAACGCATGCCGCCTGCGCACGAAAAAACTTTCCCGCTCGGACAACTCCTGAATGTGATCGGGATAAAGCAGCGTCGACATCAAAAAGAAGAGCGACGTGTAAACCAGAACGAAGATGTAAATCCAGAAATTCCAGTTATGGATGAGCCGCAGGGCAAATTCCCACCACCAGAAGTGGACCGCTCCGAGAAGCAGAACAATCGACCAGACGATCTGCGCGTGCATGCGATCGGTTTTTTGCGGCTCCTGCAGCCTTCTGGAAAGACCGGACAACACTCTGGTGATTGCAAGGCCGAGGATAAGGCTAACCAATATCCGCAAATGACCGTATGCATCCATGGGAAGCGCCCGCTGTTGCTCAACTTATCGCTGAACAATATGCTTAAACCCGCAGGCTTTACAATCATCCTGAAAGACCAGGCAATAAAGGGGCCTGTCTCGCGCCACAGACTAAGCGGCAATCCAGTCGCCCTGTTGGGCGAATTGCCGCCGCATCACTGGATCGGCAGACCAATCCGAGGTGGCAAGGTCATATTCGGCGGACGCTTACGATCCGCCGTTTTTCTTTTCGTTCTTCGCTTGATCGTGATGCCATTTAATGGCGAAGAACATGCCCGTGCCTAACACGAGAATCTTGAGCGGAAAGACGACTATAGGGAACCAGTCTACCCAATCCCAATCCATCATTTTGCATATTTCCAGGCTGTTGCTTGACACTATCTGTCGTGAGGATCGCTACCTCAAAACTGCTCCTGCAACAACTTCATATGCGCGGTCCTTTTGACGCAGCCCCGCCGGTCAACTTCATCTGCGGTTGTCGTGCCGGCCGCTCCCGCCACTCGAAAAGCGCTTCCCCTGGCGAAAACCTTGCCCGCGCCCTGCCCGAAATTCTTGTCTTTCTTGCTTGGCGCATCCTGGTGAATTCATTCAGACAGAACTGGACGCCGAGCGGCTTCACATCATCATGGCGCAGGGAGACGCGCTGGCGACGGACTGTAAAATGCGCCACGCAGTAAAACGGATGATTTTGAAGGGAAAGATAAAGCATTGATAAACAATGAGAAAACTGGTGCCCCCGACAAGGTTCGAACTCGT